>JAUNMR010000070.1 GCA_030537455.1 Planctomycetia bacterium | reverse complement strand
GCGTAACTTCGTGTTGCGTCTCATTAGAGCTACGAGATTTCTCGCTCGTCGGACTACCCATCTGGAACTTACCGGCGGGAATCCAGCGGAAGTTTACCTTAACCCCGGCGATAGTGAGGGTTATAAGATCGTTCGTGATTTGATCGTTAGGATCGGTCGGCGCGTCTTCATCCTCAGGGTCAGACACAATTGGTTTTTCTGAGGACTCCGAATGCTGTAACGACGCTATTTTTGACTCATTCGCCTTAGCCGCTTCTTCGTCCAATTCAGCGAGAAGTTCATTCAAATTCAGCGCTTTTTGAATAGCAACGTCGACAATTGCTTGGAACGTCGCCGCCTTCACCCCTCGCGTGAGCGGACCGCCGCGAAATTCATCGTATTCAGGAGCGGCATGAAGCGCTATAGCTTCGTCTATTAATAACTTCGCAGCCGCATATTCCTTTGAACTGAGCGCGACTTGAGCCTCTTGATAGCATTCTTCAGCCTGTTGGCGCTTCTTTGCATCCACGAGTTTCTGCTCGAGTTCCTGGTATTGCTCCGACTGCGTCCCCTCGGGGTAATAGGACGCAAGCGTCGCGAGAGATTGTTGCGCGCGTCTGAAGTCGCTAGCAGCAAGATATTTTTCGAAATTCTCCACTTCTGAGGCGATTAATTGCCACTGGGACGGCGTGAGACCGTCGTGACGGAGGTTCGTCAGAAAGGTCACGTTTTGTAGTCGGTCATTGGTGAGCGCCGGCTTTTGGACACAGGGACGATCGGAACTGTCGCGACACAGACGCGCAAGTTCTTCGGTTCGGGTCTGAACATAACTTAAAAGATCGACCAGTTTTAACTCGCCCGACTTAGCGCGATCCACCGGATTGTCGTCGTACTGGAGTCCTTCTAAAAGGGCGTAGGTCATAAGACCTTGCTCTAGCTCTAACGATTCGATCGAATATTGACCGTCTTCACAGCCCTGCATAAAAATAAACGTGGACGGCAGACCTTCTGAATCGACGATAAAATTTCTCGTTAAGCCAATCTTGTCCATACTTTTAAGACTCATAGCGGGATCGTCGTCCATAAATTTCGTCGGGTCGTTACGACATGCGTCAACGGTCATCCACTTGAGATTCGCAGCGCTATTCTGGAGCGCGGCTTTCATGTCGTCAATAGAGACGGACGTTGCCACAACGTCCTTTTTGGACGTCACGACCACATCCTGCGGCGCATAATAGGTACGTTTGTCATTTTCAAAGCGAAAACCATGACCACTCAGATAAACAAAGGCGCTGTCTCCCTCTTTAAGACTCGCAATAAAACGATTGTAGGCCGCTTCGATATTCTTTTTCTCTGGAATCAACGACCCGCGAGAATCGGTGGTGAGAATTGTAATGTTCCCAGCAGGAACCCCTAACTGAATAAAACGCGCCTTGAGCGACTCCACGTCCTTGACTGCATAGTGAAGGTCGTTGTCCTTCTCCATGTTCTGATAGCGGTTCACCCCGACAAGAAAGAGCTTCCACCCGGAAGTAATGTGCGCTTCCTCGTCCGGCTTTCCCTCAATTACGATCGGCTTGGCGTCCCCCAATCCTTTGCCACGAACACTCGATACGCTCTGCCCCGCCGCGCCTACGCTCGGTTCCCCTGCGAGATAAAAACACGTCGACAATCCTAACGCAATAAGCACAAAAGTTGCAATTGTTTTTTGTCTATACTCTCGCACGGCTGATTCCTTTAACTAAACTGTCAATTAACGCCTAATTCTTTCACGCCAACGTCTAACCTAACGTCGGCGTTCTTTTGTGCCATTGTACCACGGTTGGACATATTTAAAAGCGTGAAATTTGGATTAAATGTGGAACTCTCCATTCGCCAGCCGATTTGTCTGCGCCTAGGCAAAGACTTCGCGCGCCTGTCGCTACTACGCAGGCAATTCCTATTAATTACAGAGCGTCGTCATTCTCAGCCGATGTTGCGAGGATGAACGACGCTACCTGCTAGTTGGTTCCATTCTTCGGGTCGGCGACGTTCGTCTGGGAGGCGCCGACGTCGGGAACTAAAACCAGCCGGAACCCGAAATCATAGGGGCGCACGTCAGGGTCATTGTCGAAACGATCCGTCGAGCGGCAGAATCTGCTACAACATAGCCACGATCCGCCGCGCAAAATTCGAGTCGTGCCGCTACAAGGTCCCTTCGGGTCTTTCGACGCCGTGGCGTTTGTGTAATAATCCTTATCGTACCAATCGGCGCACCATTCATACACGTTTCCGAGCATATCGTACAAACCCCAATCGTTCGGACAATAACTTTTGACTCGTTCCGTATGCATGTATTCCCAATTGTAATTCGCTTCACATGTTTTTACAGAATCAACGTAGTTAAACAGACAAGTCGACTCACCAACTCGATAGGCGTACTCCCATTGTGCCTCGGTTGGCAAAGCGAATATATAGCCGTTCGGCAATGTGTCGCGGTAATCATTATTGAGCTTATCCACAAAAACTTGGCAATCGTTCCAACTAACGCTATCAACTGGCAAAAGATTGGAACCTCTAAAAAAGCTAGGATTATCTCCCATGACCGCCTGCCAGAACCCCTGCGTCGTTTCCGTCTCGGCGATCCAGAAACCATAAGTGAGTTCGACTTCATGTTGTGTCTCGTCTTCATCACACTCCACCTTTTCTTCCTTTTCTTCCTCAGTAAATATCCCCTTGGTCAGCGTACATCCCAGTAGAATTGGCTCCTCGTCACAATCCTCCTCGCTTTGTGGACTTCCCATCTGGAACGTACCGGCTGGCGCCCAGTGGAAGTTGACCTTAACCCCCGCAATCGTGAGCGTCTTGAGCGCGCCCCCCTCACGCCTTGCTTCCGGTTCATCGCCATTAGGATACTCGCGCGCCGACCTAGCGTCTTCGGTTTTAGTGGTTTGAGTCGGAGGTTCTAAAACTATGGCAAGTCGAAATCCGTCGCAATAGCTACTGAGGTCAGCATTTTTTCACGCAACTGGACGTAGCCTGACATTCAGCGGCGCAGTTGCGCCATGAGCCGCCACGCAGAACGCGATTGTAACTCTTCGATTTCTCAACAGTTGAACTCATTGAGGCGCACCATTCCCGCACGTTTCCGTGCATGTCGTACACCCCCCAGGCGTTCGGTTCGTAGCTCTTCACGGGCGAGGTTTCAAATCGGCTCTGACCTTGAACGCTTGTGCCATACGGTTTGCGTCCGTCACAATTTGCTTTGTCACCGTTTAACGTTGAGCCAAAGCTAAAAAGCGTTGACGTCCCAGCCCTACATGCGTATTCCCACTGTGCTTCCGTTGGCAAGGAGTATCTGTAACCGAACGGCAATATACAACCGTAGTTACTATTGAGTTTTTCAACAAAGTCTTGACAGTCATTCCAAGAGACGCTATCGACCGGAGCCTGATTGGATTCTTGAAAATAGCTAGGGTTATTGCCCGTCACCGCCTGCCATAGTTCCTGAGTCGTCTCTGTCTCTGCGATCCAAAAGCCTTGCGATAGCTCCACGCTACGTTGGATCTGGTCGCCCTTAGGCTCTTGCTCGCTCTCAGGACTATCTATTAGGAACGTACCGGCTGGGATCCAGCGGAAGTTGACCTTAACCCCAGCAATCGTCTGAGTCAAAAGTTCGCCCGCATTAATACCGCTCGTACCTAAAGTCGAAGGCGTCCCGGAATCGAAACTGGAAGTAGAACCCAACGTTTCCGACTCTCCCGAAAGCAACAACGGAGCATTGTCACAACAGTCTTCGGTCTCTTGTTCGTGAAGCGTGAGCTCGACGTCATTCTGAGACGCTTCAATTAACTGCCGATGTGACCGAGCGAGATCACTGTGGCGGAGGTTGGTTAGTAGCGTAAAACGCGGAATCTGACCGCACGTAACGCGGGGCGTTTGTTCATGGTAACGGTCGTAGTCATGATGTATGTGCGCAAGATCGTTCGTACGCATTTGAACGTAGCGTATCAAATCGCCAAACTCCAATTCCCCCGAAGCGTATGGCGCCGCTGGGTTATCCTCACATTGCAACGCCTCTAGAAGCGCGTAGGTCAGGAGTCCCTGCTCCAACAAGTAGGACTCCTTGGAGCGTTGTCCGTTGGAGCAGCTCTGCAAAAAGACAAAATCGTCGGATAGATCCAGGTTTTCCATGAAATACACGCTCGCAGTAGCCTCATTGAACGTCCATTCCCTACCTTTCGACTTATAACGCGGATCGTTTCGGCACGCGTCGGTCGTCATCCACTTAAAAGTCGCCGCACTATTACGAAGCGCTTCGATCATATCGTCGATAGACACGCACGTACCGCGAATATCGTTCAGGTCGAGATCCATGGGGGCATAATAACCGGTCTCATCGTCGTTGAACCAAAAGCCATGACCGGACAGATAGACAAAGACATAGTCGGAACTATCCAAATTTGCAATGAAATTCTCAAACGCCTCCTGAATATTCTTTTGCTCCGACCGCCATTTTCCGTGACGTTTCGACGTTAAAACTGTAATATTTTTCTCCGGTACGCCCAGCTGTATAAATCGATTCTTGAGCGCCTCCACGTCCTTGACGGTATAAACCAGGTCATACCTTCCGTCCATATTGACATACGTACTCGTTCCGACAAGGAAGAGCTTCCACTCAGAAGTAATATGTACGTCTTTGTCCGGTTGAGCGTCTACTACGATCGGCTTGAGGTCGCTCCACCCCTTGCCTCGCACACTCGAAGCGACGTCGGCAGCTGAACAAACGCTCGATTTCCCAGTGAGATAAAAACACGTCGCCCACCCTAACGCAAAAAGCGCAAGAGATACAATCGTAATTGGTCTATGCTCTCGCACGGCTAAACCCTTTCCTGAACTGTCCATTAACTCTATTCATCCACGCCAACGCCTCCCAGGCGCCGACGAAGCTAAGCGTTATTATAACATGTTTAGCTATATTTAAAAGTAGTTTGACAAGAAATTTCTTAAAAAAACCACTAACCTCGACAGATTAGACGCCAATGCCAAAGACGCATACCCCCAAAATAACCTGTCAGGAACCAGAACCAGTTTCATAACTCCCCCTGACAGTGAATAGTCCAGCTGACGTCCTCTTAAGGACGCCGTTATGTTATTATACGCTTGGTTGAAGCCCACGGATAGAATGAACCAGCCGATTTCGCGTTCCAACGACTATGTTTACGCCTAGCTGATCCACAGACTAAAACAACCACACGCT
>JAUNMR010000038.1:20120-30796 GCA_030537455.1 Planctomycetia bacterium | reverse complement strand
GACGCCGACGCTCAGGAATGAACAGACTTTGGCTCTAATGTCAAATTAACAGATAAATCGAACTATTTAGCGTCTTAGCGTTCGACGCGTCTTTCGAACGTTGAACGCCGCGACGACGCCCGAGGTCAGCGCGACTTTTACATCGCCCCCCCGGGTCATAAAGGCAAGAGATATGGCAAAAGCTAAAGGCGGTTTTAAACCGGAAGATCTGAAGAAATATTACTTTTGGATCGTTCTTCCGATCTTGGTTCTGCTAGTCTTCGTCTTCACGTTCCTGGCCAAAGGGAAATTAACCAAGGCCTACAACGAGAAGACCGAGGCTCTCACCGCGGCCAAGAGCGAGGTCGATACCATCGCGGGCAATAAGAAACATCCGAACGATACGACGATCAAAGCAATTAAAGCAGAAACCGGCGTTCTGGCGGACAACGTGTTCGCCGCCTGGCAGCTAATGTACAACGATCAGAAGATCCGTAACCGCTGGCCTCGCCAGTTGTCTCGTGAATTCCTCGATCTTGTGGAGAATCAGCTGAAATTCCGCGACCCAATCGGCGTCGGCAAGCCTTACCTCTTGGAAGACTACGGTTTCTTTATCGCGAATCACCTGCCTGACCTTCTTAAGGAGATTAATCGTCGCCGTTGCCAGGTGCGTTGCTATAAGCTCCTGAAAAAGAACGAGATGCAAAGCATCGGTTTTAACTCCGATGACGAACGCTTCTGGCCGGTCTATGTCGCGCGCGACGCCGACGGTAACGAATATTACTACATTGGCATTCACTCCACGCCCGACGACGAAAGCTCGGCGCTGTCGCAAATCTACCTTTATGACGTGAAAGAAGACCTCGTGAGCGTGCTTGACGATAGCGCGCTAAACGCGGAACTGCTCGCCAAAGACCCAGAGCCCTACTGGCAAGACGTCGACCCCTGGATGATGGATCCTAAGTCCTACATTATCTATGGCGTTCAGCAGAACGATTTGTCGCAGATCGTTCAAGCGCTCACTCAAGCCGATAGCGGCGGCGGTATGGGCGGCGGAGCCATGATGGGCGGTAGCGCAGCAGGCGGCGCAATGGGCGGCGCGGCACTGGGCGGCGGTATGGACGGTCCAGGCGGCGCACGCGGCGGTTCGCTCGGCGGTCTCGAATCGGGCGGCTTCTCCGTCGGCGCGATTCCCGGCAACGGATATGACCCCGCGCTGGAACAAATCCCTGGAACTACCCTAGAACCGCTGCTCGCTGGCGTTGCCGGTAATACCGGCATGGGCGGCATGGGCGGAATGGGCGGTTCCGGTATGGGCGCCTCCACAATGGGAAGCGGCATGGGTAGCGCTCGTTCTAGCGGCGGTATGACCGGCGGTCGTTCCGGCGGCGCTACGTCGATGCGCTCCAGTAGCGGTATGGGCGGCTCGATGGCTGGCGATAGTATGGGCGGCGGCGGCGGCGCGATGGTCGATGACCCGTCTTGGTCGCAGAAAGTGTTCCCCGGTCTGCCCCCGTATAAAGAACGACGTCGCATTGTCGGCAACGTCGATTGGCCCGAGCCGGAAGTCTATTCGCTGCCCACATGGGATCAAACCGCCGCGCGTCCTCAGTCGATCGAAGTCTGGTACGCTCAGGAGACCCTCTGGGTCTATGAGGCGCTCATTCGCGTGATCGCCGAGACGAATAAGGATTACCCCGATAATATCGCAAAAGCGCCGGTGAAGTGCGTCGAGCAAATGCTCATTGGTCAAAATGCAGCGACCGAATGGCTCACGCTCAAAACCACAATCGGCGATCTGACCGGTAAGAGCGCGCAATCGAACGACCTCATGGGCATGGGTTCCGCTGATATGATGATGACGTCGTCGGCGTCAGCCGGCGCTTCTGGCGGCGGTCTGTCTCTCGGCTCCACCGAAGAAGAGCAAGCTCTCACCAAGATTGTCCTGGGACGCTATATCGGGGAAGAAGACAAGCCCCTGATGCCCGATGATAAGCCTCCCTTTGCCGAATTCAATAAGATGCCGGTCTGCTTGAAGTTGGCGATCGACCAACGTCATATCCCCGACCTGTTGACCTCCTGCGCGAATAGTTCGATGCCAATTGACGTCAAACACGTTCGCGTTTGCCCAGACAATAACGTTCCGTTCGTTATGCCGATTCCTGTCTCTATGCAAAGTACCGGCGATAGCGCCATGGGCATGATGGGCGGCGGCATGGACATGTTTGGCGGCGGCGCTTCCGGCGGCGCCTCTGGCGGTCGTAACTCTCGCGGCGCCATGGACGCCATGGGCGGCGGTATGGGCGATAATATGGGCGGCGTAGAGATTGGTCGTACGGAAATGGGTCAGTCAGAATACGGCGTTGACGCAATCCGTGTTGAGATCTACGGTATTATCAATATTTACAACGAGCCGAACGAAGCGAACTTCGCGACCGGCGCGGCGGCGGAAGAGTCCGACGCTCAGGCGGAAGCGATTCTCGCTCACGCGCAAGGGGCGACCGAAGACGGTGAGGCGCGCGACTCCGCTCGCGCACGCGACGCACGCGACGCAAGCGACGCTAGCGACGTGGACGACACGACCGATTCCAGCGACAGCGACTCTAACGATAGCGACACGAGCGGTACGAGCGACGCTGCGGCGACGACCGATTCCTCCGACGAGGAAGAATAGTTGTTCCTCTTCGAGCCTCTTCTGTAAAGATTGATTAACTTACGACGATATATTTGAGGTCGCCATGTGCGCGAAAGCAAAAGAAGATAAAGCGGCAAAGGCCGAGCGTAAAGCGCGTGAAAAAGAAGAGAAGGCGCAACGTAGCGCTGAAGCGAAACAAAAGAAGGGCGCTAAGTCTAAAAAGAAGAAGAGCTCTTCCTCCTCCGAATACGGCTTCCTTCTGCTTCATGGCGAAAAGGTCGGAATCGCAGTGGCTGTCCTGCTCTTTGGCGGTCTGCTGGCGATGGGTTCCGGTCTGAAGCCCTTTACGATCACCGCGGATGAGATCAGTCAATCTGCCTCTCGTGCGGACGAGACGATTAAAAATAGCAAGGTCACCCCGAAAGAATACGACGAAGCGGTCGACGTCTTCCAATATGACAAATACGCCGAACTCATTAAGAGTAGCGTTAAAGTCAATATGTACGAGACGCCGGTGCGCTGGGAACAGTCTCTATTTCCCGATAAGACGAAACGTCCGAGTATTAAACCGTTGCCACTAGAGAACTTGCGCGCTCGCGCTTGTATCGGCGCGATTATGTACAACGAGATCTCTGCTTCTAATACCGGCGCTGGCGCTGGTATGGGCGGCGGCATTGGCGCAGGCGCGATGGGCGCCGCCGGTATGGGCGGTATGAGCGGCGGTATGGGCGGCAACGGCGGTGAACTGAAAGGTCGTCAGTGGATCACCGTGACCGGCTCGATTCCGATTCGTAAACAGCAGACCGCCTATAACGACGCGTTCGGCGACGCGCAGTATCTTGACGACACTCGCGACCAACCTCGTTATGTGTACTACAAACTCGAACGCGGGGTCGTCTCTGCCTCCGGCTCCATCGACTGGAAACCGATCGACGTCATTCGCGCGATTAAACGTGAAAACAACCTATGGTCCGGCGTCGGTTCCGATCAGGTCGGCTATAACTACCTCGCTCCGACCGTATCGAACTTCCCCCCAATGGCGATGTCCCCCCCGCCAATGGCGAATAAACCGTTCGGCGAAGAAATCGCGAACCTCCCGAATATTCCGCTGAACTCCACGGAACAGATCGCGATTCAGTCTGACGAGCTGAAAGAATGGGCGCAACTTCAAGACGCCATGAGTCAGATGAGCGAAGACGAGCTGCTCTCTCGCGACCCGTTTGCTGACGTCGCCGCCGGCGGCTCGCGTATGAGCGCCGGTCTGGGTATGAATATGAGTATGGACGCCGGTATGGGCGGCAGTAGCGGCATAGGCGTTGGCATGGGCGCTGGCGTGGACGGCGTCGGCGGCGCCGGCAACTCCTGGCTCGTGAACCAGAACGCCATTAACGCTTCGCGTATGCGTATTCAACAGGCGACCACCGTCGACTATTACCTGTTCCGCTTCTTTGACTTCGAAGTTGAGCCCGATACCACCTATGTGTATCGCGTTAAGCTGATCCTGGCGAATCCGAACTACGGCGTGGAAGAACGCTTTGTGGAAGACCCCGCAACGCTAGAACAGCGCTTTATCGAATCGGACTTCAGCGATCCCTCTAACCCCGTGGCGCTCGGCGCTGACGCGCGCGTCTTTGCCGAAACCGTCGAAGCGCCCGCGCGCGCCGGCTCGGAGCCTGTGATCGCGCTCTCCTCGATCTACTTCGACGCGGAGTCCGCCTCCGAATCGATCGTGAAAGGTCAGCGTCTGCGTCGTGGCGCGGTTGCGAACTTCTATAATCAGTCGCACAACCCGATTAACGTCCAGGGCGGTATGTCCGCTGATATGATGATGGGCAACGCCACCGGCAAGGGCAAGAGTAAGAATAATAAGAAGTCGGTGAATCACGTTTCTGACGAAACCGTAGCCGACGCGCTCGGTGGCGTTAAGATTTCCGGTTCGGATTATCGTTCGCCCGGTAAGATCCTGCTCCTTGAACCCAACGGTCTGTTGCAGATTCGCGAAGTGAAAGAAGACGCGCGTGAACTGAGTCGCTACGACGATTCCAATACCGGCGGTATGATGGGCGGCGGCATGATGGGCGGCGGTATGATGATGTAAATCCTTTCACATCGCTTTTGTGTCGTTGAAATAAAACAACTCCGGTCAGCGTCTTGTGTCGCGAGTCGGAGTTGTGTGTTTTGTGCGCAGAGTTTAGCGCTATGTTTTCGCTCGGCTATTTCAGCGCGTTGGGCGGTGGAGATGTTGCAAGAAAATGTCGCTTAGAACTTGACAAAATAGTTAGTCAAAGGTACAATACAAACATGTTGAACGCGCGAGTTAGCGCGTAACTATTTAGGAGAACAACAGAAACGTTGGGGCGCGGTATGCGCCGTTTAGAGAACGACGTCAAACGTCTGGGGTTGATTTAGTGACTCTCGCCACTCGACCTTAGGGTCGGTTACTAAATAATCAATTCTAGCGGACGTCGCCTTCTGCCTTTGGTTGTAGAAGCCGAATAAGAGGGCGCCGACTGCTACTATTGCATTTATCCCTGTGGCGAGGGCGTCGCTAGCGATAGCGGCAGTTCGGCGTTCTCTTATTTTTTTTTCGCACGTTTCTCACATACTTTCGGTACGAAGTCACGACGCGGCTTTATTTCTATTTTAGTCGACGTAGTGGCTTTGTTCTTTTTTTATCTGCTCTTTTGTTCAGGATTGTCGTCATTCTTTTTATTTATCGCGTCAGAGGTTACGATATACAAAAGACGAAACGTCAACGTGGATAGCGTTAACGTTTCGTCAGGGTTCGAAGGTTTGAGTCTCAACGCGCACATTTGTTACTTGCGGCTTGTCTTATGCGACATGTTCAGGGAGAATTTGCGCGGTGGAACCTTGTTGTAAGACTAGACACGAGTCGGTTTTGGACCTTGTTTTTGCGGCGTTCTTGGTTTCGGCGGCGTCTTGCGCGGTGGAGTAGGGGGCAGATGGGGGCGCGGCTTCGGCGGTTTGACCTCGGGCACAATTGGACGCGGTCCGCTCGGCGCTCCCGGTCGTACTCGCGCCTGGCTCTGGAATTGTGCAAAGAGCGCGCGAATGCGCTCTTCGAGTCGTTCTGAGCCAGACCATCTTGCCAGCTCGCGCATGTGCGCGCCGATTTTGTCCACAAAGATAAAGGTCGGGTAACGGTCGACTCGCCATTGCTTGGCAAAGGATTGGTGCGTCGGCTCCTCTACGTAGTAGTACTGGATCGGATAGTCGATTCTCATTCTGATGAGGATCGGTCGAGCACGATCGCACGGGGTGCATACCCCCGGACTGCGGTAGGTGAACGCTAAGAGCTCCGGCTCAGCGTTGGCGACGCCTGTTATTAGCGCGGCACACGCCATAACCGCGGCGCAAATCGCGCGTGGCGCCCAGCGTTTGTGGGTTCGGTTTGTCATAGGTCTCTCCTAGTGTTGTTGTCGGACGCTTGTACCCGCGTCCGTGAGGTCGATCGCACAACCGCGTGCGATCTGAATCTAAATTTAGTAAAGTTCAAACGTTACGCTCTTTGTCCGTCGTTGCGTGACGTCCTGCCGTACGCATCGGTTCACTTGTACAACGCGGTTCGCCGATGTAATAGAAGGACGCCACCGCTCGCCCGAACGACCCCCTCGACGGCTTGCCCTTGTGACGCTGGAGCCGACCGTGAGGGTAGAACGCGCGCAGTCGCCATAGTTTCGAGCGCTCCAGTCGTTTCACAAAGGCGCGATGACCGGTCACGATATTGAGCCGATAGCCCTGACGCGCTTGCAGTCGCGCCAACTCGTCGAGAAAGGCGCCGCCGACGCCGAGCCCTTGATAGTTCGGCTGAACCACGAGTCGGTGCACGCGTCTTTGTCCACGCTGCCCCTCTACTTGCAGTATAGCGGCGCAGGCAAGCATGGTTTCGCGTGGCGGTCCAAAGTCGCGCGGCTCCATTGCAGTCGCGACATAGACCTGAGACGCGCGATTCAAATCGCCGCTCAAATAGTGAAAACGCTTAAAATATCGCCACACAGCGCGGTCGGCGCGTCGAACGTAGACGGTAAGCGGCTGGGGCCGAAGCCGCCCTCGCTGTAGCGCGCCGGTCGCTAAGTCTAGCGTCCAGTCCGGTTGGAGCGCCTCGCAGAAGTCGTAGCGACATGACACGACCAGTAGTTTACGTTGCGGGAAGAGATTGTGATCAAAGGCTTTGCGCAACGACCGCGCGATATTTTGTGCGGCGACGCGGTCGACGTAGTTTGCAAATTCGTCGAAAACGACGAGTTCATGCGTCGATAGGAGTAATGCTCGCGCCAGTTCCGCGCGAAAACGTTCTCCGGTACTGAGCGTTTCGATCTCTTGTAGCCACAGCGTAGGGGCGCACAGACCGACGGCGTTGAGCGCTTCGAAGATCTTTTCTACCGGTATTTCGTCGAACTGCTCGATGAGCGCGCCGCCCTTCTTCCATGGTCGATTCCCATCCGGTCGAAACGCGTCGCGATAGAGCGCGTTTGCCACGGCGGTCTTACCGGCTCCGGACGGTCCGAGGATAGCGCCGATCTTCCAAGGCTCCTCTGGTTTAGGCGGTTCTTCAAATTGAATCGTTCTAACGACTTGGCGTTGTACCGGCGCGTCTAGTATTCCGGCGACACATGCGACGCGGTAGCAGTCGTGCGGCTCACTTGTGAGCGTTAATATGCGCGTAGTCATAGGTTGCAGATTTTAACTTGGTATCCTTGGTCGCGTAACTCTTCGTATAATTGCGCTTGCGTGACCTCGTCGGGACACTGGACAATGAGCTGAAAGGTCGCTTTTGTGCTCTTTTCGACGTCGACCGAGAGTTCCTCGTCGTCTTTGTGCGGCTTGACCTGGACTTCGAGAAAGTCTTCGTTAAACGCGCTCGGGAGATTGTCGTTGCTACCGCAGGGATTGAACCTTTCCAGGTCGCTTTTAAAGTCAACGTCGAACGGTTCAAAGTCGAAATTGAAGCGCTCCAGTTCCGTTTGAAGGCGCTCGAGGTTCCAAGTCGTTTTCTCGTGGAGTTTATTGTCGAGCAGGCGATAGGCTTTGACCTGTTGTGGCGTGAGGTTCTCGACCATAACGCAGGGCGCGTCTTTAAGTCCAAGTTTGAGCGCCGCTTGCAGACGCGTATGTCCGCAGACAACGACGTTCTGCTGGTCCAGTACAATCGGCTGATTGAACCCGAACTGACGGATCGACTCCGCGACTGCGTCGACGGCGTTTTCTAGATTTCGCGGGTTATTCTCGTAAGGCGCGATTTCCGATAGCGGTTTATAGACAATTTGCATGTGCGTTCCTAGGAAGTTGAAGACTGTGATTTACAACGCCAACGGGGTGGATGTAAACGAGCCGTTGGCGTTTTCTAGTTTTTCTGCGTATTTTACCAGTAGCGCGGATGCGGCAGGCGCTAGCGCGGTGGAACGTAGCTGGTCGGTTAGTTCGACGTTAAGCGTTCCAATTTGCGCGCGCGTTACGCCCAGCGCGTTGAGTCGCGCACAAGTTTGTTCCTGTTCGCAGGTTAGCCATAACGCTTCTTCGTAGATCGCTAGCTCTATCGTGAGCGCACACGCGGTCACGACGCTTCGCTCGGTTAGTTCTAAGTCGCGTCGTAGCGTAAAGTTAGCGTCAATAATAGCGGCGGCGTAGTCCAGTAGCGCGGCGCGCTGGTCGTGGTCGAGCGTAAACCATTGCGCGGCGCGTAGACGAGTTTTGAAATAGGCGTCCGCACGCGCGAGCGACGCAGGATTGTCAAGAGATAAAACAGTGGTCATTCTATAATATGTAACGTTCTTAAAGAATATAGACGAATTTGTTAAGCTTGAAGGTTACTCTTGTTTCTTTGTGGCGTCGTCGTCGGTTTTAGACGCTTGAGTCGCGACGCTTTGCCCCGATGTGTCGGGGGGTTGTACGTCGTTATTCTGCGTCGATTCGCTGGCGAGGTCGCTTTGTTCCTCGACGTCGCTGGAGTTTTCACACAGCGTTTCGGTCGTATCGTTCGTTATCTGAGCGCTGGTCGGTTCTTCGTCGTGGTTGTTCGTGTCCACCGGCGCGTCGTCATTCGGTTCAGTCACGTTGGCTTCGTGCGTATCGTCGGCGTCTTTTGAGACGTTTGTGTCTTCTGCGTCGCTGATCAGTTCCGCGGAGTCGTTCTCGCAGGCGTCGGTTTGTGTGGCGACGTCGTCAGTTTCGCATTGTGATTGAACCTCTTGCTCGACAATCGCCACGGGCAAAGGTTGTGCTTGTCCGGTTTTGAGGTCGAGCGTGATTTTTTTGTCACGTTGGAACATCTCAATGAGTTGTTCAAAAGTGACGCTCACCGGCGTTTCGTAGAGTTTGAGCGTTCCGTCCTCCAGGTAGAGGAGTTTGCGCGTGAGAAAGGATTTGGAGTATGATTTGACTGTGATCTTGGAGTTGTTTGACATGGGGTATTTTACCTTACTTTTGAAACGACGAGAGTTACGGATTAATAGTTGGAACGGTCTTCCACGGAAATCGGGACGTAGAAGACAATGGGATTGCCCTGTCTTAGCGCGACGGTCGCCTTGATTTGATATTCGCCCTTTTTGTCAAAGAGGTCGTGTTCTCTTGTGTCGGGAGTCAGAACAAAGTTATATCCAGTTTCGTCGGCGGTCCAGGCGTCGGAAGTCTGTATTGCTTCGAGGATTGCGTCGGTATCGACTTCGACGTCGTCGTGTCCTTCGACCGGTTCGAGCAGGTCGCCAAAGACGCCGTTGACGTTGCGATAGCAGGTATATCGCACCGAGACGATATTATCTCCGGTATTTAATAGGCAATCCTCTTGATTAAAGGCGTCGTAGAGTCGCGCAAGTATGGTAACGGCTTGCCCGACCATGACGGTAGTCGACGTGGTAGCCAATTGAGTGATAACCTCCCAATGTGTTTGCGGTTGCGCCGCGGGCACGGCAATGGCGAGCGCCTTGAACTGCACGCCGCGCACGGTCCAAGCGTCGTCGTAGAAGAGATTTAGCCCGTCGAAGAGACGGAACTGCACGCGCCCTTTGGGCATGTCGAGTTGCAGACGATAATGCGCGAGTTGGTTTTCTTCGTCCCATTCGCAGGTCGGCTGCGCGGTGAGCTGTCGCCATTGTCCGTCTTGGCGCAACTGCAGTAGGGAATTGAGTTGCGTAGAAGTTGACGTCCAGCGCAGCCAGACGCTGTCGATTTGACTTGCCTCGGCGGTAAACTGCGTAACCGGCGCGACAAACTGCGCATAATCGACGTCGACCAGCTGGAACGCCGCGCGCTGCTCGTCGTTGTAGAGCGACAGAAAGCCCGAGGAGTCGTCGTCGGCGAGCGATACGGTAAGATTTTGTGCTGAAACGCTTTGAATGCACAGGACGCGGTCGACCCCTTGCAGTTGGAGCGTTGCGTTTTCCTCAGCCACGAGGCTTTCGACCAGTGCGTTGGACGTGAGGACACAGCGCGCGTTCTGGTGCAAGTTAAGTGTCGTAAGGGAATGTCCCGGGAGCGTGGCGACTGCGTAGCGCGCTAGTTCAGCGCGACTAGGGGCGCACGCGACGCCACGCCATTGAGCGCCGACGCCCAGGCGTAATTGAACAGACGCGTCTGCCGTTTCGTCGGCGCAAAGAACGTTTTTAGCGCCGAGGAGGTCGACGCTCTGAAGATTAGTCGGCGCGTCGTTAAACTGCGCAGACTCAAGGACGAGCACACGCCCTTGCGGCGGCTCGACCAGATTGCTAGCCTGAGCGTTTGGCGACGTCGCCCAGCCCTCGGGCGCATTAAATCTTGGCGTGGCAACGGTTTGTCCCAGGGCGTCGCGACCGATCCAGTATGCGTCGTAAGGTTGGTATTCATAGGCGCCTAGCGCGGCGTCGGCGTAGGAATCTTGCGCACGTCGACGCGGCATACCGTCGAGGTCGTAACGCGTTTGAGCCTCGAGGTTAGCGCCGGTTCGATAGGGCGAGTTTTCGGCGAGTCTAAAGTTCCAGTTCTGCCAGGGTAAGACTCCTGATAGGGTAGAGAGATCGTCGGGCGGCGGCGCAAGGAATCCGGCGGTCGACGGCGTGACGTCCACAAG
>JAUNMR010000038.1:0-20020 GCA_030537455.1 Planctomycetia bacterium | reverse complement strand
CCAGAGGTGCGCAGTAGGTAACTATTGCTAGCGCTTGTGATACGCAGACGATATGCTCCGGCGTCGAGGGTTAGCGAACTGGTGATCGTGACGGGGGAGTTGAGCGTTACTACGATCGTCTCACCGTGGGGGAAGACGTTTGGGTCGGGCGTAACGCAGTCTCCGTCTTGCGCCTGTGCGAGCGCCTCGCGCATAGAGCCGACGCCGGAGGGATCGGAATTTGAGAAGTAAATCGTTGCCATTTTATAAGTTATTCGAGCGGTTGAGCGTTGAATTTAGCGCGACGCGCCTTTTTAGCGGTCGCGAGCGCGTCGTCGAGACGTTTGGCGAGTCGGTTCATGATTACCAGGAGCGCCAGCGTCGTAACGAAGAGCGCGATCGGTCGCCAGGGGTTAGAATCGTTGATGATTTGTGGCATGGCGGGCGCGTGACGTCGTTCGTTTGGATCTTTTGTGTCGAACGACGGTATGCTCGTGGGGTCGTCATCGGCCTGCGCGTCGAGTCCATCGCTAGCGTAAAGCGAGTCGATACGCAGGTTGAGCGCGTTGATTTGTTCAAGGATTTCGGTCTGTTTGTCAGCGATTTCATTGAGGGAATTGATTACGGCGCGCACTTGTCCCAGAGGCGTTTCCACGTCGATAGGGGGCTGAGTTTCCAGCGTAGGCGGGTTGAAATTCAGAGCGATCGGCTCTTTCGAGGTTGCCGAGGCGGGGTAGACGACCACGACGTCCTTTGCCGGCAGGAGGTTGGGCGCTTGAACGTTTGCGCGCGCCGTGCCGACGGTCAGAACGGTCAGTAAGATAGCGGCCAGAGCGAACGTGACGTCGCGTAGTGTGAGCGTAAGTTTTGACGGCATAGTAATTCCTTCTATAAAGCGGGATAGGGTTTGGAGAAAAAAGACGCAGGACGAAAGGTTAGCGCACGGCGGCGGTACGTCGGCGATCTTGTCCTTGCGCGAGGTATTGACGCCATGCGTCTTCTAATGCGTTGAGATTGCGATAGTTATAGAATCGCATGAGCGCATTGTCGAACAGATCGGGTCTTGCGTTTGCCTCGGTCACAAAGGCGGCGAACCACTTTGAGCCCGCGCGTGCGATGAGAAAGTCAACGACGCTAAAGCTTTGAGCATAGAGCGCCATTTCCGGATCGTACTGATTCGCGCCGTAAAGTTGCTCCAGCGGCTTGAGTCGTCCCTGTTTGGCGCGCAGGTAGACGCCGTTGCGCAGGGTCTGGCGCGTTTTCTTTTCGCTGTTTTGCGCCAGACCCTCGTTGAGAAACAGGTCAAAGTTCGAGTTGAGGTAGTAAAAGAAGAACGCGTGGGTGAGCTCGTGGTCGAGAGTGGCGCCGAGCGCTTCCTCAAGCGGCTGATAGACCACGACTTCCATAACGTCGGGTTGGGAATATCGCGTGTATCCGGCGATGGCGCGATCGACTGGCGGTTTGAACTTAACCGGAAAGGCGCGCCAGACCTGCGGAGCGCCGTAACGTTTGTGTAGCTCTGCGATTATGCGATCGCATTCGACCGCGGCGCGTTGAGCGTTGGGACCTTCCACATAGACGTAATTTGCGCGCGCCGTTTGTGCGCAAGCGTCCGGTAGGCGCCAGGGCGTTAATATTGCTAACGCCGAGAGAATTAAAGAGATCGGTTTGTACATACTCACACTCGTTTGTTGATAGGTATCGTGTTCGAGATCACTTAAGCGAATTGCCGTTGTTTGGCGTCGCGTTCGAGGAGACGTTGCATTTCTTCACGCAAGGTCGTCAGGGCGTTGATGGCGACTTTGCTAATCCAGGACTGGGAGGTATGCTCCATCTTTGCGACTTCCGACTGGGTTTTGCCTTGGAAATATAGCGCGTTAATCACGCGTTTTGCGCGTGGCTGTAGTTTTTCGAGCGCCTGACGCATGACGGCGATTTGTTTTTCCTTGTCCTCTTTTTCCTCTAAGATATCGATTTCGTTGGCGCGTTGGTCGATCGGTTCCGGGGTATTATCGTCGAAGAATCTTTCGTTTCGTCGCATGACGCGGTGCGCTCTGACTTCGTCGCGGATCGCTTTGTCAGCCTGAAAGGCGAGCCAATGTACGAGCGCGACTCCTTTTTCGGGTTTGTATCGTTCCAGCGCGACGGCCAGCCCGAAAGCGCCGGCGGCTATTTTTTCGTCGTAGGTAAGTTCGGAACCGTACGCGTTTACGCTCACAAGTCTATTAAGCAGCGGCATGTGGCGTCGGAGCTGTTCGTCGTCGACGCGCGTGAATTTTTTGACCCCGCGCCAGGAGCGTGGAAGTTCCGAATCGGTCTGTTCGCGCATGGCGACGTCGACGTTATTGGAGTTGCACAGGTCAGGGCGCGCGTTATCGTTGCGCGTGTTTTGCGTATTAATTTTATCCATAGCAGTCCCTTTAAATGGTGAAGGCAGCGTACCGAGGCATTCCTTTTCCGTGGAATGTCACGAGCTAGATAGGTTCGCATACGCGCGTCTGAGGCAAACACTCACGCCTGTTAGCAATTCCAAACGTTGCTATTTCTAGCGCGCGTTTACGTTACAAAAGTTACAGTTGAAACGAATAGTAAATAAACGGTTGTTAAATAAAGGCTTATTGAATCAATTTTAAAAAGTACGTAGTTAAACGACGATTAATTAACGTGTTATTATTTTGTATTTATTGCTAAAAGACGATCAGACCTCCGGAGCATTCGCCATGATAATCGGTCAGGTCGGTCATAGCCCAGACGAGCGCGTCGAGTCGGTCGACGGTCTGGTTGGGCGTAGTTACGCCCGCGTAGCTTGTCATCTCCTCTTCTAACGCGGGAAAGGCGCCGACGTGACTGACGCGTCCCTGCTGGTACAGAATGGAGATCGGTTCGGCGCGCAGGATCTTACCGCGCGTTGCGCGCACCTTTTTGACCGGCAAAAAGGGGTCGACTTGTCGGAGCGCATTGACGACTAAGTCCCCGCCCTGATTGACTTCCGCGACGACCGCGTCCGCTTGCCAGCGGTGGTACGCCTGCACCGTAGCGGCGGTCCATTCTTCCGGGGGCGCCACGCGTGAGAGGTCTTCCAGGACATAGAGCTGATTCACGCCGTTTGGCAGGCGCTTACGTCCCGCCACGACAATACCGGTCGCGTCGCTATGGCAGTTTGCGGTCACCGCCGGGTCGACCGCAACGACGACGCGCTCTAAGTCGTTCGGCGCCATGGTTTCGCGATACTGATCGATGACCTCCTGCTTCCAGAGCGCGCCCTCGAGGTCGTTGGCGAATTCCCCGTAGAGGAAGCGTTTCTTCATTCTTTCCGAACCAGTGGCGAGGGTGTTTTCGAGGTATCCGCAGGGCAGGTTCGCCTGATTATCTATCGGATTGATTTGAATGGCGCCGTACTGTTCGAAGTTCTCTAGCGCCTTACGCGTACTAGGACTAATTCCCTGGATAAAGAGCTTATAGGTCCAGTGCGATTTCCCGGGCGGATTGCAGTCGAAGAAGGCGCGATTGCGTAGGAGCTGACCCTTTGCGTCGTACCGACGTTGAGCCAGACGCGTCACGGCCACTTCGACGGAATCGTACGCGATTTCCGAGCATTCGTTGAAGTAGACGGACGCGTATTCACGACCGAGAATCCGTTCAACCCGGCGTTGGTCGTCCAGACCGACGAACCAGAATTCCGCGCCGTTACAGGGCAACTGAATCTTTGCGTCGGAAAGATTGCGTTTGTATGCCAGACCGGGGAAGGATAATTCCAGCATTTTCGGAAAGGTGTCGTCAAAGACGGAGTTACGAACCGAGTTGAAATAACGACGAAAAACCGCATAACGCCCGCCGTAACGCAACGCGAGGACGGTCAGCGCGTGGCAGAACTCAAAGGTCTTGCCGGACCGTGAGCCGCCGTAGGCGAGCACGCGCGTTTTTTCGCGTATGAGCTTGCGCAAACGCAGTTGCGCTTGCGTCGGGGTATAGCCAGTTCGTTCGAGCGTCATTGTCATGTGGGAGGAAAGGTCAAGCGCGCGTGTCAATAGACGCGGCGCGAACGCGAGCGAGACTAGCGACTTCGTCTCAAGAGATGGCGCACAGAGCGACCAAGTCGTTATTCAAACGTCTCCAGCACAATAATTTAGGCGCAGGAGGCTCTGAGCAGGGGGGGGTGAGAAAAATTGAGTCAAGGCTATGAATATAATAGCAGAAAATTGCCCCCTTAGAACCAGGAAAAAAGTAAAAGTTGAAAAAAAGATCGACCGACGTCGATTTTATAAGGACAAAAAAGCAGGAAATTTTTCAAGAATTTTTACGACGTCATCATAGTCGCGTAGCGGAATAATAGATATGTGGTCTAGCGCTTGACGGCGCTCTAGTAGTAGCGGTTTTATACCGACGCTAAGTCTATCAGTAGTTTTGGCGGGTTGAAGCGTTGACCTAGTGATTTGAAGTTTTCCGCCAGGCGCAGTATGTCGTTGAGACCGGCGGAAAGCGCCCAGTAGAAGGCTCCCCCCTTCTTTTCGGGAAAACCCAGCGCGCGTGTAAGGCCGAGGTCGACCAGTTGAGCGTTGGCGGCGACGTCCTCTTGGAGCAGTCTAGCGCCTTCAAAGAGGACGGAGGTGAAGACGCGCAACGCCAGTTCTGCGTCGTCTGACGCCGTGTTCGTGGTCGGCGCGTCGGCGTCGGGACGATAGAGCGCGCGCAGGGACGCCGCGTCGCAATCGAGCTCGGCGTCGTCGGACCAGCTGTCGTGGGTTTGGTAGCGATAGAACCCCAGTAGCGTCTTTCTGCCGAGGCGATTCAATCGCGCCATTTCCGGCAGAATAGCGGAGACGTGCGTTCGTGTAGGAAAGGCTTTGAGAAAGGACCAGCCCGCGTGCAGAGTGACGTCCAGACCGATTTCGTCGACAACGCGCAGCGGCGCTCCTTCCATACCGAAGTTGAGACAGACCCGTTCAACTCTGTCGGGCTCAATTCCCTCTTCGAGCATGGCGAGCGATTCGTTCAGATAGGGCTGTAAGACGCGATTAACGAGGAACCCCGGCGCGTCGTTGACCAGTATCGGGGTCTTTTTGAACGCACGCGCGAGCGCGAGCGCGCAGACGACGGCATTTCGCGAGGTCTTTGCGCCACGTGCGATTTCCAGTAGCGACCTCTTGCTGACTGGGTGGAAGAAGTGAAAACCGCAGAAGAAGTCTTTTGCCAGCGGCTGATTCTCCTGTGCTTCCGGCAGCGCTTCGGCGAGTTCGTCGACGCGTAGCGAGGAGGTGTTTGTTAGCAAGAGGATCGGTTTTTTAGCGACTTGATTGAGTTTTTGGTAGAATTTTGTTTTGAGCTTAATCTTCTCGGGCGTGGATTCCACAACGACGCGACGTCGCGCTAGTTCCTCGAGGGAGTCGGTCGTTTGATAGAAACGCTCGACGAGGCGCCGTACAGTCTGTTGTTCCTCGGCGTTGACGTCGCAAGCGACGCCGGCGCGGAGGCGTTGCGCGGTGATTTCACGTGCGAGTCGCTCTGGCGCGCTCGTGAGCGCCGCGTCGCTCACGTCGTAACTGAGCGTAGGTATTCCGGCGTTGACAGCGACCGCGGCGATAGAGATCCCCATGAGACCGGCGCCGGCGACGCCTAGACCATTGGCGTAGACGTCTTGTAAAAAAGCCGTGGAGAGTTCTTCGTCGTGGTATTCCTTAATCTTGGGCGCGCCGTGTCGAGGGAGGAAGAGCTTGTTCACACGCTCGGACAGACCGTAGCGCTCGGCGTTGAGGTCGAGGTAACTTTGCGGCGTAAGTTCATCCATTGGCGTGAAGTCGCCCAGGAGAGCATGATGCAGTCGCGCAGGAATGGTCAGAGGCATGGTCTTGGCGTTGTCGCGTGCGTGAGATTGAGGGTATATTGAACCGCCGTCCGGAATCGCGTGGACTCCGAACGGCGAGGTAGTGTAGGGGCGAAGAGGGGTTAGCGCATAGAAGTAGGAATTTACTTCTTACGGTTGTCGATAATGCGCTTCATTTTGCCTTCGCTTCTTGGAACCGTGTCGGGCTCGCACAGGGTCGTCTTGAAGTTAATACCGATGATGTGCTTGAGTTTATCGGCGATTTGTCGACGGAAGTTTTCCACGGCGGTGACGTTATCGCCGAGTTGCGCGAACTTTTCGCGTCCCATTTCGACTTTGACTTCGATGGAGTCCATGCCGGAAGCTTCTCTTTCGAGAATGAGCTGGTAATTAACCAGCGCGGGGTCGACGGACAGTAGGATCGATTCCACCTGGCTGGGGAAGACGTTGACGCCGCGGATAATCATCATGTCGTCGGTGCGGTGGGAGATGCGTTCCATACGTCGAATGGTACGGCCGCAGACGCACGGTTCGTTGATGATACGCGTGATATCGCGCGTGCGGTATCGTAGCAGCGGCATGCCGACCTTGTCGAGGGTGGTGAAGACCAACTCGCCGTATTCGCCGTCGGGAACCGGTTCGAGCGTCTCTTGGTTGACGATTTCCGGATAGAAATGGTCTTCGAAGATATGCAGACCTTCACGGCAGAAGCAGTTTCCCGCGACGCCGGGACCGGCGGTTTCGGTCAGACCGTAGATATCGTAGGCCTTAATACCGGTGGATTCGTCGATAAAATCGCGCATTTCCTCGGTCCAGGGTTCTGCGCCAAAGGCTCCGACGCGCAATTTGGTTTGTTTCCAGTCGTAGCCGATCTTTTGCGCGTAGTCGATGAGGTGCAGGAAGTATGTCGGGGTGCATGCAAAGGCGGTGACGCCGAGGTCGCGAATGAGCATGAGTTGGCGTTCGGTATTGCCGCCGGAGGCGGGCACGACCGCGCAGCCGCGATATTCGCCTCCGTAATGCAGACCAAGACCGCCGGTGAAAAGACCGTAACCATAGGCGACTTGCAGGATATCGTGTTCGTCAATACCATACATGGTCAGCGCGCGTGCGGTGGATTCCGCCCAGATATTGACGTCGCTCTTGGTGTATGCCAAAACGATCGGCTTGCCCGTGGTGCCGGAGCTGGCTTGGAAGCGAGAAATATCGGTCATCGACGCGGCGAACATGCCGTTCGGATACGTATCGCGAAGATCCGTCTTCTTAATAAAGGGCAACTTACTAATGTCGTCGATCGACTTAATGGAGTCCGGATTGACATTATTCTTCTCGAGTAAGTCACGGTACCACTGCACGTTTGTATAGACGTGTTTGAAGACGGTCATGAACTTTTCATTTTGTACTTCACGTAGCATGTGAACCGGAAAGAAGTCCGGCGCGCTGATCATGGAATATCTCGGCATGAGCGATCCTTAGCGTTGTCGAATAGTGAACGTCGTACGCAAGTCGCCAGCGAGTCTGACGTTGCGTTGGCGCGAATTAACAAGAGCCGACGTCACGCAAGGCGTCGAGCTAACGCGCGAGCGCACGTGCGTCGCGCTTCTCACAATTATATAACAACGCGACATGATGTAAAGAATAGCCTAGTTTTATAGTCAGAAAACGCCGGAGGCATTACGCGTGTTGTAACCGTCGGCTATGTCGTCGTTTGCACGCGTAGTCGTCAGCGTTTGTCGCGTTGACTTTTCTGGCAAGGACGTCAACGTATTATGTAGAGCGTCGATTGCTTTATCGGCGCGGTGATTGTGTAACTTTGAGAAAAGCTTTTGCGCCGTGACAAACGTAGACGTCGGTATGACGATTAGAGCGATTTGGCGTGTTTTTTCACCTTTTTTCCAAGAAAACCTGAGATATGGCGGAAATGAACAAAGAAATTTTAAAAAAAGACCGATTTTTGCCGAAAATAAAGCTTGTTCAGAGTTGACGTCACATTTTCCAACCGCTAAAAATATAGCATATGTGGCGTTGACGAACGGTTGTGTTCGTGTTTAATCGACGCTAACGTATAGCGACATGAACGTCGTGCGCGAACGGAGCGTTTTAACCGACCTTGCGCGTGCGTAGCGCCGTCGCTGAAATGAAGGAATCGAAACGTACAAATGACGACGTCTGCTCGCTAGGGTTGCGTCGTTCTTGTCAGCCTAATCCCCATACTTCTTTTTAAAGGACTCGCAATGGCCAAAAAGGAAACAAAATGCGCTAAGTGCGCCCCGTTCAAGCCGTTAACCAAGACCCAAATCGTCGCCGAACTCGCGACCAAAACCGGTCTGTCCAAGAAGGACGTCTCCGCTGTCTTCGACAGCCTCAGCGAGCTGATTCGTGAAAACCTCAGCAAAGCGAATAATGCGAACTTCTCTCTGCCCGGTCTGATCAAGATCGAAAAGCAACACGTCGACGCGAAGCCGGCGCAAAAGAACGTTCCCGATCCGTTCCATCCTGGCAAGACGGTTGATCGTCCCGCGAAGCCGGCGCACTACAAGATCAAGGTCAAGGCGCTCAAAGGTCTCAAGGACATGGCGTGAGCTAACCTAACGCTCCGGCGTTGAACAACAAGAAGCCCAAGTTGCGAACAAATTCGCCGCTTGGGTTTTTTTTGTGCCCAGAGCAGAACGACGCCGAGCCGTTTTTTGAGACTTTAGTTCTAAAACGCGAAGTTTACGCGATTATCTATTGTCCACTTGACGCATTGATTCAAAGTCTCAATGGAGAAACGGTATGTCGAAGCTTAAACTCACGCAGGCGGCGACGGAGCAGATCGCGCGTGCCGTGGAGCGTTGTACGGAACAGTCGGTTCATGACCTGGAGCCTTATGCCGACGTTAGCCCGACCCCGGTGGAGATACGCTACGCATGTTTGACCTCAAACTGGAGTCGTCCCGATCACAGCGTATGGAAGGCGACCGCTTGTTTTATCGACCAACAGACCGGGCAATTACTCGCCGGACAGACCTTTGACGTCTATTGTCCACACTCCTATGAGCGTCCGCTGGGCGCGAAGGATTCGTGGCGGTTTCCCGTGGCGTGGCTAGGACGTTGGGAGTCGTTGCAGACGAACGTGACGGTTCCCAGTTACGTCGCCGGCGCGGGTATAGCGATCTACGCTTCCGGTGCGTCGTACGTCGTTGAGAACCTCGGCGTGCTCAATATAGCGATCCCCGGGGCGTCGGGGTATCTCGGAACCGGTACGGTCTATTTGAGTTCCTCGCATTTTAAGCATCAGGTCTCGACCGTGGAGGGAAAACGTGAAATCGCGCTCAAAACCAAAGAAAAGCGCATAGTCGTTGACGTCGTGGACGGCGAGCCGGTCTATGAAACCCTTACCGTGCTCGACGTCTAGCCGACTGCGCTAACGTATCGCAACGTCCCTCGCTGTTCACCGTTCATTACGCTACGCTGTGCGCCTGCTTGGCGACGTTGAGTTGCAATCAGTTCGTTTTCTGACGTTCGGGCTTAAAAAAGTCTTTTTGAAATGACTTGACAAGATATATAAAATAGATAAAATTAAACGACGTCGACGCTCCGCGCGTCATCGCCGTATCGGTTAGGCGTTGACTCGCTAGGAATGATTGTAGCGGTTATTATGCTTGGGATTATTATAGGAGCGTCGAGCCGCTTTTTGCGTTAGGTTTCAGGCGGTTTTTATAATCCCACTAACCAGGTATGACCGAAAAGGTGAATATAATGAAAAGCCGTGACGTGAGCGCGTCGTTGTGCGAGGCGCTCACGTGTGGAACGTTCGCTTAACGCGAGCGCGCGCGATGACAGTCGCGTGGAGTCGGTTATACGAAGGAAATCATTATGACAGCAACCATAGCTAATTTTGCGGACAATATGTCGTCGACTCGCACGTGTCAACGCGCAGAGAATTTTGGCGGCGTTTCGAGTCAAGTGAGTCAGAAGGAGCTGACCGTTGCGGAAGCGACGCGTCAACGCGATCGTATTGTGCGCGAAGATTTCGCGGCGCTGAAACAGATTCTTGCGATTAGCTGACAACTACCGTTCCCTCACGACGCTCCTTTTCTCGGGCGTAATGTGGCGCCAATTCCCCTGGTCATGCGAGGCACAGATCGCGTGGCGCGGTGAGGTGGCGTCGATTCAAGCGCGCGTACTGTAGCCGACGTCGCAGGACGTTGCGCTCCTGGCGCGTTTTTTCATGCATTTATCAGGCGCGAATAGTCGCCCTGTGCACGCGTTTGTGCGACGAATGATGAGATAATAAAAAGGCGTTTCGCTCCGATGGTTCGAGCGAAACGCCTCTGTCATTTGAACGCGTTAGTGGAAATGCGCGAGCAAGTCGACGACGTCGTTAATCGCCAAGTTCAAATTCGTCGTCTTCTTCCTCTTCGACTTCTTCTTCCTCGTGCTCTTCTTCTTCACTTTCCTCGTACTCTTCATCGCTCACGTAGTATTCGGCGTCTTCGACGTCGTCTTCCGCGACAAAGAGACTGGAAAACTCTTTATCGTATCGCATGAGGAACGCGCGGCAGTATTCGATCCCGATATCAATGAGTCCCTGGGGCGCGTGATCCAAATAGTAGAAGATTTCCGGCAATTCCATTTCTTCTACTTCTTCCACTTCCTCTTCCTCTTGCTCTTGCTCTTGCTCTGGGAGAACCTCGAACATTTCGCCACGACCGTAGCGCAACCATTCTTCTCTAACATTGTACGCTTTACAGATGATCAACAAACGCCCAGGCGGAACATTGGCGGTTCCCTTTTCCCAAGCGGAAATCACGCCGCCTTTCAAGCCGAGCTTATCCGCAAATTGCACCTGCGTCAATTTGAGGCGCAGTCGTAAGAGACGTATACGAGAATTAATTGACGTATTGCGCATATGGAAATACCGTTTCGTATAATCCTTAGTTAAAACACACAAATACTCACAACGCAACGCGGCGTCACTGAGGAGTGACTCACGGTCGCGTTCGTAACTTGTACGCGTATACAATCATTTTCATAACTGCGAACGCACGCTAACGCCACAATACCATTGCGCGTCAACCACCCCTGTGACGCGAATCCATCGGACACGACGTCGTATCACAGGCGTCTATCTTGGCTATTATAGTAAAAAAATACTCCGCGACAAGATTATCTCTAAAAAACTTGTATTTCTTGTAAAAAGATTTTTATGCGACTCCTCGAGCGAGCGGTTGCAAGCGTTCAGCAACTTGGAGGTTCTTAACGACATAATCATTGTCGGAACATATATTAATTTACCCCAGACGCGTGCGTCGCACGAGCGGTTTTGGGTATTCAGCGACGTCATATCGCGCGAAATTACGGCGTTTATGACGTACGACTTAGTCCTTATCCTCCAAGTCGTGCGCCAGCGGCGCGTTCTTTTGGACGAACTCAACGATCGGCGTGGGATCCGGTAGGGAGTGAGGATGATGATTCTGACCCGGTTTAAGAATCAGTTCCACATGACCGCCCAAAGATTCATACAACTCCTTAAATGGCGCCCAGTTCACTGCCCCAGGAACCACGTCGTCCGCGTCCCCACAGATCAGGAGGAAAGATACCCCGCGACGAATAAGAGCTTCGCAACCCGCGCGATTATTGTTCGGTTGCGGCTCATATGCGCTAGCCTCTTCTTCGGTAAGACCGTAGTTGTCAAGCAGCGCTTTCCAGGAATTGTCGTCGCGAAAACCTGCGACGCGACCCTCTGGCCAACTGTGAAAATTCAATACCGGATTGTCTAAGTACAGCGTCGCAACCTGGTCGGGGTAGGCGAATGCCCATTGCGTCGTGTAAAGACCGCCGCGACTCATGCCCTCAAGGTTAGCGCGCTGCGCTAGTTTGAACTCCTTACGAAGATACTGGTAAAAGTCTTCCCACAACTGCACGCTCTTGGGCGAGCCAAGCAGGGGAGCGCTGTCGACCCAAACGACGGTATAGCCGAGTTTGAGCATAGCCACGTCAAATTGCGGTTCATGCCCGAAGAAACGCGCGCGCCAGATCCAGGGAGCGCCCGGCGCTTGCTCTTGAGGGAAGACGATCTTTGCGGCGCGATTCTGGAATTTAAAATCGTGGATTTCAAACCCGAACCACTCGCCAACTTCGCCCGGATAGGTCGAGACCGTTGGAGCTTGCGACTCATCGGCGGATTGTGCATAAGTAACGACGGAAAAAGACGTTACGCTAAGCGTCAACGTAATCGTCAGTAGGAGTATAGAGGCTTGTATGTATTTCATTGTCGACTCCAGAACGCTTGTTGTTATAGAGTATAACGTATTTAGAATCAAGAGGATAGAAGAGGTTTGTTTAATATGAAAAGACCCGAGAGCCACAGAGTGAACCGGCGGCTCTCGGGTCGGCGCTGAACGCTGGCGCGCTAGTAAACTAGCGCGTGGTGAACGTCTTATTTCGCGGGAATTTCGCGCACGATACCGAAGTCAATGTACTGACCGCCCCTGGTTTGATTGCAATGCACAGCGATGGTGTTCTTGCCTTCTTTGAGCGCGGATTTGAGCGCATTGGTATCCATGTCGGCATAGTAGTAGTACTGATAGCCTTTGAATTGCGCGACTTGAACGCCGTTGATATAGACTTCAGCGTCTTCGTCATGGGAGACGTAGGCGACGAGGCTTTCGGGGTCGGCAATGTCTTCGGCGGACAGTTCAACAACGCGTCGGAGCCAGATATCGTCGGTATCCCAGACAGTGCGCACGACCGCGCTGGGAGTGCCCTCAGTGCCGAAGCCGCCTTCGCCTTCCTTCCAGTTGGAGTCGTCGAAGTCAGCGTTGATCCAATCGTCAGCGGGCGCGTCGAAGGTGTACTTCCACGTCTTGCCTTCGTTCTTGGAGCAACCGACGACGATCTTCGTTTGCATCTCAGGACCGCGCAGAGATTCGTTCGACTTGCGCATCTTATCGATCGGATACTTCACGACTTCGCGGTCATAGGACATAAAGCCGTTCACTTCGATTTCAACGTCGGTCGTCTGGGTGTAGACCGCCGCGGACAGACCAGCGGTGATCAGCGGACGCATCGCGCGATTGAGGCTGTTATAGCGATTGAAGAGCGCGTCTTGATCTTCAAAGGAGACATATCCCCAGTTGCCGTCTTCCTTCCAGGAGTGTCCCTTGACGGGCAGTCCTAGACCGCCGTATTCTCCGAGGACGGTGGCGCGGTTTTCTTCGGTCGGGAACATTCCCGGACCGGGGTAGTTGTGCATGTCGTGGACGTCGCCACATGCGCGATCAGACCAACCGGAGGTGCAGTTGACCAGACGGGTGGGGTCGAGTTGACGGCACAGGTCGACGATACGCGGGGTATCGAACTGTCCCCAACCTTCGTTGAAGGGCACCCACATGACAATGCAGGGGAAGAAATCGAGCGCGTCGAACATTTGACGCAGTTCGGTTTCGTAGTAAGAGACCGATTCCGGCGAACGTTCCGCGTCAGGATCTTGCGGACGAATGTAGTGCGCCGTATCGCCGCTGGGCATGTCTTGCCAAACCATAAGACCGAGACGGTCGCAAGCGTAGTAGTAACGAGCAGGTTCGACTTTGATGTGCTTGCGAAGCATATTGAAGCCGAACTGCTTGAGGATTTCAAGGTCGTAGACCATGCCCTCTTCGGTCGGAGGCGTGTAGAGACCGTCGGGCCACCAGCCTTGATCCAAAGGACCATGCTGGAAGACGAATTGGTTATTGAGCATCATTCTGGTGACGCCCTTTTCGTCCTTGCCAAGAGAGGTTTTGCGCATCGCGAAGTAGGTTTGAACTTCGTCGACGGTTTCTTTTTGAGCGTCTTTGAGCGCGACCTTGGTATCATAGAGGGTCGGTTCGTCAGGCGTCCAGAGCTTTGCATTCGGCGCGTCAATGGTGACTGTCGCTTGACCGGAGACGACTTTCGCGGTCTTGTCGCCAACTTGGACGGTCATGCCTTCGGCGTTCCAGGCGTTCACAACGAAAGCAACCGTCATGTCGTCGATATCGGCAACGGGGCGAACCTTGGTGATGTGAGATTGCGCAACTGGTTCAAGCCAAACGGTTTGCCAAATACCAGTGACCGGCGTGTACCAAATGCCATGAGGATTCTTGATCTGCTTGCCAATGCCCTGGGGACCGTCGTTTGTGGGATCCCAGACCTTGACGACTAGCTTCTGCTCGCCTTCTTTGATCGCGGGCGTCAGGTCGACCGTAAAGGGGCAATAACCGCCTTGGTGCGACCCGACTTTCACGTCGTTAAGATAGACGTCGCAACGCCAATCGACCGCGCCGAAGTGCAGAAGAATACGCTGACCGGCCCATTGAGCGGGAATGTCAAGGGTGCGAGAATACCACAGATTGTTCTCTTTACCAACGTTCTTACCAACGCCAGAAAGAGCAGATTCCGCACAGAAAGGAACCAAAATTTTGCCTTGTGGTTCCGTGTATTGGTCTGCGACCGGAAGAATCGCATAGTCCCAAAGACCATTGAGATTCACCCAGGTATCGCGTTGCATCTGAGGACGAGGATATTCCGGCAACGGCTGCGACGGATCGACGTCCTTGGCAAACTTAGATAGTAGAATATTCTCAACCGGCTTCCAGTCGTCCGCCTGCGCTAGGCTCGACGTACAACATGCCGCCGCGCCAAGAAGTAGCGCTGCCGCCGCTCGTAAGAACGATTTGGTCATTGATCGCCTTTCAAAAAAAAGGTTGTTAATAGTTCCATTACACGGTTGAATCCTCGTGTAAATCAGAACCGCATAAGAGTAGTTGTACGAATATTATTATTTCCAACCGCACGCTCGGCGCACGTTGGTCATGGCTTCGAGAATGTCGTTCCACGTCTGAGCGTTCGTCATGGCGCTATTGGGGAACATGCACCCGTCCCAGCACAAGTGGTTAAAACGACGCGACGGTTTGCCGTCTTCCATGAGCCAAAACTGAGCGTACTTCACTATGTCAAGCTTGCCGTTGGGATCCTTCGGAAGACAATGACGTCCGGTCTTGTCGTGAGAACCGGAACCAAAGACCGTACCGTCGTTTTGCGCTACGTGGAAGTCGACCGTCCAAGGTTGTAACGCATTGGTCATGACGCGATAGGCCTGGTCGTACACCTCCGTCTGATCCCACGTGAAATCCTCCGGCAAAAGACGATCCTCCGGTGCGTTTGCGCCCAAAAGGAAAAGATTCGTGTGCGACATATCCGCCTGGAAACCGAGCGTCTGAGGAAGGTCGACCTCCTCCATGACCTGCTGACAACGACGCCAACTGTGAATGCCGCCCCAGCATACCTCGCCCTCCATTGCCAAGACTTCGTCGTACTCCATTGCGATCTTGCATGCCTCTTTAAAGGTCGCGACTATCTGCTTCGTGTGCGCGTTGGGATCCTTCGACCACGCCTCAACCGAACATGACGTGTCAATGCGCACGCAACCGTTGGGACGCACGCCGGCGTCACGTAGCGCGCGACCGACGCGGCAACCGTCGCGCACGGCGTCTAAAAACGCGTCGCGCGCACTCTGCTCGCCTATCGCCGAACCGCTCCACACATTCGCCACCAGCGACCCGACCTCTAAACCGTAATCCTTGCATAATCCGACGATACGAGCAACTTCCGCGTCAAAGTTGGCGCAGTCAAAGTGCGGCGGCGCTAGGAAAAGATCAAAGCCGTCAAAGCGTTCCTCGCCGACCTGAGCCGCGCGCGTTAGATCCAGCATTGTCTCAAGACTCAACGCCGGCTCGCTGTCGGTTCCTTTACCGACGACGCCCGGCCACGTCGCGTTGTGAAGTTTCGGATACTGATGTGGTTTCGCTGCGCCCTTGGGCATGGCTATCCTCCTTGCTTTGGACGACGCGCTTGTCGAGCTCAGTCGCGCGCTTGTCGTTTAGTTAGGTTCTCAGTGGGGGCATTTTGTGCCGTGTTGGTTCGCTTAACGGGGGAGCACGCGCACATACGCCCAGGGGAACGACGTGCGGCTGTGCGCGTAATTGCAATCATTATGCCACGCGTATCAGGGCATTACAAGAATAAAGGCAGAAAAAACCCCCCTTTTTTCTGTGTTTTTCCACGAACGTCGCACGGTTCGTTGCACGAGCGTCTCACTTCAGCGCCACGCCGCCTCATGAATGTTTTTTCACCCTTTTTTAACCGGCGTTGGAATAATACCGCCGCTATCGGCGATTATACCTACGACACGTGAGTATTAACCACATTAACCTCGCTCAACTCAATTCTAATTACACGGAGCTTCTTTAATAATGACCTCTATCTATCAAACGGAATACCCGACGCGCGAGGCGGCGCTCCAGGCGCTCCAGGCGATGATCGTTACGCGACAGGACGAGCAGGGCGCCACGCGCTACGCCGTACAAGAGGAGAATCTGCCCAATCTTCAGAGCCTTCGCGCACAGCGTCGCGCCGCGCTACAAGAACGTGACGCCGAAATCGCTAAACGTATGGAACTGCAAAAGAAACTCGACGCGCTCATTGAGGCTCAGCGCCAAAGTGAAGAGCGACTCGATAAATTGTCCCTGGAGCCGTCGCAAGAGAAAGTGCGCGACGCCCTCAAGAGATACGCTCAACAGGAAGCAAACGCACGCGCACGCATCGCCGACCTCGAAGCGCAAATTAAACCTCTGCGCGAACAGAACGACGCATACAAAGCGCGAGAAACTACGCGCGAGATCGAACGACAGCTCGTCGACGCCGCGCAAAAACTCAACTGCTGTCCCAGCGCGTTACGCGACGTTAAACGCCTTGCGCCGCTCTTTAAACTTAATGACGCCGGCGTCGCGGTAAACGACCAGAACCAACTCGCCTATGAGGCCGTGCAGGAGGAAATCGCGCTCTCGCCGCACTGGCTTAATCGATCCCAAGGCGCAAACGCCAGCTCCGGAGGACACGACGCATATACCGCACAAGAACGCTATCAAGAGGCCTTGCGTGGCGGCGACTTCTACGCCGTGATTCAGAACGCGCCAAGACTCGCGCCTGACCAAGCGTTTTAGTCTTATACACACAGCGTCTACTAGACGTCTGCGGCAGATTAAACTCCTTCTGTGTTTTAATTATTGGGAATCGCATGAGCGCGCAATGCCTCAGAAATTGCTCTGACAGGATCGGTTCTTAATTAATCTTTTAGAAAATAGAGGGCGACGCCTATCAATCTGCCACACAGGATCCCTAAGCGCTCTGACGCCAAGGGGGAAGTCTATTATGTTTAAACGACCGAAGACCACGGTCTGTCTGCCACGTCTCATGAGGAACATATATGTCCATTTCAACGTCCGAACTTCTCAATTTGCGCGTGGATCTTTCCGACGCGCTCTCCTGGCGTGCCGCACAAACGCCACGATTCATTAGAATCTTTCAAAATAATAAGAATTCTACCCACGGCGCCGCTTCTGTACGTTGCGCTACCAACACCGAACACATGTGGCTGGAAGGCGTCGAGACTCCCAAAACTAAATCTTTTAGCGCGATGAGTTACGACGAAACCACGCAAATCGCTAGTTTTACCGTGACTGACGTCGCGCTGTGGCAAGTCGGCGACCTGTTTCATATCCTCGGCGACCCCGCCGCATTGCAGATTGTTAGCCTTAGTGGAACTACCCTAAACGCTAAAATCATTGCTAACAACGGTTCCAATACCAGTCTCGACGAATACGAAACAAGCGCCGGCGGCGTCTTGGTCTTCGACTCGCGTCCCATTCAAGAGGGGTCGGCGCAAGGGGAGGATCTCTTTCGGCAATCGACTGTGGAGTCTAACTTTACGCAAATCTTCCGTGGCGACGTCGAGCTGACCGGCACAGCGCAAGCGGTACGACAGGCAGGCTTTGAAAACGACGTCGCCGTGCAGCTACAGTACGCCACCGACGCGATTATTCGACGTATGAACGCGGCGCTCTTATTTGGCGTTAAGACCCGACGCTCCGCTACCGCGCCCGGCGCTATGGGCGGACTATATTACTACGGGACACAGCCGGACGGTCTGGCGCGACCGCAAGTAGGCGCCCCCGCGCTAAGTATGAATATGATTAACCTTGCCGCCCAAGATATCACCGACGCCGGCTGCGTGCCCGATACCATTCTCTGTGGCGCGGGACAAGCGCAGGTCGTCTCGACCTTTATGGCGTCGCAAGTGAATATCCCACAAGGCGCTTCGACCGTCGGAACACACGTTGAGCAGTTCGTAACCTCTGCCGGCGGCGCGGTTATGCGCGTGGTGGTCGAGCCTTCGCTACCCGATACTGACGTCTGGGCGCTCGACTCACGCGGTCTGAGCCTACTGCCCCTGATCGGCCGTGCGCTACACACCGAACCGGCGTCTACCCCCGGCGTCGACGGTAAACGCGCGATTCTCATCGGAGAATATACCGCGGAATTTAAAAACGCAAAACAAGCGTTCTGCCGTATTTCCGGTCTAAAACCCTCCGCGCTTGTCCTTGCATAGGCGTCGCACATTACGCCTGTTCAACCGCGACGTTTGCCGCTGTGAACAGCGTTGATATCTGACTGCGAGTCATACGGTTACGAACTATCTTTGAGCCACGATCCGTCGTGGCTTTTTTTGTGTCCCATATGTTTGTTCAGACGCAATGCCCATGGCATATAAACTTTAAATGGATGAACTGGATAAACTCCTAATGCGTTTTTGATAGACTGAAAAGTCTTGTAATTGCAGGACTTATTTCTTGATATTGCAAGAGACGATTGAGAACTTTGAGTATGCTATATCATATATCGGTTTATTGTTGTGCTATTTTAATTAATATCTAAAAAATTGCAATAATATTCATTGTATTTGTATTTTTATAAAAATACTAGACAATGTTGGTTGAGACGATAGAAAAACACTTGAGGTGAACTGGTATAATTCACTACGTTGGAACTGAGCAATTATTATCATGACGTTTCCCGAACTAGCGACGAGACGCCCTGGCAAGTATATGCGCATAAGACATGACAGCAAGGACTTAGCGGAGACGTTCCTTGTGTGATATGCACGACAATAGACAGGAGGCGTCTTCCATCGGGAAAAGAGCGAATTTACCGTAATTTAGGACGAACTCCAAAAGATTCTTCTCATGTGTTGCTCGATTCTGAATATGAGAACAAATCTCTCAAGGAGTACTCCGGCAGAAGTGACCAGGAAGAAGCTAATCAAGACGACCATGGGGTTACAATCCCTCGGCGGCTAAAATAACCACAGGTGATAAAGCCGCTAAGAAAGTCGAATTTATAAAAAGATTTACAGAGTACGCAGTCAGAAACTCACGGGGGGAAATAGTCTTCGGCGCTATTGAAGATTGTAGAGAAAAAACAGCGCTACACAGTCCGCCCCTAGGAGACGTCGTCAAGTTGCTCCTGAACACAAGAACTCGATTGCGATCGTGTGAAGATTTCGAACGTTTGGTCGCTTCTTCACTTCATGGCGTCGAATAGGGTAATGTTACAAAGTTCCTCCAGTAATAAATCATTTACCAATGTACGGGCGAAGGGAGTAACGTATTTCATGAGACGCTACAACGAGTTGCTTTCCCCAGTTGATGGATCGGTAAAACAACACGGCAAGAGATTGGCTCGACGTTTCTACTGTAAGAAGACTACGCCAGAAGTGACGCTAAATAACGATAAAACGTCATTTAGCAATGTTCATAGCTCGTAAACAGCGCTGAGATTTACGCTTTATTTTATTGTACGACCTCCCGCGGTATTATGTTCAAGGCGTATCAAGCGCTCTTGATAAAAAAAGCGCGCCGAAACCTTGGGTTCGACGCGCTTATGTCGTCATGCGTTAGAACTAACGCTTAAATAATTAATGGAACGTTATTTAGGAAGAATAACGCGTGTATTTTCGTCGAACGAAACGTGTCTGACGTCGCCGCCGTTGATACGATACGCAATGCGCAACGTCTTGACCTGATTCGGCGTCGGGTCGCCAAAGGCGTCGTTGTAGTTTCCAAGGTTCAGCAGGCGCGTGCCGTTAAACGCTTCTTTGACTTTGTCGAGAACGTCGACGCGTTCTTCTTCAACCTGAATACCGTAGTTCGCGGCAACGATCTCGATCTTGAGATTCTCATTGCGCACTTCAGCTAACGCCTCTTGATATTGAACTTCCGCGACGCGTTGGTTCGGGTCGAAGGTCGGGTCTGGATTCGGCATGAGCTTGAGTTCCGGCAGGAACGCGGAGGTGTCGCCGTCTTGACGGATATTAAAG
>JAUNMR010000069.1:1387-5292 GCA_030537455.1 Planctomycetia bacterium | reverse complement strand
CTCACACTGTATGATTCGTACTTTACCTGATTGTCAAATAACATGTCCACAACGATAAAATCGACAAGTAAGACTCGTTACTTCATCGCCATGAAAGATGAGTCGTAGTATAACACATCTTTTTGGCTCGTCAACGGGATTTTTATTTTTTTCTGAAAAATTTTCCCGTCTTCGCGCCTGAAGCATTGTCCGCCCACAGAGGACGATTCGTTCCCTAGCGTCCGGCGCGCATCAACAAGTAATCCCTGCGCGCATACCGTTTAATATCAACGCTTACAGACTCTTAATCTACTCCAGCTCAGGTCCTTCAATCAGCTCGCCCCGTTGCTGGCGCGCCTGATCCTCCGGCTTAAACGTTCCGTAAAAGAGCGCGTTGACGTCCATCCAAGTATTGAGTCGCTCCCATTCCTCATCGGTCAATTCGACTTGATAATGACCCTGTTGAAGGATTTTCGTCAGTTCACTGGCGCGCGCGCCAAAGCGGTCAGGCTCGGTCATCGGCTCGTAATTGCCCTGGGGCATGCCCCAGGCGGTATACGCAACTCGTGAAACCAGCGCATTATACGACTTCGTAAAGTCGCCCTCAGGCTCGCCGCTAAGATTCACGTTCCCCTCAGCCTTGTCGTTATTGTGGCAGCAGACGCATTTCTTATCCAGGATCGGTTGCACAAGTAACGGATAACTAAAGGGTTTGCTCCCCTGCGGACCGGGCTGAATCGTCGACGGTTGACGCATCGACGCGGTCGTCTTGACGGTTTGCGCCGAGGAGGCGCGGTTTTCGTGGCAACCCACACAGCCAGCGCTCTCGCCCGGTTGCAGGTAGACCAATGAACGCATACCCTGTACCATGCGACCATTTTCATCAAGCGCTTGGAAGAGCAACGGGGTCTTCGCGGGCGCTTCAAAGAAAGCAGAACCGTCTTCGTCCACCGGCACGACGCCTAAGACCTGTTTGCCGGGCGATGCAAACGCCTCGCCAACTCGCGGTTGGTTCGCATTGGGCGTGGTCTTGGGAAGAACCTGCACAATTCGCAACGCCGTGATTTTATCGGGTATTTCATTAGGCCAGCTCTCGTAAACGTTTTGTAGGAAAAATGTTCCGGTCGGCTGCTCCGCGTCACGGCGAGTTTCGTCTAAAACAGAGGCGACCGTCGGTGGCAACGGACGCGTGCGCACAGGAAGAGCCCACATACTCGAAATATTAGGATCGCGGTAGATCAACTCGCGATTGCCAAAAGCGTCGCAATAGTACAGTCCGAACTGGTTCGGTAAGTTCGGACCTGCCTCGCCGAGGAGTTTATCGTAGCTGTATGAGGCGATAAAGTATTTTTCCGCGAGAGGTACGGGAGATTTAAACGCCTGCACGGGCCAGCGACGCGCTTCCACGGTTTCCTCCGCGCGCTGTGCGGGTCGCGTCGCCTGCCAATATCCGGTCGGCTGGTAATCGAAGTCGCACAAGAACGGCAGTTGCGGAATGAGCGGTAGCGGCGCTTCCCCTTCGGGGTACAACACGTCGGGGGTAAGTCGCTCCACCGGCTCGGGTCCGTCGACGCCCTTATTGGGATCAATAAGTACCACGCTACCCGCGCTTAGACCATGATGAGGACCGCCAACCGCCATGATTTTATCGGAACCGGGAACCGCTTGAGGTTCCCAGAACCCCGGGGGATTAAAGGTGTTATTGCCATAGAAAATACGAACGTCTGTGCCGTCCTGACGCGTACTCCATAACTGTTGATAGTAGACCGCGTCACGGTCGACGTAATCCCAACGCGTGTAGATAATACGACCGTTATGCGCAACGATCGGGAACCACTCGTTCGTTTCATGGAACGAAATTGGGCGAGGATCGGAACCGTCGCTCTTGCATCTGGCCAAGGTATAGACGTAACATGGACCGCCGCCGCAACGATGGAAGCCACCGCGTCGCGTGGAGCAGAAGATCAAATCGCCGTCGGGCAATAAAGTCGGTGAGAAATCGTCGTAATCCCCGAACGTCAGACGCTTGGCGTCAAGCTGCCCCTCGGCGCGGATTAGGTCGGTAAGAGACGCGCTGTAAAGGCTGTATCGTCGGGACATGGTCTCGGGATCACGCCAGACTTGCGGCGTTTTGGGGACGTCGCAAAAAGCGAAGTACAAGGACTTAGCGTCATAGGAGATCTCGGGCGTCATAAAAGAGCCTTGCGGAAGATTCCTCGGGGTAATCTCCCGCGCTTGCATGGACTTTCCCGGAGCGTCAAGTAGATATAGTCCGCCGCCGGGACGCGCGCAATAGCCATAAACCTGCGTGAGCTGATGACTCATCACCGAAGGCGCGCCCTTGACAAATAACAGGGAGCCAAACTGGAAATACGGCGCGTTCAAGAGGATATCGCGTTTAAGGCGACGCATACTAAGCCACAACTCTTGCGCGGCTGTGTCTTGTAATACAAGCTCCGTATCTTGCAACGCGGTAAAATCTTTCTCTAACTTTTGCCACTGCTCACGATATGTGTCTAAGCGCTCCTGGAACGATTCGAAATTATCCGCAATATTGGCGTCGTAAGGAGTTAGACTTTCGTAAGACGCGTCGTCTATGGTTTTCTGAAGATCGTCAAGCAATGCGCGCCCTTGTGGTAAACGCAGTTTCAACGCGTCTTGATAGCTTCGCGGCTCACGCTGCACGCCGATACCGTCCTGCATTCGCCAATCCCATTCGACCATTGCATTCGCCAAGGCAGGTCGGAAATTCGGCGACGTCTCAATCGGTTCCAACGACTGGGGTTTACGCGTGGGATCAAAGGATAATTTGCCAATAATAGGCTCTGTATGATAAACAAAATCAAATAGTTCAACTGCACAAGTCGGGGTTTCAGGAGATGCTGGGTCATAATCCGGAGCGGTAATTACAAGCGTAACTTCCCCAGCATTAGGAGATACATTGAAATGGAGTTGAGATTCGGCGTCAATCGACGTATCGTCGACTCCATTCAATAAATTCACGCCGGGTTGACGTATTTCGATCTTCGCAACCGCTTGACTATTCACACCTTCCGGGCTTCTCTTTTCAAAGCTAATATACGATACGTCACGAACAGTTTCTTCCGGTAAGATGAACTGAATCGTAGAATTGGGCGTGAGATCCGCAACTATACGATAGTCGGGCTTGCCGTCTAGACCACAACTGGGAAACCCCAGCAGTAGCGCCTGGGTACCGTCATTGGGAGCATGATAAAACCAACTGCCCGCGGTCGTTCCAAAGGACGGCTCGACCCCCTCGCCGTCAATGAGAACGCGAACCTTCCCCTCGGTCGTCGTATTCTCGCCAGGAGTTTGTCCATACAAACAGGGCGCAAACCACGTAACAACAAGGCTTAGCAATAACGTTAATAATCGAGTCTTGTGAGACGTCTTCATTAAATTGTCTCCTAAAACCTACCTAACGACAAATGCGTGTCAAACGAAACAAGCCCGTAACGCTAGAACGTCTGCCCACAAACGCGTATTAGGAAATCAAAACCGTCTCTATTATACCACTGATCCAATGTTGTTTCAAATAAACCTCTCACGCAAAGGAACCATTGCACAAGCAGGACGTATCACGCCAGTAAAAAGAATTGTTCCCTCTTGTTTGACTGCAAATAATAGCGCTCTACAATAAAGATAGTTCATTTAACTGACTAGATTATCCAGGCGCCTTCGCTTGCTTGGTTTTGCCAGAGCTCATGCCTGTATTTCACCCCAACTGCGTAGCAAACCGAACTGTCGATCGCTTAACCTTCCATTAGATTCGCGTCGTTTCGTGAGGCGTATCGACGTCAAAGTCACAGAAGGAATGACCACAATGAAAACAACTCGACGAAATTTCATGACTCAAATAGGTTCAGGATTCGCAATGGCGTCGTTTTGTCCACACGCGCTAGCTC
>JAUNMR010000069.1:0-1287 GCA_030537455.1 Planctomycetia bacterium | reverse complement strand
ACGCAAAAACCCTCGCTACCTCGGTAGAACGCGTACAGAACGCCGGTTTGCGCGTTCACTTTCTCACCGTCCCCGTCGGTCATCCAAACTCAAAATTCACCCCTGAAATCCAAGAGCGCTGGGGCGGATATACCGACGTGCATGGTAATTCCAACTACGGCGTCTCTGTGCATGAGGAAGTCGCAAAGGACTGCGTTAAATCGGTCAGAGCAATCGCCGACCAATACGGCGCGTGCGACGTCTTTCTCGACGACGATTTCCGATTTGCCGTTGCCCCGGATTCGGTGGGAGGGTGTGTCTGTCCGAAATGCAAAGCCGACTTTATGCAAAAGGCTGGTTTCTCGCCCGAACGATGGGACGCGCTCTGTAATGACCTGCGCGACGGGCATGACTCCAAAGATACGCGACTGTGGCTCGATTACTTCTGCGACCGTATGACTAAAACCTTCCGCGATACCCAGGCCGCGTCGCCCGAAATTGACCTGGGGATCATGGTCATGGGAATGGGCTCGGAAAAGGCCGGCGTGCGTTTGGACGACTATCGCTCCGCTCTACTGCGCGTGGGTGAATGGATGTTCACCGACGCGCAATATAACTCCCTCAAAAACCGTACGATCGAACTCTTTAGCGTGCTCTTTCATAGTCAATTCGTACCGCCCGGTCGCGCTTTTAGCGAAACCACTATTATTCAAGAGCTTTCGGCGGAAAACTACGTCTCCAAACTTTCCACCTCCACGCTCAGCGACGTGCGCAATACGATGTTTATGTGCCCCATCCCCGCAAGCTACTGGGGACTGATCGCACCGCGTATGAAGCGAGAAGCGCGCTATCACTCTCATCTGCTGGGAATCAAGGCTCGCGGCCCCTTTAAACACTTCTGGGGACTAGCCGACCGCTACAACGCTGGTTATAACGGTTATTCCCTGGCGCTTGCAACTGGCGTTCCCTTTGAGGTCTGCAGTGAACTTCCCTCTGACGGCTGGGCTTTTCTCGGAGATTATAGCGCACAGGAAATGGAACGTGGCGAGCTCGCCTCAGGCGGAACGCAATGCGTCGCACGAATCGCCTCTTCCACCGGTCGGTTTCGACAGGTTCCAGAATCCCTCGAAGAACTCTTTAAATTCCGTCGTGAACTCCTCGCTGGCTTCCGTAACGCACAGATCCCCTATATTGAAGAAGAAACGCCCGTGGTTCTCGGGTGGTACCCGGAAGCAAAGGCATGTTACCTGTGGAATATCGACAAAGCAGACAAAGTCGTCACACTGCGTCAGGGCGAACAAACAATTG
>JAUNMR010000011.1:103692-108009 GCA_030537455.1 Planctomycetia bacterium | reverse complement strand
CCCCCCTGCTAAAAATTTTTAGGCGCATTTTTGCGTAGCAAAAATGCGCGCGCAAAACGTAGTTTTGCGCGCGTCCGGAGTGAAAGGTTCCCGTGGTCAGTTAGCGTGGGAAACAAAGAGCGAACGCTTAGACTGGTCGTAAAGTCTCGTTTATGCCCGGCGCGCCTTAGCAGCGCTATGCGTAATCATTATAATACATATCCGTGACGAACGCTAGGGTAAAAGGTCGCTTCTAGTTAAAGAATGTAATAAGATCTCGGCAATATCCTCGAGTCGTTTGCCATGGGCGTTACTATTTCCATTGAGCGCTTCAGTTCCGCTAGTGTCGCCTTCTCTAGCGCTACGATACTGTAGATTCAAAAAGGCGCGCATTTCATGGCGTCTTTCATTGATCTCCTGCTCCGTAAGAGCTCTTTGTGCCATTGTGCCACGATAACCCAAATAAGCGAGTTTGTTCTCGTACTCTTCAATTTCATTTTTTAGAATCAGTTCTTCGTCTTGACTCCTATTCGCCAAGATGTTTGGCGTTAAGTCTGCTTCCAATGATCTAAGCGCAAGTAACGGTTGCTGTGTAAATTCAAGAGATAGAGCGAGGAAGCGCTCGTCAGTCTCGAAATACAGAAGCGAATACAGGAACGGTAATGGGGCGCTATAGCATACGTCGACCCAATATCTTGCGTTTAAATCTTTTGTGTAGACCGGATGAATAAACGGGTTAGAAAAACCTAATTCTATTTGAAAACGATAGCAAGCGCTACGGAAATCGCGTTCCCACGCGCTTTGAAGGTTGGCGTCGTAAGTGGGCAGGAAGGTCGACCAGCGACTCTCGTAAACTCCGTCGCGTTTTGTAGCGCGTTCGAATAAGGAAATCTCCTGTTCGGTCACTGACCCTTGCGAGGAGGTTACTGCAGCAACGCCGTTATTTTTAATTCTCAGGTATAACGCCGATAAAAGAAGCGCGCGCTCTGTCCTGTTAAGCGAGTTCATCTGGTCGATGCAAGAGGTAAATTCTTTATCTTCAATATGCTGAAGCAATCGCATATAGCGGTGGAACGGCATAAAGGAGGAGAAGGTCAGGTCGTAGCGTAAATTCCAATGATAGGGAGGTTCTAAGGAGTAGCTGCTCCAGTTGACGTCTTTTTGTGCATTGGCGTCTAATAAGGCGTCGATCGGAAAGACGTCAATCTCACCGGACGCAGCGCGAAGAAGTTCGCGCAAGGTTAGCGTCGACTCTGGCGCTGGGACGTGCGACTGTTCAAGACTCTTCGTAGCGCTCCTCGGGGAATTATTATCGTCGTTACTAAGTCTTTTAATTCTACGCTCTCGATAGAATAAAAGCTTCGAGGCGATTTCTCCTAGCGATAGTTCAGACGGCACGTTTCTATTAACAACTTTCCCTGGAGTAGATATGCTTTCACGAGAATACTGATATTGAGTCAGAAGGTAGAAGTGAACCAGATTAAGGAGTTCGCGAGTCTGTGTATCAGACAACTCCATGCAAAATAGGTCGTTAATAGCGTTTGTATTGGAATCATAATCGTCGCTTGTCAACAAGTTCTCAGATTGAGCGCCATTGGACGTTTTTTGAGGAAGTCCAATGGCGTCGAGTACCTGAGGATTTGTTTGAATCAGAAGTATTGAGTAGAGAAGCATTAACGGTTGACTTTGACTTAATGATTCCCAACTGGACTCTTGATCTTCCAGCGCGTCGGACAGATTAATAAAAGGATTGGCTTTAGCCAAGATGTTCTGAACGTTCCTAAATAACGAACGAAAATCATTAGACCAATCGTCGATAAGATCTTCGTTATTAATCGGGGTAAACGCGATTGTACCGTCGGTTTTATGAGCATTGACTAGACTTAATAGCGCCGTCCAGTCACAGTTCCAAACTTCGGCGTCGCCGAGACTCATGCCGACCATAGACGCATATTCGGCGCTATGTAGTGATTCGTTGACACAAATCGATAGGAGCGCGAGCGCCTTGCCACGTGGCGATAAGTCCTCAAATCGTTCGAGACAATCGATGAAATCCTCCTGCGTTGCGTTGGCGATTGCTTGGTATAAACGATAGAAAGTGACGTAACGATCAAAGGTAACGTCATATAGGATATCGTTTAGTATATCGGTATGCGATAAGTCCATGTCAATCGCTTGATCCCAAAAAACCGGCGCGTCGTTTTCCGACGCCTCTCGGTGCGAGTCAAACAAGCTTGGTTGTGCGCTCGCTTGAGCAAAGATTGACGAGAGGACGGCGATGAGTACGAAACTCATCAAAAACTTATGATAACTCATCTTACATACTCCGTATTATGTGTTCAATGAATGTCCTGGAAGGAAACGCATTGTTTTAATTTCACGAGAATGACAATGAGAAGTCGTTCTCAGTAAGCTCTCCATGATCCTTTGCTACTGTATAAGTAGTTCCAAAAAGACCATGACTTTGATTCGTTCTAGCGCCAATACTATGAACATGGCTAATAAAGTTTCCCAAGACGGAAGTAGACGTCCCATAATGTAGGTCATATGATGGATCGTAATAATTCTCCGTATTGTCATAATACAGAATGATATGATCCTGAAAGACGTCTTCCTTCGGTTGAGCTCCGCCTTGACCTTCTAAACTGGGATCTATTTTAAAATACGTATTGGTCGAGCAGCTCGTTCTAATTGCCGCAGGCGACTCGAAATCGGGGACGGAGCCTTTATTCTACGACGCCTATTGTGGGGGGGGATCCGACTTACCGAGGTTACTCAATGCGTAGACGAGTGTGGTTGTCAAATTGCGAACAGTCGAAGCGTGTTTCATCTTCTTTACCTTTTTCCTCGTTGTGAGCCTCTGGCGTGAGACGTTACTTTGGTTGACAACCCACTTGACAACCGTAAAACTATGGTACCTCCTCCTTGATTGGATAACAAGATGAAAATAAAAAAAACTAACTTTCTTGAAAAAATTATTAGACTTCGCTAATGGTTTATGGTTATGTGTGCGTCATAACAGTTTATAAAAATTCAGATTGGACGTCATATGTCCAACCTGTCGAAAAATGTTATTCGGTAAATTAGCTATGTCTAATATGGCGTTTCGAACAGGCACGCCATGAAACGACAGAGAGGTCGTTTCGTGACGCCATACCGTAAAAACATAGATTTATGCCTTAAATATATCTTAATATATATGTATCCCATGACATTCGTAGAAAACAATAATGAGAAATTATACGTAAGTACTTGGCGTTCTGGACATACTAATACAATCAATTTCAATCGACGTCTTAGGAGACGTGTCGAAGTGGACGACACTGTGCGCCTAATTGTACTTGGCTTGAAGGAATACTCATGATTTTACACACTTGCGCTGCAAGGAAGAACCATCCAAAAGCTTTTTCATCGCGGAGTACCTATCGGCGACCTGTGAGCGGATGGTTTGAATGGGATCTTGGGCGACGCATACGTCAAATCTTCTGGGGAATGTCGTGCGAAAAAAGACGTGTGAACATGGGAGAAATCTTTGACGGCGCCCTGTTCGTAGGGTAGTTGTATGATACGTTCGTTCATTGTTCTGGCGTGTCTTATTCGTAAGTATCATGCGTATGATCTGTATTCTCAGGCGTTGAAATAACTTCATATACTATGGGCGCAGAGGCAAAGGTTCTTGCCAGATTCGCTTAGGCAGATACAATAGCGTCCAAATATCAGGCGTGACGCAAACGTTTTGAAGACGTCGTAGCCTTGCGCCTGTGAGTTTCATTAACGACCATACCCAGACAAAGGGTAGGCGCATATATTTAAGAGGCAACTCATGAAAATTAATAAGAGACATATCGCGGTCGCTTGCGTGTTGGCGCTCCTGACGATTGGAATCGTACATGCGCATTTGGGCGTAACGCAGATGAAGGCGGCGAGCGTGGAGCAGGAGGAGCGCGACGCGATCGAGGCGAAGCTCTTTGGTCGTGCGATCTCGGTGGAGCGCAACGGCCAGTTCCGTATTGGCGTGAAATGCCGTGGCGGTATCTACGCTGATCTAACGGTTTACTGCGCCAAAGACGGTCGCTACGAAAAACTATTTACCTGTCCGGCGGTGATCGGTCGCGACGGCTATGGCTTGGCGATGGAAGGTATTGCGCGCACGCCCCTTGGAACCTTTAAAGTTGGCAAGGCGTATGGCATTAAGGAAGACCCGGGCAGTAAGATCCCATACGCGCAGATTACCGAAGACATGTACTGGTGTGGAGATAGCAAGAGTCCTAAATACAACACGCTGGTCTATCACAGCGATAATCCCGAGGCGGATCATTCCGAAGACGAACATTTAAT
>JAUNMR010000011.1:0-103592 GCA_030537455.1 Planctomycetia bacterium | reverse complement strand
TGGTCTATCACAGCGATAATCCCGAGGCGGATCATTCCGAAGACGAACATTTAATTAGTATCGGCATGCGTTATAACTACCTGCTTGACATGGGGTATAATGACGCCTGCGCTCCTTACGCTGGCAGCGCGTTCTTTCTACACTGTTGGAAGGATAAAGATTATCCGACCGGCGGCTGTGTCGCAATCTCCGAAGAGAATATGGTTAAAGTGTTGCAGACGATTACCCCTGATACCTCGATTACGATTTACTAACCCTTACGATCTTACCTTCGTCATTCAGACGTCTAACGATCGTACATGCGCGAACGACTGTTTTCTTATGGGAACATATGGGATCAGAACATGACGATTGTGACCGTGCGCTACCGCCTGACAGTGGCGCTTGTCAGCGTGAGGCTTGGAGGTAGAATATCTTAGTAAATTAGTAGGCGATGTATAATCACAGCTAACGCGTGACTGTCGCGTATTTTACAAAGCGCGCGGCGCGTCGAAAGGAAGTAATATGATAGAACTAGGCGTTAATATCGACCACGTAGCGACGTTGCGTCAGGCGCGTCGTGGCAATGAACCGGATCCAGTTTGGGCGGCGGTTGAGGCGGAACTTGGCGGCGCGCACGGTATTACGGCGCATCTTCGCGAGGATCGTCGCCACATGCAGGAACGCGATATTAGACTCCTTCGCGAAACAGTACGCGTTAAGTTTAATCTTGAAATGGCTTGCGCGCCCGAGGTTCTGGCGATCGCCTTGGACGTCGTACCGGATCAGGCGACGCTTGTGCCGGAGAAGCGTCAAGAGATCACAACCGAGGGCGGTCTGGACGTGGTCGGCGATCTTTCGCGCGTGCGCGACGCCTTAGAAGCGTTACGCGCCAAGGGCGTGGCGACGAGTCTGTTTATTGACCCCGATACGCGACAAATTGAGGCGGCAAAGGAACTTGGCGCAGACGCCGTAGAATTGCACACCGGCGCCTACGCCAACGCTTCGGGCGAGCGTCGCGCCGTGGAACTGCAGCGACTTGCCCAGGGCGCTGAGCTGATTAATCGTTTGGGGCTACGCCTGCACGCCGGGCATGGTCTGAATTATACCAACGTACGCGCGGTGGCGACGCTACCGCAGATGGCTGAGCTCAATATCGGTCATAGCATAATATCACGCGCGCTCTTTATCGGCGTACGCGAGGCGGTAGCGCAAATGAAGCGCGCCATTGAGCTTTGACGCAACGACGTCCTAAGGCTTTTGTTATAGTCGTTTAACGATCATTAATCGAGTCAAATAAAAGCGGCGCGGTTCCAGATAAGTTCTGAAACCGCGCCGCTCTTTACTTTAGACGCAAACCCAGAGTATCGCGTTGATCATTGTTCGCCGTCGGTGGCGTCGACGTTTTCTTCCGTAGCGTTTTGAACCGCTTCGACGGCGTTGTTAACGGCGTCAGTTGTGACGTCGACCGCGGTATTGGCGGCTTCGTCGATCATTTCCGAGGCGTCGTTCATGAGCTCGGAGAAGACGGGAACGGAGTCGTCGCTGACCTGTTGAGTCGCCGTTTGACCCGCTTCGGCGGAGGTATCGAGTTTCGTCCAGACGATCAGTCCCAGACCGAGTACGAAGAACAGGAACATTGCGAAGAGAACCTTGCCGACCGCTTTGGGCGCGCCTTTGAATTCACGCCAAATAAAGACGCCCCAGATCGCAGACATGAGCGTCGCGCCTTGACCGAGACCGTAGGCGACCGCCGCGGAGGCCACGCCGGAGGCAATGACGTTGAGCGTCATGCCAATGGCCCAAATTACGCCGCCGACCAGCCCCCAGAAGTGATCTTTTCCGGTTCCTTTGAAGTAAGCGCCCTTCGGGACAGGCTCGCCGACAAACGGCTTACGCATGAGAACCGGCATAACGAAGCAGTTGCTCACGAGTACGCCCAGCGCAAAGAGGACGTTGGCAGTGTAGGGCGTGAGCTTGCCGCTTTCGATAGTCGCGCCGGGCAGCGAGAGGTTCGCGAGCGTGAGCGAGGCGACTTTATCGTCGACCAAGACGCCAGCGAGCGATTTGGCGACGAAGAAGTAGAAGAGCGACATGAGCAAGCCGCACAGTAGCGCGAGGAATAGCCCCTTGCCGATCGGTTTCTTTTCTGCGTTCGCGTCAATGTTCGCTTGGTCGCGCATACGATAGGATAGCGCGCTGAGCACAATAGCCACAGCCAGTAGCGCGACGCCGGCAAAGAGCAGGGTCACGTTGCCGGGATCGCCGGAAGCGCCCAGGAAGTTCCAGACCACGCCCAAAACCGTCGCCAATCCAATTCCGACGGGAAAGGCCACTGACATACCGGCGATATCGATCGCGGCGACCAGGAGAATATTGGCGATATTAAAGACAACGCCGCCAACGAACGCCCAGAAGAGCGCGGAACACGACGCTTGAGATAGATCCGCAACGAACCCGCGACCGAGCGAGCCGGAGGAACCCATGGTAAAGGCAAAGAGCAAAGAGGCGATCAGCACGCCAAAGACGTAGTCCCAGTAGAAGAGTTCGTAACGCCATTTCTTATCAACCAACTTCTGGGTATTCGCCCAAGAACCCCAGCAGAACATGGTGACGATGCAGAGCGCTACCGCCATGACGTAAGTAGGACAAAGGTACATATTTAACTCCTAAATCAGCTGGAGTGAGAATCGACGCCGTGTGAGACGTTGTTTACAACTGTTCGTATTGCAACTGCCGCCCTTCGAGGAAGGCGTTAAGTTCTGATTTGGTAAAGACCGACTCAGTCGCGGAGCTGTGTCGTACGCAGGACATGCCCTGGGCGCTCGCGCGCTTCATGGCTTCATAAGGGTCGCAGTTATCGAGCAGCGCGGCGATAAAGCCGGCGTCGAATGCGTCGCCTGAACCGGTTCCGCCGATGAATTCGGTTTTGAAGATATCGGCGCGGAATTTGTCCGTGTCAGAATAGTAGACGGTACCATTGGCGCCGCAGGTAATAACGCAAGTTTTAGCGCCGGCGTCGACGAAGAATTTCGCCTGTTCCACCGGGTCGGTCAGACCGGTGATTTCGCGTCCTTCGTCGTCGTTGGGCATGAAGTAGTCGACGTAGGGCATGAGCGGCTTTAGCGCCGACCAGTAGTTTCGGTCGCCATAGAGGACGACGTCGAGAATCGTTTTGCCACCGCGCGCCTGGAACGCCTTGAGGTACTCAACGGTTTCCGGGGTTTCAATTCCGGGCAGCATGAGAAAGCCCCCGATGTAGAGAATATCGGCCTGCTCGGTCCAGTCCTTTGGGAAATCCTCAATTGTAAGTTGCGCGTTTGCGCCAGTTGTGCTGATAAAGCGTCGGTCTTCTCCTTTGACGTTCACAATGAGGGAGCACCCCGGGCTGGAGTTGCTCACGCGGCGCACGCCGGAGACGTCAACCAGAGGATTCGCAAGGGAGGAGAGAATGTAGTCGCTGAAAGCGTCGTCGCCAACGCACCCGCATAAACCTGTCGGCGCTTCAAGACGCGCAAGGTTAATGGAGACGTTGGAGGCACAACCTCCCAGTGAGAGTTCGACCCTTTCGGTCTGTACCAGTTCGCCGGGAACGGGAGCGTGGTCAATAGGCGCGCAACCGACGTCTGCAAAGAGAATGCCAGCGGACAAACAACGCGGCTTAATTTTCATGAAAGGGATCCTTATCGGCAAATGTGTGAGGAATGAATAAATCCCCAAAGTAGGGTTAGCGGTTCATTGGGAGCGCCAGTCCAAGGTCGTTGAGCGTTTTGTGTGCGGCGTCGTATCCGCTTTTAACGCACGCGGGCAGACCGACGCCGTCGAGCGCCGCGCCGGCAAGCGCAATGCCGTGCGAGTTGGCAAGCGCCGCGTCTAAACGCTCGCGCCATTGCAGGCGCCCAAGGTAATATTGCGGCATTGAGTGAGGAAATCTCGCGACGTCAAGCGCCACGGGCGCTCCAGAGACGCCTAATAGCGTTTCCATCTGGCGCTGGACGCGCTCGACGAGTTGCTCGTCGCTGAGCGACATGACTTCGGGCGCGCGTGAACCTCCGAGGAACAGTCGCAGTAGCGTGGTATCCTTCGGCGCGCGCGTGGGGTATTTGTAACTACTGAAACTGCCCGCGATAACGCCGCTGCCCTCGGAACTGGGCACAACGAACCCCATTGCTTTGACCGGGCGCGTGATCTGCTCGTTACGATAGGCCACGTGAACGATCGCAACGCTAGTGTATTCGGTCTGACGATAGAGCTGTGCCAGCTCGGGCGCGGCGCTGTGTATGGCGTCGGCCACCGCGTGCGCGTTGGCGGCAAAGAGCACGGCGTCAAAGAGCTCGCTGGCGCCCTGTTGGTCGAAAACACGCCACTGGATTTGAGCGTTGCGCTCTACTTTTTCCAGGCGCACGGCGGAACGATTCAGTTCGATTTTCTCGCGCCCAATGGCGTCGGCGAGCTTTTCCGGCAAGCGCTGCATGCCTCCTTCGACGGTGACGAAGAAGCTATATCGCGCGCCGCTTTCCTCTTCACGTTTGGTTTGACGCGCCTGACGCTGGGTTTTGGTCATGGCCCAAATGAGCGAGCGACTCTTTTTTTCCATTTCCGCAAAGCGCGGTAACGCCGCTTGAATACTGAGCTTATAAGGATCGCCGCCGTAAATACCGCCCACGAGCGGCTCGATAATCCGCTCGAACGCTTCCTTTCCGAGTCGACGGATAGCGAAGTGTGCGAGGGATTCGTCCTCATTGCTTTTGCGACGCGGCAGAACTAACTCCATTCCACACCGTAACTTTCCCAACGGCGATAGCAACGGTGTGACGAGCATGGGGTAGAGCTTCGTCGGAGCCATTGTCATAAAGCCGTCGGGCAGCGGGCAGAGTCTGCCTTTGTGAACCACGAGCGTACGACGAAAGGACGAGTTGGTGGACACAAGCGCGGAATCCAGACCTAACTCACGACACAGCGCCACGCCGTACGGAACCGTCGTTATGAAATTATCGACGCTCAATTCGCACAGGCAGTCGTCGTGAATGCGCGTGCCGATCACGCCGCCGACGCGATCGGCGCGTTCCCAAATGGTAAAATCGCAATTCTCTGGATAATCCTTCAGACGCCAAGCGGCGGCCAGACCGGAAATCCCGGCGCCGATAATCACAACGCGTTTGCGCGCGTTCTGTGGCGTTTCTGTCGTTGGCGTCATTTTCCTCTCCGTCTTTGCGCACGTAACGCACAGTCTTTCTAGTGATTTTATCGCCAGTTCTAGCGTGCGTCAAGTAAAAAATGCGCACGTGCGGAAAGGTCAGACAGTTGAGAGTATGAAGTCGGAGTTGTGACGATTATGCCGAATATTTTCGTAGGAGAATGACGAGAAAGCACGGACCTCCCACAAGGCTCGCAATGATTCCCACGGGCAGAGAGCTGGGAAAGAGTATCGTTCGCGCAACGGTCTGGCAGGACGCGAGAAAGATCGCGCCGGTAAAGATTGCGCCTGGAATGAGTTTAGCGTGTCCTTGGCCTAGCAGCGCGCGCGCAAGGTGCGGCGCGGTGAGACCGACGAAGCCGATCGGACCGCAGAAGGCGACGATAACTCCGACCAGACAGGAGGTTAGCGCTACGATAAGTTTGCGTAGCGTTTGAACGTCGACGCCTAAAACCGCGGCGCGCTCTTCCCCGAGCAGAACGGCGTCGAGTTGGCGCGCAAAGCGCAGCATGACAAGCGCGGCAAGCGCTAGCGTAACGGCCGACAGAAGCAAATAACCAGGCTCGCACAGGTCGAGGCTCCCGAGAGTCCAGCGCATTGCAACGTGCGTTTTACTCGGGTTGGCCACGTACTGCTCGCACATTACCAGGCTGGCAAAGAAGAACCCGACCGCGACGCCCGCTAGAAGAACTTTGGTCGGCGTTTGCGCGCGTTTCGACAGCGCATAGACCAGAAGCGTAGCGCCCAGCGCGCCGAGCGCCGCGCCCCACACTACGCGCGGTAGTCCTAGTAGCGCGGCGCCGACGCAGAATTGCAGTACGAACGTTGCGCCAAAGGAGGCGCCGCTGGCAATGCCCAGAGTATAGGGCGTCGCCAGAGGATTGCGAAAGAGCGTCTGGAGCGCAAGACCCGCAAGCGCAAGACTAGCGCCGGCGAGGGACGCCAGCGCTGTTTTCGGCATACGTTCGCCCCAGAAAAGCTTCGCGTGAACGTCTAACTCCGACAACGGTCGCGTTTCAGTGGGAAAGCGTAGCCACACAGTCGGGCAATAGCAGGTCTTGCCCAGTAGTGGAAACAGAAAGGTCGCTATAATCGCAAGCGCCGCGAGCGTCAGGAGTAAGAGCGCGTCGCGCCGGTCGCGCGCATTGACGCTTGCTCGGGGAGGGGGCGCGTCGATGCTAGGCGCAACGTCGACAGCGTCGGGAAGCGTGACGTGGCTATCTTCTGTTATTTCACCGGGTTGAGCGTGTGAACGGGTCGACGCGCAGCTCAACGCTGGCAGGAGAAAGGGAGGGAGGTCGTGCGCGATTTGAACGGTCGGCAGGTCGGCGTTGAAGATAGCGCGCAGGGTTTGGGCGCTGGTGGCGTCGCGACCGGGACACACGTGTGCCAGACGACCCTGACGTAGCGCCAGAACGCGGTCGGCGTGCAGCGCCACGCGATTGAGGTCGTGAGTCGCTTCGATTGTCGCGGCGTTGTGGTCGCGCGTCCAGCGCTGTATAGCTTCAACGATTTCGACCTGACGCTGATAGTCGAGGAACGAGGCGGGTTCGTCGAGCAGTAGTATTTCGGGCTCCTGTGCAAAAGCCATGGCGAGCATGATTTTTTGTCGTTCGCCGTCGCTGAGGGAAGCCAGGGTGCGATCGGCGAATTCAAGCGCGTCGACGCATGCGAGCGCTTCGTCCACGGCGCGACGATCCTCGGCGTTGAGCGACGCCAAGGGGCGCTGATAGGGTAAACGCGCCAGTTCAACGACTTGTCGTACGCGATAGAACCCGAAGGAGAGATCGCAGGGTCGCGCGAGCGCCACGCGTTGCGCCAGCGCGTTGTGGGAGTAAGAACGTATCGGCTTGCCAAAGACGAAGATATCGCCGGACCAATGGCTGACCGTGCACGTGAGCGCGCGCAAAGTTGTGGACTTGCCGGCGCCATTGACGCCCAGTAGCGCTAAATGTTCTCCGCGTTGCAGTTCGAACGATACGTCGTGGAGCAGACGCTTGCCGGTATGGTCGTAACATGAGAGATTACGAACAATTAGCGGAGTTTGAGCGTCTTGACGCGTGGCGGTCATGCGTATCGTTCCAGAATATCGTGGATGGCGTCGCTGAGCGGTTCGCTTTTGTGTTCACGGAAGTTATAGGCGCAGAAAATCGTCTTTTCCACGGCGCGTTTTTCATTATCCTGCCACGCCTCTTGTGTGGTTTCAAAGGATTTCGTTCCGATCAGACTGACCCAGGTGCGAATCGTTACGTCACGATCGACGCGTAACTCTTTAAGATAGGTCGTTTCAAGTTTCACGACGACCAGACCGTGCTTTTTGAAGTCGAGCGATTCTAGGCATTTGCGATACAACGAGGTACGCGCGCGATCGAACCATTGCGGCAACGCGAGACTATCGATGTGGCGTTGATAATTTGAGTCGGCGATTTGTGGCGTAATCTCAGTATTGTAAAACATTTGGGGGCGGGAGCGTCCGCGGGAGGTTAGAGGAACTTTTGCAGGACGTTACGTTTAAAATCGTCAAGCGGTTCGCTTTTGTGAAGGTTGAAGTCGAGCGCGCAGAAGACCATAACGCTTTTGGCGCAAAGCTCTTCGCCGCGTCTGAGCTCTTGCGTGAGTTCGAAGGACTTTGTGCCAATGTGCGTGACGCGCGAGTGGATAACTAGCGTGTCGAGAACGTTTACAAATCGGTAGTACTCCACGGTCGATTTGAGCGTGACCAGACCGTGCGGGATGGTCTGCATTTTGGGGAAGAGCTGAGCGTAGAAGCTAATACGCGCGTGGTCGAACCATCTCTGGTAGGCGACGTGATTGACGTTTCCGGAGAAGTCGGTGTCGCAAATCTGTGGCGTAATTGGAGTTAGGTATTCCATATTGCGCTATGCCAATTCAGGGTCGCGCCAGTGGTAGCGTTGCAGAACCACGCGGAAGTTTTCCAACAGCGGTTCGCTGGCGTGTGATTCGAAGTTAAATGCACAGAAGATCGATTTACCCAGCGCGCAACGTTCGCCGCGTTGCCAGACCTCTTGGGTAACTTCGAAAGATTTGGTTCCGATAACGCTCACGTAGGTGCGGATTTCCACGTCGAACTGAACGTAAACCTCTTTGAGAAAGACGACTTCGGTTTTTAGAACGACCATTCCATGCGGTCTGAAGTTCAGGTCGGAATCGATTTCGCGATAGAGTCTTGTTCGCGCGCGGTCGAACCATTGTGAGTAGGCGAGGAAATTAACGTGCCCCTGCATATCGGTGTCAGCGATTTGCGGGGTGAGGGGCGTGGTGAAGTACATGGCGTTAGGTACAAACAGGCAGGCGAGCGCTAAATTGGCGTCGCGAGGCGAAACGGTAAAGGCAACGCGTCGACCAAGAGACTGGCGACGCGTTGGCACGGGGGCGCGCGGCGTGAGATAATGACGTTGTAAAGTCACACGCCGTGCGCTTTAGGGGGGGTATTCATCGCGTTGCGTCGGATTATTTTTTCGGTTCTAGCGCGAGAATACGAATATTTCGGAATTCGACCGGGTCGCCGTGACCAAGGAAGCCAATGAAACCGGATTCGTTGTGTAGACCGGGATGTTCTGCGTCGTGGATCGGCTTAATGTTGGTGATATCGGCGTTGACAATGCATTGACCGTTGACGAAGACCTTAATAAAGGGACCGATGGCAATGACTTCTTCGTAATTCCATTCGCCGCGAGGATTTTGCGCGCCACGTTTGGCAGGGACGATACCGTAGATGGAGCCGTGACGTTGCCAATCGGCAATGCCTTCGCAGTCGTCGGCGATGATTTGCAGTTCCATGCCGTGGTAGGCGGCGTCGAGTTTAGGAGAGGTCGCGCGAATACCAAGACCGTTATTGCCCATGGTGTCTTTCGGCTCTTTGAATTCGAAACGGAAGATGAAGTCGCCGTAGGCTTTCTTGGTCAGGAGATTGCCGCCCTTTTGGCACACGAAGTAACCGTCTTTGACCGGGTAACCGTCGATAGCGCTTTGCCAGATATCGGGAGAGAGTTCCTTGCCGTCGAAGAGAAGCTCAAATCCGAGCGCTTTCTCTTGTTCGGTAAGTTGATTCAGTGGTTGTCCTTCTTGTGCTTGAACAGAGGCGCCGAAAGCGCACAGCGCGGTCAAGAGCGCGGCGAAAACTAACTTTTTCATATAAAAGTCCTTAGGTAAAGGTTCAAATTTTCCACAGGCGAGCGTATGCCGACCTGACGAAAAAACGGCTGTTCGCAAGCAGTCGTGGCGAACAACCGTTTTTCATTTTAAGCGCGTAACGCATTAGTTACAAGCGGGAATTGAGAAAATGGCGCGGAAATCGGCGCGATTTCTAACCCCTTGCGTTAGGGGAAGGAAATTACAGGAGCTTCTGCGCGCGAGCTTTTAGGTCGGCGTTACCGGTGGTCTCAACGACCTTCTTCATACCGTCGACGAGGATTTTCGCGGCATTGGCTTTGTTTTGATCATCGGTCGGTTCGTTCCAGTTCCAATCGGGCTGGCTGACGTGGATCTTTTCCGCAACGAAGACCGCCGCTTCACAGGCGTCTTCTTTGAATTCATCGTACTTGACGTATTCGAGCGCCGCGCCGACGTTGTCCGCGATGATATTGCGCTTGAAGACTTCAAAGATGAGCTTTTTGTCTTCGGGACGACGCGCGACTTCGAACGCCGTTTGGCACATCGCGATCTTAGTGGCGACCGGTAAGTCGAACTGACGCGCAATGCGGATGTAACCGCGCACGCCGCGAGAGTGATACTTGGCGTCTTGGGCCTGTTGCGCAATGGTCAAGCAGACCTTGGCGACCGCTTCGGCGTCTTCTGGGGTGTTCCATTCGCCGAGGATTTGGGTCGCTTTATCGATCGTAGCGCCATTGCAGGCGTTCGCGACAGCGTTGAGCGCGGTTTGACCGCCGATTTGCTTCAGTAGCGGCAGCATTTTATTTTGGGCGTCGACGTCGGCCGCGGCGAAGAGTTCGGCGACCTTAGCGGCGCATTCCTCACGCGGCATACGCGTACACGCGGCACGAAGGATCCAGTCGACTTTTTGGTCGTCGGTTTCGCCGTTGAGCGCGTTGACAAGCAGTTCCAGGTCGTCGAGTTCAACGATTTCCGCAAGCGCGGCGAGCGCGGCGTCGCGGAGTTTACCCTGACGCGTGGAGGCGATTTTGACCAGATTGTCAGCGGTCTGCTTAATGCGCGATTCTTCTGCGACGTTTACTAAGAAGAGGAGCTGATCAGCCTCGAGGTTCGCCGCGAGGGCGTCGGTTAATTCCTGACAGAACTTCGCATATTGGTCGGGGTCGTACTTTTCGAGTTTGCCAGCGTAGAGCGCGGCGTATTTAAGATAAGCGCTACGCAGTTCATCTGACTTTGCCCAAGCCTCAAAGGGAACCTCAACGAAGGTCGGCGTTCCTTGGTCGGTCGCGGCGAGAACCGCGGCGAGTTGCAACATGGGTTCGTCGTTCTTTTGCGCGGCTTTCGCGAGGATTTCCGCCGGCGCGGTCGGCATGCCGTCGCCCCAGAAGGCGCCAAAGGCGCGCAGGACGATCGGTTGGTTTTCCGCGGGCAGGTCGTTAAAGGCGTCGCAAATCGCGGCGATGAGTTTAGCGCCAACTTCGCGCGGGAATTCGCGAACCGTCTTGAGCGCAACGTTAAAGGCGTCTTTCGGTTGAGCGCCGTTGAGCGGGTTCGTTTCACCCTTGAGAATTGCAACGACCGTGGGGATAGCGTCTTCGCGCTGGCACAGGAGCGAGCGATACAGACCGGCTTTACGCGTGAAGAGCGGGAATGTTTCGTTTTGCGCTACGCTCAGGTAGAGCGTCACGGCGTCGGCGAGTTGACCTTGTTCTTCGCGCTTTTGCGCAAGCGCCAGTACGGAATCGGCGAGCGCGCGTTGGTTTTCAAATGGCAACGCGCTAAGATCCTCTTGCGCTTTTGCAAGTAGAGCGGTTTGCGCGTCGGCGGAAGCGATGGCGCTCAGCGCGACATAGACGGCCTTTTGTACCGCGGGGTCGGCGTCGTCTTTGGCTATTTGCACCAGAACCGGAACGGCGGCGTCTTTACCGCGCACGCCGAGGCTGTCGATAACGCCAACGCGGCACACGCCGGTCAGGTCTTGAGCCGCTTGCAGTAGCGCGGCGTCCGCTTCGTCAAAGGGCATGGCTTCTAAGGCGAAGCGACCGTTGAAGTTTTGCTTTTCATTGGACAGTAGCGCCACGAGCGCGGGAATCGCTTTGGGCGTGCCGTAAATCGACAGACGTTTGCACGCAACGTTAACGTTGTGGATATCTTCGGGCGAGTCGCCTTTGTCAACGATCGCCTGGATAAGCAGATCTTCGTCTGTGGAGGTTTGTGTTTGCTCCCACGATTGCGCCAGCGCCGAAGCGCTAATGAGCGAGACGACTAGGCTCAACGCAAGCGTCATGAAATATTTCTTTTGCATGTGTGAAATCTCCGTATCGCCTAGAGCGGCAAGCAATAGGCGGTCTAGTCACTTCTCGAGAATTAGAGGGTATAGGGCGCGCGCATAGCGCGAGTTCGCATACGATTGGCGTCCTCGTCGTTGAATTCTTCCTTAACGGGGTCGAATTCAATTGTTCTCTTGAGTTGCCAAGCGATGTAAGCGCAGTGAGACGCGATGTGAGATTGCGCGGCGACGTTAGCGTTTGCCGCGGGATTGCGTCTGGTTTTAACGCATTCGATGAATTCGGCGATGTGCGTGGTCGGGTCGGTGCCGAGCATACCGAAGTATTTCAGTTCGCTACGCAGTTTGTCATTGGAGACCGCCATACGACCGCTGTCGCCGGTTTCGATCCAGCCCTCTTCGCCGACGTAACGCGCGGAGCAGGTGCCCAGACCGAGCCAACCGTCGGAGCGCATGACAAGCTTAACGCCGTCGTCGTAGTAAGCCCAAATGTGACCGGCGATGGAGCCGTCGTCGTTGAATTGAGGTTCATAACGCACCGGAGCGGTGTGGTCCTTTTGCGCCGCCCATTGACACAGGTCGACGGTGTGGGATCCCCATTCGAGAATCCCGCCTCCGTGGAAGTCGAACTTACCGCGCCAGTCTCCCGCGACGTACTTGCTATTGTAAGGACGCCAAGGGCATGGACCGAGCCAACGATCCCAGTCGACTTCATTGACGTCCGGTTCCGGTTCCGCGGGGTACCAGTCTTGGTCGGTGGCGGGCCAGAGGGTATTGGCGTGTACTTCGGTGAGTTTACCGAGTTTGCCGCTCTGGACAATCTTCGCGGCGAGCATAAAGTTACCGATATTACGACGTTGCGTACCGGCCTGATAGACAATACCGTAACGATTGACCGCTTCCGCGAGCGCGCGGGACTCTTGGATCGTGAGGGAGAGCGGCTTTTCGCAGTAGACGTCTTTACCGTATTTCGCCGCGGTAATCGACGCCATGGTGTGCCAACGGTCGCCCGTGGCGATGAGCACTGCGTCGATATCGTCGCGAATCAGTAGGTCTTCCATGTCTTTGTACATGGCGCATTCGTTGTCATTGTAGGTCTTGTCCGCCTGTGCTTTGACCGCTTCACGGCGAATACGTCTCACGTCGCAGATTGCGCGGAAGCGTACGTCTTTACGGCTCAGAAAGATACCTAAGTCGTGACCGCCGCGCGCGCCAATGCCAATAGCGCCGAGGTTGATTCTCGAACTTGGCGAGACTGTACCGTCGAGCCCCAGCGCGGAGGCGGGCACGTACATCGGCGCCAGCGACGCAGCCCCGGCAAGCGCGACGCCCTTGAGGAAGGAACGTCGTTCGATTTGATTCTTCGAATGTTTCATGTGTGGTGACCTCATAAGTATAAAGGCAAACGCCGCGTCGTACGTGTCGAAGCGGTCGGTTTAACGTTCAATCTTATTGTATAAAAAGGTTGTGGCGCGTGCAAGTAAAAACAATGAACGCGCCACACAAAAACTGTGCGTTTGACGTCACGCCGAGTCGACGTGCTTATTTCGCGACGGTAAATTCCACTGTGATTGTGGCGTTTTCGACCTTTTCAGCCAGGCGGAAGGCCATGCGCGTGGGCTTATTCGGAACGGACGCGTCGTCCTTTCCGACTAGGGTTTCCTCCAGAATCAGTTCCAACGGTTCTCCTTTGGCGTCGGTTGCACGCGCGCGAACGGTTCCGCCGGCAATTTTCAGAATAGCGCCGGTTTGCGGTTCGTTGGAGTCGATCACAATCTTTTCGAAGGTAATGATCGCGGTTTCAAATTCCCCGGGCTGATTCTCTTTAAATTGAACTGAGTCAATCACTTCGACCTTACCGGCGTCTTCGGCGGTAGCGCGATAATAGCGAAATTCGCGCGTGAGGGACGCGAGCGTGTCGTCTTGGTAAGCGCTGGCGATATCGAGTTTATATCGGTCGAGTTGGTCGGAGTATGATTTTTCTAGCAGGACGCCTCGGGAGTTTACTCCTGGCGATTGCAAGACCCCATTGATTCTCGGCACGGGGTGACCGTAAGAATTGAGGAGTTGACCTTGATAGCGATTCGCGCTAAAGGTGCGTTGCGTATAGACTTCCCCGCCAGGGTCGCGGCAGATAAAGGTTGGCTTAGCGCCACGTGCGCCCAGGAGCAAGAGGTAGGAACCGACGTCGTTGTGATTGTGCATTTCCGCATTATTGCCCCCTTTGAGCGCTAGGGCGAAATATTGCGCTTGCGCCGCGTCGTTGGGACGGCAAATTAAGACGCCAGCGTCGGGAAATTCCGAACGTTCCGGTAGTTTATAACGTTCTGGATTCTCAGGCATTTCACGGAAGACAAAGTCGCGATCGGCGCCCATGGACGCAATGCGTAAGAGGCTACCGAATGGGAAGTTTGCTCCCAATCCGCGTTTTTCATATTCCAGGTATCCTAAGTTCTTAAACCGGCTGACATAGCCGACATAGGCCGGAGTCGGTCGCGCCGCGGTAGAGCAGTCGGCGAAGGTGGCGTAACAATTGGAATCGATCTCCATATTCATCGCGAAATCGAGCACGGGTCGGATCTGCTCGAAGCGGAAGAGGTCGAGCTGACCGTGGGTGGCGTTGTAGGCGAGCGCGCCAAGCATAATGTAATAGCCAAAACCATAGTCCCAATAGCCCATGCCCTCGGAGCAGTAGCCGTCGTTGGTAAAGCCAAGGAGGAAGCCGTGGGTCGAAAAATATTCTGCCCCTGCAAGATAGAACGCGCGCTCTTGCGCGGAGTCAAGCAGGTTCAACGCCGCGGCGACTGTGCCACAATGGCAGACTGCGCTCCAGTTGTTATGCGTGCGCACCCACCACATGCCCGTGGCTTTTTCGTTACGAACCGCGTTCAAATAAGGTTGTAGTACGCGTTCCTGGACGCATTGTGTCGCCTTTTCCACGATTGTCGGATCGAGCTTATCGCGCAGGAGGTTCACTACCAGCGCGACGTCGCCGCCGGCGCAGGTGGAGCCGAGGTCAGAATACATGACCTCGCCGTCGTAAATCTTGGCGTTTGAGTCGTGCGCTGGCAGAACCCAGGAGTTCAGAGAACAGAAGAAATCCAACGCCTCGTTGAGCGCCGAGATATATTTTCCCTGGTTCGTGAACGCTTCGCCCAGCGCTAGACCAACGACGCGACTTTGCGCGCGACCAAAGACCGTCTGGTAGTTCGAACGATTGCCGTTACGATAATATTCTTTATACAGCTCTTCGGTTATGGTCGGCAGTTCTTCGTTGAGTAATTTGTCGGCGGTAGCGATCGCACTGCGTCCGCTTGGGGTTTGCGCCATTTGCTCCCAATATTCTCTTGGAATGAGCGCGACGCCATATTTCGGGGCGGGGTCAAGCGCTTCGGTGAAATCCTTGGCGCGCGCGGTAATTTCGTCCCACTCCTTATCGGAGGCGCGCGCTACGACGTCGTGAAACACACAAAACGCTAGCGTTGCCGCCAGTATTAGGAGCGTTAGTTGGTTAGCGATTTTTTTCATGACGACCCCTTCCTAGTACAAACTAGGGTAGTATAATCATTTAACGGTTTGCGCGGCAGTGAAAGTTTCACTAAGCGTAACGACGCTCTTGCGCTGTGCCGGTCATTATATCGCGACACAAGAGCGAAAACAAGAATAAACTTGTCGAAGAACGAACGCGCTTACGGCGGTTCGTCTGTATTAGAAATAAAAGGAGACGACGGTGGATATTGGCACTAAATGTGTTCAGGCGGGTTATCGTCCAGGCAATGGCGAGCCTCGTCAAATTCCTGTGATTCAGAGCACGACCTTCCGTTATGAATCTAGCGCGGCCATGGGGAAATTGTTCGACCTGGAAGCGGCCGGATACTTTTATTCTCGTTTGCAAAACCCTACCGCCGATTACGTCGCGGCTAAAATTACAGAGTTGGAAGGCGGTACCGCCGGTATGCTCACCTCCTCCGGTCAGGCGGCGAACTTTTTTTCGATCTTCAATCTCTGTTCCGCTGGCGACCATGTCGTTTCCTCCGCGACGATTTACGGCGGCACCTATAACCTCTTTGCCGTCACAATGAAGCGCATGGGAATCGACTTCACCTTCGTGAGTCCCGACGCGACTGACGAAGAACTCCACGCCGCGTTCCGTCCCAACACCAAAGCGCTCTTCGGCGAAACGATCGCAAATCCCGCGCTGGCGGTAATTGACCTGGAACGATTCGCTAAAATTGCACACGAGCATGGCGTCCCCATGATCGTCGATAATACCTTCCCCACGCCCGTGAACTGCCAGCCCTTTAAGTGGGGAGTCGACGTCGTAACGCATTCGACCACGAAATATATGGACGGTCACGGCGCTCAGGTCGGCGGCGCGATTGTCGATTCCGGCAACTTCGACTGGTTCGCACACGCCGATAAATTTCCTGGTCTCACCACGCCCGACGAAAGCTATCACGGAATCGTTTACGCGGAAAAATTCGGTCAAGGCGGCGCCTTTATTACTAAGTGTGTCGCTCAACTCATGCGTGATTTCGGCTCCTCGCCCGCGCCTATGAATGCGTTCCTACTCAACCTCGGGCTGGAATCGCTCCACCTGAGAATGAAGCGCCATTGTGAAAACGCTTTAAAGGTTGCGCAATTCCTGCAAGGTCATGACAAGATCGCCTGGGTCAACTACTGTGGTCTGCCGGGCAATAAGTATTATGACCTGGCGCAGAAATACATGCCGAACGGTTCCTGTGGCGTGATTTCCTTCGGCGTTAAGGGCGGTCGCGCCGCGGCGGAGACTTTCATGTCGAAACTGCAAGTCGCCGCGATTGAAACGCACGTTGCCGACGCGCGCACCTGCGTACTGCACCCCGCAAACTCCACGCACCGCCAGCTCAGCGATGAAGAACTCATCGCCTGTGGCGTTGGTCCGGATCTCATTCGTCTGTCTCTGGGGTTGGAAGACGCCGACGACCTCATCGCCGACGTCAACCACGCGCTCGGGTAATCGGCAGGTTGATTACGCGTGGAAACATTTATAATATAACACTGTATAACGCTTTGTATTACAACGATTAAGAAGAACGAGTAGACGCAATTTTGAGTCTGTTCGTTCTTCTTTTTATCGATGGAAGCGAGTAAGACGCGTCGAGTAATATATAGGCGCACAAGAGACGAGAATATCAGCGCTTAAGATTATTAGAGAAGTTGTCTAATTTTTGTAAATCTGATTGTAGTACGCGCAGTTTAGGGCTAAACGTTAGTTTCGTAAAATGAACAATTAAAGGCTATTGCGATATATACATAAAGCGTAGAGCGTTTTCGCGAGGAATGGCGCGCAATGGTTAGCGCAATCATTACAACGTTTATTATTCTACAGAATCATTGGCAGACATAACGACAAAGGCCGTGGCGACGGTCTTGGTGTGAGTGAGCGAAAGCTTGATATCGCACACGCCCAATTCCTCAGCGAGTTCCTTTGCGCGACCGTAAAGCGCCAGATACGGCTGACCCGAGGGGGCGTTGCGCGTTTCTACGTCGGTCCAGCCGATCCCTTGCGACCATCCGACTCCTAACGCTTTGAGCGCCGCTTCCTTAGCCGCCCAGCGCGCCGCCAATGATTCCTCAAAGCCCTTGCGTCGAGCTAAGCAGTACTCGCGCTCATGTTCGGTAAACACACGTGCGCGAAAGGAGTCGTCGTAGCGTTGGTACAGGCGCACAACGCGGTCGATTTCCGTGGAGTCCACTCCGATTCCTACAATGCGCATGGCGGTTCTCCGAACAGAGCGCGGCAGGCGTCAATAGAACTGTAACGATAGTAATAAGCGTCCTTGCGTAGTGTTAGCCATGCAAGGACGCTCGAGGTATATTGAACGTCGTTAGACGACGCGGTTGCTTCTGGCGTAATTATTTGTATTGAATCCAAATATTGCGATATTGAACCTTATTGCCATGACCTTGGAGATAGAGACCACGCGCTTCGCCCGCTTCGTTTTTCTCGTTTTTGTATCCAGGAGTTTCATGCTGCAGTTCAGCGTTGTCATGGATGACGACGCCATTGTGCTTGACAGTGATCTTAGCGTTTTCGACTTTTTCGCCCTGATCGTTGAATTTCGCGGGGGTGACGTCGAAGTCGTAGGTTTGCCAGGTCAAAGGAGGATAGCACATATTGACCAGCGGCTTAAGCTGCTGATAGAAACCGCCGCATTCGTTGTTTTCACCTTCCAGCCCGAAGGAGTCGAGAACTTGGCATTCGTATTCTTCTTGGATGTACACGCCGCTATTGGAGCGCGCTTGACCGGTGGCGGTCGGCATGAAGGAGTTGAAGAATTCAATGTGCAGAAGGTAGGGGCGATCTTTTTCGAACGGCTTGAGTCGCGCTTCGGACCAGAACGCGTCTTTTTGCGCCGTGCTCAATTTGACTTCGGTGGCAAAAGCGTCAGTGTTTTGACCGTCGAAGAGTTGGATCGCGCCTTTCGGAGCGGGCTTGCCAAGAGTTTCGCTCTTGCGTTCGACTTTCTTCATTTCGACCTTTTTGTCGCCAAGTTGCAGATAGTACTTGCCGTCTTCGATCGTACCGATGAGCTTACGAGCTTTTTGTTCTTCGTTGAAGATAACGTCGACGTCTTTGCCTTCGTTGGCTTTACGCGGAATATTCATTTTGACGCCGGTGACGACGAGTTTGCCGTCTTCGATTTTGCCTTGACCGATGAAGCGCGCTTTGCTACGATCCCAGCCTTGGCCCGGAAGACCGTCTTGATAACCAATAACGTCGAATTCATCAACGCCACGAGCGATGATTTGATAGCCTGCTGTGTTGAAGGGGAAGTCGGCGTCTTTGTCGGCCAGTTCGTATTCGCCTTGGATCGCTAGAGCGTCGGCGAATTTACCGTCTTTTTTAACTTCGTCAACGGACGTGAACTCTTGGGCGATCGCGCAAGAGACACACAGCGTCGCCATGAGGCAGGACGCGAGACTCAGAAGCTTTTTCATAGGATAAATCTTTCTGTTGAGGTTAGTTGAAGTCAACTCGCGCGAAAGCCTTTTGAAACTCCCGCGCGAGTCGCCATTCAATAATACGTGGTACGTCGCGCGTCGTGTGACGGGTTAAACACAAGACGCCATCGCGTCGTAATTACCGCAATTTAGCGTTCGATCAACGCGCGTTGTTCTTTGGTAATAGGCATGATTTGGAAGTTCTTGAACCACATGGAGCCTTGGGAACCGCCGTGCAGTTGCAGACCAACTTTACCCTCTTTTTCCAGTAGCGGGTCGGTGATATCGACGACGCGGAAGCCGTTCAGGAAGGTCACGGCACGATCGCCACAAGCGCACACGGCGATCTGGTTCCAGTCCTCTTCGCCCTTGTTGCGGATCGTTTCAACGAATTCGTCGTCAGCGGCGAGCCATCCTCGACCGGGTTCGTTTTTACCAGCGGTGTGCCAAATAGCGGCTTCTTTACCGTTACCGGCGATTTCGTCTTGGCAACCTCTGAGCAGCCAGGGGGTGTCGACTTCGTGCGCGCGGAAGTACAGAGCGCTATTGACGCCGCCCTTGAAGACGTAGTCGACTTTCGCGGCAAAGTCGTCGTAGGGTTCGTTAGAGACGATCAGACCGTCGCGCTTTTCCGTGTCGTCATGTTGACCAATGAGCACGCCGTCGTCGGTGAAGCTCCAGCATTCGGGGACGAATTTGTAAGCGTCGACGATATCCCAGCCGTCGTCGCCCTTGACGAAGAAGGAATGCCACTTGCTTACGCCCAGATCCTTAACGCGGATGTTCTTCCAGCGAATCGTGCCTTGATTCCCTTGGTGGATCTGCAGACCGAAGACGCCTTCGAAGTCATAGTAATCGAAAATATTGACAACCGGAACGCCATTGAGCCAGGTGCGCAGGGACGGACCGATCGCTTGGATTTCCAAGCTGTTCCAGTCGTCGGCTTTGTACGTGGCGATAGAAGCGTCGAGAACTTCATCGGCGGTGGCGTCGAGCCAGACGCGACCCTTCTGATGGCCACGACGACCTTCGTCGTAGATACGGCAGGTGTCACGATCGCCGGGCGCGATTTCACATTGATAACCGAAAACGCGGTCGTCGTCCTTGCGAATGGCGCTACGGAATTGCACGCCAGAGTTACCGGGCACGTCGACTTTGAAGTCGAGCTTCAGAATGAAGTTTCCATAGGTTTTTTCGTAGACCAGGAAGGTATTACCCGGGGTATTGGGGACGCATTCGCCGACGATGCAGCCGTCGTCGACCTTGTATTTCGCTTGGCCGCCGTGAACCGTCCAGCCGTCAAGAGAGTTGCCGTCAAAAATAGAAACGAAGCCTTCTTCGGCTTCTTGCGCGTTGCTCGGATTACACGCAAAGCATGCAACCGTCGCTAGTAGCGCGGCAAGTAGGCACAGGGATTTTTTCATGAAACTCGATCCTTATGTGGTTGATCAATCGCGCCTAGGCGCGTCGTTGTAATAGGATTAAGTATAGCAGCGTCGATATTATGTTGCAATAAAGAGGGTAATTTTTTTTCCTTTTTGTCGCGCGCGCGTCTTCTGGCGCGCGCTCACACTTCACGCTATAAATACGCGCGATATAATTGACGTTTGCCACGCTTAGCGCTCTAAGGGCGCGTTAACCCTAACGTAGAATATCGCGACATGAATGAATTGCTCGTCTATCTAAGACCCTATCGCAAAGAAGCGATTCTTGCGCCGCTTTTTAAGGCTCTTGAAGCGCTCTTTGACCTGCTCGTACCCCTTGTTATGGCGTATGCGATCGACCAGGGTATCGCACGCGGCGATAAGGCGCTGGTTTGGGTTATGTGTTTCGCGCTGGTAACAATAGCGCTCATAGGGCTGACTATGGCGCTCACCGCACAGTATTATGCCGCGCGCGTCGCGACAGGATTCGGTTCGAGTTTGCGTCGCACGCTCTTTCGTCGCGCTCAGTCTTTTTCCTTCGCGCAATTCGATCGATTCGGCGCCGACACGCTCGTCACGCGTATGACAAGCGATGTGAACCAAGCTCAGACCGCGGTTAATCTTACGCTTCGCCTCTTTTTACGCTCGCCCTTTATTGTGGCCGGCGCGGCGGTTATGGCGTTTATCGTCGACGCGCGCGCTTCGCTCCTGTTTTTGGCGACTATTCCCGTACTAGCAGTCGTGATATTTGGCGTGACGTTCGCAACGATCCCAATGTATCGTCGCACGCAAACCCTCTTGGACACAATTACCAGCGTGGCGCGCGAGAACCTTGTCGGCGTGCGCGTGATTCGCGCGTTCAATCGTCAGGGGCGCGAGCGCGCGGAATTTCACAATCGTAACGCGCGACTGAGCGCTGCGCAGCGTATTGTCGGCGCGGTCGCCGGGCTGATGAACCCGTGCTCCTATGTTGTGATTAATCTTGCAATTCTAGCGCTTCTGTATTCCGGCGCGGCACGCGTCGATTCCGGCGCGCTCACCCAAGGTCAGCTCGTTGCGCTCATTAACTATATGTCCCAAATCTTGATCGAATTGATTAAGTTGGCGAATATGATCGTTCAAATAAACAAAGGACTCGCTTGTGCCGAGCGTATTGCCGAAATTATTACGACCAAAGACGATATGAAGGACGGCGACTTAATTGCGTCGGCGTCGGTTCAAAAGTCTAACGCGCCTGTCATTCGATTCGACCACGTGAGCGTAACCTATTCTGGTCGCGTGGCGCCGGCGCTGTCGGACGTCTCCTTTGAAATACCCCAAGGCGCAACGGTTTGCGTTCTGGGCGGCTCGGGCAGCGGCAAGTCGACGCTGGTGAACTTAATCCCAAGGTTCTATGACGTCGAGCAAGGTTGCGTGGAGGTTTTTGGTCAGGACGTGCGTCGCTATACGCTCCAGTCCCTTCGCGCGTTAATTGCGGTGACGCCACAAACGCCACAAGCCTTTAAAGGGACGATACTTGAGAACCTTCGCGTCGGTAAACATGACGCGAGCGTCGCAGAGGCTCAGCGCGCGCTGGAACTGGCGCAAGGGTGGGAGTTTGTGGAACGTTCGCCCGGCGCTCTCGATTTTCAGTTGGAATCGCTCGCGCGTAATCTTTCCGGCGGTCAACGTCAGCGCCTCACCATAGCTCGTGCGTTAATTAAAGACGCGCCGATTCTCATTTTAGACGACGCTTCCTCCGCGTTAGACTTTGCCACCGACGCGAAGTTGCGCGAAGCGCTTGCGACTCAACGCGCCGGTCGTACAACGATTATCGTGTCGCAACGCGCGGTCGCCGCACGCCATGCCGATTGCGTCCTGGTTCTGGAGCGTGGACGACTGTGTGGAATCGGTTCGCACGAGGAACTCTTGCGTCACAACGAAGTCTATCAAGAGATTTACTATTCTCAATTTCCCGAAGGCGACGCGGAATTATCTGCGAACGTTGAGGTTACAGGAGCGGCGTTATGACGCAGATGCAGCACAAGTCCTATTCCCATCTTGTAACGCTTCGTATTGCTTGGCGTTATGTGCGTCGTTACCCTCTGGCATTTATCGGCGCGTTGTTCCTGAGCGCTGTCACAACCCTTACGACCCTTTACGTTCCGCGTTTGATCGGACATGGCGTCGACTGTGCGCTTGCGCCCGGTCAGGTACAGTTCCAGGCTCTTGGCGTTATTCTTTGTCAGATCGGTATTTGCGTATTTATTATAAGTCTTGGTCAGTTCTTAGCGACCCTGTGTAACAATCGCTTGGCGTACTGTGTGACGCGCGACGTGCGCAACGACGCCTTTGACAAGCTCACGAACCTACCGCTATCGACAATCGACGCGCGACCTTACGGCGAGTTCGTCAGTTGTCTGGTCGCCGACGCGGAACAGTTTGCCGACGGGTTGCTTATGGGGTTTACTCAACTCTTCTCTGGGATCACCGCGATCGTTGGCGTCTTTATTTTTATGTTGCGCGCTAATGTAACGATAACGCTTGTAGTGGTAGCGCTTACGCCGATTTCACTACTGGCGGCGTCCTTTATTTCCCGTCGAACTTATCGGCTTTTTCAGCGTCAGTCACAAACGCGTGCTGAGCAGACCGGTTATACCCAGGAGACAATGCAGGGGCGCCGTGTGACGCAAGCCTTTAATTACCAACAGGAAGCGATTAAACGCTTCGAGGAACTTGACGCGGAGCTGACCGAATCGTCCCTGTATGCGATTTTCTATTCCTCGATAACTAACCCGGCGACACGGTTTGTGAATAGTCTTGTTTACGCCGGCGTCGGTTTGTTTGGCGCGCTTGCGGCGATCAACGGGACGCTGACCGTCGGACAATTGGTTATGTTCCTGAGCTATGCGGACCAGTACGCCAAACCCTTTAACGAGATCTCCGGCGTGGCGACAGAGTTACAGAACGCGTTCGCCTGTGCGGCACGACTCTTTGCTTTGATCGAATCTCAACCGGAGCCGGAGGAACCCAGCGACGCGGTCGTTCTCAGGGAGCCTCAAGGGCGCGTTGAGTTGCAAAAGGTTGATTTCTCATATGATAAAGAACGACCGCTCATTGAAAACCTCAACGTCTGCGCACAGCCCGGTACGATTGTCGCGATCGTCGGTCCCACCGGGTGTGGTAAGACCACGCTAATTAATCTGCTCATGCGTTTTTATGACGTCGACGCCGGCGTCGCCTCCTTTGACGAAATCGATATTCGTCAGCTCACACGCGAGTCGCTTCGCGACGCATACGGCATGGTGCTACAGGAGACCTGGCTTAAGAACGGAACGATTCGAGAGAATATCGAATTCGGTTCCAAATCGCTTTCACAAGAGGAATTAGATCGTATTGCTCGACTGTGTCAAATCGACGACTTTATCGCGAGTCTTCCGCAGGGTTACGACACGGTCATTAGCGAGAACGGATTGGAGTTCTCAGAAGGTCAGCGTCAGTTGCTCTGTGTCGCGCGCGTTATGGCCAGCGCTCCGACCGCGTTGATTCTCGACGAGGCGACCTCGTCCATTGATACGCGCGCTGAAATAAAGATTCAAAACGCCTTTACCGAGCTCATGCAGGGGCGAACCTGCTTTATTGTCGCGCATCGTCTCTCCACGATTCGAAACGCCCAAACGATCCTGGTGATGAACCAAGGGCGCATTATAGAGCAGGGTAATCATCAGGAGCTTCTTGCGAAGCGTGGGTTTTATTATAGGCTTTATATGAGTCAATTTGTGAATATCTGACCTGTGGCGCTCGTGCCTGTAGCGTGCGTTGCGTGGTAAAATATCTCTTTTGTAAGCGTGGAATAATCGCTATACTCGCACGCGCGCGTTCGCGCGGACGCCACGATTTGAACGCCACGACAACGAGGTTGCGCAATGGACGCGCTACAAGACACAAACCGTATAATGTCACAAGCGACCAGACGCCGCTGTGCGTGTGGCGTGCGATTATTTCTTGTCGCTTTGGCGTTTATTGCGCTAGGTTTGAACCTCTCATGTCGGCGTTCACACGATCCAGAGTCGGTTTCTGGGGGAACAGCAGAGCGTCCCGTCGACGTCGGCGCGTCCTCAACTATGAGCGCGGAACAGCTCCTGCGTGAAACCGCTTTTGTCTACGCTAGCGCTAAGTACTATCACGACTCGGGTTACGTTGAAGCGCTCTGTGAACGCGCCGAAGAACGCGGCGTTCGCGCCTATCGTGCAAGATGTAGCGTTGCCTTTGCCAAGCCGAATTATCTGCGTCTAGCGCTGGGCGAAGCGCGCCTGACCTGTAACGGCACGACAATGCGCGCGCAAATTCATAACGACGCCTACGCCGGTCAAGCGCTCGAAATACCCGCGCCATATGTCGTTAGCGCGATTAAAGAGCTCTATCCCGACCCGATCTACGCGCAATTCGCCGACGTCGGCGTGCCACGGAATTTGTTTTGGACCGCTCCGCAATTGATCCTATTACTCGCAAAAGACCCGATTAAAACTCTAGCGCCACAAAACGCTAAGTTGACTCTACTGCAACCCAAACGCCTGTTGCGCGACGGTGAAAGACCGCGTCTGTGCCAGCGCGTTCTCATTAGCGCCGAGGACGGCGATCGCGTTCTGTGGATCGACAATGAGTCTAAAGCGTTGACACGCTGTGAGTTGCCGACCGAACGACTCATGGCGCCAGAACCGGACGCGCGCGTTGTCGCGCTAACGATGGAATTTCCAGAAATCGAGCTACAAAGCTCCGCGCCGCAAGATTTCAGTGAATTTCAATTCACCGAAGAGCCTCAGCGCCGCGTCGAACGCTTTTTAGCGCCAGAGCTCGACGCGCTATACAAAAGCTTTCCTCTAGAAGCTTTACGAAGTCTGGACGAGCGCGATGACAGTCCAGCAGGTTTGCCGAATCTCGATCGCAATAAGTTCAATCTTCTATGCTTCTGGTCCACGACCGACCCCATGCGTTTTAGCGCGTTTCAGACGCTTGAGGAACTGCAAGATAGTGCGGAATTACAGGATCGTTTCAACTTTCTGGCGGTTGACGTCGACTCTGACGCGACGTCCGACCTCTACGTTCTGGCGGAAAGCGCCGCCGCCGGGCTAGACGTCCCACTGGCGCGTCTGAACGATCAATCGCTCGTCGAACTGACCGCAAACTTTCCTCAACCGAAGTCCCTGACCTTTCTCCTCTTGAACCCCGAGGAGCAGGTTCTCTTCTATCATACCTCGCGCATTACCTCCTCACAGTTGCGTCTGCCGCTCCTGCGTGCGCTAGAAGGTCGCGATTTACCGAGCGAGTCCTTTAACGCCTATTACGACCTGTCGCGTCGCTTTGTCGAGTTCATGGCGCGTTGCGACGCCGCCGACCTCTATCGCGACTGGCCCGACGCCGCCGCGACGACGTCGATTCCCGCGCGCTCCCTGCCGCGAACTTTCGACCTGCACGAAGCATGGCGCTTCGACGGTCTGGTCGCGCCCTGCAATCCTCTGGCGATCTCCCGTTCAACATCGTTCTCGGACGGTAATTCCGTCGACCTTGTCTCTAATTCCCCCCCGACTGATACAACCGCAGAGACTGACGAGAACCTTCTGCCTCTGGCGTCGCGTGAGCCGTTGCCCGAGGAGTTTCTCGTTGTTCCGTGCGACGGTAATGTCCTAGTGATTATTACAACCAAAGGGCGTCTTGTGCGTAAAACCACTTCCGCCGCGGTCGCGGGCGAGCCGATTACCTTCGTGCGCGCCACAGAAACGCCCGACGCACGACGCTGGTTCCTTGCCTCCGCCACGCTACAATCTCGGAAAGTATGCCGATTTAACGACGCCTTCGACGACCTCGGGGCGCTGGATTTCGGTCGCTTTTCCGGTCAGTGGGTGGGGGACGCGCGCTTTTGCGACGCGGACGCAGACGGCTCGCCCGAACTGTACCTGTCCCTTTTGGCTCAGCCCTCTACCGATGGAGTAGCGACGCGAGGCGTCTATGCCGTGGATTTGACCGAGCCGCGAATGCGATGGAAGAACGAAACGCTCGTTGCGCCGGGAACCATTGGATTTACCACAGAAGAACCAGGTCGCCGCGCGCTGATATGGACAAGCGATTGGAATAGCGACGAGTCCTCTGCGCTGGCGTGTCTCGACCCAAAGGACGGCTCAATTGTGCGTCGTGTGCAAGTGAGCGCACAAGAGACTCTCGAGGCGTTCGGCGCGAGCACAAACGTTCGACCGGGTCAGGCCGAGCTGGCGGTTCTGCTCTATTCGCGCGAGACGTCGTCCTACTCCTTGGTTGGCTATAGTTCTCAGGGCGAGGAATTATGGCGCGCGCCGGCTCAGTCGACGCCGAGTGATTTCCCTCTGGAACGCGTGAGCGCCTGCGACCTAAATAACGACGGTTACGACGAATGGATGCTCGCTTCGCCCGAGGGAACAATCCAGTTCTTCAGTGGTTCCGGCGAGTTGATTGACTCGTTTCAGTACGGCGCGGAAATCACCGGCGCAACTGTGGCGCACTGGTCTGGTCAGACCTATTTAATTGTGACCGATTTAACCAAAGTTTCCGCGTGGAAAGCGTCTGCGCGTCGTTAGACGTGTGATAACTGAACGTTCGAAAGGAATTAGCGTTCATGGACAGAAGAATAAGCTCAATGACGATCGTCGCCGCCGGCGCCTTGACGCTTCTGAGCGCCAGCGCGATGTTGTTTAACGCACAGGGTAGCTCGGCGCAAACGCCTACCAACGATAGTGTTACGCCACAAGTAGTTTCTTCCACGCCCGACTCGTCGTCCCAGGCGCCTACGATGTTTGTCTTGACGCGTTTGGGCGAGATTATTGAGGGGCGTCCCATCGATCGTGGTCAGTCCTTTATGATCGAATTGCCCGGGGGAGGCGCGGTCACCGCGTCTAAACTTGACGTTCTCTTTATAGGCGACACGCGCGAGTCGGTCTATCGTTTTAAAGCGAGCCAGACACACCTGGAAGACGCCAATGAAACGCTTAAACTTGTCGATTGGGCGTCGCGTCGCCGTCTGGGCGCGGAGGCGATTAAGACGCTCGAAGTACAGCTCGGCGCCTCAACTGACCCCGCCGCGCGTAGCCTCTATGAAAAGAGACTTAAAGAACTCAGACGCTCCGAAGAGTTGAGAATCAATGCCGAGCGCGCCCTGGCGCAACGTCGCAACTCGCCCGAACTTGTCCAAAACAATGTCGCTACCGACGACACACAACGTCAGGAATTGCAGGAGTTAGAAGATTGGATCAAAGGCGTTCCCTCGGCGACAGTGGAACGCTTTATGCGTCGCGCTCAGCCCATTCTTCAACGCCGTTGTGGTAAGAGCGGTTGTCATGACGAACAGACCCCCGGCGCAAAATTCCGCGTGAAAGCCAAAGGTCTCGGCGCCGCTCAGCGCCTCGCGACCCTCTATAACCTGCGCGACGCCACGGTCTTTGTCGATTTCGACTCGCCCGCGGCAAGCGTGCTCATTAATCACCCGAGCCTGGTCGACGCGCGCGGCGTCCCGCTACGACCCTTTGGCGCCGATCGCACGTCCGATAAAGACGCGCAAATCCTAATGTCATGGATCGAGTCTCTGGAGAAGGAGTCGAAACTTGCCGAACGCGCGCTCGCTTATCGCTGTGTGCGTAGCGACGCGCCGCAACTGCGTCCCAACGCCGCGTCTCGATATGACCGCGTCTCACGCGACGACGTCGATCCCGACGCCGATTTGAATCTCACGCCGTCCGGCGAGACAAATTCCCTCGCGGAAGCCTCGCCAAACTTTACCGAAGCCTATGCGCGCGCGCCCGACCAGCCCGGTCAAGCCGGCGCGACGCCTGAGAATGGCGCGTCCCCCTTCCGCCAGGGAGTCTCGCAAGAGGCGTTGAGACTCATGCAGGGATACGACGCCGACGACCCAAATGACCCGAACTCCCAAACCGCCGCGCTACAGCGCGTGGGGATGACCCCAAAAAAGGAATACCGCGACGAATACGACCCTATGATCTTTAACGATCGGTATTTCCCTAATCAAAAGAACTAACCCTATAGCTATCTCCGCACAGGCGCCACGATACGCGACTGCGCGTAAAACACGTGTTTTTACAATTACACCAGGACGTCTCGCCGTCAGGACTCGCAATCCTTGGCGGCTTTTTTTTTATTGATATAATCAGATAAGAGTCTTCGCGTTTTGGCGCGCGACACAATTTGTAAGTTTTAGCGGTTTTCAAGTGGTATGTGGCGTCGAGCGTCGTGAGACGCGCGCGCCCGGGACGCGCTCTTTAACGCGCGTATGATAGGTTAGGTTCGTATGGCAAAAGGTAAACAAGGGCGCGGTCGTCAGCGTCAGTCTGGTCGTCACGGTCGCGTGGGGAATTCTCTTCAACAGTTTAGAGCGCATTCTCGACGTCGTGATCACATGAGTATGCAAGATCGTCGCGCGGCGGCTCATTCTGTTTTTTCCCGTGGCGAGGTCAAGAAATCGTCGGACGCTTTCAATGCAGACGACGGAGAATTTCGCGGATGGCGCTTGCAGCAGGTTCTCGCCGCCGCCGGTTACGGTAGTCGTCGTAGCTGTGAAGAGTATATTACTTCCGGTCGAGTTGAAATCGACGGACAAGTTGTTACGGAACTGGGCGTGCGCGTGAATCCCGCGGTGCAGAAGATTCACGTCGACGGACAGCTTATGCGCCAGTCCCGCCCGGTGTATCTCGCGTTCAATAAACCGAAAAATACACTGTGTACCAATCGCGACCCCAGCGGACGACGCATGGCGCTCGATTTCATTCCTCCACGATACGGTCGAGTGTTTCCCGTCGGAAGATTGGACCAAAATAGCGAAGGGCTACTCATTCTCACAAATGACGGCGCCTTGGCGGAACGACTGACGCACCCGCGCTTTGAAGCGCCTAAAAAATACCGTGTTCAAGTCGCCGGGCTGGTCGATCATGAACTGGTGAACGCGCTCAAACGCGGGGTACACATCGCCGAAGGTATCGTGCAAGCCGATGACGTCACGATTCGCACGCAACATAAGCTCAGTTCAACCCTGGAAATCACACTGACCGAGGGTAAGAACCGTGAAATTCGACGTATGCTCGCGACCGTTGGTCATAAGGTCATGAATTTGCGTCGCATTCAAGTCGGTCCGATTAAACTTGGCAAAATGGCGCCGGGTGAATATCGCGAATTGAGCGCCTATGAAGTTCAGAGTCTCTATCGCCTTGCGGACTTCCGACCCGGCAAAAAGGAAGACGACCCCGCGGACTCGCCCATTGCGCCCGTGGAAATGGGAACGCTTCTGCGTCGCGAAGAGGAAAAAGTCGCCGCAAGACTCAATAAAGCCAAAGGCTCGGGCGCCTCTAAACGCGTCGACGTCGACTTTAGCGACGTCACGCGCGCGCAACTTCGCAATAGTTATCTTAACCCTGTCGGGGCAGGGGCGGCGCGTAACGATCGACCTCGCAACGACCAAGACGATTACGATCAGCGCATGGAACACAACGCCCCATCCTCGCGCACCCGTCGCGCTAACGCGCGTGACGACCGCGATTATAGCGCGCGCAAAGGTCGCGAACCTCGCGCGGAATTCCGCGAAGAATTTCGTGAGCGCGATCGCGACCGCCGTGCGCGTATGCGTCGCGATTTCGACGATCAAGAACGCACGATTGGACCGCGTAAATTTAATCGTAACGAAGAGGAGCGCACGTCGCGGTTTAATTACGACGCTTCCGAACGTCGCGGTTCGTCTCGGTCGCGTAATCAACGTAAAGGACGAGGTCGATAGACTTAGCGCGTTTATGAACGCAAAGCGTCCATGCGTTGCGTTCGACCGTCAAATGATGAATCAACAGAATAGGAGCGCAGTAAATGCAGTTGTGTCAAGGACATGAAAAGGAACAGTGGTTCGGTCAGGGCGTTGTCTTGGCGAATTCTCCTGCGGCTAGTGGCGTTCAACTTCTAACCCTGGAAGCGCCGGAGTTTGCACGTCGTGTGCGTCCTGGTCAGTTTGTCATGCTACGACTGCCACAATGTGTCGATCCGCTCTTGGGGCGTCCCTTTGCCGTCTTTGACGCCGACCCCCAGTGCGGTCGCGTTAAGGTTCTCTATGCAGTGGTGGGCAAAGGCACTGCGCGTCTGCAACAGGTTGGCGTTGGCGAGCGCCTGGAACTATGGGGACCATTGGGCGTCGCCTGGGATCGTGCGCTAGCGGAACGTAACGCGACGCGTTTGGCGCTGGTTGCCGGCGGTATCGGTTGCGCGCCATTTTATACTCTCATTAAAGAACTTATGTCGCGCGAGTCGTCATCGCGTCCTGAAATAGTCTTTGTTTACGGCGCGCGCGACGCTTCTAGGCTCGCTTGTGTCGAAGATTTTAAAGCGCTTGGCATAAGCGTTCTACTTGTCACCGAAGACGGCTCTCTCGGTCGTCGCGGGCTGGTTACCGACCTTCTTCCTGAAATTTTTCCGGAAGAGAACGCCAAGGACTTCGCGCAAATCCTTGCCTGTGGTCCCCATCCGATGATGCGCGCGGTCGCCAAGTGGACTCTTGCCCACGGCGTCAACTGCTGGACGTCTTTGGAATCTCCCATGGCGTGCGGTTTGGGACTGTGTTTCTCCTGCGTCGTTCCTTGGTTAAACGACCAGGGCGAATGGGATTATCGACGCACTTGTGTGGACGGTCCGATCTTCGACGCCGCGCGCCTGAAGTGGGACTAGTCCTTATTCATTGAACCAACTCCGACTCGCGTGTGTGGTCGAAAAGAGAGCGAAGATCAAGTGAGGAATGATATGTCGTTACACGCCTTCAAGCGCTTATCTTGCGTTTTGATTTTACTCCTGGCGTCTTACGGAACAGCGCTAGCGCAGACATACGATTGTCCTCTGGGCGATAAGTACGTCTTCGTCCCGGAATTGAGCGACGAATTCGACGGCGACGCCCTTGACGACGCCAAGTGGTTCGATTTCAATCCTTCATGGCGTGGACGCAAGCCCGCGCTCTTCTCAAGACGTAACGTCGCGGTCGAAGACGGCGCCCTGAAACTGACCGCCTCTATGATGCAGCCCGAAGAGGTCGACGTCGAAATGAAGGTTCGCGGTTATGATAAGTACTGGAAGTCGATCGTCAAAAGTAAGTCGAAGCAGGCTTATGGTTATTTTGAAGCGCGTTGTAAGTCGATGCGCGCGTGCGTTTGCAATGCGTTCTGGCTCTACGATCCGTTTTCCACGCGACCCGATATTAAGTACGTCGAGGGCGAGTATTCCGAAGAGATCGATATCCTCGAGTTTTGCGGTAAACCTCGCGACGCACGACACGACCGTCTGTATTACGCGACGGTTCATCGCTACGCCACGCCTTATCTCGAATCGATCGTGAATAAAAAGAAGTGGAAGTTGCCGAATTACAGCTTTAAAGAGAAGGTCGACTTCGACTTTTGGGCGGATTATCACGTCTACGCGTTGGAATGGACCCCTGAGGAGTTGAACTGGTTTATCGACGGGCGCAAAGTTTACACGCGCTCAAACGATTTCTTTAATCGTCCGCTCCACGTCGTTTTCGATTGTGAAATCATGGCGGACTGGTTCGGCGAGCCCGAGCCGGAAGATCTGCCCGACACGTTCTCGATTGATTACGTCCGCGTCTGGAGACTCAAAGACGCGCCCGAAACATGGACTGAAGACGTCAAAGAGACAAAGAAAACTAACCAGTTATGACGGCTGCTCATAACGTACGGTCGAACGATCGTTTGAACGCGATTCTTTTCGAAATAGCGAGGAATTACTCAGCTACAATAGACATTGAGGCGTTTTACGCGTCAGTAGAGTTCAATTCTTACGCGCGTGTCATTTCCAGAAACTCGCCTCTGTAAGCAGACCCTTTTAGAAAGCGAAACGACGACCCAAAGGCAAACGTCCCACATCGTTGTATCGTTTGAATTCAACGAGACTTTGTCAAACTCTCACGACGCCCTTGGGTCGTCGCCTTTCGCTGTATAAGGGTAGGGCAGAGAAAGGAAAACTATGCTAAAACGTTGACGTAAAGACGCCTAAACTTGCGTTATCTCTTTCTTAAATAACTAGTTAAGCAATCTTCGGCGGCGCGATTACCGCCAAAGGGGAAATGCATAGGACGGATAAGGTCGCTGGCGCGTTTGGGCGAATTATATTAGAGCAAGGATTTGAGCGCTAGGTACGCCTCTTCCGCGACCTCGGGTTCGGTTCGCACAATATTCACGGGCGAACCGTCGCGCCAGTTCTCTAACGCCCAGGCGACTTTCCAAAGCGTTGTTTTCGCCATATTGACACAGACGACCGGTTCCGAACCGGGCCAGAGGATCGTCTTGTTCGGGTTGCGTTTCTGCAGACGTCGCACGAGTTTCCATTCCGTTCCCACAGCGATCGTTGAGCCTTCTGGCGCGGCGTCAACGACGCTAATGAGTTTGGAGGTCGATCCGAAGCCGTCGCTATTCTCGACGATAACGCGTTGCGATTCCGGGTGCACCCAGACCTGCGCCTGGGGAGTTTCCTTCCTTAGGTTTTTAATGAAATCAATCGAAAATCGCTGGTGCACCGGGCAGAATCCGTCCCAGGCAATGACCTTAGCTCGTGCGACTTGTTCCTCGGTCAGTCCGCCCAAATCGGTCTTAACACGCGGATCCCAAATGGCGATTTCGTCATTTGGCACGCCAACTTGTAGCGCGGTAGTGCGTCCCAGGCGCGAGTCGGGCATGAAGAGGATTTTTCCACGTTTACTCAACGCTTCGCACACGACCTTTTCCGCATTGGACGAGGTACACACCGCGCCGCCGTGACGACCGCAAAAGGCCTTAATCGCCGCGGAGGAGTTGACGTAGGTTATCGGCGTAAACTCACTAAAGTCAACGATACGCTCCAGTTGACTTTTCCACTGCAACGCCTGAGCGTCGGTTATCATATCGGCCATGGGGCAACCAGCGGTCGCCTCCGCCGCCATGACGTCCATGCGCTTGCCTGCTCGCGCCGCGATTTTCTCCGGACGATTGGCAAGGATATCAGCGGTTTCAAGCATGAAATGCACGCCACAGAAGAGCAAGGCTTCCGCAGGTGAATTAGCCGCGCGCTGTGCTAAAGCAAGGCTATCGCCGACGAAATCCGCCAGTTCTACGATCTCGTCCTCCACGTAATAATGCGCAAAAATGGCAAGTCGTTCACCGGCTTGACGACGCACCGACGCGATACGTTCCAGAAGTTCTTCGCGTTCAAGGTTTTCGTAGCTCTGAAGTGACGTCATTTCAAGAGTTCCTAGCGAAAATAAAACAGACGTCGCGCTGTGGGATACTTGGGATAAAAGTATCACGACGGCACAAAGGGCGTTGTAAAATCTCGCCTAACGTTTGTAGTCGCAGTATGTGCTGTTCGAATAAACGTTAGGCGAGCAAGAGCAGAAGAGACGAGTTAATTTCGCGTTAGTTCATTAGGGCTCAATCGTCAAAGAGCCAGGTAGAGAGGTAACGCTCTCCGTTGTCGGGCAGTAGCGCGAGAATACGTTTGCCGGCATATTCCGGACGTTTGCTCAGTTCCAACGCCACATAGAGCGCCGCGCCGCTGGAAATACCAATGAGTAATCCTTCTTCTTTCGCGGCCTGTCGTGCGGTAGCGCCGGCGTTGTCGCTAGAGACCGGAATGATCTCGTCGATCGCGGCGGGGTCGTACGTCTTGGGGACAAAGCCAGCGCCAATACCTTGGATCTTGTGCGGTCCGGACGGCTTGCCCGAGAGAACTGCGCTTGTGTCGGGTTCCACCGCGACAATATGCACATTGGGGTTCTTCGATTTGAGGTACTTGCCGACGCCAGTAACGGTGCCGCCGGTGCCAACGCCAGCGATAAAGACGTCGACCTTGCCGTCGAGCTGATCCCAAATTTCAACGCCGGTGGTTTCGAAGTGACGCTTGGGATTCGCGGGGTTTTCGAACTGCATTGGGATCCAGGAGCCCGGGGTGTTTGCATGAAGTTCTTCCGCACGACGAATAGCGCCCTTCATTCCATCGGAGCCGGGCGTCAGTTCGATCTGCGCGCCATAGGCGGCGGCGAGTTTACGACGTTCGATACTCATCGTTTCGGGCATCGTCAAAATGACTTTATACCCGCGCGCGGCGCCGACCAATGCCAGACCAATACCGGTGTTGCCACTGGTCGGTTCGATAATCGTCGAGCCTGGTTTAAGTTCACCAGACGCCTCCGCCGCATCGAGCATTGCCACGGCAATACGGTCTTTAACGCTACCGCCCGGATTAAAAAACTCAACTTTGACTAGAACCTCTGCCTGACCAGAATTAATACGATTGATCTTAACTACAGGGGTTTCGCCAATTGTTTCCAAGATGTTTTGATAAATACGCGCTGCCATTTTTTATCTCCTTTGACAGATTGATTCCAATGTTAGGTTATAAAGTCTTACTGAATTTGTAGGTATTTTAGCAATCGTCACATTTCCGTCAAGAGATAAGTGGAATTTATTTTGATTTTACTTTGAAAGTCTCGTCGCTCTGAGGCGTCGCCTGCGTTTTTCCTTCGTTGGCAATGTCGCAGGTCACAGTCCAAAGCGCTAGGTCTGCGAAGCCTTGAGTCGTTTTTTTCCGTCGCGCTCTTGGTTTCTCGTAACGTGAATTGACGGCAGAGCTAAATCACGGGTCGCTCTTTTTTATGTGAGAAGTTGACATTTTGACCGCGCGATATAGAATAAAACGCCGGTAGAAGATTATCACACGGCTTTGCGTAACGACGCGCTACGCGATCAAGATACCGCACAAAAGCCAGAAAAGGACCTATGCGATGAAGATATCGACACGCGGTCGATACGCTCTGAGAATGCTCTTGGATTTGGCGGAACATCAGGGCGAAGGCTACGTATCCCTCACCGATATAGCGGAACGACAGCAGATTTCGAAGAAGTACCTGGAACAGATCATCCCCTTGCTCTCGAAGTCTAATTTCCTGCTTACGGTACGTGGAATGTCCGGAGGTTATCGGCTCGCACGCGATCCGAGCGAGTACACAGTTGGCGAACTTCTGCGTCTGACCGAAGGCTCGCTCGCGCCCACCTCCTGCCTGAAGAACGACCCAAATGAATGCGAAATGTATGAGCAATGTCGTTCCATTTGCGTTTGGGAAGGTCTGCTCAAGGTCATGACAGACTACCTCGACAGTCTAACGTTGCAAGACGTTCTTGAACAGAATAAACGTCGCGTGCTACAGATTCGTCCCATTGACCACACGCAAGGCGGTCGACGCCATATCTGCTGAGCTCGCGACGGTCTTTTACCGTTATTTTCACATTGTTTTAACACCCGACGGCGTTCCTACGAAAGAGAAGGTTATTATGAGTCAGTTCGAGCAGAGTCGAACTCAGAATTCAGAGGAAGAGAGCAAAGAGTCGCGCTGGCGCGTGGAGCCATTTGACGTGGCGTCAGAAGCAAACGCCGCACGCGCCGGCGCCTTGGAGTCCACCACCGACGACGCGCCCGACGACGCACGCCCCTTCGAAATCAACGTAGCCGATCGCATTAAGAAGCTTCCACCCTATCTTTTCGCGGAACTCAACGCGTTAAAATACGCGAAACGTCGCGCCGGCGCCGACGTGGTCGACCTCGGTATGGGGAGTCCGACCGATCCGCCCGACCAGTCGGTGATCGATAAACTCGGCGAAGCGATTCAAAACCCGAGAGTCCACGGTTACGGTCAGGCGCGCGGTATTATCAACCTTCGTCGTGAAGTGGCGGCGCGCTATCTGAAATATTACGGCGTGCGCCTGAACCCCGAGACGGAAGTCATGGCGACCCTCGGCTCCAAAGACGCGCTCAGTCATACGATTCTCGCGCTGTGTGGTCCAGGCGACTTGGCGATTGTTCCGTCCCCCTATTTCCCTGCTCACCTCTACGCCGTTATGCTAGCCGGCGGAGAAACCCTCGCGCTCGACGTGCGCGATCCCGACCGACTGCTCAGTGAAGTCGCATACGCCTGCGAACGCTTTCTGCCACGTCCTAAATTAATGCTCGTGAATTTCCCACACAACCCGACCGCCACCGTCGTAGGACGCGACTTCTACGTCGACCTCGTGCGTCTGGCCAAAAAGTACGGCTTTATGGTCTTGAGCGACTTGGCTTACGCCGATATCGTCTTCGACGGCTATCAGACCCCTAGCTTTTTGTCGGTTCCCGGCGCCATAGACGTCGGCGTGGAAATGACCACGACCTCTAAGAGCTATAGTATGGCCGGATGGCGTATCGGTTTCTGTTGCGGCAATTCTGAAATCGTTCGCGCGCTCGCTACGATTAAGACTTACTACGATTACGGCAGTTTTGTTCCGCTTCAGATTGCCGGTATCGTCGCTCTGCGCGAACTCGACGCCTATGTTACCGCTCAGGCTAAGATCTACGAAAGCCGCCGTAACGTCCTTTGTGACGCGCTGGAACGCATCGGATGGGAAGTCGTGCGACCGAAAGCCTCGATGTTCGTTTGGCAGAAGATTCCAGAGCGCTATCTTCGCGATAGCAATACCTTCGACTTTGCCATGCGCCTTCTGCGCGACGCGAATGTCGTCGTGAGTCCCGGCTCCGCCTTCGGTCCGCTCGGCGAAGGTTATCTGCGTCTGGCTGTGGTCGAAAACGAGGAACGCTTGCGCCAAGCGGTGCGTCAGATCGCGCGCGCTCTGAATTAGTCGCGCCGACGTCGGGTTCGCGCCGACCCCGATATGCACGACAATAGCGTGAAACCCAGGAGAGAAAGATGCAACAGCAATCATTGTTTGACATAATGGAGGCGTCTGCTAACGCAATGTCGCCCGTGTCGACACATGACGGCTCCGACACGTTCAACTTGTACTCCTGTGTGCCCGAGGTTACAGAACGTAGAACGATTTTGGATCCTCCTGAGCTGAAAGAACGTAAAGTTGTGTCTTTCTTTTCCGGCGCCATGGGGTTGGATATCGGTCTGATGCGCGCTGGCTTGAACGTCGTGATAGGTCAAGACTTTGACGCCTCGTGTGTTTCAACTATGCGCGCCAACGGTCACGAGGTTCTGTCAGGCGACGTGCGCGCTCTTGAACCGTCGACTGTTCTTGAACGTTGCGCTTTACGCGTTGGAGAGCCGTTTCTTGTTTGTGGCGGTCCGCCGTGCCAACCGTTTTCTACCGCCGGAAAACGTCTCGGTATGAATGATCCGCGAGGGAGTCTTTTTATGGATTTCATTCGTATGATCGATCATATCCGCCCGAGATTTTTCATTATGGAGAACGTCAAGGGGCTTGTTTCTTCGCCACTGAAGCATGTGTCTCCTGAACAACGAGACGAAAACGACCACGAACAGCGGCTCGGAACCACTCTCGACGTTATTCTTTCTGAGTTTGACAAGCTACGCTATAAAACAGTTTACGGCATATTAGACGCTGTTAATTATGGAACGCCTCAGTTCCGCGAGCGGTTTGTTATGATAGGTAGTCGTGACGGCGAAGACGTTTTTCTACCGTTTCCGACTCATTTTCAGCGTCATCAGGCTCCCTCCTCACGCTGGCGCACTCTTTATGACGCTATTTCAGATTTGGATCCGTTACAGCAAGAATTTAGCGAGTTGAGTCCTGACCGCAAACGCTATCTCCATCTTGTGCCTGAAGGAGGCAACTGGCGTGATTTGCCCAAGGAACTTATACCACAGGCTATGGGAGGCGCTTATGAATCTGGCGGGGGTAAAGTCGGGTTTTATCGACGCTTATCCTGGCGCCAGCCTTCTCCCACTCTGACAACCTCGCCCGGTCAGAAGGCTACGCTACTGGGTCATCCTACTTTCGATCGACCCTTGAGCGTGCAAGAGTATGCGCGGATTCAACAATTTCCAGACGATTGGATCTTTGCCGGTAATACCGCGTCAAAGTATAAGCAAATAGGAAACGCTGTGCCTGTAGGACTTGGGTTTGCCCTGGGACAAGCTGTCATAGCAACCGCCAATAATTCCTCTACAGTCGAAACGAAACGATACCGTGGAACTCGCCGTTTTGACGGTTTTTATGCGTTCAATAAAGGAGAATCTAAAAATGGCGATTAACCGCGCATACGACGAACAGAAGGTCGTCGAAGCGCCATTGGCTATGGCTATGGACGTAAGAAACCATCCAGAAAGGGAACAGACAAACTATATCAAGAATTTGCCGGTCAACAGTTCTGGGCGGAACTTACGGGCGATTCTGACTTTTACCTGAAAATAATACAATACATGGGCAACGCCCCTGAAAAGTTTTTGGCGACATTTAAGAGCTCCTATGACCGAGCGTTCAATCGACTTGTTAAAGACTTTGCCAGTATGTTTTGCAAAGCCGATGGAAGTATTGATTGGAATAAGCTAATAGAATACAACTCTGGAACAAGTTCAAGTCTCCAATGAACGTGAAGTTCTGAAATTAGGGGGCTATACTTGTGAGGTAAATCACAGTGGCAGAATCCGTATCACAACCCCAATTACACGAGCGTCCGGTTTTGGCGTTGACGATGGGCGACCCCGCCGGGGTGGGTCCTGAAATCATAGTCGACGCCTGGAGGTTCTTCTTTCAATTAGATCAGCCTTTGGCGTCCGGCGCGGCGCCGCTACCGGCGAGTCGCCCGATTGTCTTTGGCGACCCGGAAACGATAAGGCGCGCTGTTGATATTTATGGCTATGACGCCCAGGTCGTAGCGCTGGAGTCGTTGGAACAAGCGCTTGACGCCTACGATCGCCTCGGCAATGCGAATACGATTCCCGTCCTGCCATGTTGTGCGCGAAGCGTTTCGCGCGTGCAGATCGGCGAAATTTCGGCGGAGGGTGGCGACGCGGCGTTTCGTTCGCTCAACTGTGCCATTGACGCGACCCTCTCCGGTCGTGTTCAAGCGATTGTCACCCTGCCGCTTCACAAAGAGTCTCTCAACCTAGCGGGTCATCATTACCCCGGTCACACGGAGATCTTGGCGGAGCGTTGCAACGTTCGAAATTTCAGTATGGCGCTCTACCTTGGCGCGTGTTCCGGTCTTGCGTCGTCGACCGGACTGGGCGTGGCTCATGTGACGCTCCATATGGCAATGAGTCAGGCGCTTTCGTGCGTAACGTATCAGTCGGTTCTTGAAAAGATCCGACTCTTGCGTCGCTTTATGACGATTATTTTGTCGCGCGAACCTCGCTTGGGCGTATGCGCGCTGAACTGTCACGCCGGCGACGGCGGGCTTTTTGGACGCGAGGAACTCGACGTCATTAGGCCAGCGACCCTGGCCGCTCAGGCGGAAGGCGCTGACGTCGCCGGTCCGTTTCCCTCCGATACGCTCTTTCTCGACGCGAAAAATGGCTTGTACGACGGCATTGTGGCGATGTATCACGATCAAGGGCACATTGCGATTAAAATGATCGATATGTTTGCCGCGGTCAATGTGGCTCTAGGCTTGCCGATTATACGCACTAGCGTCGCGCACGGTACTGCCTTTAATATCGCGGGTCAGGGCGTCGCTAAAACGACCAGTCTTATTGAAGCGGTGAGAGTTGCCACGCTCTTTGCGCTTAATCGTCAAACGCCATAATATCTAAGTCATTGCGACAATAAAAGAAGGGCGTGACGACCAAATGTGTCGCCGCGCCCTTGTGCAGAGACGTTTGTTTCTAACTGATTGTATTTCAGCAGATGAACTTGTTATGTTCTGTCTTGCGATCGTCTGTGTCGGAATCAATTCGAAATGTAACGCCGCGCCATTCATTGATGGAGCGTTGCAGGTGAGCCAAGGTTCGCGCATGTGTCGAAACGTTTGGCGGCGCGGCTATTACACGTCGAAAGCGTTCCGATTGTGATTACATGCTCTGATAACGCATCGATTTCAGGAGCGCTGTGAGTTGCTTTTTCGCTTCTTCGCTGAAGAGTTTGTCGTTGGTTTTAACGAAGTGAATGGCGTCTTCGTCGATTTTACTAATGATCGAGCGACGTTTGGCGTTCATCATGAACATGATGAGCATCAGGACGTAACCAGCGATCGTACATGGCAAGTTTGCCGCCATGAGACCTGCGCCGAGGACGCAGAAGAGGATCCAGAAGATAATGGAGACCCACTTTCCAAGCGCGTCCACGCTTTGCAATTCATTAGGGGCGCGGCGTGCCGATTCCGCCTGTGCGCCGGCGTGTAGCGCGTAGGCGACCGAGCCGTAATCGACGCTGTCAAGCGTGTCGGGACTCAGGAGGATTTCGCCGGTCTTGCGCGAGTATTCGTTTTTCGTAAAGTCCGTGTGCCTACCGACCTTCAGTTCGCTCAGACCGCGTTCCTTAAGATAGGCCGCCAGCGCGTTGTTCGAGACGATACCGCTGCTGGTCTTGGAACCGCGTTTTATCTGAGATTGGGTCGAGTGTTGCTTGAACCACGCCAGCAGCAGCGCCAGAACCGCCGGAATTGCATAGATTGCCGAAGTTGCCAGAGAAGAGGATGCAAATAATAACGTTGACATTGTTTTTTCCCTTACTGCAAACCAGTCAACCAGACGCGCCCACAACGTCTGCGTAGCGACCGCACGGTCGACGTAGCCACGTTATGACGCAAATCTGTTTATTACAAGAAATTAGAAAGGCAAGAGATTCAGCGACGCTATCAATTCCGTAGCGTTTGCAGTATCAGAAAGATTCGTTGCGCACGCGCCGCCGTGGCGTTGAGTTTGGTCGGTTCGCTTGCATATAGTCGCGTTGTAAGCGTGCGCGCGGTATTGTTTGAATAGCCCAGTAGGCGCGTGCGATCCTTGCTCGACGTGTCGTTTTCGCGCGTCTGACCGGCGTAACGACAGCCGCGCGTACGCGCCACGCTCTCTTCCTGAGGCAGATAAAGCGCCCACGACGACAAACTTACGCGTAACGATTCCGCGTCGGTTGTACTATTGGCGCTATGTACGTTACAGGCGCGTACGTTACACGACCAGGTCTCGTCACAGAGCGCGCCAAAGGACGCCGCCGCTATGAACGTCAGGAGGATTATGCCCGCGAGGGAGTCGTGTCGTGCGAAATTACTCGTCATTATGCGCCTAATTCGGTACTCGTGCGTCGTCTCGTGCGACGCTTTGCGTCATTATATCGTTTGTTCGAAACGGCGTCAATGTTTAGCGTGGAATCGTCCCGTCGAACGTCGGCTGTGGAAAAAAGGCGTAGAGTTGAAATCCCCAATAAAAGCGCTACAATGGTTTGTGTAGTAAAAGTCGCGCGCGCCCTGTCGTGCCGCGCATTTGAGATACAGCGAAAGAGAACGAGAGAGTCAAATTGACCGAGAGCGTCGAAAAAACAGAACGATACAGCGAACGGTACGACGTAGTCGTGATCGGTTCAGGTCTCGCGGGTATGACCGCGGCTAATATTTTGGGTCGTATGGGGCACAAGGTTTTACTCGCGGAGCGCCATTACAAGCTCGGTGGTCTTGCGACGTGGTTCCGACGCGGCGAGCATATCTTTGACGTGTCGCTACACGGCTTTCCCGTGGGCATGATCAAAAGTTGCCGACGATACTGGAATAAAGAGATTGCCGACCGTATTGTTCAACTTCCGCGCATTAAGTTCGACAATCCTCAATTCAGTCTCACGACCACGTTTAATCGTGAAGATTTCACGCGCCTACTGGTGGAAAAATTCGGTCTTTCCCTTGAAACGGTTAAGGCCTTTTTCGACGAAGCGCGCGAGCAGACCCATTACGCCGACGAAACGCGTACCACGCGCGAACTCTTCGATAAATACTTCCCCAATCGTCCCGACGTCGCGCGTCTGCTCATGGAGCCGATCACCTACGCCAACGGTTCGACCCTAGAAGACCCCGCGCTCACCTATGGAATTGTCTTCTCAAACTTTATGTCAAAGGGCGTCTATACCTTCCAGGGCGGTACCGACCTCTTTGTCAAAATGCTACGCGATGAGTTGCTACGTAATAATGTCGATATAGCGCTGAACGCACCGGTGGAACGCGTACTGGTCGAAAACGGTCGCGTCGTTGGCGTTAAGTTCGCTGAACGCCCGCCTCAGGTCGTCTCCCCGGAAATCGGCGGCGTTACTCGCGCCGTCTCCCCATTGGCCGGTCGCGTCGTGCAGACGAAAACCGTGCTGTCTAACGCCAATCTCAAAGGGACGATCTTTAATCTGGTTGGTCGTGAGTTTTTCGATAAAGAATTTGTGGCTCAGGCCGAAGCGGTTCGACTCAATAACTCCAGCGTTCAGGTTTATATCGCGCTCAAGCCCGGGGAGACGCTCGATGAAGATAAATGCGGCGACCTCCTCTTTACCTCCGTTGCCCCTGAATTTCGCGCCGATTGGCTACTGTCGCGTAATATCACCAGTCGCACCTACTCTTTCTACTACCCCAAAACGCGACCGGGTACCGACCGATATTATATCGTCGCCAGCTCCAATGCGAATTACGAAGACTGGGCTAATCTCAGCGACGAGGCGTATGAAACCAGTAAGCGCGATCTCATTGAAACGACCCTTGACGCTCTAGAGAAGTATGTGCCCGGTATTCGCTCGAAGATCGCCTATGTCGAGGCGGCTACGCCGAAAACTTTCCGCGAATATACCGACCACTGGCTTGGCGCTAGTTTTGGCACAAAGTACGAAGGTCTGGCGGTCAGTCGCACGCTGCACGAGAAAATCGCGGGTCTCTTCCATGCCGGTAGCGTCGGTATTATCATGTCCGGCTGGCTCGGCGCTGTGAACTACGGGGTGATCTGCGCCAACGACCTCGACGCCTATTTGGTCGGAATAACCGCCCAGAAGCAGTAACCTTAGGAGTAGAGCAGATGAAAGAAGAGTCCTTCTTCGACTCGCGCGCGGCGATTCTCGCGGCAATTCCACATCGCGAACCCTTTCTGTTCATCGACGAAATCACTGAACTGGAAGACGACCATATCGTGTGTCACTATCGGTTTAAAGAGAATGAGTTTTTCTTTAAGGGTCATTATCCGAACTCTCCGATCGTGCCCGGCGTGATCCTCTGCGAAGCCGCAATGCAGGCCGGCGCGATCCTCGTGTCGCGTATTCTGCCACAGGAAGACCAGACGATTGATAAAATACCCGTGGTTGGACGTATGAACGATATTAAGTTCCGACAGATCGCTAAACCCGGCGACCGCGTGGAGTTGCGCGCCTGTATAAAAGAAAAGATTGCCGGCGCATACTTCCTATCCGCGAAGGTTCTTAATAACGGCAAAACCTCCGTCTCCTTCGACTACGCTGTGACGCTAATCGACCGATAACGTGCGACTATGCGTCGAGCAATCTTCTATTGTCACATGGAGTTAGCGTATGACGCGTCTGCATTGTCTGCGTTTTGTTATTTGCACGATCCTTTTGCTACTGTGCCTTTGGGTAGACGCGACGCAAGCGCTCTGCACAGAGACGTTGCGTTTACCCGTGACGCGCGACCTGTGGGTCTCTAGCGCCCATGGGGAAGAACAGGGTAATAACGGCGCTACGCCACGCCTTAAAGTCAAAGGATATCAAGAGTTTTCACTGCTAGACTTTGACGTGTCCCCGGTGCGCGGCAAACGTATTACGCGCGCGCGCCTGCACTTGACTCTTGCCGGTCAAGAGCGACTCTATCGCGTTGGCGTTAGTACAATTACGCAAGATTGGCTCGAAGGCTCCGGCGAGAATTATGCACAAGCGCACGACGCCTCGTCCTTCCGCTGGCGTCGCTTTGAAGTGGAACCCTGGCGAGGGTGGGAAGCGAACGCGCTAACGATCTCTAATAATTACAGCGATATTACCAGTGTGATCTTCGGTTGCGGCGGTTCCTTTTGGCGTCACAGCGACGCCACGGCGCCCGACGCACAAGGCGTGCAGACGGTAGAACTTGATCCTGACCTGGTCGTCGCACGCGCGCTGGGACTCTCCTATGGCTTTGTCCTCTTTGACGATACCGGTACCGAACTTCAACGCTCCGGCGATAATGGCGAAGACGTCGAGATACGACTGTTTCCCAATCGCTTCCTCTATTCACGCGAACAGAATAGAGCCTGCCAGCCGTGGCTGACCGTTGAGTACGAAGATCCGACCGAGGAAGAACTTACGTACAATTCTCCCCAAGCGCCACAAGATCTCGAGGTCGACGCGCGCGACCTCCCGTGCGGCGCGGCGACGCTACGCTGGCGTCAAGGGAATCTAAGAGACGAACATATCATAGGTTATCAGCTCTATCTCGACGGCGAACTCTTACCCCCTTCGCAAACGCCCAGCCCCACGTGGGGAACGAATGTACGGCAAAATGACGTTGAAACCTTTGAAACGACCCTCGCCAATCTAACCCCCGGTCAGACCTACTCCTGCGAACTGTATGCACTCGATTACCTCGGTCGACGTAGCGCTCCCGCAACGGTTAGACTACAGCCCCAAACTCACAAATTCCAGACGTGGGAAGAACTTACGCAATGTTCCGATAAACACGAGGAAGTTTCTAATTCTTTTAATAACAAGAATAAGAAGCAACTCACAAGTACCGCGTCAACTTGGCGTGACGGTGAAGTCGCCATACTCGACGAATTTGTCAAAATGGACGACGACAACGTCTTTATTCCCAGTAACTTACCAATCGACTACTGGCGTCGGAACGCTTTATGGAACGCCGACGCCGCTGAGATTACGTTAAATTCCGCGCGTAATGAGTTTATCGGCTTTCAACTCGCTTTTCGTGGCCAGTCGCGACGCGTCAAGGTTAAATTGACCTGGGACGATCCAGAGTCAGACGACGCAACGATTGAAAAAGCTGATCTTACCGCTCAATTCTATCGTTACGAGCGCGTTGCCACCCCTCGTGGGGAAATGGTCGATCCAACGACGCCCCTCGATAGAGAGAAAAATATCGTACAATTACGTCAAGGCAACGACGCGCTCTACTGTGAAATCTTCGTGCCTGAAAACGCCATGCCCGGCGTCAGACACGGTCGACTAGAAATCTTAAGCGATAGGAATGAAAAGTTTTACGCTTTAGTTGATCTGACGATCTGGAATTTTGCATTGCCGAATCAACTAAGCTTTTTTCCCGAGATGAACTGCTACGGTCTGCCGGAGAACGAACGCGATTACTATCGTCTGGCACAGTTGCATCGTACCTATATCAACCGCGTGCCCTATTCTCACCGCGGTACGGTCGGCGACGGTCTGGCGCCAGTGTGGGACGCAGAACGTCAACGATTCCAGTGGGATCAGTGGCGCAATCGCTTCGGCGATTATCTGGACGGTTCCGCCTTTGCCGACCTGCCGCGCGGATCGGTTCCGATCGAGGCGTTCTATCTTCCGATATTTGAAAACTTTCCCGCCGACGTCTTTCGCGGGTTCCTTGGCGTGAACGACTGGCCTGAGGAGGAGACGTTCACTCAGCAATATCGTGATGAATTTCACGCCGGCGTCGTTGATTTTGCACGCGAAATTACCGAGAACAAGTGGAACCAAACGCGTTTTTTCTTCTTTTTGAATAACAAAAACGACTACAAACGCAACGGATGGAGTCGCGCCAGCTCGCCCTGGCTACTCGACGAACCGGCGAGCTATCGTGATTTCGCGGCGCTACAATTCTACGGTCAGGCCCTCCACAATGCGCTCGACGACGCTCAGGCGCGCTATAACGCTCGCGCTGACGCGCTTGATTTCCGTGCCGATATCTCACGTCCACAATGGGAACGCGACAGCCTCCGCGGCGTCCTTGGGACTTATGTCGTTGCGACAGACGTCTTTAAACGCTATCGCGCCATTACAAGCGCGCGTGTTCGCGCCGAGCGGCGCCTGCTCTATCTTTACGGCTCTACCGCTGCGGTTCACGAAGACGGCTACCAGCCGGTTCTGTGGTCGCTCGACGCCTGGTCGCTCGGCGCCGACGGCGTCGTTCCTTGGCAGACAATCGGTACGCACGACTCCTGGCAGACCGGCGACGAGCTATCGCTCTTCTACCCCGGTCGTTCAGACGCGGAGCCTAGCGTTGTGCCCTCGATTCGATTGAAAGCCTACCGTCGCGGTCAGCAGGACGTGGAATACCTCACGCTACTGCAGCATGAACTGCGCCTCGGTCGCGAGGAACTCGCAAACGCTTTGCGCGAATATCTACGCCTGGACGACGCCACAACGACGCGTAATCAATCCGAGGACGCCGGCGCTTCCGGGTATAACGCAAGCGCGCCGGAACGACTTGCCCTTATGCGTCGTGAGATTGGACAAAGAATCAACGACGCTTTGCCGCGGTAGTTCAGAAACGCCCCTGCCTGACCTGATTCCAGCTCCATTTAATACGCGTGTTGTGTTTGATTCCTGTAATCAACTGAGGAATTAGAACAGAGGATGCGTACGTATGTAACTGGAAGGGAGGGGCATATGAACGAATCGTTGGAACGCAGCTCTTATGTGCCGCATAGGGCATGTCGGACGACGCAGCCTTTTGACGTTGTTCATATGCCTCGAGACTTTGTATGTCGACCAAGGACAAATATCCTCGGTTGATTTATGCTCCTACAACGGAAAGTAGAAGCGCTATTTCATAACTGAGCCAGCCGGTGGAAATAATCCAGTTGACGCCCTCTCAAGGACGCGCATGTGTTATTTGCGCTTGTCTTTAGCCTGCCGATAGAACGACAACCCGATGTGACGACCGCTTGCGTTTTTCTTACGCCGTGGGCTGTGGGCGCGTCGTAAAAAACGCGATTTTTTCGACCATTGTTCCGCTGTTGGCTCGCTTTCAGTTACGCACATACGCTTCTTAATAATGAATCCTCCGAAGGTTGAAGGAATCGTCCCAAACTTCGCGTATTTATGGAACTGGAATATTCGAACTGGCAGGGTGAGAGTTATGACGCCGCTTCTAGAACGCAACGCGATCCTTTGAAGATGGAGCGTGGCGTCGATCGGGTTCTCCTTCGTCGAACCGTTTGTAAACACGCCATCGAAGACGGCAAGAAACTCAGAGGAGCTGTTTGCCTCGGGCGCTCTAGCGTACTAACGTGAACAGCGCTAGGCACGATACGTTTGTTTGTCGTTCTCGTATGCCTCCTTATTAAGCATAGCGCTGTATGAACTTCATGAAAACAGGCGTCTGTATAACCCATAAAGGGAGGTCGAGCTACGTGTTTTTAAGGATTATCCGTCGTCTTGTAATTATATCCTGATAACGTTTGTCTCTTGACACAAGGTTATCTCACAGTAAAATATCTAGACGGCAGTCGCCTAGTTATATGCTCCTTGGAGTAAAACAGAGCGTCGAGGAATTGGGTCTGCTCGCCTTCGGCTTGCTAAAGATTCCATCATCGGCGCATCGCGCCTCGGCGTTGTTCTTCCACACCTACGCCAACCTGGAAAGAGATTGCGTTATGATAAAGCAGAAGTCGAATCGTCGCAAGCTGATGGAGTTCGCATGTGTTATACTGGAGCTGGTTGCCTTATCCGTGATTATTTGCCTGTATTTTAGCATCGGTAAATCAGACGTATCAGTTGATCAATACCTTGCCAGCGCTCAAACGGCTTTCAAGTCCGGCATTTACGACCACGCCAGCCGACGCGTTGATGAAGCGCTTGCGCTTCAACCTAATAATGACGAAGCCAAACGTTTGAGAGATCAGATCAGTAACGCTCAGAAATTATGCAAACTAGTTGATCAGGTTCAAGTTGATTATCAGGCAGGTCGTTATGGTAGCGCGAAAAACTTCGCTAAAGAAGCGCTCGAATTTGCCTCTACCGTTGTTCCTCATCCTAACAGGGACGCTCTAGAAGAACACGCGCGCAATCTTCTTGAGACGCTCAGTGACTACTCCTCTGTCAATCGAGTCAGCGACAATCGTGAAAAAGGTCTTGGCACGCGTCGTCATACTACGCGCGAAGTCATTGTAGAACCGCGTGAGCGCATGAGTTCGCCCACGGATAATTGGCATATCTTTCTGGTTGGCACGTCCCAATATTCGAACGATGTGGTACGGTCGTTAAAATATGCCGCTAGCGACGCCATTCGTCTTAAGCAACGTTTTATGGAGCTTGGCGTTAAAGAAAGCAATATCACGATTTTGACCACTGATCACGACGCGAAACAACACCCTGATAAAGAGAAAATTGAGATACGCTACAAAGAATATATAGAGAGCTTACAAGAAGGTTCATTAGCGCTCGTCTTTCTGAGTGGGCACGGATTGCAGCTTGAGAACGTACCCTACTACTTACCGCGCGACTACAACCCAGACAAGCCACGAGACAGAGCCGTCTCGATTAAAGAAATGTTTTCCATGCTAGAGAAAAGCAAAGCTTCCCTGAAGTTCATGCTCGTGGACGCATGCCGAGACGACGCAGACTCCAAAGCAATTGACAATTCCAGCTTTGACCCGGCTCATCTGGTTGCACAGGACGTTAAAGCGGTCGCGCTCTTTCAAAGCTGTAGTGAAAACGAACGTTCCTATGAGTTTTCATTTCAAGAGAACACGTCGCGTTCGGAAGAGGGCGCTAACGGTTCTGGCGCCTTTACCGAAGCGATTCTGAAAGGTTTGACTGTCTGTGACAATCCCGCCGATCAAGATAAAGACCGCTGCGTTACCTTCTTTGAGTTTGTCGAATTTGTTTGCAAAGAGACGACAAAACTGGCAAAAGAACAACAGAACACGAAACAGACCCCCTGTATCGAAGGCTCGATTAATAACTTTAATTTACTGACGAATTTAACTCGCGACGGCATAAGCTATGACGATCAAAAACGCGCTGATCAGTACTATAAAACAGCCTTAGAACTTTCACAAATAACCGTCACCGGCGACTCCTTGATTCCATCGTTAATGAACGCGAGAACCCAACCAGACAAAGCGACGCTTGAAAATGCGCTCTCGCAGATTAGTTTGGCTATTGAAATTGACAGTAAAAACAACGATTACTTAAACTTACGTAATTATATCAATCGAGCGCTCGAGGACGCTGAGGAAACCATAAGAGAACAAAAGGCGAATGACGCTTATAATCAGTCGGTTCAACTCCTAAAACAAAAGGACTTTGACGGCGCGCTTGAGCAGATTGGTCAAGCGCTCTCTTACGCGCCAGACAATCAGCAATACCAGGCGCAAAAAGACAAGGTTTGCCGTGAAAAGGCCAGCTATGCCGAAAAGAACGCGCGTGACGCATTAGATGACAATGATTTTGCGACCGCTCGCCAACAAATCGAAATCGCCTGTAAGCTTTTCCCTGAAAACCAAGATTATCTTGACTTGAAAGACAAGATCCGTCAAGCGGAAAGGGATAAAGAATATGAGTCAACGACCAAATCCGCAGGATTTAGACAAATCTTTAAAATCGCGGGCGTCGACGTACCCTTCCGGTGGATTCCCTCGGGTTCCTTTAAAATGGGTAGTCCGCAGAGCGACGAAGACGCGCCTAAACAGGAAAAACCCCAGTATTCCGTTACGATCTCGCGCGGGTTCTGGATGGCGGAAACCGAAACGACACAAGAGCTTTGGAAAGCAGTCGCCGGTTTCAATCCTAGTAAATATCAAGACGATAATAGTCTGCAATTCCCGGTGGAAAACGTCAGTTGGAACGATTGCGACGTCTTTATTCGTCATTTGAATTCCCAAGGTTACGCCCCGACTGGTTGGAAGTTTAGTCTGCACACCGAGGCGCAGTGGGAATATGCGTGTCGTGCCGGAACGTCCACGATCTTCTACTGGGGCGATAAGATTGCCGACGGCGAAGGTTATTTAAACGGCGCCGATCTAGCTGGCGGTCCTAATGGCAAAGGGTGGGAAGAGGCTTTTCCATTTAGCGATTACTCCCAAGGAACGTCGCCGGTTGGGAAGTTTAAGCCGAACGCTTTTGGACTTAGCGATATGCTAGGCAACGTGAAAGAATGGCTAAGCGATTGGTACGGCGGTCTGTACTACGTCAGGGGACCGCATACCGATCCCCAAGGTCCTCAATACGGCGTCCGTCGCGTCGTACGTGGCGGTGGATGGAACAGTCCCCCCTCCGTTGCCAACTCAATTTATCGTGGTTTAGAATTGGAAGATTATTCCACTAGTACGTTAGGCTTTCGCGTGGCGTTGGTTCCCAACGACGTGGAGTAACCGTCTCTCATTATAACTAGTTTCCCATACTAAGCAGAAGCGCACGCAGGCTTGAAAGAACGCGCGTGCGCTTCTGCTACTGTTTTGTACGCGCCGTCGCCCAAACTTGCTTTTCCCTCGCCGGGACGTTATAATAGCGTCGTCGGAATGGAACGCGTGCGGTTGCGCGCCACCGATCGGATCGGTAACTCTGTTTGTAAAGGAACTCACAATGGCGTCTGAAAAGGTAAGTTCTTCCACACAACGCGGCGCAACGCGTCGTGAATTTGTCCAAACTGGCGTTGCGACCTCGTTGGGGTTTGGACTCGCGGCGTTGCAAACGCCTAGTTCGCGCGCGGAAATTATCGGCGCTAATGATAAGGTACGCCTGGCGTTCGTTGGCGTGGCGAATCGTGGTCGTCAGCTACTTACGGCCTTTAAGCAATCTCCCGACCTGAAGATCGCGGTCTTTTGCGACGTCGATGCGAAAGCGCTCGCGCTCGCGGCCGAGCAGTTCGGCGACGGTTCCGAAAGCAAAGCGACCGATTTCCGCACTCTTTACGACCGCGACGACGTCGACGGGCTGGTTCTGGCCACGCCCGACCACTGGCACGCCTATCAGACGATCGAAGCATGTAAGGCGGGCAAAGACGTCTATTGCGAAAAGCCGCTCTCCACCTCCATTTGGGAAGGGAGAATGATGGTTCAGGCGGCGCGAAAGTACCAGCGTGTCGTTCAGGTCGGTATTCACCGTCGTAGCGCGCCCTTGTATCGTCGCCTCTTCGATGAACTTGGACTGGAGAATAAAATCGGTCGCGTGACCGTCGCGCGTACCTCGCACTGCTCCAACATGTACCCTAACGGTATCGGCAAGGCGCAACCGACCGCTAAGCCCGACTACCTCGATTGGGAACTGTGGCTCGGACCACGACCGGCACGTCCTTATCAAGAGAATATCGCGCCTTATAAGTTCCGCTGGTGGGGGGAATACTGCTCTCAAATCGCGAACCAGGGCGTTCACTTTTTCGATATGATTCGCTGGGCTCTCGGGGAAAAAGCGCCTGCGTCTATTTGCGCAATGGGCGGTAAGTTTGCCGTCGACGACGACCGCACGATTCCCGACACCATGGCCGTGTGCTACGAATTCGCATCCGGTCGACTCGTAACCTTTAATCATTTCGAAAGCAACGGCAACTCCATTATGGCGACCGACGCCGATTTCCGACCGCTCGGCTGGGTCGAATATCGCGGTACGCAAGGCACTTGCTATATTTACGACAATCGCTATATCATTAAGCCGGAAAAGCCGGGTCAGTTCCAGTCGAAGGAGCCGCGCGCAAAGGAAGAGGTCTATCAGCTGGAAGGACCCGCGGTGCAGAACGCCGACGCCACCGCCTTGCACGCTCAGAATTTTATCGACTGCATGCGTTCGAGACAGCGTCCGAATACCGACGTGGAGGAAGCGCATTTGAGCACTACCATGAGCCATCTCGCTAATATTTCCCTGGCCGTGCGTCAACGTCTGGAATGGGACGCAGAAGCCGAGCGCATTACCAATTGCGACGCCGCCAACGACCAACTTGCCGTGGAATATCGCAAGCCTTGGGAGCTCAAACTCTAATTTCTATCGCGCCCCTATCTTGTTATTAGGCTGTTACACTGTACAATAGCCAGATATTAGTTTCGTCCGCGCAAGCGCCGCGCCTGCGCGACGATTCTTTATGGAGAGATAATTTTAATGCCGGTAGAACGCGAACAAATCGATCGTGCGGAACAGATCCGTAGCGGTCTGGAAAAGCTAAAAGAGTCGCTCGATTACGACGCAAAAAAGGACGAAATCTCTAAAATCGACGAGCAAATGACAGCGCCCGACTTTTGGGACGACCAAGAGAAGGCTCAGGGCGTTGTGGCGCGTATTAAAGCGTTAAAAGCGCTCGTTCGCCCCATGGATCAGATCCTCGCGGAACTCGACGAACTCGACGTCTTTTTCGAATTGGGGCGCGAAGACGAAGAAACCGCCGCGGAGATTCCGGAAAAACTCTCCGTCATCGAGAAAACTCTCGAAGACCTACAGACCGCCGCTCTACTGAACGGACCATTTGATCCCAACGACGCTATTGTGTCTATTAACGCGCGCGACGGCGGCACCGACGCCAACGACTGGGCGGAAATGCTACTGAGAATGTACGTCAACTGGGCTCAGTCCCATGGATATACCGTGGAAGTACTCGACCGTCAGGATAACGAAGAAGCCGGTATCAATAGCGCTAGTATCATGGTGCGCGGACCGATGGCTTACGGTTATCTCAAGAGCGAAATCGGCACGCATCGCCTGGTGCGCATTAGCCCGTTCAACTCTGAAGGCAAACGCCAGACCAGCTTTGCCGCGGTCGACGTCAACCCCGATATCGACGACTCCATTCATGTCGATATTAAGCCCGAGGACGTCAGAGAAGACGTCTTTCGCTCCAGTGGCGCCGGCGGTCAGCACGTCAATAAGACGTCGAGCGCGATTCGTCTCACGCACATTCCGACCAATACGGTCGTACAGTGCCAGAACGAGCGTAGTCAGCACAAGAACCGCGCTACCGCCTGGAAAATGTTGCGCGCTAGACTGTTGCAACGTGAAGAAGAAAAGCGCGAACAGCAGACGGCGCAGAAATACAAAAACCTTGCCAAAATCGGGTTCGGCTCGCAAATCCGCAACTACTTCCTCCATCCGGAACAACGCGTGAAGGATTCGCGCACCGGCTATACCGTTGGAAGTTTCCACGAAGTTCTCGACGGGGGCGTACAGCCCTTTATGGAAGCGTACTTGCGCTGGCGCGTGAGCGTCGACTGATCAGTCGGCGGCTACGCTTGCCTAAGGAGTTTCAACAATGCCGACGTCGCTGTTTCAGTACGAAATGTTGCCGACGACCTGGTTTTACCTGTCGTCGTTGTTGATTCTTGCTGTCTTTTTCCGTTTCAATCGTCTGTTTTGTATTCGTAATTTCGACGTCACGATCCTGCTTTTGCTCTCGCCCGGTCTGATTTACATCGCAATGGGCGCGGCTTTTCAAGGCTATTTGTGGCTGTGGCTGGTTGGCGCGCTGATCTTCTGGCGCTTAACGTTTGACGTCTTTTTACGTCGTCGACCGCTCCTGGAACCGAATCTTTCCTTTGCCGGTCTGGCCTTCTCATGTTGCGCGGCGTGTGCGTTTGTCGTGCCTAATCTTCTCATGAATCGCGGCGACGCGTGCGAATCTCCTCGCGCCTGGCGTTTGGAGCAGATCCTTGCCGCTGCGGAACGCGCCGAGAGAATCGAGGAGAGTGAAGATTCCATTGTCGCCTGGCCCGGGTATCGTCCCTTTTTGCGCCTCTCACGACGCAACGATCTCTTCTTTGCCCCGTCGGCGAGCTCATGGCAACGCGCTGTGGCGGAAATTCTCGCGATACCGCGTGAAGACGATACCGCCGATTTCTTCGGAATGACAATTCGCGCCAGTCGTAACGGTCACGCGAAGCGTCGCTCCGCCGCACGTGTGGCGATCTGGGCGTCTGGCGCCTCCTCTGAACCGGTCTACGACTTCGGCTCTGGGGTAGGGCAGAGCTATCTTCCCGACCTTGCCAGCGGCGCTCGCGCGTTAGAGCGTGAACGTATGACGTCGACATATCCCGTCGCGCCCGATGACGTTCAGCCCGCGATGACCGTGCCGACCGCGCCCGTGGCGCCTAGCGCGCAAGACGCGAATGGAACCGCCGCGAGTCCTTGGTATAACGCCGAAGGCGTCATGCGTGAACCGCGCAATAGCTACGACGCGCACGTGCGTGCGACCCCACCCGCGAATAATCCGCCACCGCACGAACCCTATGTACGCGTTAATGACGTTGGGTTCAAGTGGCAACCGCTGAGTCTCAATGGACTTGTGCACGTTTTGACCGTGGCGACCCTGCACATCGCGCTCTTTCTGACGATTGTTCTGATCGGCAAATGTCATTTCGGTTCCTTTCGAACCGGATGCGCCGCCTGTTTGCTCTATCTCCTTCTTCCCTATGTGAATCAGTTTTCCGCACGACTCGATCACATTGTCCCGGGGCTGGCGATTCTCATGGCGGTTCTGTTCTATCGTCGACCGTTTTTGTCCGGCGTAGCGCTTGGCGTCGCCGGTTCGCTCGTCTTCTACCCGTTCTTTCTGTTTCCCCTGTGGATTGGTTACTACTGGAAGAAAGGACTCTTACGCTTCCTGCTCGGCTCCAGCGCTACGGTTCTGACCTTTGCGACTTTCCTGCTCTTTATTACAGGAGCAGATGAAAGCTATGCCAGCGCGCTCGCTTCCATGTTCGGTCATCATGCATTCTTCCTTGCGCGCGCCGACGGTCTGTGGGAGTATATGCCGCGCTTCTATCGTATTCCTCTCATTGCGCTCTTTGGCGCGATCTGCTTCGGCTACGCGCTTTGGCTACCGCGTAAAAACCTCGCCGCGCTCCTGTCTTGTTCCGCCGCGCTCATGCTCGCGGTGCAGTTCTGGACCGGTCGACAGGGCGGTTTGTATATGGCGTGGTATCTTCCCTTGATTGTGCTGACCTGCCTTCGACCGAATCTCTCCGATCGCACGGCACAGAATTCCGTCGTCGACGTCTAACGCGTTTCATTGGTCGCGATTTCCTCTCGGAGTCGTATGCTTTTTTCGCGCTCGTTCTTCACGTAACGCTCAGCCTTTTATCCTCCTGCGCTACTTTGTCTGTGTGTTTGGGATATTGCGCGACGGATTCGCGTTACGCGAAAGACGTCAATTGTTCTTCGCAACTCGCTTGTTCCTAAAACCTTGTTCTGTCTAGGCTCGTTACCAGGAGTATAACAAGGGCGATCTGCATTTTTTTCGTCTGGGTTGGACCTTAAAAGAGCAGATGGTTCCTGCCCTTTCCTGGAACTGAACCACAGGGATCTGAACTGGAAACGCACGAAAATAACCTAAGAACTACAATCCAAAGAATCTCAATGAGTAGTAACGTATTGTCCGATATCGAATCGCTAACGCGTCACATCGGATTGGCGTAAGAGACTTAACCAGCGATTCCGATTCTCACAGACGTCAAAACGTTAAGATACGCGCTGCGTTTCGCATTGGCATTGGGATTAAAGCCTTTTTAGTAGTATGAAGACGTCCTTGATAGTCATGCCAATATCAAAACGAATAATTATTATTCAATAGAATTAAAAAAGTATAATTAAATCAAAATAAGTCCAAAGTGAAAAACACGGTCAAACATTTTGCGATAACCCACTAAAAGAATGAGTCCAGGATCGGTTCTTGACTTGTGATTCTCATGTCTTCTTGCTATAATTACTACAAAACATACAAACGCTTGCCGATCGTTTGGGATTATTCAGGAGAAACGTAGGATGAAACGAGCGAAGAGGCGAACACATGCATTGGACTGGGTCATTGTCCAATGGTCTCGCGCCTGTGAAGAGCAGTCGACAGTTTCCCCTGAGACGTTTGATAATCTTGCGTCGCTGGCGCCTCACGAGTCTTCCGGGGCTACGTTTGATCGCGAGGACTACCTGATTTCACGCGCCGACGCGGCGTTGAAATTGCTCGGCGTCGACGCGCAACGCTGGCGTAAGTACGCCCTTTATGCGTGGCTGAGCTCTGTGGTCGTTGCCATTGCTCTTGGCGCGATCGTCTTTCCTTGCGCGCGCGTACGCAGTATTCTCGACGTCGGCGTCAATCTTGCGGGACCCTTCCTCTTCTTTTTGCTCGGTCAGCTCCTGTTTTTGTCGATCTCATTTGTATTACTAGCGGTAGCGGCGGTACAAGCGCTTTGGCGTCTGATATTGCGCAAGGATCGTTCTCTCTCGCGCGGAGAATCCCTCGCCATTGGTCTTTCGAGTCTCTTTGGCACGATTGTCTTGACGGTGGTGCGTACGCTCGCGCCACTGTGTTGCCGACTCTTTGGTCGACGTAGTCGCGAACGCTTCGCATGGCGCGCTAAACACGCAAGCGACCCTATCAATCATACGCACGCCGACGCGGCGCTCGACCGCAATCTCAGCATAAAGTTCTGGAACGTTCTGTTTTCCCGCCCGCGGTTCCTCTTCTTTTGGGGCGGTCTACTCTCCCACGTCTTCTGGGCGTCCTGTTCCCTCTGTGTTTTGGCGATTCTCCTGGCGCAAATGCAAGGGAATCGCTATAACTATTGTTGGCACACCTCGCTTGAAGACGAACGCGTGGTTAAGCGTTGCGTCGATTATCTCGCCGTCCCAATCGTAGCGCTCGGCGGTTGCGCGCCCACCGAGGAAGACGTGGAACGCCTCTTCGACGATTGGCGACTGGAAGATCAGACCGACGTTCCCTCCGTACAACGTCGAACCCAGGCGCAGACTCGCGCAAGATGGTCCTATTTCCTACTGAGCGTCGTCTTTGTCTGGTGCGTCGTCCCACGCGTGTTACTCGCGGCGATCTACTTCCTACTCACGCGTCTGGCTATGCGCGACTTTCGACCCGATCTGACCGAGTCCTATTACGTTGCGCTCCTACAACGCGCCGACGGATATCGTACCGTTACCCAGACGGAAGTCGTGCCCGTGGCGCAGGACGACGTGATCGAAGACGCCCCTGTTGACGCGCCCTCGAAGCCTATTTGGCATAAGACGCCCCGAGATTCTGCGCCTGGCGCGGCGGAACCGCACGCGGTATTGCCTGAAGTCGCCCCGCCGCCGACGCTCCCCTCCGACGCACAGGCGACCCTGGCGTCGCCGTCTGTTGACTCGAGGACGGTCGCGGCGCCCGTGGCGCAAACCTCAGACACTGGTCATTTTGCTCCTGTATCGCCCGGCAGTGACGTCCACGAAGACGCTAGCGAAGCCTCACGCGACGAATCCCACACTGACGTCCTGACCCGCGAAGAGGAAGGGCAGACGGTTCTTTCGGAGCCGGAACCTCCGAGAATTTCGCCGCAAGAGCTACATGACCAGCGTGCAGACGAACTGCTCCATGCTCTCGGCGATCTCTCACAGGTCGACCCCTTTGACGAGAAGACGCTGAACGACCCGCCTGAGCCGCTGACCCTCGCCTTCGGCTACGACGCGACCCTCGGCGAAGCGCGCTGGCGCGACCTGCTCGGCTCCGCTCGTGAAATCGCGCTCTTTGACGACGTCGCCGTTAATTCCAACGTTAAGAACCTCTTTAAAGAACGCCTGCAGCTCGACGGCGCGCGAATAGCGCTTTGCGCGCTCTTGACCGACGTGTCACTGCCCCCCGCCAGGCATTTCGTAATCTTTATGCGCGACCAGCTCATTCCCAATGTGCCAAACGCGCGCATTGTCGTGATTCTCACCGGTGGGGAGCAGTTACGACACAAATATCGAGGGGACGCCAAACCGATCTCCGAACGGCTCGAAGACTGGACTAACTCCCTGGAGTTCATGGCTAACGCCACCGGGCTCACGATAACGCCGGTCTTCTTTTACGACGCGTCCCTCGACCTGCCTGAACCGCGCGAAAAACTGCGTTCGCTCCTGCAGAATGATCCCAGTTCAGTGGAAAAACCACGACAAATCGTCTCGCGCGACCTGAATAAATGGAACCGTGCAACCCACGCGATTCTTGAACATACGCGTACAATTTACAATGCCAATCCCTTCGCCGCTAATGACGAACTACAGCAGCGTCTCATAGCCAAGACGTGTCGTGACGTCTTTACGATCTATCGTGAAGAACTGCAAGAAGTGGCGGTGAGCGGTCGCAAGTCGCTCGCTCGCGAACTCGCCGGCGAGTCCATGCTGGGACGCCTTTCGCAGCAGTCGCTACTGGCGTATGACTCCGTCACAACACAATGCGCCAATCTTAGTAAAGGCCTGGCTCAAAACTGTAAAGAACGCGGTCTCACTAGCGCGTTTTTGGAAAATCAACTTCGCGCCGCCTGTGGTATGAGCGCGAAAATGCGCGTGTTCTGTCGCAATTTGAGTCCTAAATGCGCGGCAGTCGCCGCCGCGGTTGGCGTAACGACCCCGTTTGTCGTTGCGCTGGCGCCGGTGTGTACCGGCGCGGTCGGCGCCAGCGCTCTTGTCGGCGCGCTCGGCGCTATTTTGCCCAGCTCAATGGTCGGGGGCGCCTTTGGCGGCGCGCTCGGCGCTATGGCGCCACAGTCGCTCAAAGCGTGTAAAGATAAAATTTTAGACGCTTTGAAGTTCCGTCGCCATTGCGTCGATAGTCCCGAAGATTCCACCTCATCCCAAGACGTCGCTCCGCCCCCCGACACTGTGGAGTTCACGCCGCAATCCCAACGGCTGGAACAGTGTCAAACCGCCGCAATGTTGGCGCTTGCCGCCAGCACGTGGCTCGTGGCGCTGGAACTTCAGGATCGCGCCGAAGACGAAATCGCCGCCATTATGCCCGAAGCGCTCGCGCCGATGGAGGCTTGTGCCTTTGATTCAATCGACGACGTCCAGAACGCGTTGAACGCCATGACCGTTGCGATTGCTAAAATACCGCGATATATTTAGCGTTCGCCTTAACTTACAACCCTTTGCCATTCCCAGTACCGTAGGCGTCGTTACGTCGGTTTGAGTCGACGTAACGATTGCACGCGTTAGGTTTAACCGCGTAGACGCATTGCGTCGCGCTAAGGACGACATACACATGACATTGACAAGCGAGGAGTTACGCAAAGTAAAGCCGTTGATCGTAGCGGTTGTCGGTCCGACCAACGAGGGTAAGACGTCGATTCTGCGTACGCTCACGAGCGACCCGAAGTTCGGCGAAATCAACGCTTACACCGGTACGACAGTGCGCGCGGAAATCCAAAAGGTCTTCTACAATGGCGTCGCTGAAATCCTGCAACTGATTGACACGCCCGGTTTTCAGACCTCTACGGAGATCCTCGAAGCGCTCATGGCCGACCCTAAAGTACAGGCGAACCAGGGCGATTTCGATCTCGATGACATTCTGCGCGTAACCCCTTCCACAGACGAGGATTTCCGCCACGACCTGCGCGCTTGGCACGAAATCGCGCGCGCCGATATGCTTATCTTTGTCGTAAACGTGGTGGAAAACCCGGCGCAGTCGCTCTTTAAAAGCACTTTGTGTCTGCTCAAACACGTCGGCAAGCCGGTGGTGGTCGCTTACAACAACTTGCGGGAAGACTCCGGCGACGTGGCGCAATGTCAGGATTCCCGTGACTGCGCTGATAATAACGAAGATATTGTGCCGCGCCGTCTTGCTGATAATTATTGTAAGGAATGGGACGAGGTTCTGATCAAGAACTGCTTCTATCTCATTCAGCGTTACGACGCGCATCATCGTATTTTTGCCGATGAAATTTCCCTGTTGAAGAAACTTTCGGTTCTTGCGCGCGATCCTCTAACGCAACGCGTTTTATCAGCGGAGATACAAGAGCGACTGTTGCGTGAGAAACGCCGACTGCAGGCGTCGCGCACGATCCTCGCGGAACTTGTTCTCGACGTGGCGTGCTATCGCGAGGTGGAACTGAACGTCGAGCCTAATATGCAAACGCAGCGTTTGCGCGAGTTAACCGAACGCTTTAAACAGAACGTCGTTCGTCGCGAACATCAGGCACACGAACAACTCCTTGAGACCTGGGGATTTAGCCTCAGCGTTCTTGAGCGCGAAATGCTCAACGTTGATGAAAACGCCAAACTGTACGATCATTTCCTCGGTCTGGACGCGAAACGTTACCTAAAGGTCGGCGGGAGCGTTGGCGCCGCGGTGGGAGCCGCCGTTGGCGCCGCGGTCGATATTGCTTCCGCTGGCCTGTCGTTCGGCGCCGGCGCCGCGCTTGGCTTGTTCCTCGGCGGTCTGCTTGGCGGCGGTAGCGCCGTGGCTCTAAATGCGAAATACGACGCCAAAGGCAAGCGTCTAGAGGCGCGCGTTAATTTGCCGGTAGCGCAAGAGGCGCTCGCGCGTGGAATCCTTCTGGTTGAGCAACTGCAATGTCGCGGTCAAGCGTTGGAAGACTCCGTTCAGGCGCTCGTGCGCGCTCAGCCGCAACCGATAGAAATTCCAGGAGTTGCCGATCTACTCAAGAGTTGTGTCAGCGTTGCGGAATATTCAACCCTCAATAGTGAGAAAAGCTATCCTTTTCATCGTTTAGCGGAATCGTCTCCGCTTGGTCGAGAACGCAAGAGCCGCGATGAGATCGTCGCGAGTCTCGCGAGCCTCTTGAGTCAGCGACTTGTCGACGTCGAATAGCGCGCTTTCGGTAATAACGTCAGTTGTTAAAGCAGATAACGCCTAACGATCGAAGTAGTTCACTCGCGGCGGTTTTAACCCCTCGCGCGCTTTTTCTTCGACCCATGAGTTCGGGTAGTCGTCAAGGACGCGCTGGTAATATTCACGCGCCGTGTCAAGGTTCTTCTCCACGCCACGACCGAGTTGATAACATCGCCCCAGAGCGTAGATTATCGCGCTTATTCCCATATTTTCTATAAGCTCTTGCGACGACGTGTAAAATTCCAAGGGAGGAACCGACTGCTCCGGAGTGTAACTATCTAACGCCGCGGCGTATAGCTCAAAGGCGCTCTTGTAGTTACGTGTAACTCCGTCCCCCTTTTCGTAGCATTGTCCCAAATAGAACGTAGCCAAAAGATTGCCTTGGTCGGCGCTCTTTTCTAGCGCACGGAATCCTTCCTCGGGGTTGAAGTCTTCGCCAAACCCCTCGATTTTGAGGATACCTAGCGCTAACAACGCCACTGAATCATTGTTGTCCTTAGCTTTCAGAGCATACTCGTTTGCCAGGGAAATATCCTCCAGTGACCACTCTTCGGTCTTCAGTAGCGTAGCCAAGGCGCGTAGTGCGACGTAGGGCGTTGCGCGCGTATAGCCGGTCTGTTCGGCGCGCCGGAAATAATTGACGGCGCGTTCCAGGTCATATGGCACGCACTTACCGTCGTAATAGCACGCGCCTAGCTGGCATATTGCCTCTGGTAGGTCGGCGTCGGCGGCTTCGAGAAAGAGCGCCAGCGCTTCCTTTTGTCTTTCCTTGAACTCTGGTTCCTGATACAAGAGTAGTCCAAGCTTATACTTAGCGAGCGCAAGACCTTGGTTTGACGCTTCTTCGTACAGTTCCGCACAACATTGTAGATTACGTGGAACTCCTATGCCTAAGTAGTAACATTCCGCCAGTTGCGCGCATGCCAAAGGGTCTTTTTGTTTTACGGCGTCTTGTAGGCGCTCAAAAGCCTCGTCGATAAAACGTTGCAATTCGCCCTCTTGCAGTTGAACGTCGTAGTGTAATTGCTCCGCGCGTGCCAGTAGTATTTGTGCGTAGGTCACTCCTTGTCGCGCTGACTCGCGCGCCATTTCTAGCGCCTCTTCGACCTTGGCGTCCTGAAAACCGGCGCCGTCGAAAAGTAGCGTCGCTAAAAGACCTTGCGCCGCAAGATTGCCACGATGGCTCCCTTCCTGTAACGTAAGGATCGCAGCGCGGCGGTCAACCGATTGTCCCGACAGACCAAATAGCAACTCTTTGCCGACTTCATAAAGCGCGTCGGCGTAAGCCTTTGTTCCACGTCGCTGCGCAATGGCTCTCGCGACGCTTTTGTCGCCCGCCACGGAGGCGCGAATATACCAAGCAAGACCTTGCGTCTGGTCTTTTTCCACTCCCATGCCATTTAAATAACAGAACGCAAGTTGCGACATTGCAGGTAAATAGCGAGCCTGAGCGCTCTTCTTAAAGCAATCGATCGCGCGTTGGTAATCCTCCGTGACGCCAACGCCTGACAAATACGCGCGTCCCATGTTATAGAGAGCGAAACGTTCATTCTGTTCCGCCGCGTTTTGTAAGATTTCCACCGCCTTTTGTAAATCGTAGCGACTATTCTCTTGGTCGGAGTAAATCTCCAACGCAAGTACTGTTTTAGCGACGCCCAGATTCGCACGCGCCGACTCCACTAAGAGCTCAGACGCGCGTTCTTGGTCGTGTAGATCGGGTTCCTCCGTGCTCACGAGGTTCGCCAAGAAGAACATAGCCAGTACGTCGCCGCCCTGTGCGTCTTGTTCGTAACCATGGAGCGCGTCGAGCAAGAGCACGCTAGCACGACGTTGTTCTCGCCAATCGTCCTGTGCCATTGCGCACATAGCTAAAACCTCTTGCGAGGTAGGATAGAGCGAGGATTCACTTGCCAATTTCTCGGCGCGTTCAAGGCTCGCTTCCTGCGCGATCGTCTCGTCGTGCGCATAAATCCACGCCAGCGTCGACTTAGCGGCGAGCGATCCTAAGTCGCTTGCATGCTGAAGCTTATGAAACCCGTCCGATAGGTCAATTGTGTGACCGTCTAGACCAAAGTAACTTGTAATTCCTTGCTGGTAAATATCCTGCGGCGATTCTTCTTCGTTGTATTTATGCAGATAAACCTCTGCTTCTTCAATATCGGCGTCAAGCGCCTTTTGGAAGTATTCGCGCGCCTTCTGGTAGTCTTGACGCACGCCTAATCCGGTGTAATAGTCGACGGCAAGGTTATAAAACGCGGTGGGCCAACCTTTTTCAGCCGCTTTACTCGTCCATAAAAAGGACGCGACGCTGTCCTGTTCCACGCCGTAGCCATTTTCATAGGCGTAAGCTAATTCGTTCATAGCGCCGACGGAGCCAAGTTCCGCGGCTTCGCGATAGAGCGTCGCGGCATGTTGAGGATCGACCTTGCATCCGACGCCGACGTCGTAATAGTTTGCCAGTAGCGCGATGACGTCTGGATCGTTGTAGGAATACGCGCTGTGTGCAAGTTCAAAGGCGCGCTTTGGATCTTTTTTTCCTCCTGTGCCGTCGGCGTAGAAGGACGATAGCATACAGACGCAGTTAATTGACCCTCGTTTTGCGCCTTGTTCATATAACTCTCGCGCTTTTGAGACGTCCTCTTCGACGCCCATTCCTGATTCATAGCATTTCCCGTAGTAATAAAACGCCTCGGGCTCTTCCACTTGAACCGCTGTTTGAATCAGTCTTAGGCCTTCCTGGGACGAATTCTGTGAATCTTCCTGTGACATTAGCGCGGCGCCATACAAACACATCGCCTTGGCGTCGCCAAGGTTAGACGCGCGCTGGAGATATCGCGTGGCAAGTTGTGAGTCGACGTCGAAGTCGTCGACGGGGGATTGGTCAGGATCGAGAAAGTTAGCCAATACGAGTAGCGTTCGGGTATTGTCTTCCTTTGTTTGACTCTCTACAATGGCGTTAAGGGCCTCGCGATAAAGCGCTTGCGCTTTGTTGCCGTTATAATAACTTTTTCTGGGATCGTCGAAGTATATCGCCTGTGTTACGATAGCGAGCGGTTCACGCCATTGCGCGGGCTGTTGTGACAATTCATAAGCGCGTTGTGCATCTGGCGCGCGTCTGGGTTCCCCGTCGGTCATTGTAATATACGCCAGTAAGGCCTGAGCGCGATGATTCCCAAGTTGACTCGACTCTAATAGCGCCTTGTACCCCGCCGCACGATCGACTCTGGAGCCGTTGAGACCGCAGTAAAACTCCATTCCGCGTTGATATAGCGTCTCCCCTTGATGCGCTATGTGCCTTTCTTCCATTTGACGATGACGTTGCGACATATAGGAGGAGAACGCTATTGTTAGCGCTAGGAGCGCTAAGCAAAAGACGCTAACATATTGCCACTTGGCGTATTGTTTACGACTTTTCGCAAGGTTGCGCTTGCCCTTAGCATGCTGTAGCGCGTCCAAAGACGCTCCCTCTTCGCGACACGGCTGCCATAGTTCGCAGTCAAAGAGTTTTTCATAGAACGAGGCGTCGTCGTTGAACTCTTGGAGATTAACCGCTTGACTTCCGGACATATACATCTGCAGTCCCTCAGTCAGTTCCACCGGTTCCAGGTATATCGCCAGCACGGGCAAGTGTATGTTAGTGACTGCATAGCTCAACTCTGGAATGCAATTCTTCGATTTCAAGTAGTTCTTCGAGAGCATAGCGACAAAGAACGAACTATTTTTAATTTTACCAGCAATCACTTCGTGCCATTTCGTGGCAGTGGGAATACCGTCGTCGTACCATAGCCTCACGCCGACATTTGTCATAGTCTCGAGAATGAGATCGACGGTCGCTTGGTCGTCATGAGTATAACTTATAAATGCGTAGGGCAGATCCCCTTCATAAACTTGCGTCGGCATGGCGTTAGACTTGTGCTCAGAGGCGAAAGCGCGCGAACTACCGTACCGCGCGACGGTGAGATATCTTTGACTCTATAAAACAGTTTCGACGTGTGGTTCCAAAGGCGCGAAAGGGTCTATTCTTCGAACTATAATCCGATACCATTTCGGTCTCGACCTCGTCACGGCGTTAATTCTGTGCGAGCGCTTGGAGTTTACGCTTGAGCAGATTGCGACATTCGGTAAAGAACTCTTGGTTTTTCGCGTCTTGATAATCGGCGTAAGTCCATGGCAGCGCTTGCCATGCTTTGTCGCGATAGAATAGCGTGGTTTCAGCAAAGATTCCGTCGCGCAAGTAGATACGATGCGCATGGTCCTTAGTCGAGGCGAGAATGAGCTTACCCAGCTCGATATAGCCCGGGTCGAGATTGACGGGGCGATTAGTCGTCGTCAGACCTTGTTTGAATAGCGTGTGTCCTATTTCTTCTTCCCAGAGGTTCGTTTGGCGCTTAATCGTCGCTAATTGTCCCGGGTCGACGAGGTCTTCGAAGACCCAGAACTTCTTCGGCAGACGCTCGCCCATCTCTTTAGCGTAGTAATGCGTAAAAGAATCGAAATAGTAACTAGCGCTCTGCAGCGCAATTTTGCCGAACTTTTCCTGACATTTCTCTTGTGCGAGCGCGAGCGCTTCTTCGCACACGCCAAAAACCGCTACCAGTAGCAACGCCGGTTTACACGCTCGAATTTCACCCATGACTTGTCTTTCTATTACTTCGAAAGTACGCCTTCGCAAAGCTTTTGGCAAGGCGTTGTTACGCTTTTACGCCTCGCGCGCGCCTTTCGTTTCTAAACAGGTCGATTGTAAAGAATATCAACGCCAGCCAGATCAAAGCAAAACTAATCCACTGGAACGAGGTGGTCGACTCGTGTAGCCAGAAGACGCCACAGAGGAACTGACCGGTCGGCGTGAGGTAGTTCAACAGACCGAGTGTCGACAACTTACAGCGCCGTGCCGCGGAGCCGAAGAGCAATAGCGGCACAGCGGTGAGCGCTCCTCCTCCCACGAGCAGCGCCAACAGTCTCGGGTCGGTCGACCATTCCGGTCGCGCAGCGTGCGTAAAGGCTTCGTAGAGAATATACCCCGCGCCGATGGGAGTCGCGAAGATCGTTTCAACGCTCAGAGCCGTGGTGGAATCAACGTCGAGCTTTTTGCGCATGGCCGAATAGATCGCAAACACCAGCGCGACGATCACGCTCTCCCATGGCAGTCGCCCGACGCCTCTGGCGAAGATAATCACGGCAATAAGCGCGATGAAAATAGCCAACCACTGTAGCGAGCGTGGTCGTTCGTGAAACAAAATCGCGCCGAACATCACGCTCACCAGTGGCGAGGCGTAGTTGCCAAGACTGGCGTAGAGCGTGTGATTGAGCGCGACCAGCCAGATAAATAGTCCCCAGCTCGCCGCGGTCGTCGACATAGTCACGAGCAGTCCCAGGTCGTAGAGCGGATTGCGTAAAGTACGCAGAATTTCGCGTCCTTTACCGCGAATTAAGACCAACGGTAGTAGCAGAACGGTGGTAAAGACAGCGCGAAAGGCTAGCGTCACCAGGGGTGGAACGTCGCGTAGTAGTACGAAATAAAGAGGAAACAGACCCCAGATCAGAAAGGCCAAAAAGCCCAGCGCCGTGCCGTATAGACTTTCTGAGGTCTGTGGCGTTGAAATCTCCGTTTGCTCTGACGTCATCATACGTGCATTTTTTACTTTGCGCGATTAGCGTTTGCCGTGCAATTTTCGCTGTCGTTCTGCGTCGCGCTGTGCCTTGAGGCGTTCGTTATAGATCTTTTCGACCTTACGTTGAGCTTCCAGATCCAGAGCGGTGGCGCGACGTTTCGAGAAGAAAATGCTTGTTACGATAGTAATGCCCGCGAAGAGAATAAACGACGCGTAACTCAAAACCCAAACCGGATCAGAGGTCGCTTCTTCATCCCCGGCCGCCAGTAGCGGCGCGGTTTGCAACGCGAAGAAGACAAACGACGTGAGAGCCGTGAAAAACATGCGTTTAGAGACTTGATTTTTCATATGCATAGCGTACGTCCTAACGACAACAATAGCGTATAATGACATATCAGCGTCGAGCGCGCTCCCAGACACGAGGCGCAACCGACGGTCGAACCGACTCCTTAGGCTGTATTATATCGCGTGAGCGTTCCCTGTGAAGACCCAACGGTCTAGTCGTGCTTCTCACGCGCGCTGTAATAACGTTCAATGATATCCCAGCCCTCTTCGGCGGTGTGAGCGTAGTGGAAGAGGTTCAGATCCGACGCGCTAATCACTCCGACGTCGACCAGATACTGGAAGTTGACTACTTTCTTCCAGAATTCTTCCCCGAAGAGAATAATCGGCAGATCCTGCATACGACCGGTTTGACGTAGCGTGATCGCCTCGAAGAGCTCGTCGAAAGTGCCGAACCCGCCGGGAAACGCCGCAAGCGCCTTCGCGCGTAGGAGAAAATGCATCTTGCGCATGGAGAAGTAGTGAAAGTTAAAGCACAGGTTGGGCGACACAAATGGGTTCGGCTTCTGCTCAAACGGCAGTTGGATATTCAGACCGATCGTATGCTCGCCGGCGTCGTAAGCGCCACGATTAGCCGCCTCCATAATGCCCGGTCCGCCGCCGGTGCATACGACGAATTCACACTGCTTGGAGACCTTGATCTGACGGTTGGGACCGCGCGTTTCGTTAAAGACGTCGTTCTTGCGCGCGACCAGTTCGCCGAATTCACGCGCGATACGGTAGTAGTCGCTCCAGTATAGCGCGTTCTTTGCGCGTTGGAGCGCGGCGATGTTTTGCTCGTCGTCGGGATTCTTATCCAGTTCTTTCTGCGCCGCGTCGACGCGCGCCTGTGCGACTTCCGGCGAAAGAATGCGCGCGCTCCCGAAGACGATGACCGTCGAGACGACGTTTGCGCGTTGCAGTTCCTTTTCCGGCTTCATGAACTCACCGAGAATTCTCGTCTCACGCCCGTCGTATCCGTTTAGAAAATCATGGTCTTCGTTCGCCAAACGATAGCTTGGCGAGTTCAGTAGAATCTCTTCATTTCGCTGGAGATCGGCGCGATCTGAATTTTTTAACGTCATATCGTCTTCCTTCTGGCTGATTCGGCGCGGTCTTACTTTGAGCAGAGCGCATTAAGCGCTTTTCCTTGTCAAAAAGGACGTCTACGTCTATTTTCCCGACGCTCATTTAGTATAATAAGGAGTGATTGAAATATCAAGTGAACTTCCATGTGCGTTCATTTGCCAGCCCCAATGCGCCAGGCGAGGGAATAATATGAAGGTTAACGAACTAATTGAGTCGCGTCAGAAAGATTGGGACGAGTTAGAGCGTCTCACCGCGCGCCTGGGCAGATTCTCCATCAAGCGGAGAAAGCCGGAGGAGGTTGCTCGCTTTTCCGCGCTCTATCGTGAGGCGACCAGCGACCTGGCGCATGCGAAGAGTTATCAGTTTCCTCCCGCTGTAACCGAGCGTCTCAATTCCCTTGTGGGAGCCGCTTATTTAAAGCTCTACCGCTCCAATGGTCTGAATGTGGACTCCGTGTGGCGTTTAGTCTTTTACGACGCGCCGCGCTGGATTATAACCGACCCGTTCTTTTGGATTGCGATGACGCTCTTTTGGGGCGGATTCGTCGGTTCCTTCGTACTAGCGCTTTACGTCGATCCTACGCTACCGCAACGCGTCTTGGGCGCAGAAACGGTGCAGGGTATCGAACGAATGTATTCTGTCGACGTAGACTTTGGGTTCGGCTCGCGTTTGGTCGCTTACGGCGGCTATATATTTCATAACGGCAGTATTGGTCTGAAGTGCTTTGCCACGAGTATTTTAGCTTGTATTCCTGGCATATACACTCTGCTTTATAACGCGATAGCATTGGGTCTTGTTTTTGGTCACATGTACAGTCAGAGCGTCGGCGTAGACGTGACAATGCGATTTAATGAGTTCACCACGGCGCACTCCGCCTTTGAACTTACGGCGATCGTTTTATCGGCTGCGGCGGGTCTTCGTATGGGGTTCTCCCTGGTCTATACACGAGGATTTCGGCGTTTAGACTCCTTGCGTCGCGGCACATATCGCGCGACTCCGACGATCATTTTGGCGTTTGTTCTATTTTGCTTTGCGGCTTTTATCGAGGGCTTTCTTTCCCCTGGAGATTTGAATTCTTCCATTGGCTCCTGGAATGTCGATTCTCTCACATATAAGCGCGTCATTATGTGGGCGTCAATTGTCGTGCTGTTTGTCTACCTTTTCGTCCTTGGTCTCGTGCAGATTGCGCCAAGCTCGCGACGGCGCAAAGGCGAGGAATCTGGGGAATGAAAACTGGATTGGGAATTGAACGTACGAAAAACGCTGTGGTTTAGACAATAGAGTCGATATGCAAACGAAGTCATTTTGGAAAAAGCGTTCGGTTGTCATTCGTACGCGTTCGTGGTATGAAACGTGTGATTTGGCGCTACGCGTTGCAATCTCCCAGTGGAAACCGTTGACGCTATATTTTGTCATTCTAGCCGCGCCCATTCTGGCGTTCGATTATGCGATATGGTTCGGTTTGTTTCCCGATACGTTTTTATTACGTGACAACGGGGTCGACGTCGCGCCTATGCTCATGCCCACGGATATGAGTCTTACGTCTCAGTTCGATTTATATTTCAAAATCGCCTCTTTGGAGTATCTGCTCATTCTTTTTGAGACGCCCTTTATGGGTTCGCTTGTGACGCAGTATCTAGGGAAGCGTCTTTTTATTAGCGATCGGCAGATTAGTTTTAAAGAGGTGTGGATCAGTTGGCGTGAGCGTCTGCTTCAATCGTTTCTCTTACTGGTTGTGTTGCGTTTTTTGACGTTCTTCTTTTTTAACGCCGCGGAGGTCATTCAACTCGAACGCCTACCTCTGATACGACGCAAACGCGATGGGATTTCCCTTCTTCGACGCTTGCGTCAGATAACTCGTTCGGCGTACATTCGCACTGGTTTTATTAAGCGCGTCAACTTTGAGCTTTTCAATCTTAGCGCGGTTTTCACCACGGCGGCGCTCTTCTGGCGTTTAACGTCCTTGGCAATTGTCGAAGCTCACTGGCAGGCGGCGATTACGTTCTTTTTGTATTTGCCCTTGATCTTCCTGGGCGCGGCGTATTTTACGACGGTTTATAAGTTCTTCTATTATATTAACTTGCGCGTTCAAGCAGAAGGTTGGGACGTCAATCTAGCGCTTCAGGTGGAAGGCGAGAAGCTCAGCGAAGACCTTGCCAAATCGCAAGCGTTCGGTCAGTCGCGTATGCACGGTTCAGCGCGCGCTTTTATGCCGTTAGAGATAATCGAGACCGCCTCCGCTCAACTTAACGAGCAACTAAGTAAGGAGGATACGCCGTGAAAGGAATGAATCGTTCATGGAATAGTCGACTCAGTTGGACGTTTGCGACGTTGACGCTGATAGTAATCGTCGCAACTTTGAGTCCGGTCGTTGCATTCGCGCGTGCGGTTGACGATTCCGAACGTAGCGAAGTTGAGCAGCGTTCTGATGAAGCGTTTCGTCGCGCGTTGAAGAAACAGGACGCTCCCTGGTATGAGTGGCGCGAGGATCAGACTCGCTATCTTCCGTCTCCTACGGTTGTCGAGTCGAAGTATATGGAACGTGAACGCAAAACCTATAAGCGCTCAAGTTCTAAACCGCGGAAATCGAAGAGTCGTTTCGCATCGGGAGATTATAACGCCCTGATTATCAATGGTCTGAAGGTTTTCCTTGGGATAGTCCTGGCGGCGGCGCTAATCTTCTGCGCCATTATGACGTATCGTATTTGGAAAAATAAGCAATTGACCAAGGAAACGTTGCGACGCCTTGAGTTACAACGGCAACGACAATTCCAAACGCTCACTCCAGAGGCGCAAGTGGAGTTCGACGATCTTCTCGGCGCCACTTTGAGAATGACGGCTCAGCGCGACTGGCGCAAAGCGATTATCTACTATTTCAGCTGGCTGATTGTCGAATCTGACGCGGCCGCGCTACTTGTGCTAGACAAGGGCAAGACCAATCTCGAATACTGGCAGGAGCTTCACAGCAGACCTAAACTTGCGGAGATTTATCTGCGCGTTATGAATGAATTCGAGCGCGTGTACTTCGGCGATGAGGAAATGACCGAGGAACAATTCGTCGCTGTGGCGAAGTATATCGACGACGTTATCGAGATCTTGCTACCGCTGGAGGAGGAACGTCAAAAGGAGCTGACGTCCGCGGCGCTTGAGGCGGTGGAGCAGGTCAAGCCGTCTAAGAGAGAGTTTGATCCGGAAGAGTCGCAACGTATCCAACGCCTCCTGGGAACGTCTCTTTGGGAACGTATCTTAAGCGCGCGCAATATGTTGCATTCGTTCCTTTTCCCACTTTTGATCGGGCTTTTGAGCGTGTCGTTGCTGTCTTGCGGTTGTTCCTGGGGGCGTACGCCCACGTGGAAAGCGCGTTACGGTGGGAAAGCCTCATATTCTACGACCTCGCAGACGAAGAGTATCAATGGTTTAGGCGCCTACCGCGACTATTTAAAGAAAGAGCGACGTTGCAAAGTCGACATTGTCTATTTGAGGCACGAAGACGAGCTACGCTCGCTTAAAAAGTACGACGCGATCTTCTGGATGGAGACCAGTCAGCGTCCCCTGGCATGGAACGCTCCTTGTCTTGCTCCGCTCGACCAGCGTGTCGACGCGGCTCTGCGATGTATGCAGGCTTATAGCGACGTTCACGACGGCTCACAGAATTGGAATCGCTGGATTCTGCCCGCGGTGAACGTCGATCTGGGATATCTCTTCTGGCAGAATAACCCTGAAAAACTGGGCGACTACCACGAAGAAGGAGAACAAAGTTCTCCGTTAGACTTCCTGAGTCAGTGGATGAACGAACGCAAGGGACGCGCCTTCTACTGGATCCTCAGCGAATATGACGCGCGTCAGGATTATCTGGGACAAAGCATAAACGAGTTGTCGCAGATCGCCAAGGATCGCCAGACGTACGCCGACACGCAAGACTCCGAATTTATTGACAATTGCTTGGACGACGCGGTTGATTTGCTCCAAATTGAATCGAATTTGGAACAAAATTGGGAGCAAAAGGTTATCTCGTGTGTCTCCGAAGTACGATTCGAAGCCAGACAACTCCAGAAGCTCTGGAGACTAGCGCCGAGTAAACTGACGTTGCTACCCGAATGGGGCGTCACCGAAGACTCTTTGCGCGCGTACCAACGAGCGCATGACGAAGAAGACGTCGAATCGTCCGACAGCGACGCGCAACTCGAGGAGTCGGACGAGATTATCTTTGACGAGGACGAGATTGTTTTCGATGATGACGACGCCGCTTTCGTCGAAATTGATAACTCTGATAGCGTCGACGCGCAAGAGTGGCTCGAGAATAAGCTAAATAGTCGAAACGTTATCGAACAAGAAGCCATAAAAATGGGGTTCATTCCGTGGGGGTATCGCAGTCGAATCTTCCTTCAGACCACCGCGGATCTTGGCGACTTTTGGGCGTCAGGCTCTGTCGAACGTGAACGTTTTAAAGCGCTTGTTCCTCGCGTGCGCTTTATTCCTAGGTCTGAGCGTCTTGACCAAACGCAATTACGCTTTTCCGGTCGAGAGGACTGGACGCGCCGTCTCACCCACGTCGCCCCGTTGCGTGAATATATGAGGTTCTACCCCAGCGACTCCGACTCCGTTTTGTTGAAATTAGGCGACTACCCGCTGGTGGCGCGACGCGATTATCAGCAAGGGCGACTTTTCTTTCTGAATTCCTCATCGTTCCTGTGTAATTACGGCCTCACGGACTCGTCCAATCGTGCAATAGCCGCGCGCATAGCTGAGGAAATACCCTATAAATCACGCGTTGCGATCGTCTTGACCAACGGCGCGATTAACGCCTATCCAAACCGGAACGACTTCGGTCTGAATCCGTTACAGGACCAGCGCAAACACGGAGAATTTTCACTTACGCGCTTGTCTGCCTATACCGTTTTCTTTTGGCATGGCGTCGCCTTGAGCGCCGCAATGGTTCTTTCGCTGTGGCCGATCTACGGTCGCGCGCGTCGTTCCGCTCGTGAAAAGGTCAATGACCTGGGCTTGCACGTTAACGCGGTGGCGCGTATACTAGCGCGTACTGACGCTCGGCAGTGGTGTTGGGAAACGATCAATCAATTTATGCGTCAATATCGCGGAGTCGATCTGGCGTTCGACAAGGAATACTCAGGCGACTTGCCGTCGGAGTGCGACGCGGAATCTGACACGACCGAATCCACCGACGACTAACTAGCGAGCGCCGGTCAACTCGACGACTTACCGCAACGTTTGCGCCTACCTGTGCGTCGCCTCTGACGCCAAGGAGACGATTGTTTTCGAAAGGCTCTTGACTAATGAACGCGCCCAAGCCCGTGAAGCGTTCCCTTTTATCTTACAGCCGCGAGGAATTGCTCGAAGAGTTCCGCGCGCTGGGGTTGCCTGGTTATCGCGTGGGGCAGGTCTGGCGATGGATCTATGCGCGCAAGACGACGCTGATTTCCCAGATGACCGATCTTAGCAAAACGACGCGCGCGCTTCTCACGGATTATTTTGGAGCTGGAGCGTCTGAACCCTTGGCGCGGATCGACGCTGTCGTGAACGATTCTGAGTCGGACATGGCGCAGATAGAGCCGGAGGACTCGGTTTTGCACACGCGTCTTGTCGTGAAATCGACCTCGAACGACGGTTCGGAAAAGCTCCTGCTTGAAACGACCGACGGCGCGCGAATCGAGTGCGTCCTTTTGCGCGACGATCGTGGTCATCGCACCGCCTGCGTGAGTACTCAGGTCGGATGTGCGATGGGCTGCGCTTTCTGCGCCAGTGGTCTTGGCGGTTTCGAGCGCAATTTGTCCACCGCGGAAATTCTGGAACAGTTGTTGCGTTTGAATAACCTTTTGCCCACGACGGAACGTCTTACGCACATTGTCGTCATGGGCACGGGCGAGCCAACGTTGAACCTCGACGCGCTTTTGCCAGCGCTGGCGGTCGCTACGTCGCCGGACGGATTAGACATTGGCAATCGCAAGGCAACGATCTCCACCGTCGGCATTCCCGGGGGAATCAAGCGCCTTGCGGATCTGAAAGTTCCCTATAAACTGGCGATTTCTCTGCACGCGCCGAACGATCGCATTCGCGATCAGATCATGCCAGAGAATCGCATCCATCCGATCAGCGAGGTAGTCGACGCGGCCGATTACTTCTTTCGCGCGACCGGTCGGCGCGTGACCTTTGAGTACGTTATGCTCCAGAACGTCAACGATCAGGTCGAGCACGCGCTGGAACTGGCGCGACTTTTGCGCAATCGCACGGCGATTGTTAATGTGATTCCATACAATCCCGCGCCGGAGCTACCCTTTAAGACGCCGTCAAACCAGACGGTTCGACGCTTCGTACAGACGCTCGAAGACGCCGGAATTCAGGTCAAAGTGCGATTCCGTAAGGGCGATAAAATCAACGCCGCTTGTGGTCAATTGCGCTGGAGTAAGAGAAAGCGCTGCTAGCGTTCGACAGGGACATGCAATGATGAAACGCTATCAAATCCTCTTTTGGTTGTCGCTGCTAGCGCTCCTGGCGCTCGGGCGCCTCGCTTTTCGCGCCTTGTGGACGCCTCAACTTGCTACAACGCTCTTGTGCGTGTGCCACGCTTTTCGCGTTCAAAAGCTCGCGTGCGTTATGACCGCGGTCATGCTCTTCTGGGGGTGCGCGCTGCTAATCACACTCTGGCGACTGGCAATTCTCTATGACGTCACAGACGAAAAAAAATAACTTTTTTCATGCGCTAGGGTAGCTTTCTTTTAAGAATGAATTATAATCCGGAGTAAGAGATATTGGGAGGAGAGGAGCCTCGCGCTGTGACGATTCAACTTGATCTGGCGCGTATGGTCGTTCGTGCGCGCTCCTATGCGAAACTTAATCTTTTTTTTGAGGTTCTGCATCGTCGTGCCGACGGATACCATGAGGTTCAGTCTGCTACTGCGCCCATTAGCTTACATGATTACATCTTCTTTGATTTAAAGGCGTCGTTCCACACTCCGGTTCCAGTTCCCTTCGTTGAAACCGGTTCCAATATCTTGATTTTTAATGGACACGGCGCGTTTGTTTCGGATATTCCCGTCGATCAACGCAATCTTGTTGTTCGCGCTTACGACGCGTTCTACACTCGCCTAGCGTCCTACGCTTGCGAGCGTTTTGAGCAGTGTGTTTGTGCGATTCGACTCTACAAGGGGATTCCTAGTCAGGCGGGTCTGGGCGGCGGTTCCAGCGACGCGGCGACAACGTTGCGTACGCTCAACGCGCTTTCGCCTGTGAAACTTCCTAAGGACGAGCTATATAATCTAGCCGCTTCTTTGGGGTCCGACGTGCCTCTTTTTTTAGCGACAACCCCAACGATCGGTTACGGTCGCGGTGAAATACTCCAGCCGTTTGAGGCTCCGAGCGTGTGGACGGTCATAGTCAAACCGAACTATGGATTTTCCACGCCCGCGATCTTCCAGGAATTTAAGAATCTTGTCGACGTACAGCGCGTGAGCCTCGACGATTTTCGCGACCGTGCCGCCCATGCGTATCAGATGCAACGTCGCGGGCAGAACGACTACGCCCAAGAGCTCGGTCATGCGCTCTTTAATCGCCTGGAGGAATGCGCGCTATTGCGCTATCCCAGCGTACGGCGACAGCGTCGGCTCCTGGAGTTCTTTCGACCCTGTGGCGTGGCGATGACCGGTAGCGGTTCGTGCTTCTATGCGATCTTTCCGACGCGCGAGCGCGCCTGTCAGGTCGCAAGACGCTTGCGGCGCACGCTGTTCCAAACGCGCGATCACGATTTTATTCATGAGGGGGTTTTTGTCGCGCAAAGTTTTTCGTCGACCGACTTAGACAAGATTGTTTGACGACTACGCCTAAGCGCGCTCTTAGGCGCTTACCAATTGATTGATGTATCATGGAAATTACGGAAGTTCGGATCAAACTTCTTAATGAACAAGACGAATCCCAGCGTCTGAAGGCCTTTTGCTCTATAACCTTCGACGATATGTTTGTAGTTCGCGATTTGAGGGTTCTTCAAGGGACTCAGGGTTACTTCGTAGCCATGCCTAGTCGTAAACTGACATTTCGTTGCGCGGTATGTCGACAAAAGAATTCAGTGACCTCTCGCTTTTGTACCCAATGCGGCGCGGCGCTCAGTTACAGCGTACGCGCTCACGTGACCCCGGACGCTTCTCAATCGCGTAGTATCTACGTTGACGTCGTGCATCCGATTAATTCTGAATGCCGCGAATTGGTTCACAACGTGATTATCAAGGCTTACGAAGCGGAACTGGAGCGTGTGCGCAACGGCGGCGCGGTACAGAGATTCGACGAAGATTTTCCCGACGCCGACTAATAAGCTGTTTTTACGTCACATAGCTCGTTTTACGCTGACGTCTACGTTGCATAGTTTCTTTATTAGTTTTCAAAATATTGGTAGAGCCAATTTAGCTCTGAATGCATTTTGTCCCTTGAACGCGCTTGTAACTCTCGAATTATGTCTTTCTCACGCGACGGTTAGAGTAGACGACTCTTGCGTCATGAAAAAACTACGCTACGACGCCAAGGACGGCGCTAGACCATCTCCTTGCACCCGGTTATAATGGTCTAACGCTTCTGACCAGGAACGCCTGCCAATTTGACGCCAGTCGCGTCACGCTTGGGGGCAATTCGGTTCGCGTAGAACGCGTAACTTGCGCAGTTATACGCGGTCATATTGTGATAATCAAGCGAAAAATCCCAAGCTTTTTTATTTGGCGCCTAATTTGCTATGTATTTAGCGATCTCTGTGCACATTTGTGCCACAGAGCATTTGAACGCAAATAAAAACACGTTCGCGCGCCTGAGTCGCGCACGTCGTTCGCGGTACGCGTTCGGCGCTTTCGACTCTTAGGCGTTAGTGAACTTTGGTTGATAAGTTATATAAGGAGTATTCCGCTGTGGCAAAGAAAATGTCGTTTGACGACGCCGCTCGTCGTCCCATTGCCGAGGGCGTCACGAAGTTGGCTCGCGCTGTAAAAAGCACATTGGGTCCCAGAGGACGTAATGTCGTTTTGGATAAAGGATGGGGCTCCCCAAAAGTGACCAAAGACGGCGTGACCGTCGCGGAAGACATTGATCTAGAAGACCCCGAAGAGAACCTCGGCGCTCAACTCGTCAAACAAGCCGCTTCTAAAACCAATCAAGCCGCCGGCGACGGCACGACGACTGCGACCGTGCTGGCCGAGGCGATCTATCTGGAAGGTCTTAAAATGACCGCCTCCGGCGCCGACCCCATGGCGCTGGCGCGCGGCGTGCAAAAGGCCGCGGAAGTCGTTGGCGAATTTATCGACAAACAAGCGACTCCCGTGAACGATAAGAGCAAAAAAGAAATCGCTCAAGTCGCCACGATCGCCGGTAATAACGACCCGAAAATCGGGCAAATCCTCGCTGACGCCTTTCTGAAAGTCGGCAAAAACGGCGTCATCACCGTCGAAGAAGGCAAGCAGTTCGACACCTACGTCGACGTCGTGGAAGGCATGCAGTTCGACCGCGGGTATCTTTCCCCTCACTTTGTCACCAATGTCGACGATCAAAAGGTCGAATTGGAAGACGCGCTCGTGCTGGTCTTCGAAGACAAAATCTCCACTGCGAAATCTCTTGTGCCGCTATTGGAAGCGATCTCTAAGCAGAGCCGTCCGCTCATGATTATCGCCGAAGATATCGAAGGCGAAGCGCTCGCGACCCTCGTGGTGAATAAACTGCGCGGTATCCTGAGCGTTTGCGCCGTCAAAGCGCCCGGCTACGGCGATCGTCGTAAGGCTATGCTCGGCGATATCGCGGTTCTCACCGGCGCCACAGCGGTCTATAAAGACCTCGGCGTTAAACTCGACGCGGTGACCGTGAGCGACCTTGGTCGCGCTAAGAAGATTGTCGTGACCGGCGAGACGACCACGATCGTCGGCGGCGCTGGCAAGAAAGAAGATATCGACGCGCGCGCCTCTCAAATTCGCGCTGAAATCGAAACCACCACCAGCTCTTACGACAAAGAGAAGCTCCAAGAGCGTCTGGCGAAACTCGCCGGCGGCGTGGCGCGTATTAACGTCGGCGCGGCGACGGAGTCGGAACTCAAAGAGCGCAAGTACCTCTTCGAAGACGCTCAGGCCGCAACTAAGGCCGCGCTGGAAGAGGGCGTTGTGCCCGGCGGCGGCGTCGCGCTACTGCGCGCGGCCGAGGCGCTCAATGACGTTGACGCGCAAGGAGACGAGGTCTACGGCGTGCAAATCGTGCGTCGCGCCCTGGAATCGCCGATTCGCGAAATCGCCAAAAACGCCGGCGTCGAAGGCTCCGTCGTTATCAATCGCGTGCGTCAGAACCCCGATAAGAACTTCGGTTACGACGCCGATAAAGACCAATACTGCGATTTGGTGGAAGCGGGCGTGATTGACCCGGCGAAAGTCGCTAGAACCGCGCTACAAAACGCCGCGAGCGTTGCCGGCCTGCTACTGACCACCTCTTGCCTGCTCACCGAAATCCCAAAAGAAGAAGCGCCCGCTCCAGATCCCAACGCCATGGGCGGTATGGGCGGCATGGGCGGTATGGGCGGCTTCTAAGCCAAGTCGAAACCATCGCCGATTTTTAAACGCGCGTCGTCGCGCATGACGACGCGCCTAACCTAACGAAAATCAAAACCATACATATATTGAGAGGATTAAAATGTCCGCGAAAAAAGCTTTGAACCTCAAGCCGTTGGAAGATCGCATTGTTGTTGAACCCTCCGAAGCGGAAGAAAAAACCGCCGGCGGTATTCTCCTGCCCGATAGCGCTAAAGAAAAGCCGCAATGCGGTACCGTCGTCGCCGCTGGACCGGGTCGTGTGCTCGACAGCGGTAAGGTTGCGGAAATGAACGTCGCGGTCGGCGACCAAGTCATCTACGGCAAGTATTCCGGTTCCGACGTTGAAGTCGACGGCGTGACGTACAAGATTCTGCGCGAAAGCGACGTCTTGGCTAAGGTCGTTAAGAAAGACTAACGCGCGTTTGTACGGAGCGAGGCGCTCTGACGACTTTGCTTCGCTCCGGTTCCGCTTTAACCTCCCATTGGCGCCTCGCGTCGCCCCTTTTTTGGCGCGCGACCGCTCGCATTACGATAAGGACATTTTACATGGCAAAACAATTGCTTTTCGACGACGCTGCGCGACGTAAGATGCTCGACGGCGTGACGAAATTAGCCGACGTGGTCGCCGTTACCCTCGGTCCCACCGGTCGTAACGTCGTTTTGAGCAAAGCTTACGGCGGTCCGAAAGTCACCAAAGACGGCGTTACCGTTAGTAAAGAAGTAGAACTAGACGACCCGTTCGAAAATATGGGCGCTAAACTCGTCAACGAAGTCGCCTCTAAAACCAACGATATCGTCGGCGACGGCACCACCACCGCCACCGTGCTTGCGCGCGCGATCTTCCGCGAAGGTCTGCGCAACGTTACCGCCGGTAGTAATCCCACGGCGATCCGTCGCGGAATTGACAAAGCTGTCAACGCCGCAATCGACGAACTGTCAAAATTGGCAAAACCGGTCAATTCCAAGGAAGAAATCGCCAGCGTCGGCGCTATTAGCGCTAACAACGACTATGAAATCGGCAACCTCCTTGCCGACGCCATGGAAGCGGTTGGAAACGACGGCGTTATCACCGTGGAAGAAGGCAAAACCTCCGAAACGACTTATGTCGTCGTCGAAGGTATGCAGTTCGATAAAGGCTACCTTTCTCCGTATTTCATCACCGATATGAATCAGATGAAATGCTCCCTCGAAGACGCCTATATCCTCTTGCACGAAAAGAAAATCTCCAATATTCGCGATCTGATTCCACTGCTTGAGAAAGTCGCTCAAAAGGGCAAGCCTTTGATGATTATCGCCGAAGACGTCGATACCGAAGCGCTCACCATGCTCGTGGTGAACCGTCTGCGCGGTATTCTCAACGTCTGCGCCGTTAAGGCTCCGGGTTTCGGCGATCGTCGTAAGGCGATGCTTCAAGATATCGCGGTTCTCACCGGCGGTCAGGTCATTAGCGAAGACCTCGGTATTAAACTCGAAAACGTCGAACTTTCGCAACTCGGTCGCGCCGACCAAGTTAACGTCGATAAAGACACGACCACGATTGTCGGCGGTAAGGGCAAAAAAGCCGATATTAAATCGCGCACCGACCTTCTGCGCAAAATGATCGCTGAAAGCGAAAGCGATTATGATCGCGAAAAGTTCCAAGAGCGTCTGGCGAAACTCAGCGGCGGCGTTGCCATTATTAAGGTCGGCGCTCACACTGAAGCGGAAATGAAGCAGAAGAAAGATCGCGTTGACGACGCGCTGCATGCCACTCGCGCCGCCGCGCAAGAAGGCGTTCTACCCGGCGGCGGCGTCGCGCTACTGCGTTGCAGACCCGCGGTGGAAAAGGCTCGTGCTAACGCGCGAGGCGATGAAAAAATCGGCGTCGATATCCTCTATCGCGCGCTCGCCGCTCCGTTGCAACAGATCGTCGAAAATAGCGGCGCCGACGGCGCTGTCGTTGTCGACGAAGTCGCCGCTAAGTCCGGCGCCGAAGGCTATAACGCCGCGACCGGTCAGTATGTCGATATGTACAAAGACGGTATTATCGACCCGCTGAAGGTCGTGCGCGCCGCGCTCTCGCACGCCGCGAGCGTCGCCGGTCTCATGCTCACCACCGAAACGCTCGTCACCGACGTCAAAAAAGACAAAGACGTCAACGACGCGGTTAAATAATTAGCGTAATACTGCGCTGAACGCCTCTGGCGTGCTTCCCTGACAAACCGGCGCACGAGCTTTCGTCGCGCCGGTTTTCTTTAAGGCTCGAGCGCCTCCTCGAGGGTCATGTCTTTACCCTACGCGCTGTGCGTCGGCTTGTTCCATCTTCACTAGGACTCGACTTATGGCCGAAGAAATCGACTATTACGATGTTTTAGAAATCGAACGCACCGCCTCTGCGGACGAAATTAAAGCCGCATACCGCAAGATGGCGCTTCGATATCACCCCGATCGCAATCCCGGAAACGCTGAAGCGGTCGAAAAGTTTAAACTCTGTGCCGAAGCCTATGAAGTTCTCAGCGACGCGCAGAAAAAGGAAATTTACGACCGATATGGTCGCGCCGGTCTGCAAGGCGGCGCCGGCGCCGGTTTCGATAACGTCGGCGATATTTTTGGCGGTTTCAGTAGCGTCTTTGGCGATATTTTCGGCGATATCTTCGGCGGGGGCGGCGGTGGTCAGACTCGCGCTCGTCAAGGCGCAGACGTGCGCTGTCGCGTGACGATCGACTTGCACGAGGCCGCCAAGGGCGTTAAGAAAGAAGTTCGTTATCGTCGTCGCGAGGTCTGTAGCGCCTGTGGCGGTAGCGGCGCTAAGGCTGGAACTCAGCCGACGACCTGTCGCTATTGTGGCGGAGCCGGTCGTATTCAGCAATCCAGCGGTGTGTTTTCCATTCAGCGTACCTGTCCGAAATGCGGCGGGCGCGGCGTGGTAATTACCGACCCGTGCCCAACGTGCCACGGAGCCGGTCTCACCCCAAAAGAAGTTAAATGCGACGTTACGATTCCACCCGGAGTCGATAGCGGTATGAAATTACGCATTCCCGGCGGAGGTGATCATTCTTCCAACGGTGGCGCCCCTGGAGATTGCTACGTCATTATTCAAATCGAAAAACACCCGTTCTTCTATCGTGAAGGACAGGATCTCATTTGCCAGATACCCATTGGCTACGCCCAGGCCGCGCTTGGCGCGGAAATTGAAGCGCCTACCCTCGACGGCGTGGAAAAGATCAAAATACCCGCTGGAACTCAAAATGGCGACGTCCTAAGATTGCGCGGACGCGGTATGCCCACGCCAAGACGCAATACCGCGGGCGACCTGCTAATTCAGTTCCAAATCGAAGTTCCGAAAAAGGTCTCGCCGGAACACGCCGCAATTCTGCGTAAACTCGCGGAATACGAGGGCGATTCGGTTCTCACACAACGCAAATCCTTCGGTCAGACCCTACGTGGATTTGTGCGGGATTTTTTTCCTGGGGACAAGTCTGGAAAAAAAGACGCAAAAAAAGAGGAACAGTCTGACAAGGGCGAAAAGAAAGCCTGACCCGGCGTAGCGTGACTGACGCATTGCTCACGACTTGTCCCCCTAAACCTTTTCAGCGCGCTGCGTTGTCACGCCTCGCTACGCTGAAATGCTTAAACATTAATTTTTCAGTCCAAACCTATTTACGACTCCAGCGGAGTCTTAGGAGCGGCGATGACTAATAACGAAGACCAATTCAACCCTGATAACCTCGAGAACCTCGACGACGTGATTCAGTTTAACGAAAGCGACCTTCAGGACGCCGACGCGAACGATGAAAACGTCGAAGAGGAAACCATGACGATTACCGTCGCAGAGTATAACGACCTCAAGGGCAAACTTGCGCAAGCGGAGGATCGTGGTCTGCGCGCGCTCGCTGAACTTGAAAACTACCGCGCGCGAACCAATCGTCTGCAGCAGGAGGAACGTAAATACGCCTCCATTGATCTAGCGCGCGCCATTCTGCCTGCGCTCGATAACCTCGCCTTGGCTCTCACGATCAAAGACCCTGAGAATAACGGTCAAGCCGTTATGACCGGCGTCAAAATGGTTTACGACGATTTCCTCGCCATTCTCGAACGCAACGGTATTAAAAAGATCGACGCGCTCCATCAGCCGTTCGACCCGAATTTTCACGAGTCGATCTCCACAATGCCCAGCGCGGATTATCCGCCCAATACCGTAATTTACGAGGTCAAGGCCGGTTTTACACTGCACGAACGCGTTGTGCGCGCCGCGCAAGTGGTTATTTCTGTAGCGCCTACCGACGCGACTGCCACACAAGAGTAACGCGTTGCGCTTATATCATGCGCCCTTGACCTCGCGCGTCGAAAAGGGCGTATGCAATTCTACGACGCGCTCGTTTAAGGCGTGATTATGCCAACTTATGAATACCATTGCGACGGTTGTCAGGAGAATATCGAGGTTTTTCAGTCAATGACGGCAGATCCTTTAGAGGTCTGCCCCCAATGTGGCGCGAAGAAACTGCATCGCCTCATTAGCGGGGGCGTTGGCATTCTCTTCAAGGGTACCGGCTTCTATTGCACCGACTACAAAGGTCACAACGCGTCGACCGGCTCGAGCGAATCGCACGAGTCCTCGCAGGAAACCACGAGCCACGCGGCAAAAGAGGGCAAAACTGAGGCTTCTGCCTCTACTCCCTCCGCTGACGTCGGCAAGTCCTCTGACAAGGCAAAATAGTCGCGCCACGGCGCAACCCTCTTGAAATTCAAACCGGAGCTCTACTATGAAATGTCCGATTTGCGGTAAAACTGTCAGTCAAGATAGCGACGCCCCCTTGCCCTTTTGCTGCGAGCGTTGTAGAATGATCGACGCTAAGCGCTGGCTCAATGAGGAGTATTCCATCGAGACGGTCGATCTCGACGCATTGGAGCGAGAAATCGCTGGCGTCGACGATGGGACGACTAATGATTCTCAATCGCAGTAGCGCCGAAAGTTGACTACCTGACGCGCCGAGACAATCTCGTGTTAATACGGTCTCCTGTCACGCGCTTTGCGCGACTGCAGACCGTTTTTTTATGCCATGACGTCAGCGTGGGGATACGATTAAGCTATTTGAAATTTTCGGGAAACACATGAGGGCAGACGATAAGCGTTGAATTGGAACGTTTTATTCCCCAACTTAGCGCCACGCATGACAGCGACGCGTTCCTTTTTGACCTCTCTTATCTTATAACAATATTTATTGGGAGTTACGATGCATAATATGACGCTTTACTTTGATACGATTCTCAATACTGTGTATAATGCCGACGCGTTGTGTTCCCTCTGGATTCTTATATTGCCTACTGTCCTCATAGCGACGGCGTTTCTTTCTGGCGAAAACTCCGAGGATAACTCTGACGACGACTCTGACTCGAACGATCGCGGTTCAAAGAATGAGTCGCACGAGCAGGGAGAATGGTCCGTGGAGAGCGAACTGTCTGATTGTGCATTTCCCGATGAAGTCGCCGATCTACAGGAGCAGGGCTCTCTTGAGGAAATCTTAATGCGTTGTAAGGACGATATTGGCTCGAGCGAGGCGACGGCTTTGGACGTGGGGGAAATGGATCCTTCTAATCCCAATGAAGAGGTTAGTCAGCGTTTGCGCCAGCAGGGCGACTGGCTATGCGACGCCGTTGCGCAGCGCCTAGATCGGCGTACGCAAATCGATAGTACGTCGAACCGTACCGACGAACCTCATATGTGGACAGTTGTCGCTCAAAAAATGACGAAGTGGGCGTGCCAAGCGCTCGGTATCTCTTACACAAAGGGCGCGCTGGACGACGACGGCTCCTCAGACGTTTGCGACGCCCCACATTATGACGACGAACCCGAGGTCGAGGACAAAGCGTCATTCGACTACGAGCAGGACGACGATCTGAACGAGGACGAGGAAGAAGAACTCCTCAACGGCGACGAGGAGGAGAATGAACGCCGACTGCTACGCGAATATGTCGTTTCCTCCTACACTGACTCCGGCGACGGCGACTGTGACGTCTATGAATATGACGACGACGGCAACCGTGTCGAATCGCACCAGTTCAAGAGTTTCAAGTTAGCGTTAATAGCGTCCTTTTCTTCTTTGCTCTATCATAACGAGGCTGTGGAGCAAAATCTGGAACGTCTCGCGCAGCGTGGTTATGAAGACAGACTGCAGAACTATCTGTTCCTCGTTCGATTCTACATGCGTAGCGCCTGGTTATGCGAACATGACGCCTATGATCTTGGCGTTACTTATCTCAAGCGTTCGGGCGCGATTTTGCGCGCTATGACCGAGGAGTTTAACGATTGCTTCGACGAGCTGGGCAATCGTGACTTGCTCTTGAATGTTCAGATCTCCCTAGCCGATTATGCCAACTTCCACGACGACGACGTTTCGTGCTTGAACTTCTCCGAAAACGCCGTGGAACGCGCGCGCAAGCTTTACGAGGATTTTCCCGAGAATAAAACCGCGCGCGTCATGTACATGCGAGCCTTGAGGGTCTACTGCTTCGCACTGTTGCAAACGCAACGCAATGAACAACTTACGTCGGTGTTGAATGAATACAGGGCGTTCTTGTACAATATGACCGTTGAACGGGACGGCTTGACGCTAATCGTTGACGCCGCCAGTGTTGTGGCGCATATGTACAATCAGACCGGCGACTTCGACTCTGCCATTGAGGTCTGCCATTATGTATACAAACTCATAGAGGACGAACGTGCTCGTCATTCGACGTGCAAACGTTTCTTTATGCAATCGTATTATGTCTTCATCCGGACGTACTGTTTCGCGTTACAGAGCGCCGGTCGCGTTGACGAAGCGCTCGGTTATGCCGACTCAACCTTCGACGTCATGGCGCGTAACTTCACAGTCAAAGAACTCGCCTCCAACGTCACGGGTATGAAGCGCGTTTATGAGTTGAAAGCCGACGCTTACCTTCGCGCCGGGCGTTTGCAGGAGGTTGAAGACACGCATCGCGATATTAAGGCGCAGCTCAAACATATCTTCCAGACCTTCCCCGGCGCTAATAAGAGCTACACGCTCGTATCGACGCTCATTAGCTATTGTCTGAACGACTTAGAGATAAAGTTTGCCCTAAAATCGGAGTACGACTACGCCGTAACACTATGCGAGGCAATTGAATACGTTCGCGAGCTTAAGCTTACGACCTCAGAGCCGGAATCATTCCTCTGGTTTGCTACGCTCCTGAATTACTACTTCGATTGGTGTTTACAGTTCGATATCACCTTTCCTGTGCTACGTATACAGAATCTCATCGCGCGGTGTTATGAACACATTGAACCTTCCGGCGACGAAGAATATGAGCATATTGTCGAACTTATCCTTGCGCTCGATTATAGGCGTGTCGGATTTCGTTGCGAAACTCTGTCAAAGTTGGGATTCAACCCGTTGTCGGAACTTGTCTTAGATTCTTCTGTACGATTGTGTGAAAACTTGGCCAGAGACGGTCGTCTTGATTATACACGCGCGCTTGTGGGCGCCCATGTGATCAGGGCAAACTACCTGTTGTTTGAAACTCAAGACGGAATCCAAAAGGCGGAGAAGGACTTACAAATCGCCTGGTCGCTGTGTGAGGACATTAGCGACGTCGAAAGCCAGAGCGATGAAGATTTGAGCGTCAAGGTCAGAGTGGTCTTGCTTCGCGCTACCTGTATGATCGTACAAGAGCGTTTTGAGGAGGCTTTCTCCTGTTTCAAAACAGCTTTTAGCGTCGCTAAAAAACTCACGCGACGTTATGATTACGCCGGTCGTGACTTGTTTTACGATCTGTTTAATTGCTTAACTGATCTCTTGCGAACGAAGGATTTGCTGTGGCGCTGGCAATGGTGCGCGATGGTTCTGCGATATCTTGAACGCTATCTGGTAAGTGTTTTGCTCGATAAAGTAGATAATAAATTAACCGAGGAGCAGTTCAAGAGGGTTGTAAACTACGTCAGTAGAGCCGTCATGGTCGTCAAGGCGTTTCGGGTAGGCTTGAAGAGTCTCAATCAATCTGAATTGAAGGGACTGCCAGCCTATAAGCTTGAGAAGATTTGTCATTTTAAAAGATTTGTCGACGTCAGTACGCTGGCGCGATATAAACCCAACGCGCTTTCCGTTCCTTCGACTCCGGACGACTTTGTGCAATGGTCAGAGCTGATTAAACGTCGTCGCCAAGAGTGTCAAGACCTCTGTGAGCGTATGCGTCTGGTCGATCTTGCAGACCTTTGTCTTTTCGCTACTACGAAAGACCTTTTTGACGCATGCTTCAGCGATCTGCCGTATTACAGCGCCGAGCTTGCCGTGTTCTTATATCGCTTAGGAGATATTGACGCCGCACGTAAGCTCCTGTTCTACATTGCGGATCTGGCCACGCATATCTTGTCGCAGTATCGAGAGGACTTAAATATTGCCTACGAAACCTTCGAGCTGTCGACGCCACAAGCGCGCCGTGACGCAGTCGATAAGTTGGCGCTTCTCGATTCTCAGTTCAACCCCGACGCCGCCGCTGACACGCCCGATAGCGACGCCGCGCTCAAGCCTGAGGTTGTCGTCGCCGCCTTCGACCTTTTGGAGAATCAAACCAACGCGCTACTGGTCGATTGCGACCTGCGCGAGGATCTGGAATATTGCGCTCTTACGCCCGGCGCGACGCCGCGACTCGACCTCGCAAACGGTCGTTTCGGTCACGACGTTAGTAATGATTTCTACAAAGGAACTTCCTTTGCATACTCCTATTTGGACAAGCTTTTCCTTCAAGGGGAAACCTTGCCTCAACCGCGTCTGATCCCAGAACCTTCCGAAGAATTACAGACGTTGCGTACGCGCGTGGAATTGAGTTTCCGACTGAGAATCCTCATGCTCAAACGCGCAAAATGCTTCTGGGATTGTCAAGAGCTCATGCCCCTTTATGGTCGCGCGGTCTCTCAGTTTGCCGAGTGGCTCTGCTCTCAGGGACGTGTCGTTGAGGCGAATAAACTTGTTGAGGAACTGACCGAACTTCTGAAACCCAACCTTGCCATTAGCTCCGCTTCTAGTTTGGCGACCATGTTGGAACTGTGGTCGGCTCGATATGTTATCAATCGTAGTTTTCCGGAACATGACGATTCCCAAAGCGCACTGAATACGCTTATGACGATAAATAGCGTCGCGGGCGAGTCTTTACATCTACTGGACCTAACGGTGATGGGAGGCGAGGTCGGTCGTGAGGTTTGGTTTTTATATGAATTTGCCGCACGCGCCAACCTTGAATTATACCGGTTAAGCGATAAGGACGAGGATTCAGAGGCGTATTTCCTCGACGCCTATCGATACGGCATGGCGGCGGCGAATTTATTTGATCGAAAGGTCTGTCTTTCAGATCTTGCTCAGATCTTCGCTGACGCCTTTAAAGATCCCAAAAAGCCGATGCTTCACTTCCCGCGCTTGAGCCAAGCCTATGAACCTTTCCTCACTACTTTCCTTGGCGCCTACAACGGTATCGTACATGTGCACGACGCCGAAATTAACAACTACCTCGGACTCCTAACGTTAGCAATTGTTCGCGGTTCGAGCTACTATGGCTTGACGCGTTCAAACCTTCGTTGGGCAATCCGACGAATTAAGACGCTGCCCTATGTCTACCAAGACGACGTCGCCCTACACTGCGGCGACTATTTCGAGGAAATGCCAAACGCGTTCTTTGACAACGTCGGTCTTTGGGATCTTTATGGCATGGGAGAATTGCGCCAGCTAGTCGTGAACTATATGCGACGCGTAATCGATTCGTTTCCACGACCTGACGACCCCGAACAAGACGATAAATATGCGAATACGCGCCAAGAAATGCGTCTGAGCGCCGACTTCTATGACCTTGTGAACGCCTGTGAAAATCTCAGTGACGAGGAGATTTACCTCGCTGTCGACCGCTACAAACAGACCGTGGCGCAGGCGTGCGACTTTGACCCGACGCCTTTGTTCCACGCGTATATCGACGCTTTGGGGCAAGACGTAGAAAAGGGACTCACTGGTCGCGTGCGCACGTGGTTCAGACGCCTTAGGCTCAAAGCGCGAATCGCCAAAGACCCGACGTTAAAAGAACTTGATGAAAAATGGAGCGCTCTGAGCGTGCGAGTGCAGAACTATGTGCTCATTGCCCAATTTCTACCGATCTTGACCGTGGGATTGGAACGTAAACTTCGAAGCGACTCGACCGATGTGATCATGATTCCTAAAACGTCGTCGAATCCCGAGGACGCTCAAGCGCTGCTGTTCCGTTCCAGTTTCACCGGGGATCTATCGCTTGAACTCAACGATTGTTATGAGCGTCTTGTACGCCTTTGGAACGTGGCGCCGTGTCTCACGACGGTCGACATTATACTCCCGCGCGCCTGCAATCTCGCGGCGACCAAGACGTTACGTGATTTCGACCGCTACTATGCTGGCAAAACTTTCCATAATGATTCTCAGAGCGGAACAAGTTTGCACAGATTTGCTTTTGATCTTTCTCAAAAGGTCAGCGCTTTTTACGAGAGTTCCCCCCAGAGCTTCGAACTCATGCAGAAAGACCCCCAAGCCTCTAGGAAGATCTTGGGCGACGCCTTTCAAAACGAATCGTTTGTCGCTACGTACGCTTCGGAGTATTTAGGCGATTCACTCCCTCCACAGGTTTTTACGTTGCGTCGTCGCGTGTTGGAAGAAGCCATTAGGCAGAACTGTTTTTTCCTCCGACCACATTATATTAACATGGCGACCCTTGAGCTGAAGGCTCAGCTAAAACAATGCCTTGGCAGTCATAATGTAACGGAGGAGGCGCTCAATAGCTTTGTCAGCGGTTTGGCGCGCTTGTGTGAAATGACCCGAAAGCTTGTCGCACGCGGAATAAGCGCTAAAATTCTTATAAGCGACGACGCGGTACGAGAAGAACTTGAAAACCTGATTCAACAGGTTCGGACTCTTTGCGCCGAGCTTCACAGCGTCGATAACCAGCGCGAGGGTCACGACGCCAGCGCGTAGCGCCCTCCCAGGAGAAGGAAGATGAATCAATTAAAGGACATTGACGACGGAACCTTGCGACGGGTCGACTGGCAAGAGGTCGTGCCGGGAACGCTTCTTTTTCGTTCCTTTGCACAGACCTTTAAGCCGTGCTTTTTAACGGTTTACGCCGCTGTTCTCGCGTTAATCGTCGTCACATTTCACCGCTTTTTAACGCCTTCTGACGGGTTTTATAAAGCGCTAGAATTGACCACGTTTCATAATGCCAGAACGTTTGCCGAGTCGATTTCATCCGGCGCGTTCTTGGGCTTTATTGAGCCGTTTGTTTTTCCTCAGGGCATGAGTCTGATCGCTAAGGGGACGGTTCTACTGCTGGGCGCGCTTGTGCTAACCTATTTTAGTTTGGCGTTTGCGCGAATCGTTGCGGTGCATTTGGCGTCGAGCGCGCACGTTTCTATGCGCGCCGCCTTCAGCTTTGCGCTCAAGCGTTTTCCCTCCGCGCTACTGGTTCTAACGTTGCAATCGGCGCTCTTGTGCGCGTTATGGTTTGGCGCGCGGCTGATTTCGCACGTGACGTTCCTGTCGCCGATCGCCTTTGTGCTCTTGGGCTTCTTCTGGTTCTTTGGCTTTCTTTTTCTGTGTGCCTATCCTCTTGCTCTGGCCGCGATCGCCACGGAGAATACCGACGGGTTCGACGCGATCTCGCGTTCCCTCGCGTACGTGTCACAGCGTTTTTTATTTTGGACGTTCTACAGCGCTTTGGCGCTGGCGCTCGTACTTTGGGGCGTCGTTCTGGTGATTTTATTCGTTCTGTGCTGGACATGCTCCTTCAACCACATGACGCCTCAGAGCGACGTTTTCGGTGTTATCTATCCTCTGAAAGACTTCTGCGTATGGTTCGCGGCGTTCCTACCGTACGCCTACCTCCTCGCCGCGTGGATCGCTCATAATTGCGCGATTTATGTGATTCTACGTCGCTCCGTCGACGGATCCCCGTTCGATAAGTGCGCGGTGAATCTCAATTCCAAACAACGTCGACTGCGTCAGATTCTTACCGATATGCAAGGCGCGCCGCAGATCAAGCCGCAATTTACCACACAAGAGCAGACTCAATCTAACAGTAACGAGGCAAACGCGGAGGCGACGCAACCTGCTATGCCAACTGAATCCGCCACGACGAGTGAATCGAACTAACGCACACGACGCCATGACGACCACGAGCACACAGAGCCGACCGGAGCTAGAAGCGGCGCAACTAACGCCGCGCGCGCGCGGAGCCATCGCCTGTTTGGGCGTGCGCGGCGTGCGCGCCTATCGAGCGCTTGTCGCGCATTGGCGACGCGTAAGTGACGGCGTTGCGCCCAGTTGCGATCCGCAGTGGCTCTGGGGTAAGGACTCTCGCGCGTATTTCGGACTCTTTCAGTTGCGACTCGACCGTCCCGGCGCGGATCAGGTTGTTCTGATTCGTCGCACGGCTGAGGCGTTCGAGCTTCACGTTCACGGCGGTCAACTCCTGGCGCAGCGCATACTTGAAGCGCTTCAGGTCGACGGCGCTTCGCTGGTTGACGGGGCGGTTTGGGAGCGTCAGGTCGCGCGTGAGGAGCGCGCGAGCGCGGAGCTTTCCGCACACGCGTCGGCGTGGGAGGGCGTTGGTCTGATTGACGCGCTCTTTCTGGAGCAGGTTGAACCGTTGTTATCGCGCGCCTGTTCGCAGAAGACCGCGCGATTTGCCTGTGCGCAGCGCGCGTTATGGCGACGCTTTTTCGTTCGTGTGAACCGCGCGCTTTCCTCAGGCGAGGACGAGGCGCTCAGCGAAGCGCTTGTGGAGTGTAACGCGCTGCTATCCAATGGATTAGCGGGTCGACGACTCTTTGCGCCTACGACTGTGTTGATCTTGGGCGAGCCGAACGTAGGCAAGAGTAGTTTAACCAATGCGATCTTGGGCTTTGATCGGGTCTTAACGAGTCGATTTAGCGGTACGACGCGGGATTTAGTACGCGTTCCTCTGACATATGACGGCTGGCGATTCGACCTGATTGACTCCGCCGGGTTACGTCTCACGCATGACCCACTGGAGCGTCAGGGCGTGGCGCTCGCCAGTGAAATGGCGCGGCGCGCGCACTTGGCGCTGCGTGTCTTCGAGCCGACCCGCGATCGGACGGAACAAATCAGAGCAATTGATAAACTACTGAATCACGGCGAGTTAGACGCAAAGCGTACCGTCGACGTCTTGAATAAGACTGATCTGCCGCGCGACCACTGGCACGACGCCTGGCGCAACGACGTCACGGCGTGTCGTGTGAGCGCGCTCACCGGTAGCGGCGTGCCGGAACTACTGCAAACGCTTGTGCATCGCGCGCTTAGCGTCTATCCTGCGCTGTGTGCGACCGAGCCGTCCCCGGTCTTATGGCTGCGTTCACAACAGTCGTATTTACAGCAGTTGCGCGACGCGCTCGCCGGTGGCGACTGTATCGGCGCGCGCGCGTTACTGGCGCAAAGCGCGACCGACGACTACGATCGGGAGTACGAGCAAGAGGACGACGCGTGTAACTGTGTGACGGAAGAGAGGTTAGCGTGACGATTAATTGCATAGCCACGGCGCGTGAGCAGCGCTGCGTTGATCTCGAAACACTTGCGTCGCTACTAAAGATCGACGCGGCGGAACTTACTGCGATTGAAGAGGGACGTGTGGAGCCGACGGTAACCCTGGCGTTGCAAATTGCGACGCAATTGCAAACTACGGTTGAGCGGCTCTTTACGCTTGAGCCGACGCCAGAGGCGACCCAGGAGCGCGCGCCGGTTGCCGACGGCGCCGAAGCGCCTGAGCCGCGTGCTAAATCCGGCGATAGGGCGCTTAGGCGCAAGCGTCGCGACGCCAAGAGCCGACCTGAGCCGATTGCGCCACTGGTGGAGCCCTTTCCCGTGCCAGAGTGCGACGAGGCTATTCCCAAGGCACAAGAGCGTCAGACGTCGTTGCCACTTGGCGTCGACTTGCACGAGCCGGGCGCAATGTCAACGCGCATACGCGTCGGGTCTAAGACCGCGCAAACGCATGGTTTAGCGTTGAGTCCGGCGGACTTAGTCGATCCGACCGATCCCGAACCGGTGCGATTCTTTGACCTCTTTTGCGGTATCGGGGGATTTCATTACGCGGTGCAACGAACCTTTGAGAAGATGGGACGCCGTGCGATCTGTTGCGCTAGTTGCGACATAGACCCCTACGCGCGCGAGAGTTACCAAAAGAACTTTGGTCAAACGCCCCTGGGCGACGTGTGCGTCATGCCGTCGGACGAGATACCCGAGTTCGACGTGCTGTGCGCCGGCTTTCCGTGTCAGACTTTCTCAATTATCGGTCTGCGAAAAGGTTTTACCGACCAGACAAAGGGGACGTTGTTCTTTCAGATCGCTAGAATCCTCAGAGATAAACGCCCGCGAGCCTTTGTGTTAGAGAATGTACGTCAGCTGACCAGCCACGACAACGGGCGTACCTTTGCTATTATTTTAGACGTTTTACAGCAGAAACTTGGCTATTACGTCGATTGGCGCGTGCTCAATGCGCTCGATTGCGGTCTGCCTCAAAAGCGCGAGCGAGTTGTAATCGTTGGCTCTACCGCGCCCTTTGACATGCAGTGGCCTTTACCGGATCGGGAGCGCGCGTCCCTGGCGCAGATTCTCGAGCCGGAGGAGTCGATTCCGCGGCGTTACTTCGCCTCTGATGCGATCGTCGCGCGTCGCCACGCCGCGCACGTGTCGAAGTTTCAACCGGCGATTTGGCACGAGAACAAGGCCGGGAATATCTCTTCTTATCCTTACAGTTGCGCCTTGCGCGCGGGCGCGAGCTATAACTACCTTTTGGTCGACGGCAAGCGCCGCCTTACGCCGCGGGAAATGCTCAGATTACAAGGGTTTCCGGACAGCTTTGAGATTGTCGTGTCCGACTCGCAACTTCGCAAGCAGGCGGGCAACGCCGCGCCGGTGCATCTGCTCGCGCGCGCAATGGAGCGGTTCTTCCCCTTGGTCTTTCGTTCTCACGCCGTGGAGTCTGCGTCATGACGCGTACAGGTCGTAAGGGCAGGCGTTCGATCCTTGCCACTGCGCAGGAGCCGACGCTGCCGAGATTGCCGGATATGCCGCCGGTAAGCGGCGAGCGACGCCACGACGTCTTCGACCAGGCGGAGCGTTCCGCGATCATGCAGCGCGTGCGTTCCAAGGGGAATCGTTCCACGGAGATTAAGCTCATTGAGGTCTTTAAGTCGGAGGGAATCAAGGGCTGGCGGCGGAATGTGAAGTTGTGTGGCAAACCGGATTTTCTCTTTCCGAAGCGTCGCGTGGCAATCTTTGTGGACGGCTGTTTCTGGCACGGACACGACTGTCGCAATACCAAGCCCAAGGACCATGAGGACTACTGGCGAGCGAAGATCGAGCGCAATCGCGCGCGTGACGCCGCCACGACCGAGCGGCTCCAAAAGCTGGGATATTGCGTGATACGTATCTGGGAATGCGAACTCAAACGCGTTAATCGCGCTCAACTTCTCGAGAAACTTGCCCCGACCAGGGCGCTAACGCAGGAAGACTCCGACCGGTAAAGCCGTGGGGCGGTGTGTCTGTGGAGGCGCCGAGCGACAGCGGGATCGCCGCGTCACATCGGGCGCAAGACGTCATGACGCCAAATTTTTTTCATACGTTTTGACTCGTAAATACGCGAGCGATCAAGCGCACGAGTGGATTTTTTTAAAAAAGTTAGACGAAACTAATAAAAACCAGTTGACTTTTTTCTAGGGCGCCTTATACTCTCTAACGTTGGCGACAATAGAATAGGTTCGTTTAACAAAACGTTTTCTGCGACGACGCGAACGTCGCGGTCGACGATTCTTTCTTGCGCTCTTGGCGCGACGGTCGTCTCCTACCGTCGCGCCATTTTCTTTCTTGTTGGCGTCGTGCTCTATACGACGGTTTCAATCCTTGCAACTGCCTTGGGCTACTGTTATAATAGTCTCAAAACGCGTCGCTCCTGGGCGCGTCAGCTAGCTAAGTTATAAAAGGATAGCGTTTATGAAAAAATTAATCTTATCGTTGGCGGCGTTGGCTCTCTTTATGACCGCCGACTATTGCCAAGCGCAGAGCGGCGCGAAGATAGTCCCCACGCGTCTGCGTTGTGAATATCAGCAGGAACCTTTGGGAGTCGACGCACAGGCTCCTCGATTCTCTTGGGAATTTACCTCTTCCCAGGAGTTGCCCGCGGTCGGTCTGCGCCAGGCGAGCTATCGCATTACCGTGGACGCCAACGCCCAGAACGCCAGTGAATACAAGGGCGAAGTCTGGGATTCCGGCTGGGTCGAATCGAGCGATATGCAGGTCGCCTATGCCGGTTCCCCGCTCAAGAGCGACACGCGATATTACTGGGTCGTTCAAGTTAAGGATCACTTCGACCGCCTCACCGGCGCCGCTGGCAGTTTCACTACCGGCCTTATGAGTCAAAGCGACTGGACGGCAAAGTGGATTGGCGCGAGCGCCCCGGCCGACGGTCAGAGCGACCTGACTAAGGCGACCTCCCTCGATGCGCAAACGAAACTGCGTAACGACCCCTGGCTCCGTAAGACCTTTGAGCTTAAAGAAGCGCCGCAATCCGCTCAGATCTTTATCGCAAGCGTCGGTTACTTCGAACTTTATGTCAATGGCGAACAGGTCGACCCCGAGTCGGTTCTCGCGCCGAATGTGAGCAATCACAACTACCGCGCGCGTTACGTTACCTATGAAATCGGCCCCTTCCTCAAGTCGGGCAAAAACGTCATTGCCCTGTGGCTAGGAAACGGTTGGGCGGTCTACAACGAATATAACGTTGCCGACGCGAAGCGACCCAATTGCCCGATTGTCATGGCGCAAACCGATCTGAAATTCAAAAACGGCGAAACGCAACGCATTGTCACCGACTCCAGCTGGAAGGTCGGCAAGAGTCCGAACAATCTCTGTGGCGCCTGGCTCTTTGGCAACTTCGGCGGCGAACATTATATCGTCAAGGACGAAAACCCCGATTGGAATAAGGTCGATTTCGACGATTCTGCCTGGAAAAACGCGACTGAATTTGCTCCGAATCTGGAAGTCAACGCGCAAGTTGGACTCAAAAATATCCGCGGTCGCGAAATTCACGCCGTGAGCGTGGAAGAACGCGACAACGGCGTCTATCGTGTCGATATGGGCGTAAACTTCGCCGGTTGGACGCAGATTACCCTCAAGGACCAAGAGCCGAACTCCACCGTTCGCTTCGAATTTTCCGAGCGTAGTCAGTTGGATATGACCTTTAACAACTACAGCGAGATCGAACTCGACGCGCAGGGCAACGGCGTTTTCCGCAATCGCTTTAACTACAGCTCCGGTCGTTGGATCACGGTTCGTGGTCTGAAACACGCGCCGAAGCCGGAAGATTTCCTCGGTTGGAATCTGCGCACTAGCTATGACGTCGTCGCGCAGTGCGAAACGTCAAACGACCTGCTGAACTGGATTTACGAAACCGGTCGCTGGACCTTTGAGAACCTCTCCGTCGGCGGTTACGTCGTGGACTGTCCTCAACGCGAGCGTATGGGCTACGGCGGCGACGCGCACGCCACCTCCGAGTCCGGTATGTACAACTACGCGCTGGAAGCCTTCTATTACAAGTGGTTGCAAGACTGGCGCGACTGCCAGCGCGACTTTGCCGACGGATGGCTGCCCAATACCGCTCCGACCTACTGGGGCGGCGGCGGTCCCTCCTGGGGCGGCATTGTGATCACGTTGCCGTACACCTATTATCTGCAATACGGCGACAAGCGTATTCTTGAAGAAAACTTCGAGATGATGAGCAAGTGGCTCGATTACCTCCAGGCTCACACCGAAGACGGACTGCTACAGCAGTACGGCGACGCGTGGAAGTTCCTCGGCGACTGGCTCTGGCCCGGCGCTCCGGACGGTCCGAACTCCGACACTCCTCAGGCGCACTGCCTCAACCGCATGTACCTGGTCTTCAATCTCAAGACCGCCGCGAAGATTGCGCGCATTATAGGTCGTGAAGACGCCGCGAAAGAGTGGGAAGCGCGTGCGAAGGTCGCACAAGACGCCGTGAATGCGAAGTACTTCAAAGCTGATGAAAACTCCTACTTCGACGACGCCCAAGCGGTTTTAGGGCTGGCGCTCTTGGCGCAGTTGCCGACCGACCCTGCGGTGGAGCAGAAGGTGCGCGAGCGTCTGGCTAAGGCGGTCTTTGAAGATTCCAAGGGCCACATTGGCGCTGGTATTACCGGCGGCGGGCTACTCTTCCGATATCTGCGTCAGATTGACGCAAACGATATGGTTTACTCCATGCTCAATCAGACGGAATATCCCGGCTGGGGCTTTATGCGCGAACATGACGCGACCACCTACTGGGAAGCGTGGGAACTCGACCGACCCGGTCACTCCCTCCTGCACAGCTCTTACCTTTTCCCGCTGGCGTGGTACGTCTCCAATGCCCTGGGTATCCAGCGTGACCCGGAAGTCCCCGCGTTCCGTCAGTTTGTCGTGCGACCTCCTTATGTGAACGAAACCGGATTGACCTCCGCCAAGGGCTATTATGACTCCGTGAGCGGTTGCATTGAGGTCGAATGGAGCAAAAAGGCAAGTTCCTTTGAACTCACCGTTCTCGTGCCCGGCAATACCAGCGCGGTCGTCTACGCGCCGAAGCCGAAGGCTGGCGAAGACGCCAACTGCATTGTGCGCGCTCTCACTTCCGACGACGCCAAAGAAGTCGAGAAAGCTATGCAGAGCGTGACCCTTGAACAGGAAGAAGACGCCGTTAAGATCACGCTGCCCTCGGGTAAATTCAAGATTGTCGTTAGCGTCCTGAGGTAATTAATGTCAAAGGCGCCGCGCCTGCGCGCCGACGTCGTCTGAACGTACTGACGTTCGGAACGCCCCACGCGCGGCGCTGTGCTTCTCACGTGTATTGGAAGTTGACGAATTTTTTTTCAACGCGGTCTCCTGCCAAGGCTGGGGGATCGCGTTTGTTTTTGCTATGACCGATAACGACTTATTTCTAACGATTGACAAGGCGCTTGACGCCGTGGCGTGGTTTTCAAGGATATCTTCTCTATTTTCGCTCCGCTCTGGATATAGACGCCGCGTCTTTTTTACGTAGAATGAATATCATGTTCCTCGGTTTTAGTTCGATGACGCCGATTATAACTCCTCAACTTTTTACCCTCATACTCGAACGCGTCGACGCCGATTGTATGAACGTATTATGTGCTCGCGACCACGCGCCGATTCGATGGGAAGGACGGAGTCTTCCTCACGATGCGACGTTGATTCCTCGCGCCTTTTGAAGGTTAGAATATGTCAGAAGCCAACAATCAAGCAGCCGAGACCACGGAAAACGTCGCGCTCGCCGACGACCTACCCAAAAAAATTCCGGTTTGGTGGAAGAGACGACCTGTCGTCTATTTTCGATCGGTTGTCTATAACCTCGCGCTTTTTACCGTTGCGTTCTATTTCGCTTGCGCCTTTAAGTCTGAGAATTTCCTCATTCTTACCGACGGCTCCCACGCGCTCTTTACGCGTGCGATCCTTTGGATTCTCGCGATTAAAATGGCGACGTTCTATCTTCGCCGCTCCTACCGCAATCTCGGTTACTACGCGACTTTTCGCGAACTGCGCAATATTATTTTCGACGCGGCGTTCTCCTTTGCGGTCGTTGTCGTCTTCTTTGCCACCTGTTATAAATTCGACTGGTTCGATTTCAAAATGCCGCTGAGCGTCGCTACTCTCGATATGATCATGACGATCATGTTGCGCGGCGGCGCGCGTATTTCGCGTCGGTTCTATCGTGAATCGGTATTGCCCGCGTTCGACCCGGATTCCGACGACGAGCCAGCGCTCTTGGTCGGCGCGAATAATCGCGGCGCTCACGTCGCTAATATTATCAACAACCAGCGCAGTATCGGCTATCGCGTCGTCGGCTTTCTGACGATCCACGATTACAAGGTGCGCATGAAGGTCGGAACCCTCCCGGTTGTGGCCGACGTCTCCAATCTCGTTGAGGCGTGCAAGCGCGCGAACGTCAAGACGATTCTTTTCGTCGCCGGTTCTCTTCCGGGTAAGACCTTCCGCGAGATCTTCAATCGCTGTGATAAAAACGGTCTGAAACTCAAGGTCGTTCCGCAGGTGGAATTCCACCCGGACACAAAGATCCCGATCCACGACGTCGACGTCAACGACCTGCTCAAGCGCGACCCGATCGTGCTCGATACCGATCAGATCGAGAAGCTTGTCACTGGTCGACGCGTTATGGTCACCGGCGCCGGCGGTAGTATCGGCTCGGAAATTTGCCGTCAGCTCATGCGCTTCCATCCCCAGGAGCTCTTTCTGCTGGGGCGCGGCGAAAACCGTATCTTCTTCCTGGAACGCGAACTGCGCGCGCTGGGAACCGATACCAAACTTACCCCGATTATCGCTGACGTCTCTAACGCCTCGCGTATCGACGGAGTCTTTAACGCCGCGAAACCGGAGATCGTCTTCCATGCCGCCGCGCACAAGCACGTGCCACTCATGGAGTCGAATATCCCCGAGGCGATTCGAAATAATATCTACGGCACCAAAGTCGTCGCCGACGCCGCCGACCGTTACGGCGCTGAAAAGTTCGTTATGGTCTCCACCGACAAGGCGGTCAATCCCACCTCGGTCATGGGCTGTTCCAAGCAGATGGCGGAGCGATACGTCAATGCGCTCGCGGTTCGCTCTAAAACGCGATTTATCGTCACGCGCTTCGGCAACGTTCTGGGCTCCAACGGCAGCGTTGTGCCGATCTTTACCAAGCAGATTCAAAACGGCGGTCCGATCACTCTGACCGACCGACGCATGACGCGATACTTCATGACGATCCCCGAGGCGTCGCAGTTGGTTCTCGAAGCCGCCGCTATGGGCAAAGGCGGAGAGATCTTCGTCCTCGATATGGGCGAGCCCGTGAAGATTGAGAACCTTGCCAAGGACATGATTCGACTCTCCGGTCTGCCGGAATACGCGATTGAAATCCAAGAGGTCGGATTGCGTCCCGGTGAAAAGCTCTATGAAGAGTTGTACTTCGAGTCTGAGAAGAGAATCGAGACCAGTCAGAAGAAACTCTTTGCCGCGGAACATCGCCAGTTCAATCTCGAGGACGTTCAGGCGCAGCTGGACGAGTTGCTTGCCATGACGACCGGTCCGCAAGAGGCGATTCGCGACCGACTCCAAGATTTTGTCCCGGAATATAAACCGACGATTATCGAGAAGAAGTAAAATAAACCTCGAAAGATCTTGCGATCTGTTACTCAAAGCGTGCGCGTCGACGCCCCCCACGGCGCGTGCGTTCTTTCTTACCGCCGCCAAAACGTGGCGTAGGGTCCCCCTGAGAACGACCTGCTATTGCGCGCACGGTCGTTCTTTTTTTGTACCCAGGTCGCGCGCTACGGCGTCGCCGCGAGGAGAAACGCTCCTGTGTGCAACCCGGGAAATGTATTCGATAAAATCAATAATACCAATAGATAAAGCAATTATATTCAAGGGCGGAACTTGCTCGCGTCCCGCGTTTACGCATGGCGCGCCAGCGTCGCCTTTATCCGGAGATTTGATATGAAAAGAAAGGCTAGAACGCTACGCGCGCTCAGCGTAGCGATTCTGTGCGCGTTGTGCGCGTGCGTAACGCTGTGCAGCGCGCAGGCGTCGTCGGTCGTTCATTCGCTCGACGGGCGATGGATTATCTGTACCGACGCGGGGAACCAAGGTCAGGTAGAGAACTGGCAGACGTCTGATCTTCAGGCGGTCGGATCCGACGCGACGCTTGTGAACGTTCCCGGGACATTACAGGAAGTATTCCCTGAATATCACGGGGTAGTGTGGTATCAGTACGACTTTGCAAGCGTAGAGAATCCGAACGCAGGAGGGCGCGCGCTCTTGCGATTTTGGCAGGCGGAATATCGCGCCGACGTCTGGGTCAACGGCGTGAGCGTCGGCTGGCACGAGGGGGGCGAGGACGCCTTTGAACTCGACGTAACCGACGCGCTCAAGCCGGTTGGCGACGTGAATCGTCTGATTGTGCGCGTACTCAACGCCACGGACGAGCCGATCGACGGGCTGTCGATGGCGAATATTCCGCGTCGCAATAACACCAATACAATCGTGCCGGGCTGCGGCTACGCCTCCGGCGGCCTGGTCGATTCCGTGGAGCTGGTTATGTGTCCAGCGACGCGAATTGCGGACGTACAGCTTCTGCCAAATTGGCAGACTGGTCAGATCGAAACGCGCGTAACCGTAGAGAATTACGGCAAAGAAGCAGTGGACGCCACGCTCCTACTGAGCGCCGCCTCCACAGACGGGGGAGAGTCGACCCCTGAGATTGCACAACGCGCAAATGTGACCCCGGGCGTCTCCGTGACCGTCGGGAATATCGTTGTGCCGAACTTCAAGCTCTGGGAACTCAATGACCCGAATCTTTATACCACCACGGTGGAACTGATTGTCCAGGGGCGACGCGTCGATCGCTATAGCGCCGTGACTGGATTTCGCGACTTCCGCTTCGCCAACGGCGCCTTTCGTCTAAACGGCAAGCGGATCTATGTGAAATGCTCCCATTCTGGTAGCGATTCGCCGATTACCCACCGCGTGCCCTTCGATCCCGATCTGTATCGTAAAGATATCATCGCCTGTAAGACGATGGGATTCAATATGATACGCTATATCGCCGGTATGCCGCGTCGGTTCCAATTGGATTTGTGCGACCGTCTCGGTTTTATGGTCTATGACGAATGCCTCGCCGGCTGGCAATTCGAGGCGTGCCCGGAACGCGCCAAGCGATTTGAAGATCAAACCAGCGGTATGATCCGACGCGATCGCAATCACCCCAGCGTGGTGATTTGGGGACTACTCAATGAGACGACCGACGTACAACTGGTTCTACAGGCGGCGAACTACCTGCAGGAGGCGCGACGACTCGACCCGAGCCGTATGGTCTTTTTGAACTCCGGCGGATTTGACCCCTTTGCCTCCTCAAAAGCTAAAGAGGCTGATTACGCCATTTGGCGACGTCAGGGCGCTTCCATCATGCCGGCGGCGGTTAAGAACCAGACCAACGAAAGCTTCTTCTACGACGGGACGAAGTGGCTCGCGAATACATTTTTCCTGCATCCCGGCGACGTGCAGAACGAATACGCCGCGCTAGTGTGGACCGCTCCGCAAGACGGCGCATATGCCCTCGACGCGACCATGACCGACGTGGTGGAGCACGGTAACGCTACGGTCGACCTTCACCTCATTAAGCAGACGCTCGACGGCGCCTGCACGGAGCTGTGGACCGCCGACTTGAATCTCAACGGCGCTAAGAACAACGCGACGGTACGTTCGCAGCGACTCGGACAGCCCGAGGAATTTGAGCTGATTGTCGACGCAAAAGACGCCGCTAAGTTCAATATATCCACAATCGACCTATTTGACGCGCTCCACACCGTCGACGCGAACTACCGCGTGATCGAACTGGATCAGAAGGGCGGCGTCTTTGTCTCCGTTACCTTTAATCCCGGCGCGAGCGCGCAGGATATCCTCAGTCTCGAGATCAAGAACCGCAACGGCGAGCCGGTGGTCTTCCAGGATTTCGGTCGACTCGAGGAGCGTATCGTTGAGACCGACGGGGACCAGCTCAGCGCGTCTTTGTTCGATTTTAAACGCGGCGAGAAACTCGCGCTGGTCGTGGGCATTGGCGACGACGCGGGTACCGGCGATACGGTCGCGGTCGACTTTACGCTTCTGTCCGCGCAGGGGACGCTCTACGACGTCAACGCCGACTTCTCTTATACCGAAAATCCCAATGGCGTGTGGACTTACGGCTATTTGCCCGCCGGCGCTAGTCCTAACTTGAACGCGTTCCAGCGCTTTGAAATCGGTCAGGAGAAACTCTCCTTCGAACCGATCGGACGTTTCTCTAATCCCTACGCGCTCGACTGGCAGAACGAGCTGGCGGATATTCACCCGTACCAGCAGGTTCCGCACACCGCTGACGTGATTGCGACCCTGCGCAATCTTGAAAAGGACGGTATGCCGATCTTTCTGTCGGAGTATGGCGTCGGTAGCGCGGTCGACCTGTTCCGTCTCACACGACTGTACCAGCAGTACAACGGCACAGCGGCCGCGGACGCGAAGCATTATCAGGAACGATACGAGAAGTTCGACGCCGACTGGAACCTCTGGAAGCTCGACGACGTCTTTGGCACGCGTGAGGACTTCTTCCGCCAGGCGATTGCGCTCATGGCGCGTCAGCGTCAGTACGGAATCAATGCAATTCGCGCCAATCCGAACGTAGTGGCGCACAGTGTGACCGGTACGCACGACCAGGGGATCTCCGGCGAAGGACTCACGACGATCTTTCGCGAGCTCAAGCCCGGCACGGTCGACGTCATGGCGGATCTGTTTGCCCCGCTGAGGTTCTGCAACTTTGTGGAACCGAACCAGGCGTACATTGGTCAGAAAGTCAAGATCGAGGCGGTTTTAGTCAACGAAGACGTTCTCCCGCCGGGAACTTACCCGGTACGCTATGTCGTTATGGGACCGCGTAACGAACGGCTATTCGATCAGGTTCAGGATCTCGTGATACCCGAACCGGAGCAAGGGCGGGAGAACCCCATGGTCATACCGGCGTTTAGCGCGGTATTTCAGCTGTCGCTGGACGCTACTGAAGGGGAATGCGTCTTTACCGCGGAATTTCTCGAAGGCGCCGCGGCGGCCGGCGGGTCGGAACGTTTCCAGATCTTCGACCGCCGACGCTTTCCGCAACTGGGTTCCGAGCGAATTGTTCTGTGGGGAGACGACCCCGATCTGCTCAAGCGCCTGCGCGCCGTTGAGATTCCCGCTGTGCCAATGACACAGCCCGACGGAACCGCGCTTACTCTTACGCCGCAAGATCGAATTATTGTCGGCAGGAGTTCCAATCGTAAGAACATACAGGAGTTTACAAAGCTTTACGAAGCGGTCAGTTCCGGCGCCAACGTGCTCTTCTTATCGCACGAGGTCTTTGCCGAGGGAGACGACCCGGTTCACTGGCTGCCTTTTAAGGACAAGGGCGTCTTTAATCGCCAGCAGAATTGGCTCTATCATAAGGACGACTGGGCGCGTCGCGCGCCGGCCTTTACCGGGCTACCGTCGGGGGCTGTGCTCGATTACGCGTTCTATCGCGAGACGATTCCGGAGTGGACCTTTAGGGATCAGACTCCGCCGACCCTCGCGATTGCCGGCGGTATGGACACGCAGATGGGCTATGAGTCCGGACTATCGATGGCCGAATGGCAGATCGGCAAGGGCGTGATGATACTGTCGACCTGGAAGATCCAGGAGAATCTCCCGAGCCCCATTGCTGAGAGAATGCTACGCAATTTACTCGTGCGTATGCGTCATGACCTTAAGGACGCCGGACTGCCTGCGCCAACGACAAGTCCCACCGCCGCGACGCAAACGTCGGCGCAAAACGAGGGCGCAACAACGCCACAGTCGGACGTGAAACCGGCGCAGACGCAGACCCAATCGGCGCAGACACAGCCGACGGCTAACGGCGCGAAATAACGACGTTGCACGTCTCTGATATCTTTTCAGCGCCACGGTGGCGCTAACCTCCGAATCGATCGCGTTCCAAACGGGGCGCGGTCGGTTTTATTTTGACTAGCGCCTTACCTGCGGTAGTTTTACGCCTATCTGAACCACCGACCAAAAGCGCCAACCCGCTGTCTAGACCGCTCTGCGTTTTTTTACGCCACGGGCAAAGCCCGTG
>JAUNMR010000010.1:45571-109378 GCA_030537455.1 Planctomycetia bacterium | reverse complement strand
CGCCTCAATACCGCAACTTACGCGATATTGAGGCGTTTCCTTTTGACGTCGTCACGCGGCACAAGGCGCGACTAGAAGAAGTTTCATAACTCTCCCTGCCTGAGCGTGTATACCTGTTCCATAAAAGACGCGTATTTTGAACGACGCCTTAGACTTACGAGGAATCAATTAGAAAGAAGCGTACGTACGTAACTGGAAGAGAGCCAACTGCTGAACAAGGGTCGAAAATATCGCGTTATTTTACGACGCGGGCATGTAAACCACACGCTGTGCCCTCCGCTTTGCGTTTTTTTACGCGCGGACACAGTCCGCGTCGCGTCCAGCCGGAGACCTTGGGCTCCGGATAAGACGAACTAACCGCTTCAGCGCTCAGTCGCCCTATTTTACGCCTGGCTGAACCAACAACTAAAACAACCAACCTGCTCTCACGACCGCCTTGCGTTTTTTTACGCCACGGGCAAAGCCCGTGGCGATCTGCCCCTCTGGGGCAGCCCAGCCGTGAGGCTTTAGCCTCCGGATAAATACGAACTAAACGCTGTCACGATAGACTTGAGTTATTTACGCTCGGGCAACGACCGCGATCCACGCTCAAAAGCCAGGTCAATCCGTCGCCTTTACCCAGTGGTTACAATGACCTAATCGGACGTAGTTCGTTTAATCCGCCGCGTGTGGAAATACTATCAAAATCATCGATAAGAGATACAGCTTGATTTCACCATGAATCACGCGAAGATTGCTCCAATCGTCCCCAAGCCCATACATAGAAAAATTGACGCATAATCTCAGACGTCACTGCTGCAGAAGTATTAATTATATAACGTTTTCAACTGCCGAATGAACGCGGCGTCAGACGCTTTTTATCCGGAGGCTAAAGCCTCACGGCTGGACGCCCCTGCGGGGCGGCGACGCGGACTGCGTCCGCGCGTAAAAAAACGCAAAGCGGAGGGCATAGTGTTTGGTTTGTATTTATCCGGAGGCTAAAGCCTCACGGCTGGACGCCCCTACGGGGCGGCAACGCGGACTGCGTCCGCGCGTAAAAAAACGCAAAGCGGAGGGCATAGTGTTTGGTTTGTATTTATCCGGAGGCAAAGCCTCACGGCTGGGCGCCCCTGCGGGGCGGCGACGCGGACTGCGTCTGCGCGTAAAAAAACGCAAAGCGGTCGTGATAGCGGGTTGGTCGTTCTATCAGCAGGTTAAAGCCAAGCGTAAAATACGCAAGCGACTCCTTGTGAGGGAGTCAATGAAATACGCGCCCTGTCAGGGAGAGTTATGAAACTGCTTCTAGAAATATTGACACGCTGAGGAAATTCACAGACACAGTCCCCGCGTCCTCACTCCACGCTGACTTGGCGGAGCCAAGCTCTCTGGCGTGGAGCGCTACGCTATCGTTTACATAAAGCAAACCGCATCCGCCGCAATGGGCGCCGCTTACGCGCCCACCGGAAGGCAACCTATTTTCGAACTAGGACAATCCGGAACCCGCAGTCGTCGTACCGTAGATCCGGGGAGAGGATCATCGCGTACGCTGACCGACAGCTCTTAGCGCGCTTGTTCCAGGAGCCGCCACGCAGGACGCGGGGGTCGTAGTAATGCTCCCCGAACCAGGCGCACCATTCCTCCACGTTACCGTGCATGTCGTACAAGCCCCAATTGTTCGGTTCGTAGCTCTTCACCAGCGTTGTCTTCTCTTTGTCTGCGCCCTTTGTACTTGTGCCATAAGGGTAATTACCGTCACAGTTTGCCTTATCGCCGTTCAACGTTGAACCAAAATTAAAAGGAGTCGTTGTACCGGCACGACATGCATATTCCCACTGTGCCTCCGTCGGTAGGGCGTATTTGTATCCGCTAGGTAACTCGCTACCGTAACTGACGTTGAGCTTCTCTATAAACTCTTGGCAATCCTCCCAACTAACCATCTCAACTGGCAACTGATCAGATCCCTTAAAGCGGCTGGGATTATTCCCCATCACCGTCTGCCACAGCTCCTGCGTCGTTTCCGTCTCCGCAATCCAAAAACCCTGCGTTAGCATGACTTCGCATTGTTTTTCCCAGGCAGAATAACGATCCTCCTCGTCCTCTGGGCTGCCCATCATGAAAGCGCCAGCGGGCGCCCAGTGGAAGTTCACATCAACCCCGGCAATCATTAACGTCTTCAACTCGCCAGCTTTGCTTCCACTTGCGATCAACGTCTGTTGTTGATATGAATCTACTCGAACTAAGACCAGTCGGAACCCAATGTTATTGATCTGGTTATCTGGCAAGCTACGGTATCGGCACGCCGACCGGCTGTCCTTGGCGTCGTAGTACCAGGAGCCGCCGCGCAGGACGCGGTACTCGCCGCTACTAGCTCCTGTCGGATCCTGCGTTGCCGACGAGCTCGCATAGTAATCTGAGTCGAACCAATCCGCACACCACTCCAACACGTTGCCGTGCATATCGAACAAGCCCCAAGCGTTGGGGGCGTAGCTCTTCACTGGCGTCGTCTTCTCTAGGTTCGTACCTGTCGTGCTTGTGCCGTAAGGGGCGTCTCCTCTACAGTTCGCCTTATCGCCGTTTAGAACTGAACCGAAATTAAAGGGCGTCGATGTCCCAGCGCGACACGCATACTCCCACTGCGCTTCCGTTGGCATAGCATATTTATAACCGCTAGGCAACGCGTTACTGTGAGAACTATTGAGCTTCTGAACAAAATCTTGACAATCATGCCAACTAACCGTCTCTACTGGCAACTGTTCAGAATCTTTAAATTCACTGAGATTATAACCCATCACAGCCAGCCAAAGCTCCTGCGTCGTTTCCGTCTCCGCAATCCAGAAACCTTGTGTTAGTTGGACGTTGTGTTGAGTCTCGTCTCTGTCACGCCCTTCCTCGTCCTCCGGACTGCCCATCATGAACGTCCCGGCAGGCGCCCAGTGAAAGTTCACCTCAACCCCGGCGATTGTGAGAGTTTTGAGTTCGCCCGCTTTGGGCTGTTCTAACTCCGCTATTCTTGACTCGTTTTCCTTAGCCGTTTTCGCGTCCAGTTCGGCGAGGTACTTGTTCAGATTCTTCGCCTTCTGTACATTACCTGAGATAATTGCGTCTTCAACTGCGCCCTTAATTGCGATAGTGAGCACGCCGTTACGAAAACTCTTATATTTGGGCGAATCACTGCGTTCTATGGCGCTGTCAATGTAGCCCAAAGCCGACGCATATTCCTTTGAATCCAACGCTTTGCGTGCGTATTCATAGTATTCGTCAGCCTCTTTTTGTTTCTGCGCTAGCGCGTCGACCTTCTCCTTTTCAAGCTTGGCGTCCGCAAGACGCTTGTTGAGACTCTGATACTGCTTCGACGCCGTTCCCTCGGGATAATAGCTAGCAAGGGTTTTAAGGGATTCCTGAGCGTTGTCAAAGTCATTGTCAGAGAGATACTTTGAGAATCTCTCTTCCTCTGTCTTAATCATGGCGTCCTCAAGACGCTCCTGGAGCGCCAAGTACTGTTGCGACTCCGTTCCGCCCTGATAATAGTCTACGAGCGTCGTTAGGGCGCCCTGTGCGCGCTCAAAGTCGCTGTTCTGAAGATACTCTAAGAATCGTTCCTCTCCGTTCTTACGCTCCTGCCACTGCTCGCGCGTGAGTCCTTCGCGACGCAGATTTGTGAGAAAGGTCGTGTTTTCAAGACTGAAATTCGTAATTGCGGGACTTTGAGAACAAGGACGATTCGCACGGTCGCGACAAAGACGCGCAAGTTCCTCCGTGCGAGACTGAACGTAACTTAAAAGATCGACTAGTTTTAGTTCGAACTTTTCTGAACGATCCGCCGGGTTGTCGTCGTAGCGAAGCGCCTCTAGCAGGGAGTAGGTCATAAGTCCCTGCTCCAGTTCCGGCGATTCAATTGAACACTGACCGTCTTTACAGCCCTGCATAAAGATAAACGTGTCCGGCAGACCTTCGGAATCAACGATAAAACTCTTCGCTACGCCAATAGCCTTCATGTCCTTGTCGGTCGCAGTCGACTCGTCGTCCAAATATTTCGTCGGGTCGTTACGACACGCGTCGACTGTCATCCACTTGAGATTTGCCGCGCTATTTTGTAGCGCAGCTATCATTTTGTCAATTGAGACAGACGTTGCAATAATGGTCGCTTTGGACGTCACGTCTACGTTTCGGGGCGCATAGAACGCGCGTTTATCCCTGTCAAAACGAAAGCCATGACCGCTCAGGTAGACGAACGCGCAATCGCCCTTCTTGAGGCTCGCAATGAATTTGTCGAAGGCGGTCTCGATATTCTTCTTCTCTGGTAGTAAGATGCCGCGGGACTCCGATGTGAGAATCGTAATATTCTCTTGAGGAACCCCTAACTCAATAAAGCGGTTCTTTAACGCCTCCACGTCTTTGACGGCATAGTGAAGGTCGTTGTTTTCCATATTGTCATAGCGATTCGTTCCGACCAAAAAGAGCTTCCACCCGGAAGTTACATGCACGTCCTTGTCCGCTTTGCCTTCAATAACGATCGGCTTAGCGTCCCCCAGCCCCTTGCCACGAACGCTCGAGTCGCTCTGGCCCGCCGCTACTACGCGCGATAGCCCGGCAAATACGACGCAAGTCGCCAAGACCAACACAATAAGCGCAAGCGCCACGATTCTATTATCTCTATGCCCTCGCACGTCTAGCCCCTCTATTGAACTGTAAATTGACGTCATAATCTTAAAAGCCAGCGTTAAACACACGCCGGAGATTATCAGTGATATTATAGCGCTTCTAGATATATTTAAAAGTATTTTGGCGTGGGAAATTACAAAGATTACTGACACACTGGGAACGCTCCCGTTTACAAACGCAAGCCAAAGTCGCCAAACTTGAGGCGCTACAGCGCCCGACGAATGTAACGTGTCAGGGAATTAGAAGCAGCTTCATAACTCTCACTGCCAGTGTGATGATTCCAGTTGACGCCCTCTCAAGGAAACGCTTGAGATTTTACGCCACGGGGCGCCCCCGCAGGCTTCAGCCTGCGGACAAAACAAACCAAACGCCATGCCCCCCGCTTTGCGTGTGGTTTGTATGCATTTTGGGCGATCGACGAGGTTGACGCCCGCCGTGTAAAAAAAGCGGTATTTTCGACCCTTGTTCAGCAGTTGGCTCACTTCCAGTTACGTACGCTTCTTCATAACGATTCCTCCAAAGGTCGAAGGAATCGTTATAAAATTCGCGTATATTATCGAACTGGAGTATTCGAACTGGCAAGGGTCGGTATAAAACCGCTTCTAATGACTGACTATTTATTCTTGCTCTTGAAGTATTCGATCAAAGCATTGGTTGAGCTATCGTGCGTGGTAGTCGGGTTCGCGCTGGTCAGTTCGGGCAGGACCGCCTTGGCGAGTTGTTTACCCAGTTCCACACCCATCTGATCAAAGGAATTGACATTCCAGATAACGCCTTGCACGAAGATCTTCATTTCGTACATAGCGATGAGCATACCGAGGGTCTTCGGGTCGAGCTTGGTGAAGAAGATCGTATTGGTCGGGCGATTGCCGGTAAAGACCTTCGAGGGAGCGAGTCGGCGCGCTTCCGCTTCGTCCAGACCGGACTTAATCAACTCTTGATACGCCTCTTCTTCTGTCTTGCCCCTCATGAGCGCTTCGGTTTGGGCAATGAAGTTCGCAATGAGTTTCACATGATGATCGCCGACGGGGTTCTGCGTTTGCGCCGGAGCAAGGAAATCACACGGAATGAGCTTCGTACCCTGGTGGATCAGCTGATAGAACGCATGCTGACCATTAGTGCCGGGTTCGCCCCAGACGATTTGACCGGTGGAATAATCGACGCGGTTATTATCGCGATCGACGCCCTTGCCGTTGCTCTCCATATCGCCCTGTTGCAGGTAGGCGGGGAAACGACGCATATACTGGTCGTACGGAAGGATCGCTTGGGTTTCGGCATTCCAGAAGTTATTGTACCACACGCCCAGCAGCGCCATGAGTACGGGTATATTCTTTTCGAACGGCGTGCTTCTGAAGTACTCGTCGATTTCGTGAGCGCCGCTCAGTAGCGCTTCGAAGTTCTCGAACCCGACCGCCAGGGCAATACTCAGACCGATAGCAGACCAGAGGGAATAACGTCCGCCGACCCAGTTCCAGAATTCGAACATATTTTCCGGGTCGATTCCGAACGCTTCGACCGCTTCACGATTGGTGGAGAGCGCAACGAAATGCTTCGCCACTGCGCTGGGGTCTTTCGCGCTCTTGAGGAACCATTCCTTCGCGGTCTGCGCGTTGGTCATGGTCTCTTGTGTGGTAAAGGTCTTCGACGCAATAATAAAGAGCGTCGTTTCGGGATCGAGCTTTTTACAGGTCTCAACGATGTGCGTGCCGTCTACATTGGAGACAAAGTGCGGCGTGATATTCGTCTGATAAGGCGTGAGCGCTTCACAGACCATGCAGGGACCAAGGTCGGAACCGCCAATACCGATATTAACGACGTCGGTGATCGGCTTGCCGGTATAACCGAGCCACTTTCCTTCACGAACACGCGTGGAGAAATCCTTCATTTTATCAAGGACGCGATTCACGTCGGGCATAACGTCTTTACCGTCGACGTAAATCGGAGCGTTGCAACGGTTGCGCAACGCAACGTGCAGAACCGCGCGACGTTCCGTCACATTGATCTTCTCGCCCGTGAACATTGCTTCGATCATCTGAGGAAGACCTGCTTGATTCGCAAGGTCGACCAGAAGCGCGATCGTCTTTTCGGTTATGCGATTTTTCGAATAATCAAAGAGAACGCCGTCATATTCTATGGAGAATTTCTTAAATCGCTCCGGATCGTCGGCAAACATCTGTCGCATGGAGACAGATTCAAGTTCCTGTTGATGAGACGCAAGGTTTTTCCATGCGCTCGATTGCATAAGTTTCGACGTCACAGCCAAAGCTCCTGTCTTGTGTTCGTAAATCTTAGGCGCGTACACGCGCGTGTGGACGTAAATTATATCTGCTGAACATAAAATAACAAGGCGGTCAAGTTGGCAAAAGGCGCTAGAAATCCAGCTGCACTTCACGCCACTTAAAGAAGTCGTTTAACGCTTCGCGCCAGGTCGGTATCGTGTAAAGTCCGGGATAATCGCTCGCTCGTTGAGAGGTCAGAACCTTAAAGCGAGAATGGGGCGCGCTCACGCCGTAGTCGGCTAAACTAATACCAACGGCGTTCTTACCGCGCACGCGCGTACGTTCGATAACGTATTGTATTGTTTCCAAAGGAGTTGCGCGCGAATTACCAGTTAAGTGCAACAGACCGCGAACATTAAGACTCAAGGCCGATTTCAAGGCGCACACCAGGTCGATCGTCCACACCGGTTCCGCAACGACGTCGTTGAGAACCGAGAGAGTCGAGGCGCGCCGAAACGCGTTGAGCGACGACTCGATTAAATTACCGCTAGAAAACGGCGTCGAATCGCCAAAGAGGGATGAAAATCTCAGGATTAGGGAGTCTTGCGCCTCCGCAGCGACGCGTTCGCTCTCCAGTTTTGTCTTAGCATACACGCTCGCGGGGTTAGGCACGTGGTATTCGTGAAAACCTGGCGCGCATGGGTCGACAGGAAGGTCGGTCAGTTCGGGCGAATCAAAGGTCGGCGTACTCTTGCGCGCAAGTTCCGTGGTCGAGGCGACCGCGCGTTCGTCCTGTACGCCGTGCTCTAAACGATTGCGATAGAAAATTTCCGCGCAACTAAACTGAACCAATAGCGCGTGAGACTGCGTCGCGGCCGCCTTGAGATTAGAAACCGCATGTTCGTGAAGATTGCGCGCGGTGTTAGCGCGAGACTGTAGCCAGTCGATTTTATTAACGCCCGCGGCATTGACAATTACGTCGGGACGTATGGCGTCGAGGGTTGCTAAGACGTGCATGCGCGAGCAGGCGTCGAAATCGGGTAGGTTCAACGGGACAATCTCGTCGCGCTTGGTCTGGAGCGCTTCACCGGTGCGTTCGGCAAGACGACGCGCTACTTTAGGATCGTTCCAAAACTTTGTCAGAGCATTGCCCAAAGTTCCCTGCGAGCCTACCACGACTATTTTCATCGCTACGATCTCCTAGTCATTACAAGGAAAAGGCGTCCCATTGTAACACGTCGTTGAGCCGCGCACAATGAGACGCCCAAAGATAAGCGCACGCCTAACTTCGGCGTAAAATCAGATGTAATCGGTGAACAGTTCGCGTTCCGGACGCGGCAGAACCACGGCGCTGGCAAGTAGCCCAGAGTCTTTGAGTTCCTCAACCGCCGCGTCGAGAGCCGCTTGCACGCTCGCAAGTTCGCCCGTGAAAAGCAAGAGTCCTTTGCCGCCCATCGCCATCGCAAGACTCAGACGGAAGAGCGTCACGTTCGCCGCTTTACCTGCCACGTCAGCGGCGATAATAGCGGAAACGGCGCTAAAGGTTTCAATCACGCCGAGCGCGCCAATTTCTTCTGGCGAAAGAACAACAGACTGCGCCATCGCGGGAAAGACCGCTTCGCACACGTTCGCAACGGTCAGATGGTCAATCACCGACACGCCGCCGATCTTCAGCGCCGTCTCCATTGCCGATTCAACGTCTCCGACCATGCCGGAAAAGACGATCAGATACTTACCGGAGCAAATCGTACGCGCCAATAATAACGTAATCGACGCAGCCTTCATTAGCGCGTCTTGTGTCTGATAACCTACTCCAATGCTAGAGAGCTCGATCGCGCCTACCGAGACGTTATTGGCCATGAGTGCTCCTTCGAATGTGCTAGTGAATAACACGCGGGCGACCGTGCGTCACAACGACGCGCAACCACGCTATGCCTCTTCATTATTTTAAGCAGAACAGTCGCGCGCGTCAAGTCGCGCTAACGGTTTACATCGCACAAAACGCCGTACAGTTCGCGGTATAAAACTATGAGACGAACTATACCCAAAAGAACGATAGTGACAATTACAACGACGTCAACGTGAAAGAAGCGACGCTCACGCGCCTTTTCTACGGTTTGCGCGCACGCTTATAGCAAGGCTTCGAGCGCTTTATAAGCGTCAGCGCGCGCATTTTCCGGGGCAGTGACCACATTGACCGGTTCGCCCAGACGCCATGCGTCGAGCGCCCAGGCGACTTTCTGCAACGTCGACTTTGACATATCCTGGCAGATCGACGGTTCGACGCCGGGAAAGAGAATACGTTTACCGGGGTTTTCACGCGCCATTCTGTCGACAAGTTTCCACTCGGTTCCAATAGCGAGGGTAGCGCCTTCTGGGGCGTTCATAACGACGTCGAGTAGTTTGGTGGTGGAGCCGTAACCGTCTGAGATTTCAACGATTTCACGAGGCGATTCCGGATGCACCCAGACCTGTGCCTGGGGGTATTCGCGTTTGATTTCGCCAATCCTTACGGTAGAGAACTTCTGGTGAATCGGGCAATATCCGTCCCAGAGGATCACTCGCGCATTACGGATTTCATCGACCGAGAGACCTCCGAGCGGCTCGCCGGGACGCCAGGTGGCAATATCCTGGGCAGACACGCCTAGAGTCAGCGCGGTCGTACGTCCCAGACGCGAATCCGGCATAAAGAGCAACTTGGGACGTTGCGCCAAGGCGTCGCGTACTACGCGCTCAGCGTTGGCAGAAGTGCAGACCGCGCCGCCGTAACGTCCGCAAAACGCCTTGGTTTCCGCGGAAGAGTTCACGTAAGTTATCGGCGTGAAGTCGGCAAAACTCGTGACAGATTCGATTTCCGCACGCCACGCGTAAGCCTGATCGGAGGTTATCATATCGGCCATGGGACAGCCCGCGGTCGCGTCTGCCGCCATGACGACCGCGCGCTTGCCGCCGCGCTGCGCGAGTTTCTCGGGCGTGTTCATAAGAATGTCAGCAGTCTCAAGCATAAAGCGCACCCCGCAGAAGAGAACTGCTTCCGCGGAAGATTGCGACGCAATCTTGGCAAGCGCGAGACTGTCGCCTACGTGATCGGCCAGCGCCACTACCTCGTCAGGAGCGTAATAGTGCGCCAAAATCGAAAGTTTCGTACCTAACTGCTGACGAATCGACTCTATCGTCGCCAAGAGTTCCGATTCGCTACGCGTTTCGTAATCTTGATAAGCCAATGTCATCGCGTCTCCTTTTCTTAGCAATCGTCTTTTATGAAGGCGCAAACCGCCATTCCGACGACTAGTCAAGCATCTCATGCATGCGATACCACTGTGTCGCCTGACACAATGATTCCAACATAGTCTGCCGAATTTCAAACCCCAAGTCGCGCTGCGCCTTAGCAGGGGAGCAGATCCACGGACCACAGAGCGCCTCGCGCGCCTTATTCCAGTCAAACACAGCGGATCGACCGGTTAGTTTCTTATAGACTTCACCGTAGACGCCGGCTCCGAGTACGCCCGCGGGCGGTACGCGAAACACGCGAACATGCTCACGCGAACACGCCTGACCAATCAGCTGTCCAAATTGCGAGAAGCGTATCGGGGTCGGATCGGCTATAAAATAGACGCCCACGCCGCTACAACTTGCGCGGCCATACCCCTGTAGAGAAACAGGCGTGAGCGACTCCGGCGTGAGACGCTCGCCACGATGAACCGCGGCAATGAGACCATGTATCAAATCGTTGACGCACACGAAGGAGTAATATCGGTCGCGAAAGCCGGGATTAACAAAATTACCGCGACGTTGCGCCATGACAAACAATTGCGCCGACGCCACGTCCCCCGGACCGTAAACATAGGGAGGACGCACAATGGTAATCGCAAGTCGATCGGCGAAGCGCGTAGCTATTTGTTCCGCAAGAAATTTACTGCGACCATAAGCAGAGATCGGACGGGGCGCATCCGTCTCGACCAAGAGGCGTCGACCGTCGTAACTAAAGCCCTGCTCCACTTGCGGCTTCGACTTATCGATCCTCGGAGCATAACCAGACGCTGCAAGAGAGGAGATCAGCAGGATATTCGGCGCAGAGCCAACGCGTTCCTTTCGCGCCAAACACGCCTGCAAAAGCGATTCAACGCCGCCACTGTTGACACGGAGAAAATCGCCACGACGCGTTTCGCGCGTAAGACCCGCTACGTGAATGACATAGTCGACGTCTTCCACCCCACGCTGCAACGCCTCTGTATCGAAAAGATCTCCCTCGACAAATTCAACGCCCAGCGACTGAAGAAATTCGCGATTGGAAGAAGGGCGCGCTAAACACTTCACATACGCGCCCATATTAAGCAGAAACGCCGCCAAAGTTTGACCAATAAAGCCAGTAGCGCCGGTGATAAAATATCTCTCAAGCATAACGTTACGCTCGTATGTCACACAAAATTATTCTTTTTCGCCGCCAAGCTCCTCGAGCGTTGGACGTCGCAACTGACGCAGCCACAACGGAACCGGAACCACGCGTCCGGTCGATTTTTCAAGGGTCGCCATGCGCGTGTGCCCCACCGCTAGTAGTTCGGAACCGCGAAAGAGCGTATACTCGTGCTCCAGCGACGCGCGCGAAACCCGTGTCACGCGTGTGCGCAACGTGAGCCAATCGTCGTAACACGCCGGCTTGTGATAGGAGCAGTCGAGCTTAACGACCGCCATCATGAGATTGGACTCTTCCAGCTCGCGATAACTCACGCCCGTGGTCTGGCGCAGCAGTTCGGTACGTCCCATCTCAAAGTACGCAAAATAATTGGCGTGATACACGACGCCCATTTGATCGGTTTCTGCATAACGAACGCGAAATTCGATCACGTTTTCTAGAGGGATTGCCCCTTGATTGTCAGCGTTTGTAGCGTTAGGTTCTGTCATTTCTTTTGGGGTCTCTTACTTTAAACGCACGTGTGAGGCGCCAAAGCGCTCACAGACATAACGTTGCGGTCGTCAGACGGGGGCGTTGGCGTTTTGCTTTGGCGCTTGTTTCGATTTATCCTCTTTACCGGAATCTTCTGGCAGAACCGGACCGGCGAAGGCGTCGAAAATCGCCATGAGATTCAGTAGTCCCGCAACGAGAGTATAGAGCGAACCCAGATCGAACCAGCTCCCCAGATGCATAACGATTTCATCGCCGGTCGGCTGAGCGGCGCGTCGTTCCTCCGAAGGCAATCTCGGGGGAGCAAAAGCCGTGGACCAGAATTCCTCGGTAGCGTCCACTGGATTACGCGATTGCAGATACGCGGGAATCGCGACCACGCCGACAAAAGCCTGGGGAATGAAATAGAGTCGCTTGTCGCCTGGTCGCCATGAGCAATAGACGTCGCGCGCAAAGAAGAGATGTTCCGGTCCATTTTCCGTCAGCGGGGCACGATAGCTACCCATTTCCAGACCAGCGATTAAAAGCGTCCAAATCGAAAGAGCAAAGATCGCCGCCTTGAAATAGCGACGCTGATAGAAATGACCAGCGCCGGGTAAAAGCCACGATAATAATAACGCTAAACCACGATTGCGTAAGTTAATCTCTTGCGCTGGGGAAGACGCGCGTGTCGCAGCGCCTTCGGGCGCGTCCAAGCGTTCGCTCATTGATACGATCCGTTTGCTACTGTGTTTCTTTCCGAAGCGCTAAGAGCTCGGAATTACCATTACCGCGTCGTTACACGACTGGCGTATTATACCAAATTTTAGCGTCGCGTAAATAGGCGCGACCATGACGCCGACGTCTCATGTGACCGTTATAGCCACGTGAAGAACGCCAATCGCCGCCAGAATGAAAAGAAGCAAACGGCGGAAAAACTGAGCTGGGAACGTCGACCTCCCTCGCTGAAACAGCCGTGGAGAAATCAGAAAGGCGTCGCCCGCGGAAAGCAGACGACGCCGAAATGATTCGCGAAAAAGAACGTCTTAGTCGAGGAAACCGATCAGTTCCTGGCTACGACTAGGCTGTTGCAACTTGCGCACCGCCTTCTGCTCGATCTGACGAATACGTTCGCGCGTGACCTTAAAGATATGACCGACTTCTTCAAGGGTATAGCTATATCCGTCGCCCAGACCATAGCGTAGCTTAATGATCTCGCGTTCACGATAGCTCAGGGTCTTGAGCACCTTGTACATACGCTTACGAAGCATTTCATTACCGGCGCCGGTAGCGGGGTTTTCCGCGCCCTTATCGGCCACCATGTCGCCGAACTGGCTGTCGTCGCTACTACCCACGGGCATATCGAGACTCATCGGAAAATGATTCATATTCGTCATGCGCCGTACTTCTTCAACGGTACAGCCGGTCGCTTGAGCGGTTTCTTCGAGCGTAGGCTCGCGTCCCAATTCCTGCTCGAGCTGTCGAGCGGCATTGCGACATTTTGACATCGACTCCGACATATGGATCGGAATACGAATAGTGCGACTCTGGTCGGAGACCGCGCGCGTAATCGCTTGGCGAATCCACCAGGTCGCGTAGGTACAGAACTTGAACCCGCGCTTGTGCTCGAATTTATCGACCGCTCTCATGAGACCGGCGTTGCCCTCTTGGATCAGATCCAGGAAGTTCATGCCACGATTCTTATATTTTTTGGCGATCGAGACGACCAAGCGCAAATTGCCCTCGGCCAGACTTTTCTTGGCGGCGCTATATTCCGCAAAAATCCGCTTGACCTCCTCCACACGCTTACGCAAACTTCTGGGGGTCTCTTGCGTAAGCAGGAGAATATTGTGCAACTCCGTGAGCGCCTGAATGCGTTCCACTCGTGGTCGACCGGCGCGTTTGTGTTCCATGATCCAGTCGACGATGTAATCGACGCGATTGCTATAGCGTTCCAGGGTCTCAATCATTCTCTCGAGGTGAGGGGTGGTCAAGGGAGTTTCCTCGAGCAGACGCACCGCACGACGACGACGCAACGCCAGACGTTTCCAAGCGTCACGACGTTCCTGATCGCTATATCTTGAGCTCAACGCCATAGCGTAGTCGCGACCATTACGCTCGGTCATTAACTTGAGCGAAACAAGATTACTAGCGCAACGACGCAGAACTTCGATCTTCTTATTCTTTTCCTTTTCGTCGATTTGGATGAAGCCGCCCATACGCTTTTCATCGTGCAAGACGTGACTCAACACACGAATGGCGCTTTGCATAACATAGTTACATTCGAGCAACTTTGCGCGAAAACGCAAGCGATACAGCTCGATCTGTCGTGCGTAAAGAATCTCTTTTTCACGCGACAGAAGCGGCATTTTTCCCATATCCGAAAGGTAAGCGCGCACCGGATCGTCGAGCTTAGAAGCGTCCTCTTCAGCGGAAACGGCTTCATTAGCGCTTTCCTCTTCATCCGATGCAAACGCGTTTCTCTCCATGTCGGCGGCGTCGACGTCGTCGTCATCGGCGGCGTTGTCGGCGGCGAAACCGAACTCGGTGGCGTCGTAAAGGTACTCGGCGCCAATGGGAACGTCGTAATTTTCGTCGTAAGCGTCTTCTTCGAACAAAACAAAGCTCCTTACAGAAACCTTATAGTAATCGCGCGCGTAGCACGACGGCGTCGCAACGATCGTTAAAGATCGCCTCGGGCGACAGAACAGCGCGTGCAAAGAACCTACAAGCGCCATTCGCTACTGTAAATCGACGAACAAACAACGTCGATTTGCGTAAAAACGCACCGCGATACACATGAAGTTCGTTATTAAAAAGATCTGCGCGCAAAAAAAATGTTTAATCGCACAAATCGTTTCAAAGCGACACAAGTGTATATCACATATATTCTACCCAAAGTAACGTTAAAGGGGCAAAATTAAAACCGCGCGCTCAAGACCTATACAGGGCAAGCGCTACGGTTAGCGTTCTTACGCCAGTAAGCGCTCATATATAATACGCTCAAATCACACATAATTCTCGATAAATCGTAAAAAAAACGGAAAATAACGGCAATTCGCTTATGCGACGTTACACAAAGCGGCGCGTTTCCGCCCCTTTTTGACAACTCAATACAGGACAAAAAACACGCTATTCCCCGAAGAGACTGACCGTCTGACAAGACCGTGCAACCCTTAGCCCGCGCCGACGAACCAGCGATAGGCATATAACCAGTAAGATTGTACACATTTGACAAAAAAAGGGAACCTCTTTGCAATTTTTTTTATTATTTTCCATGGCGTCCGCAAGGATGTTTGCACGTCGTTACCAGCGCCACCGTGAGTATAGTACGCGCAGCCCCAGGTAGACTTGCAATAAAAAAACCTGTTTTCACATTTTTTCTAAGAATAAATAGCTTTTCGACGCCTCCAAGATATAATAGAACCGAGGAGCGCGCTGAGTACGCTTGGCGTTGCGTCCTGGTTTGTATAGCTCCGCGTCAACACCTGCGAGGATTATGAGTATGCGTTACCGATTAGTCTGCCCAAAGTGTCAAACCGCACATCCAGTCGAAGTTGGCCAGGCCGGCGGTACTGTCAGTTGCCAATGTGGCGAAAAAATTGCTATTCCCACCATGCTCAAGATCAAGCGTCTGGAACCATGGGACGACCAGGACGCGTCAGACTCGCCTGAACAAGCCCCAAAAGGTCAGTCGAACGCGTCAACAGACGCACAGTCCCACGACGGCGCCAGCACGGAGAAAAAGAACGCTAAATCGGACGGTTCTGCAAAAACCGACGTTACGAAAAAGACCAAAAAAGGCTCCGGCAAACGCGGGGGCGTTATTATCGTCTGCAGTATTCTCCTCTTGGGAAGTCTGACGATGTGCATCGGACGACTCCAACCCACGAATCCGCGCGCCGTCTTTTACAAACAGACGAACTACTCGCTCGACGGCGACAAACGCATCCGGCGCGACTCCACCCCCATTACCCCCATGGACTATGGGTTCTATTATTTCACCGATTTGAGCAACCCACAACGACCGTTGACCTACTACATCGACGACAATCTCATCGACAATATGAGTCTGTTCGCCGCGTACAATTTCTTTGAATACTGCCGCGAACTCGATCTGAGCGACAACTTCTACGAAAACTACCAGATGATCAAGACCAAACGCCTACTGAGCGCTATTGCTTACGGCGTTGTCGCGTTGCTGTCCCTCTGTGGGCTACTCTTTGGCATTTTTCATAAGGAATCGACCAAGCAGGTCGGAACAATGCGCGGTTCCGAATGGCGATAACGCTATCGCGACGTTATGCTCGAGCGATTCGTGCGTGAAGCGCTCAATTCCCCTCGTCCCGGGGCGCTCCTCCACAGCGTTCCGGTTTTTTTTCTGCAAATTTTCCGCAATTTCGCTATTATTTTGCGCAAATGAAATCTAGACGCGCGACTTTCTGTGCGCGATATTATACTAAAACGCTTTCGAGTCGTTCATTTACTTACCCTTCTGGAGTCCTTTGCCATGTTAAGACATTCTGTCTTTCGTTCCTTTTGCCTATTAATACCGATCTATGCGCTACTGTGCGCGGCGTCGCTCGCTCAGGACGTCCCCAACGGTCCGGAACCGGCGCGTGGATTCGACGCGCGTCGACCGCAGGTCGAATACGGCGAAATGGTCACGATACAGTACTACTCCCCCGTCGCGGAGATGGAACGTTCCGCCAACGTCATACTACCGCCGAACTATGATCCGGAAAAAAAATATCCCGCGCTCTACCTCCTCCACGGGCTAGGAGGAGACCAGAACGAATGGCTGGGCGGCGCCCCAAATGAAATTCTCTCCAATCTCCTCGCGGAAAAGAAAACACAGCCCGCCATTGTGATTATTCCCAATGTGAGAGTGCGTCACAAAGACGTCAAAACGCCGCCGCCGTTCTTCTCCACTGAGCATTTCAAAGAATTTGACGCCTTCCTCGAAGAGTTTCAAACCGCGCTCAAACCCGAAATTGAAAAGAGATACAAGATCGACACGCGTCGCGAAGCACAGGCAATTGCCGGTCTGTCAATGGGCGGGCGCGAAGCGTTACACCTCGGCGTTAAACTCGCGGAGCAATTCGGCTACGTCGGCGCCTTCGAACCGGCGCCTGGAATTCTACCCTACAAGGACGAAAACGGTCTATTCACCGAAGATTCCTTCCAATTTCCAGAAAATTTACGCGACGACGTCTACGTCCTAGTCGTTAAAGGCTCGAGCGACAACGTGGTCGGACCCTGGCCGGAAAGCTACGCCAAAGCGCTAACGCGCGCGGGAACCGATCCTCACTTCACGGTCTACACGGGCGGTCACGACTTCAACGTCTGGAAACGCTCGCTGTGGCTCTTCGCTCAAAATATCTTCACTGAAAAAAAAAAGAACAACTGATCTTTCGCCTAACCCGTGAAAACGCCGTGAGTCTCAACAACGCGCCCGGTGAATTTGGACGCGCCACATTAACGTCGACGACCGACGACGACACGGTTGATTCGAACGTAACGCTACGATTCGAGGTTCAGACGCGTCCTCAAAACCCTTGGAACTCTGGATTACGATATCGTGCCGAATGCGACCTACCGCCGCGCGCGGAACTTATGATCCGGTTCACCGCGCGCACACTATCGGCGCAAACCGAAAGCGGTCTGGCGTCGGCGCGCGTCTACTTTGAAACCGACGGCGGGTCGTACGACAAATCGCTCTTTGAGCGCGTTGAAATCGGACGTACCGCGCGCGAATACGCCTTTGCCTTTCGTAGTGCTCGTCAATATCGCGCCGGTCAATACGCCTTCGGCTTATTCTTCGGCGACCTGGTGCAAAGCGTTGAAATCTCAAATCTTGAACTAATACTGAACCCTGACGCGTCTAATCTGCCGCCAAGAGAGCTCTATCCCGGCTCAGAACCGCACGCACAGTGGCGACGCGAAGCGCAAGAGCGCATTGAACAATATCGTAAGGGAGATCTGACGCTGAACCTTCGCCACGCCGACGGTTCGCCCGCGGTAGACGCCACGGTCTCAATTGTGGAGAAGCGCTCCGCATTCCAGTGGGGAACCTGCGTCGTGGCGGCAAGACTACTGGATGCGAGTCCGGATGGGGAAAAATATCGTGATTTCATCGAAAATTACTGCGATATCGTCGTCTTTGAAAACGATCTAAAGTGGTTCGCTTGGCAAAACGCACGCGCGCGAGAACGAGTGGACCAAGCGTTGCAGTGGCTTGAGCGTCACAACATAGCGGTTCGTGGGCATTGTCTGGTCTGGCCGAGTTGGCGCAACTCTAATCCAATGTGGAAAGACGCCGCCGAGTCGCCGGAAAAACTGCGGAAATTGATCAACGAGCACATTCTTGAGGAAGCTTCGCAATTACAAGGTCGGCTGGTCGACTGGGACGTAGTCAACGAGCCCTACGACAATAGGGACATATGGCAAATCCTTGGCAAGTCGGAACTTGCGTCGTGGTATAAATTGGCGCGTCAGGCAGATCCGAACGCACGACTCTACCTCAACGACTACGGGATTCTGTCCGCAGAAGGTCTCGATCGTCGCAAGCATGACTTCTATTATCAAACCGCACAAGAGCTCCTCAACGCCGGCGCGCCTCTGGGAGGTCTGGGAATGCAAGGACATTTCGGCTATCCCTTTACGCCCCCGGAACGGATGCTGGAAATTCTCAATCGTATGGCAGAACTCAATCTCCCCATTGCCATTACCGAGCACGACGTCGATACCCAAGACGAAGAATTGCACGCGCAATTCACACGAGACTTCATGACGGTCGCCTTCTCATGTCCCGCGGTTGATAAATTCTTACTCTGGGGCTTTTGGGAACGCGCTCACTGGCGACCGAACGCCGCGTTATATACCAGCGATTGGCAGTTAAAGCCCGCCGGAGAAGTCTTTACCACTCTTGTCGGTCAAACCTGGCGCACGAACCTCGAAACTAAAACCAATAGCGACGGCGTTTGTCAACAGCGCGTCTTTCTCGGCGACTATGAAATCACAGCGGAACTCCAAGGCAAACGCGTACAATGCTACGCGCCGGTACGCCACGACAGTACTGAAATAACGGTCGTTCTTCCCTGACGTTAGTTCCAAACGCGTCGCCACAAATCGAAGACGCGCTACAACAGCCCGATACGACTCAACGCTCCCTCGTCGTATCGGGCGCTTTTTTAATAGAAATCAATTCTGCCATACATATTGTCTCAATAACAAGCGCCGGAGTGCGTGGGAAATCTCTGACGTTTTTGTCACAGAAGAAATACTCACAAAGATTAAAGGCGTCGACACAAAGTATCAATGACCTAGTCGCTGTGCGTCACAATAAACGCCGCCCATGCAACCACGCACGATAATAATCTAAATAAAAAGCTGATTATAGTCGTCGCTTCTAGCAAAGATTAAATAATCCTATTCTCGAGTTTATTTGCGCTCAGGCGTCCTAAACCTACCTCAACTTTGATATGCTTTGGCTTGTTTTCTATTTTTTTTTAATTTATTGAGACTAAAATGATGACTTCCTATTGTAATGTATGAATTATGAATTAGAATAAACTAAGTCTTGTGCGCTATTGCCGACGCGATTTTCGAGGCGCGTCGCTAAGACTGAACAACGATACGTTATGAAGCGCCAAGCCCCGCGCACGCCATTCGCGCCAAAACGCCGACGTCGCTCGAACTGCGCCGGTTGTTACACAATCATCACAGAGGCATAAAAGTGAAAAAGACCAAACGTACCGCCACGACCCTTAAGGCGACCCGAACCACACGCGCTACTGCAGAAGAACCGCGCGCGCCTCGCAAGAGCGCGTCTTTAAAAGCGACGCGTATCGTCAAACCTCTCGGTAAAGTACCAGTGAAATCCTATCTTGCCGTCCCGAAAAAGACCGTACGCAAGCCCCTGAAACCGGTCGAAAAGCCCGAACCGATCGAACTGGTCGAAACCGTTGATACCGTTGATACCGTTGAACAAACTCAAGTCTCCTCGCGCGGAGGCGCGCGTCGTGGCGCCGGTCGTCCCAAGGGTTCCGGCAAATATGGCAAACCGACCAAAGCGTTACGCGTGCCGATCGATCTGGTGGAGTACGTCGACGATTTCGTTGAACGCAACGGTTACGTCTTCCCCGTCTACGACAATCATATCCAGGCCGGCTTCCCCTCCCCCGCTGGAGATACGAGCGCGGAAACCTTCAACCTCGGCACTAAACTAGTACCGAATCCCGCGTCGACCTACTTCCTTAAGGTCGTCGGTGAATCAATGCGCGACGCCGGTATCTTTCCCGATGATATTCTCATCGTCGATCGTAGTTTAGAAGCGACCAACGGCGACGTGATTGTCGCCTCGATCGACGGCGGCGACTTCACCGTCAAGCGCCTGTTCAAAACGCGTACGCGCACGGAACTGCGTCCCGAAAATCCTCACTTCGAAAGAATTATTGTCACCGAAGACATGGAATTGAACATCTTCGGCGTTGTGCGCACTGTTATTCACAACGTGTGATCCCCCCGGCGCGGCGTCATGCCCAACGCGTGACGTCGCCTTTATTCTTTCCTGAACGTAATCTCCACAAAGGGTCGCTACGCAATGGCACGCAACGCGCTGACGCCTTTACGCACGCGCGTACGTCGTCTCTTCGGTGTACAAAACGCTCTGTGCCAGGATTATCTCGTCAAACTGCGCGAGCGGTTCGCTTTGGGCGCTCCGCTCGCGTTGCGCGCATTTAACGCGTGGAAATTGATTTGGCGCGGCGTTGCGCACGATTTCTTAACTCAAACGACTCAGAAGCGCGACGATTCCTCCGCTGACGCCAAGCTTTTAGAACGATTCTTTGTCCACGCCTATCTGGCGCAACTGATCTTCGCCGTGGTCGCTTCGACCTTTGAGCTGTCGCGCGATCAAATGCGTCGGCTCTTCGGCGCCACCCCCTTCGATTGGGCAAACGACCTCCCGGCGCCCCTACCGGCAAACGTCGCGTCCTTGCTACTAGACGCCACAGATTCACACGCGCCCTTCGCTCAGCTCTATGAAATCGTCTGCTCCGGCTCATCACGACGCGCGCTTGGGGAATTCTACACCCCGGCGCCGATTGCGAGATTTGTCTACGACCAAGCGCGTCAACTCTGGGAAAGCCGTCAGCTTTCGCACGCAAACTCCATCCGGTCAAACATGGCGACTCCACGGTGCGTCGATCCATGCTGTGGCGCCGGCGTTTTTCTTTGCGCTGCGTTGGAATCAAACCTCAATCGCGGCGCTTCCTGTAGCGAGGCGCTCGCAGCGCTCCAAGGCTACGACGTCAGTCCACTGGCGGTTCTCACATCGCAAGCGAATCTTCTATTTACCGTAGCCTTTCACGACGCGTGTGGCTCGCGCGCGGCGCTTTTAAATCGATTATTATCGACTTTACCACACAATACGCTACCGGTGCGTCTGCGCGATTCCATTCTCGACGCCTACCCCTGCGCCAGCGAGGATTATTTCCACGAGAAGCGACTCGCAACGCTACCGACCACGCCCTTTGAAATCGCATTGGGCAATCCGCCGTGGCTGTCTTGGGAACGATTGGAACCTGAATATCGCAAGTTAACCTTTCAGATGTGGCGAGATTACGGTCTATTCGACCTCGACGGCACACGCGCGCGCCTCGGCGGCGGCAAGAAGGAACTGGCGAGCCTCATGGTCTTTCGTACGCTCGATTTACGCCTAGCGCCTCATGGCGTCCTTGCCTTTCTTCTACCGAAGTCCTTACTGCAGACGCGCCAAGCCGGTCAGGGTTTCCGGCGTTTCGGCGTCGTAGAGAACGACAGCCGTCTGAGCTGCGCGACCTGTGGCGCTTTGGAATTGGACGACTTCAGTCAAGCGTCTATTTTTCAAGGAGTTGCAACGCGTGCAATTGCGCTGTATCTCAAGAAAGAAGCTCGCGCCGATTTCCCGATCCCCGTGAGAATCTGGAAACGCGCCAGCGCCAATTTATCAGCTGATTCCACCGCATGTTCCGACTCGACTTACACAACGCCGCAGGCACGACGTCTTTCTGAGCGTCTATCGCTCCAACTCACAATCGGCGAGGCGACGCCGGAATCAACCAGTCCCGGCGCAACGTGGAGAATTGACGAGCCTGGCGAGGCGAGTCGAGGCGAAACTTCACGCGTAGCGCAAGGGACAGATTTTCCTGAATTACAGCGAATTAACGAGTTAGCAGAACGCCTAGCGCGCACAACACGGCAGGATTCCTCAGCGCGATATCGCGCTCAACTTGGGGTCAACGCCGCGGGCGCTAGCGGGGTCTTTTGGTTCGAGCATGTCGACTTAACGACGCCGATAGTCGTCGCGCGCAATCAAGGGCTTACGGGTCGTAAAAAGGTCGAATGCGTTGAGGCGGCGCTAGAGTCCTCGCTGCTGTTTCCCCTAGCGCGCTGGCGCGACGTGGCGCCCTTTTGTCTGCGTAAGGTTACCACGCTCATACTCATGACGCAGGATCCTCAAACGCGGCGAGGGTACGCGCACGAAATAATGGCGCAACGCTATCCCCTGGCGTTGCAATATCTTCAGCGATTTGAATCGCAACTGCGCGCGCGTAGCGCATACAAGCGGTATCAGTCTCAGGCGCCCTTTTGGTCGCTCTATAATGTAAACGAGGACACTTTCGCGCGTTACAAGGTCGTGTGGCGTCGTATGGACGCCGATCTGCGCGCCGCGGCGATTGTCGAGGAGCAAGACGCACGCGTGATACTGCCGCAGGAGACCTTGTCAATGACGACGGTCGGTTCGGCACAGGAGGCCGATTACCTTTGCGCCATGCTCAATTCCCGCGTGATTCGCGAGGCGGCGCGACGTATCAGCGTACCGAACACCAAAAGTTTCGGCTCGCCTTCGTTACTAAACGCCTTGCCGATACCACAGTTCGACGCAAATCAGGAAATCTTCCTAGAAATAGCGCGGTTATCGTGCGCGCTACGCCGGAAATGCGCTTGTCAAAAAGGGGGAGAATCGCTATTCTAGAGCGTCAGTGCAACCTCGCAAAAACGAAAGTCGACGCCGATGACGCCTCCTCAACAACCGACGCAGCGTACGCGCAACAAAGTGGTTACCGCAACCGGTCGCCTGGCTTTGTTGTGTCTGACGTGCGTAACGATCGTCTCGAACACGGCGCTGGCGCAGCGTCCTACCGACGCGGGCTGGCGCTGGCAAACCGAACGGACGTCGGCTACCTCGACCGATGCGCAAGAGGAAGAAGTCGTCGACGCCTTTCTGGAACCAGGTCTCGTTTCCGGACAGGATGACGCTTCGGAATCACGGGCGCTTGAACTTTACGACGCCAACTCCGCGCAAGGGAGCGAAAAGACGACGTTCTTTACAATGCTGGGCAAATGCCGCCAGGGAAGCGACCTAACTCTGGAATACCTTCCGACCCAGGACGAGAGCGGGTACTTTGGAGTCAACGCCTCCATGAAGCTCGGACTGCCCTCTGCGTTCTCGGGGCATTTTATCCTCGTTTCACCGACTCTGGGCTATCGTCGCCTCGACGTGCCGACTATGGGACAGATCGCCAATGATAAAATCGAACTTTACAGTCTCGGAGGGGGAGTCAGTTATGTCATACCCCATTCGGAACGTTGGCTCTATACCCTATCGGTAAATGGCGCCTACAACGGAGACGGTAGCGCGAAGGACAAAGAAAGCGTAAATATTTCCACGGTCGCACTGGCAATCTTTACGCCGTCGGAGGAATGGAAATGGTTTCTGGGGGGGTGTTACGCCACGACCGCAGAAACGAAATTACTACCTATCCTCGGCGCGGTCTGGACGCCAAGCGAACAGTGGCGCGTCGACTTCCTTTTTCCGGAACCAAAAGTCGCCAAAAAGGTCGAGCTTTTCAATCACAATCCCGAGGAAAGCTACTGGCTGAGCGTCGGAGGCGGCATGAGCAGTTTCAACGGCGTCTTTGAGTCGATTCCTCCAGCGTGGCAAGGCGCGACGCGACGCGACGTCAAAACGGAATATCGCGACTTCCGCGTCTTTACCGAACTGGAACGCCAAGCGACTCAATTCCAATATCGCTGCCAGCTAGGCATGGCGTTTGCGCGTAAAATCAAGCTCGAATCGCGACAAGGCGCCTACTGGTTTGAGACTAACCGCCCCGGAGCCGCCGTCTATTTTAAAACAATAATTCACTTCTAGACGCATCGTCGCTGGCGAATACGATTCATTCACACGCAGAACCTTAACCTTACGATACAAACAAGGAGCGCGTAATGACGGAATATACTAATATAGCAAATGACAAAGAGTCAAGCGCCGCGATATATGATCCGCACGTGATTCAAATCCTATTGATCGCAGATCACAACTACGCGCCCTTCCTTGCCACAACTATTCGTTCTATTTTGGACAACGCCGCGGCGGACGACCGACTCTTCTTTCATATCGTCGACGCTGGTCTACTGCCGGACGACCTGCAAAAGCTCCAGGAAATGCAAAACGACGAAAAGTTTCAGTTCAAGCGCTATAACCCTGATCTAAACGCCTACCTCAGGTATATGCGACGTGATATTTCCTCGTTTCCAGCAGTCGTTAATTACAGACTCTTTGCCGAAAAGTATCTACCGCAAGATCTTAAGAAGGTTCTCTACCTTGACGTCGATATCATCGTTTTAAAAAGCCTCAAGCCCCTTTGGGAAACGGAACTTAAAGACGCCTTTCTCGCTGCGCGCGACGATCCCTATATTCGCAAATCACACATCGAACGTCTCGGTTGCGCGCCGAATCATCGCTACTTCAATTCCGGAGTACTTCTCATGAATCTGCAGCTGTGGCGTGAGAAAGACGTGCTCAGCGAACTACTCGACCTGTCCATTGAATTACATGATCGCGTGGAATTTCCCGACCAAGATCTACTCAACGCCTACGCCGCGCGACACGGCTACCTGCTACTGCAACCGCGCTGGAACTCCCATCCGCGCGATTACTCCCCACAGGAGACCGTCGTACTACACTACATGGGCAGTCGTCTGCGTTGCCCGCGACTAGATCTGCTTTATTCCTATGCGCAAAAAACCCCCTATCGACGTCTGCCTATGCAGGGGCGTGCCTATCAGTTTAAAAGCAACTGCAAACGCGTTTTTTGCAACGTCTTGTGTTTCTTCTTCTTTCCAAGAAAAATCAGACGTGCTATTCGCAAAAGATTCAACTTGCGATAATACAAAACGTAAAGCGGCTTTAAGCGCCCATAGACAAGAGCGCGAGCACGCCGTTCACTCCTCGAGTCAACACGCGAATAGAATGCATATTTAAAATGTCAAACGTCAATCCCACCGTCTCAGTTGTTATGAGCGTCTACAATACGCCCGAAGACGTCTTGCAAGAGGCGATCGATTCTATTCTTCTACAGACCTGGAAAGATCTAGAGTTCATTATCGTCGACGACTGCTCCAACGAGCCAATCCAGGCGTTCTTACATTATATAGCACAGAAGGACAAAAGAATCGTACTCTTGCGCAATCAGACCAATAGCGGTCTGGCGCGGAGCCTCAATCTCGCGATAGGTCAGTCTCGTGGGGAGTTCATCGCGCGTATGGACTCCGATGACGTAGCGCTACTCGACCGGTTGGAAAAACAGGTCGCGTTCCTCCGAGAGTTTCAAGACGTCGACGTCCTGGGCACGGAAGCGCTACTACTCACGCCGGAGCGCAAATACCGCAAAATGCGTCGTCGTCCTAACCTTCCATGGCAAATACAGGGTCGTCTGCCCTACGGATGCCAGGGGGTGCTGCATCCTTCGGTTCTCATGCGCGCCTCGCTGTTTCGCACGCACGGGTTCGCATACAACGAGGAATTTAAAGTCGCCCAGGATTTCGAGTTATGGTCGCGCATTGGACTCAAACACAAAATTTACGTTCTACCTGACAAACTCATGCTCTATCGCCAGAGCAATTACCAAGTTTCCGTCGCTAAGAAAGAGCTACAAGTCGCTATGCGCGCTAAGGTTATACTCAATAGTCTCGAGCATTTTCAACTCGACCCAACCGAAGAGGAAAAACAGTTGCATATACAACTAGCGCACGGCAAAGAGGTTCGCTCTGTCAAGGCGCTCGACGCCTGGGTTAAAAAGCTCATACAAGCCAATCGCCAGCTGAATCTCTACGATCACGTCGCGTTTGAATACTACACCCAGCGCCGTCGGCTCGACTCGGTTCTACACGCCATTTCGCACAAAAGCCGTCCCTCCAACGATCCCAACGAACCAAAGCCAGAACGACCTTACCCCGGCGCGTTAATGTTAGCGTTCACAAAATACTCAAACGCCGCTATACCATTTAACTATACTACACAAATGCATCGCAATCCGTATCTCGCTTTCAGCGCCCCAAAAACGCGCGACAAGAACGTCGACATTGAGAACGAAACGCCACGCGAAAACTAATTTCGCGGGAAGAAACACACCAACCGTCAGACGCAAAATCGCCGCGTCTCAAAAGAAATACGCGCGACCGCTATTGACGCGATCGCGCGTATTTTCTTGTAATTGTATTCGCTCCACGCCACTGACGCGCGTACGTTTAGCGTCGAATCAGCGAGCCTTCCATGCGTCTTGCACACCATGCCACCGAGTTGAGCGCCTCCTGCATCTGATCGGCAAGTTGCTCGCCTGACTGACGATTAGGCAAGCGCTGCAGCGGATCGCCGTAGGAGGTGGTGAACTGTACCGTGGGGGAGACCACAATATTAAAAGAGTCGCAAAGCTCCTCATTTCGCGGGTCGTTCATATCGATCTCCACGCAAATGAACTGTTGCGCCAATTTCTCCACTTCCGGGTCGCTAAAGGCGTCTGCTAGCATAGCGCGACTATATTGACACTGATCCGACATAAAGAAGAGTAGAGTCGGTTTATTTTCGTCGCTGGCACGACGTCGCGCCTCTTGGTAGTTCGTGAGAAAATTAACCGTAGGGGGAGCGCACGCGTCTGCCTCGCTCAGTACGTCCGCGCGCAACGGGGGCGTACCGTTCTTCAGTTCGCTAAATACGAACACAAAGAGGAACGACAGCGTCGCTGCAATTCCTAAGCCGTATAAAGTCGTCCTGCGGTTCATCTCAAAAGCCTCGTTACATCCGTGTGCCGATGACTCTGGCGGTTATCCATGCTCCGCGCGTTCCCAAAACTCAGCGTTTGATCTTCGGGAGAGTCAGCGTTCTTATTATCGTGCTCCTGGGATGAAAACTTGAGTCTTTTTTCGCCTCTATATTTGCCAAATCTTTCCCTTTTTTCCGAGTCAAACCGCCCCGAAGTCGGTTTAACTCACAGGATTCTTTGCATTGCTTCCTATTTGCGCTAAACCTCCTGGTTTCACGCCTGCAAGACTCTCCCTCCCACTGAGCTCCGAAGATCGGCTTAGCGATTAATTCCCTCAAGAGCCGCTACATAGACGCGCGCCGCCTCGCGACGGTCGAACCGTGCGGCGACATACTCGCGCCCGCGCCGCCCCATTGACTCGCGCTCAAAACGTGGCGTGCGCACAAATCGTTCCACCGCCTGGCAAAACGCCTGCGCGTCACGCGCGGCAAAGCCGAATCCGGTCTGCCCCTCAATAAAGGTTTCAGCACAGCCAGGAACGTTCGACGCCAGAAGCGGTCGACCCGTCGCGGCGCCCTCGAGAAGAACGTTCGAAAGCCCCTCGTGATAACTCGGCAACGCCACCGCGCTGGCGCTTGCGTAATAGGGTCGCGGATCGGTCTGATATCCTAAATACTCAATCTCGCCGCGCAACGCCGCGCTCTGTACCGTTTCAAATAGACTACTGCCCGTCTCCGGCGCGCCCATGATCTGAAAGCGCACATTCGGTTCGCGTTCATGGAACCGTCGCGCGGTCGCGAGAAACTCGCGCACTCCCTTCGCGGGCGTGAGTCTCGCGGGCAGTAGGATCTTCACGCCGTCCTCCTCGCTCGGGTACGGTTGATACGTATGATACTGCAAATTCACGCCCGAGCCGTTGACGCGTATCACACGCTCCGGCGTCGTCAAGCCGTGCTGGAGAGCGAAATCCACAATCGCGTCGTTCTGACAAAAGACTCCGCGCGCGCCGCAAAGCCCCTGACGATACAGCCAGGTCGAAAGCGCGCCCAAAGGACCGCGCGCATGTACCGCCTCGCCAAGACCGGAGATCGTCCCCCAATAGGGCGCTCCAAGACGCCGACAGGCGTAACCGCAATAGACGTTCGGTTTGATCGTAAAGGTAAAGACAACGTCGGGACGCTCCCGCTTGAGTAGGCGACAATAATACCGATAGAGCCTTGCGTCCTTTATCGGGTTCATACCTCGCGGCTCCAGCGGCGCCGGGATAATTTTAAACTGGCGCTGTTCAAAGTAGGAACCGCGAAAGTCCGGTAAATAGGACAAGAGCGTGTCATGACCCAATGAGGCAAAGGACTCAACGACCTCGCGCTTGAAATCGTAAAGTACTCGGGATTGGTTGATTGCGACTAATATTTTCATCTTCTCTCAATATACGTCAGAACGTATGAACCATTAATGCGCGCGTGCAAATGTGACCAATCGGTCGTCTATGATTTTAAACAGACCAGCGTGTATTTTTCACTTGAATCTTGTAGCGCTCCTTGGTAAAATAGCCGAAAACGCCGCGACCGGTTCCAAGGAATTCGCGTCATGACGTCTTGTTATTACACCGATTAATTACCTATTGCCTAGACTTAGGAGTTTGTTATGAAGATCGTTTTCGCCGCCGACCCCTTTGCGCTGTCGCTCCGTAAAGCCATTGTCGAACACCTCAAAAAAGCCGGTCATGAAGTCATCGACTACGGCGCGTCGGAAGAGAACACCGAAATCCAATACTACGAAAGTTGCGTTAAGGCGTGTGAGGCGCTCCAACGCGGCGAAGGCGAACGCGGTATTCTGCTTTGCGGCACCGGTATGGGCATGAACGTAATCGCGAACCGTTTCGCCGGCATTCGCGCGGGCGTTGTCGAGTCGGTTTTCGCCGCCAAGATGTGTCGCGCCATTAACGACGCGAACGTCCTGTGCCTGGGCGCGATGATCTGGGGCGACTGGATGGCGTGCGAAGCGGTCGACGTCTTCCTGAACACCAAACTCGGCGACGGTCTGGAAGATCTCAAATCCTTCCTGGAACAAGCCGCGGATACCGTCTCTAAGATCAAGCCGTAGTCTAGCCGACACGCGCTAATCCACGATTAACACGACTTGCGCAGACGCCCCGCGATAGCTAGGGAAGTCTGCGCTCTTTATTTCGCTCATGCAACGCCGTTTCAGCGTGAGTATCGCTAAGCTCTCGTAAATATCTGCGTTATTCCGAATTAGTTTTCATAAAATCACGAATCGCTTCGAGGAAGCGTTTGCCGTAATTCTCCATTCGTCTTTGCCCCACGCCGTTGACCAAGAGAAAATCCTCCTCCGTTTGCGGCTTGAGATAGACCATGTCAATGAGCGTCTTGTCGGTAAAGATCATATAGGGCGGTAACGACGCGGCGCGCGCCAGTTCCATTCGAACAACGCGCAGACGTTCAAAGAGCAAACGATCGTTTCCGCCGAGCGTGTCTTTGTCATAGGCGTTAGTCGTCTTAACGCGCGCAGCGCTACGCTGTCGTCGTTCCTTCGCGTCGGGCGCTTTGCGAATTGTCACGCGCAATTTTCCACGCATGACGTCCCATCCCAGCGCAGTCGTCTGTGGCACAGGATACTTGTCCTGCGACAACGTCGCATAGCCCTGCGTTAAAAGGGAACGAATCAAATAGGCCCAATACCTCTTCGAACGGTCAGCGCCGACGCCAAAGGTTGGTAATCTGTTATGACCGTATCGCTCGATCTTCTCGTCCGTCTGACCGACCAGAATATTCGTAAGATGAGCAATTCCAAACCGATTATTCGTACGCGCCATGGCAGAAAGCGCCTTCTGAGCGTCAATTGTCGCGTCAATGCGATCCGCCAGACCTAAACAGTGGTCGCACGCCCCGCAGTTAAAGGGACCGGAGTCCTCTGACGACGCTGAAGCCGGACGATAGACCTCGCCAAAATATCTCAAAAGATTAGCGCGTCGGCATCCGTCGCTCTCAACAAAGCGTATCATCTCCACAAGACGACTCTCCGCCGCCTCGCGCGCCGAAACGTCTGTGTACTGCGACAAAAAACTACGCTGAATCGCTATGTCCTGATAGCCATAAAACAAAAGACACCGCGACGTCGCCCCATCGCGACCTGCTCGACCTGTCTCTTGATAATAACTCTCGATATCGTGGGGCAACTCGCCATGAACTACAAAACGTACGTTCGACTTGTCAATTCCCATCCCAAACGCCACCGTCGCCACAATAATCGGAGTCTCGTCACGTGCAAATTTCTCCTGAGTTCGCACGCGCTCTGAATCCGAAAGACCCGCATGATACGCCGCGGCGTTATAGCCATGCTCCTTGAGAAACTCCGTCGTCTCCTCTACCCCGCGACGCGTCGCACGATAGATCACGCCAGACTGATCCGACGCGGTCTGCAGAAACGCCATAAGTTGTTCATGAAAAGACTCTTTATATTCGATTTGATATAACAGGTTCGGTCGGTCAAAGGACGCGCGAACGCAATATGGCTTGCGCAGTCCTAAGGTTTTAATAATATCCTCGCTCACGCGCTCGGTCGCAGTAGCGGTAAAGGCGGCGACCGGGCTGTTCGGAAACTCCTTAATTATTCGCGAGAGCATAAGATAGTCGCTTCGGAAATTGTGTCCCCACTGCGAGATACAGTGCGCCTCGTCCACCGCAAAGAATCCGACAGGCACGTTCTGCAGGGTCTCAATACAGCTATCGGTATTAAACCGTTCCGGGGAAATATAGAGCAGATCGAGCCGACCGCGCTCCAACTGCTGCATGGTCTCGCGCCATTCTCCCGTACTCGTGGTGGAATTAATCGTCGCGGCGTTAATGCCATTCTGCAGGGCAGAGTCCACCTGATCCTTCATGAGGGACAGTAGCGGACTAATCACTACGCACACCCCCTCGCACAAAACTGCGGGAAGCTGATAGCACAACGACTTACCGCCGCCGGTCGGCATGACCGCCAAAACGTCCTGACCCATGAGGATCGCCTGCACGATCTGCTCCTGATAAGGGCGAAACTCCTTATAACCAAATGTCGACAACAGCGTCTTGTGCAAAAGCTCGCTTGTCACGGACGATTCAAATTCTGCCATAACTTCCAGTGTCCAACTACGCAGTCGGCGTCGTTGTGCTCTGACGACCGGACGCCAGAAGTACAACGCGCTTTCACGTCATTATAACCACAGCCTCGACTTTTTACCAGAAGAAGTTTCATAGTAACCACTTTCTGAAAACATATTTCAGCGCCAGCCCCACAAATATGTGTATTGGATCTTAAACCCTCCGATCTACGGGCGAGGACATGCTTATCAGAACCGTACGTTCCTCCGCAACGCCTCACAATAAGACGTCGCTCGAATCGCCCCTTGATACAGTTCGTGTTCCTCTTGTCAGAGTGGGTCGATCAAAATAATTCCATTTGACGTCTCGATAATCAAACAGAGAATAGGAAGGCGTTTCGTGAATTATTTAAAAAAGCGAGCGAAGTCGACGTCATTCACAATCTTTGAGCCAATTGTATGCACAAGATCAAAGATTAAATAAAAACAGAAGATAGATTCATCACTGAGAAAAAAAACATACTCACGTTTTCTCTCAGAACTGTCACTGGAGTGTTGTACGATACAATCGTTCATTGCCTTCAGACGCCTCCTTTGTAACAAATACGCGCTTTAAAATCTGTATAAAGAAGTGCGAACTATCTTTTAGGTTATGTCTTGATTTTCTTTACCTTTACAATCAATCACAGTGAGGCGTTACGAATAGGAACTGAAACAAAACTTTATTGGTCTTGATTCTTACTTGGGAATGCCTATAATCGAAATCGATAATATGGCGTAGCGACGCTGTGTTGCTTAGCAAGGAACAGGTCGCGTACCGATCGACCATGCGGCGACGATCAACGATGAGTCGCTCTGGTTTCTGAGCTGAACTTATCGCGTTCTGTCGAACGCTGTCAATGAACGTTCTCGATGAACTGAACGTGCATGACCTTACAGCGAGGATATATCATGTTACATTTGAGCCACATCCGCAGAAAATCTTCTCGTACAAACTACGTTACTGAACATAGAACGTTGAGAGTCGAAGATCTAGAGGCTCGAATGCTTCTTTCTGTATCTAATTGTCCAGACTGTACCGAACTGCAGACGGTAATATTAGACGAACAATCATCAACGTCAGCTTCTATTATTGACGTCAGCGCCGTACTCGCGTCAAGTGAGGACGAGGGCATTGCGGTTTCCGTTGCCAATACCCACGACGTCGATTCTCCCATCGATCAAGCGACACGCGACGCTTTTGATTTGATGTGGGAGCACATGGGGGTCTGTTCTGCTGAGATCGACGCTGACGAGGAAGCTGAATGGCTTGACAACTCCTCCTTCGAAGTGACTCCTTTGAGCCTGGGCGAGACCTTAGATAATTCCGAGGCTGATGGAGATCTGAACCCGGTTGCTATGACTTCATCCGGCGGCGACAGTTCCGGCGGCTCGGGCGGGAATACCTCCGGCGGCTCAGGCGGATCGTCCTCTGGCGGCTCCGGTGGTTCTTCCTCAGGAGGCTCGGGCGGATCTTCTTCCGGCGGTACTGGCGACTCTGGCGGATCCGGTGGCAACGTCATTTACACAACGCTTTCGGGCGGAGTCTCCTTTGTTGAGGGCGCTACAGTCTATTTATGGACGGCGGGCGCTTGTCCCGGCGACGTCGTAACAATCACGCTCAGTGGAGCCGCAAGTTCTACTGACGATATTGATTACGCGCAAAGCGTGTTGCAATGTACGGTTGATAGCTCTGGTCAGGCGATGTTTGTGATTAGGACGATCAACGATGGACTCAATGAAAATAATGAGTCGCTAACAATCCATTTTAACGTAACCTCTTCCTCTAACTCCGTCATCGACCCAAACGGCGCCTCTTATACAATCACGCTCTACGACAAGCCGGAATTTGTGTCGGACATACTGGACAATACTCAGAAAGACTTTTATCGTTCCTACGTAAAAGACGTGGCTCCGGTCGAGACTAAGATCAAGCTTCGAACAAAGATTGAAGCTCCCTCTGCTGACGTTCGGTATCAATTTGCAGACGACTTTGCTTACGCTAGTTATTTCCAGATAGACTCCGAATCGGGTAAAATATCTCTGGTAAAATCAGCGGAAACAATACTTATCGAAAGTGGTGAAACTTACGCCTTCAGTTTCGACATATTGGCATATAACGCCAATATGCCCGATAGCATCGATAATTACTGCTATGACGTCGCAACGGTACAGGTTACGATCAGTCACTGGAGTATTGTTCGCAACAACCAGGATACAGCTAGCGCCACTCCTAGCGACGGTTGCTCACTCGAATCACTTGCTACAACCGTCGGCTTGGATGTAGACGAGTATCGCCAATGGTTGACAATTGCCTCTGGCTCGGAAAACGCACAAATCGAATTATTCGATGGAACGATGACCACTGTTTCAGCGCTTGAGTTCGACGACATATTAGCGGCAAATAACGCAGCTATCTTTTCTGTGCCCAATACAATGTTCATGGCATATTGTTTTAATCCTGTCGTCAGGATAAGTGGCTTTGGATTCGATAAGAACTATGACGCTCTTAACAGTCTCGGCTTTAAAACCATAGCATTCTACAATACTAATTATAAATTCGACGAAGGAATGAAGGCAAAGCATGACTTCATCAGCAAGATTCAAGAACTTTCGTCGAATAAGTATCTGCATGGAATGTATTACGTCTGTCATGGCGTCATTCCCGATGAAAACTCGAATAACGCTATTGGAATACTTGCCGGCTCAGAGGATCCCTCGGAAACTAGTTGGGGACCACGGTGGAGGATAAACTATCGAAATGATTCTTCGTCTGGCTCAGACAATGCTTCCGACGACGACTCACAATGGAGTATTGCCCAGGCGTTGTCGTATCACTTAGGAGCAGTGGTAGCCCAATCGTGCTTCGCAGGTTCCAATGCACAATCTTTGTGTAGCGACAATGGCATGTTTAGCGGTCAAGCAGGCGAGGTTACTGTTGCGTACTGGGAAATAGAAGAGAATTGGCACAAGGGACGTTGGGCTCTCCTAAACCATTTAGGCGGGTTCCAAGGGACAAAATAGGTCCTCGTCCAGTCAACGCCTGAACATAAGGAGTTTACAATGGATGCATCCAAGCGTTTAGTTTACGTATTGTCTGTGACATTGGCATTGGTTTGTATTCTAATGTCATACAACGACAATTGTATAGTTGATACTCTTCACCTAGGAGGACTCTCCGCTTTTGCTGGAGAACCTATCATGAGCGAAGAGGAGATCCTGGAAGCCGCAGAACGTGAATACAGAGAATATAAAGAGACCTGTTCAGGTATCGATTATAAGGGACGGCTTGATCCACTTCATCACTTGAATTATACTCAGCATATTGGAAGAGAGCATTACACCACTCCCAATGGCTATGCATTCACAAAGTATTCGCGACAGGATGGATATGATGATGAAATTGCTCGATTAAAAGAGCTATTAAGCAAATTAAAACCTTGGGAATGCAAAGGGTTACACGATAACCCGATTAAAGAACGTCCTTACTCTGGCTACCACCACAGCGGACCGACTTTCCATCTCATATTAAAACAATTAGGTCTGGCGCTGGAGCTGAACGGTCAGTATGACGAAGCGTTAAACGTATACATGGCGGTATACACCAGTTACGAATTATTCTGGGCGAAGACACGAATTCTTTACCGTGTGAAATTGAAGAAGCAAGAAGATCCGAATTTCAAGACTTCTATAGACCTGGATTTTGAACTACGAGATCAAGATCCATTCATTAATGTCGTAAACATCGTCAATATGAATATGCCAACGATTCCCATTGACGAAGTTCTCGAACGTACCAAAGAATTCCAAGCGATCTTTGAGAAACGAGATCCAAATTTAAAAGGTTTGAATGGCAGTGGATATCTGCCAGTTCCCAACGATTGGGGCGACCCCGACGCACTTGCCGCTTATAGATTTCGTGATAACTGTGCACGAATTATGTGCCCGTCACTAGATCCGGGTGCAATTGTAACAGATGAGGATGGTCTATATGTCATAACAACACGTATTGCGTATGGGGAATTTCTTAAATATGCCGAAGAGGAGTATCAGCATTGGCTCAAGTTCTGGAACGAGAAAGAGAATGGAGACGACCAAATTAGCATACTTTTCCACCTCCATGGCTATTCAAAGGAGAGAATGGATAAGATCATGACGTTACTTCGCAAAATTGGCGAATTACCGTATTGACGGAATATCGAAGACGCCAGTTTACAGACGTGTCATTAAGAGGGCGTCAAGATCTGTTCGTCAAAACAACGCCGTCAATCGCTTAATGGTCTCCGTGCATTTTTCGTAGCGTAACGAAACGAAGAAGAAAGCACGGAGATTTTCGTGCGACAGTTCGTCAACTAGCGACGGCTTCCCAGACGCTTGGTGGAAGTTCCCCCAGCTGAATTGCCAATGCGCTCCCGATACGATTGTGGTATGAAGACACATATCGAAAGAAGAGACTTGCGACACTACCCTCTCATCGTTCGTTTGGATGCTGAGTTTGCTCGTCCATCTCCATTTTTAGGCGCGAAAAGAACCCTTTCATTCGGGGATTGTCGACACAGCGCCCCGAACAGCTAAGACTCGCGACGTACGATACGATTAACTGCATCGGAATGCCGTACCCGTGTTGTCCTGTCGTTGCGAACGACGCGAACTGAAAGACACGCGTCCCTCCGCGAGACTTTGAAACTTCTCAAGGCATAAGTATTCATCATGTGGTTTCCCTGTCTGAACCCCAGGAAAACTCCATTGCCAAAGAGAGCACAGCTGAACGAAGTATACACGCAACCATTACAGATAATTCTCTTCTTGGTATTGACACATACTTTGGGTGTGGATATAATCAAAATAGATAAAGTGGAGTCGCGACGCTACGTGATTTAACAAGGAGCAGGTCGCACGCCAATCGCGCGTGCAGTGACTGCCAGTGTTAAGTCGCTCTGGTTTCTGAGCTGAACTTATCGTGGTCAACCGAAAGCCCGTTATGAACGTACACGATGAACAGAACGTGCATGACCGACAGCGAAGGATATGTCATGTTACATTTGAGCCGTATCAGCAGAAAATCTTCTCGTACAACTAACATTACTGAACATAGAACGTTGAGAGTCGAAGATCTAGAGGCTCGGATGCTTCTTTCTGTATCCAATTGTCCAGGCTGTGACGAACTGCAGACGGCAATATCGGACGACCACTCTTCAACGTCGGCTTCTGTTATTGACGTCAGCGCCGTCCTCGCGTCTGCCGAGGACGACTGTGGCACGGTCTCTGTAACCAACTTCAACGAAAACTTCTCTCCCATTGATCAAGCGACACGCGACGCCTTTGATTTGATGTGGGAACAAATGGCGGTCTGTTCTGCTGAGCTCGACGCTGATGAAGAAGTTGAATGGCTAGATAACTCCTCCTTCGAAGTGACTCCTTTGAGCCTGGGCGAGACCTTAGATGATTCCGAGGCTGATGGAGATCTGAATCCGGTTGCTATGACTTCATCCGGCGGCGACAGTTCCGGCGGCTCCGGCGGATCGTCCTCCGGTGGCTCTGGAGGTTCATCCTCCGGTGGTTCAGGCGGAACTTCTTCCGGTGGAACTGGTAATTCCGGCGGCTCGGGCGGTTCTGGGGGAACAGGCGGTTCGGGCGGCAACGTCATCAACACCACGCTTTCGGGTGGAGTCTCCTTTGTTGAGGGCGATACAGTCTATTTATGGACGTCGGGCGCGTGTCCCGGCGACGTCGTAACGATCACGCTCAGTGGAGCTGCTAGCTCCGTTGACGATATTGACTACTTGTACTGCGTATTACAATGTACCGTTGGCGCTTCTGGTCAGGCGATGTTTCAGATTAGAACCATCAACGACGGACTCAATGAAAATAATGAGTCGCTAACAATCCATTTTAACGTAACCTCTTCCTCTAACTCCGTCATCGACCCACACGGCGCCTCTTACACAATCACGCTCTACGACAAACCGGAATTTAAGTCGGATATATCGAACAACTCACAACAGGACTTTTATCGTTCATACATAAAAGTCGAGGCGGCGCTCAATGACCCGCTCAACTTTCGGACGCAGATCCAAGCGCCCTCTGCTAATGTTAAGTATCAATTTGCAGACGACTTTGATTACGCTAATTACTTCAAGATAGACGCCGATACAGGCGAAATATCCCTGAGAATGACAGCGGAAGCGATACTCATTGATAGTCTCGAAACGTATACTTTCAGTTTCGACATATTGGCTTATAACGCCAATATGCCCGATGCTATCGACAATTACTGCTATGACGTCGCAACGGTACGGATAACGCTCAGTCACTGGACTATTAATCGCAACAATCAGCAGGATATTGCAAGCGCTACTCCTAGCGACGGTTGTTCAATCGAGTCGCTTGCAGCCACCGCAGGACTTAAACTGAATGAATATACCAGCTGGTTGACAATTGCCTCCGGCTCGGAGAATGCACAAATCGAGTTGTTCGATGGAACGACGAAGACTGTTTCGTCGCTTTTGTCCAGCGATGTTTTATCAGAAAATTATTCTTCTATCTTTTCCGTGCCCAATACAATCTTCGCCGCATATTGTTATGATCCTGATGAACTAGATACTTTTGGCTATTATTTGAACCTTACCGCCCTTGAAAGCCTCGGATTTAGTGTTGTCACTTTCGATAACTATCAGTATAACTTTTACGACGCAACTCTGGCAAAACACGATTTCATCAACCAGATTCAATACCTTTCGGCGCAGAAATATCTGCATGGAATGTATTTCATCAGTCATGGCGTCATTCCCACTGATAACTCCAATAACGCTATCGGTATTCAAGCCGGTTCGAATAACCCTTTAGATATTCTTTGGGGTCCACGCTGGACCATATACTATAGCGCTCCTTCCTCTTCATTTGGCTCTGGTAATAATCCAAATAACGACTCACAATGGGGTATCGCTCAGGTGTTGTCGTATCATTTAGGAGCAGTGGTTGCTCATTCGTGCTACGCTGGTTCTAACGCTGCGTCGTTAGGTCACGATAATGGAATTTTTAGTGGTCAGGATGGTCCAGTTACTGTAGCTTACTGGCACATCGAGAGCAAATGGCATGTGGGATACTGGATTAATCTAAATCATTTCGGTGGTCTACAGGGGACACGATGAGTGGAGTCTTGTCCTCTGTCGAACCTCCTTCCTCAAGAAACGGGAGCATACTATGTTTACGCCTAGACACATAAATTATATTTTACTAGTCTTGACGTCATTTGTATTGGGCGTCATGTCATGTTGCGATAATAACGTTGCGAAATACTTGTCTTGTGACGCACAAGTTTTAGCAGAAGAACCTATCAAGAGTGAAGAAGAGATTCTCCAAGAGGCTGATCAGGAATACTGGAATTGTCGCAAATCCAGGTCAGATCCTGATTATATTTCAGATTTTGACATATTAGTAAAACTTAATTATACTGAATTTGTCGGGAGGGAACATTATACTTTCCCGTTTGGCGGGAAGTTTGGATTATATAAATATCAAAAGGATTATGCCGGGGCCGTCGAGTATCTGAGGGAACAATTAGCAAGTCTAAAACCTTGGGAATCCCAAGGTCTGCATGACAATACCAATACCAATACCGCAGGTTATCATCACAGTGGTATGGCTTTTCATATTCTTTTAAAACAATTAGGACTTGCACTGGAGTTGAACGGTCAATACGAGGAAGCGTTAAACGTTTACATGGCTGTTTATTCCAACAACGATTTGCTCTGGGCGAAAGCACGAATTGCTTACCGTCTAAAACTATTGGCACAAGAAGATCCGAACTTCAAACCGACTCACGACTTGGATTTTGAACTGAAACAAAAAGACCCGTTGTTCTATGTGATTATCATTGTTATTCAGGTTATGCCGAAGCTTTGTATAGAAGAAGTTTTGGAACGCACGAAAGAATATCAAGAGCTCATGCAAACGCATGATGAAGACTTGATATTAGCCGCTAAAAATGGCGTAGGATTTGGTTATCTTCCCGTTCTTCACGACACAAGAGACCCTGATGCACAAGCAGCTTATCGTTTTCGTGATAATTGTGCTCGTATTATGTGTCCCTCGCTAGACGCAGGCGCAATCTTAAACGACGAACATGGTAAATATGCGATAACAACACGTATTGCGTATACGGAATTTTTAAAATATGCCGAGGAGCAATATCAGAAATATCAACAACAACTTCAATCCTTTAGCGAATCCCCCTCTGACTGGAACTTTCAAGAGCGTCTCTACTTCGGCTATTCCGCGGAGGAAGTGGAGAAGACCATGACATTGCTACGCAAAATTGGCGAACTACCGTATTGACGGCATACCGTGGCTTCTGCCAACAGACTCGATCAATCTCTCACGTCAACGCGATGACTAAGATATTATTTGCCTCTTGGCATTTTTACTTAGATCAATCCAATGGCGCGTCGATAACGGTACGGGAGCTCTTGCGCGCGCTGTCGCGTCAAGGCGACGACGTCTCAACTTTTTGCGCGGACGCCATGGATTATAACCGGCAAGCTTCGCTCGACGCCATTTTGGAACTTCACGGAATCCATGGCGTCGAGCGATTACACGCGCCCTCCTCTAGTCCTGATTATTCTATTCGCTCTTTCTTTGACGGTCGAATCAAGTCGATAGTATTTTCGCCTGTACAATCAGAAAAAATTCCTAACTCTAGTATCGGTCGTGCATTCTTGGAATTTTTTGACTTGACATTGAAGAAAACCAAGCCTGAAATCGTGCTAACCTATGGCGGGTATTGGTTTGGCGCGGAAATGATAGAAATAGCTAAACGACACAATGCAAAAGTCGTAATATTGTTACAAAATTTCTCATACCAAGACTCGACTTATTTTCAAAACGCCGACCTGGTACTCGTACCGTCACACTATGCCGCCGGTTATTACCGAGGTACGCTGGGTATTGAGGCGCTGGTCGCGCCTCCGGTGATCGATTGGCGTAAGATAGTTTCCCCTGAAGCCGTCATGGAGCGACGTTACGTGCTCTTTGTTAATCCGGAACTACGTAAAGGCGCCCTTTTCTTCTCTCGGCTCGTCGAACGAATTTCGGAACTGCGCAATGACGTCCCATTTCTGGTGATAGAGGCAAGCGCGACCGGTCACGATTTATCGCGCTTTGATAGGAAGCTTCTGGCCAATCCCACAGTGTTTAAAGCGCGCAATACGCCCTTGCCACGTGATTTTTATAGTCTGGCGAAGATTACGCTCGTTCCATCGCTGTTTCTAGAAAGCTTTGGTCGCGTCGGCGCTGAGTCTATGATTGCCGGCGTTCCAGTGGTCGCCTCAACTCGCGGCGCTTTACCGGAAGTCTTAGGCGACGCCGCGTCGTTATTAGATATTCCTAAGGAATACGCTCCAGAGACGGCGATTATGCCTCCAACACGCGCTGGCGTCGACGCCTGGGTCAAAGAGATTATCCGACTCTGGGACGACGACGCCTATTATGCCAAGAAAAGAAAGGAGGCGTTGACACGCGCGCAGGCGTGGACTCCACAGAAAACCCTTGAGGCATACCAGCGCGCCTTCAATCGTCTCTTAGATCGGTAAATCTCAATCATCGATTTTGGATTGTGGGGTTAATCGAAACGGTATCGTAGCAGATCCTGACTGAACGCTGATATCGCTTTCACAAAATAGGCGTATTGTTTGAGGAAACGTACGTACTCAACAGAACGAACGACTTCAGAGGAACGACGCCTGAAATTATCGCGTCTTCTACCGAGCCTAAGAAATTTCGCCAAGGTGACCGTCGTCGTGCGATTTTGAACGCAGGTCGTCTTGACAAAACTCAATCTTTTGCGTATCTTAACAGCGTCGTCTGAAGCGTCTGACGATTATTTTCACCTTTTTCGCCGTTCTTTTTACGGCTTTTACTATTTGGGTGTAAAATAAGCTTGCGCTCAGCGTACTAAGACAGGAACGTCGCTCACGCTACGTTTGCCAGACGACGACCAGGAGATTTGAACTTAATGAAATGCCAAAAATGTAATCGAACCGCTACGTTCCACATCACCGAAATGACTGACGCCGTGCCGCGTGAGTTACATCTGTGTTCGGAACACGCTTATGAATACCTCCATGGGAATCAAGACGCTCACGACGTTGCCGATAGTCTCTTTGAAGATCTCGCCGGTTTTCAGCCGGAAGAGTCGTCCTCGGAAGGTGAAGACGATTCCCTCCGCGACGCCACGCGCGATCTGGTCTCCACCGACTTCAATACCTGCGAATGTTGCGGTATGCACTTTCAAACTTTTCGTAAGACCGGTAAATTCGGGTGCGCCTACGACTACCGCGCCTTTTTCGACCTGATTGCGCCCCTATTGGAGAGTATCCACGGCTCGCGCCAACACGCTGGAAAAGCCCCGAAAAACCAACATGACGCCGACAGCGGTCTGAAAATGGTCTACCTCAATAATCAGCTACGCGACGCTATTGCGGCGGAAGAGTACGAACGCGCCGCTGAACTGCGCGATCGTATCGCCGTACTAAAGGAGAAAATTCAACGTCAAGCCCCCAAGACCGACGGCGTCGGTACAACTGAATCATAAGCCGTTTCACAACGCCGCGACAACCCTAATCTAATAAAACGCCGCGCTAGCTGGTTAAATAGCCACGCTAGCGCGGCGTTTTATACTATTCGCTTACCACGATGCCTAACACCTAGTATCCGTCCCCAGTGGTACTGTAGCCGGGATAGTTAAAACTACAATTGTCTGTCACTCGCCAATGTCCGTCTGGCTCCAGACGCAACTCCACCGCGGTAAACTCTATTAACACCGTGAAGGGATAGCTATCGATTCCCGTCGCCTTGCCTGAGGCGCTCGCGCGAAAATGAACGCGCGCGCGAGGAGGAGACGTCAAACGATTGATCTCGTCGACATGGAGATCTGTCACCTTGGTATGCTCCACGTCCGCTAACGCCATCTGTACGCGCGCAATCCGACGCGTGCGCGTCGCGGTCGCACTGACCATCTCCACGACGCGCTCCACGTCGTTGTGCTCCACGGCGTCTGCCAGGTCGTAAATTGTTTTACGAACCAATTTAGAATCCGTTTGCAAGAAGAAGACCAGATACGCTCCTATCGCAAGCGCTAGCACGCACGCGCCAAAACCGGCAAAAAAGAAGACGCGCTTGGACGTGCCGGTAAAAACCGCATGACCGATCAGTACGCAAACCGCCGCGATCGCAATCCATGCCAGATAATTTTCCGTAAAAAGTTCTGTCATGATTTCTCCACGCCCGAATAAATCAAAGAACGGTCGAAACGCGTTAGTTTACAGTTCTTACGGTCTACGCCACGGTTCGCGATAAGCACGCGCCAAGAGCGCGTTGGCCTGCTCGTCGTTACGCACGCAATTCTTCTGCGCGTCCCATTCCAAGGCGCGTCCCAACTTCATGGAAAGATTCCCTAGGACGCAACAAATCGTGGAAATAGCGCCTTGCTCGATATCGCTCCGTGGACGCTTGCGCTCGGCAATACAGGTAAGGAAATCCGTCATATGGTCGCGAATCGCCTGAGCGCAATGCAGTTCAATTCCCGGCTCTGTCTGGTCTTCCGGGTAGGCTTCGTACTGCGTTTGCACGTCGACGCTTTGAACCTCGTCGCTGTAATAACGATGGAAATCGTACCCAAAGACGCTCGCCTTCAGTAGCCCATTGGCGCCGTAGAAATACCCGCCCCACGGGTGACGACGGTCGGGAAGCTCCGCCCACGTGCGATGATTCCACGTTACCATGAGGTCGTCGTACTCAAAGTTCACCGTCTGCGTATCGCTGCAATTACTGATACCGCCGCGTTTGACGTACTGACCGCCCGTAGAAAATATTCGTTTCGGATAACCAAGATCCAAAAGCCATCGCGCCATATCGAACATGTGCACGCCCATGTCCCCGAGCGTGCCGTTTCCGTACTCCATGAACTGGCGCCACGATCGACGACGCAGGCAGGGATAATACGGCAACTTAGGCGCCGGTCCGCACCACATCTCGTAGTCAAACCCCTCGGGAGGCGTCTCTGGCTCTTGGGTAAACGCCTTTCCAGGACCGCCGTAATAGCTGTAGATTTCGACCTGACCGACGTGTCCTAGCGCGCCGCTTTCAATAATCTCCTTCTTTGCCTTAATCAAGTGCGGAGTACTGCGCCTTTGCAAGCCGACCTGAACCACGGCGTTATGTTCGCGCGCTACGCGCGTCATAGCCAAGCATTCCTCAACGTCGACGCCGATCGGTTTCTGAACATAGACGTCGGCGCCATGCTCCACCGCGGCAATCATTGTCAGCGCGTGCCAGTGGTCTGGCGTGCCGATGAGGATAATATCGTACTTTCCCTCGGAAAGCATTTGACGATAATCTTTATACTTCTTCGGAACGCCCACTTCCGGCTGACGCTGCGCAACCAACTCCGCCGCCTGATTAAGCGCCTCGTCGTCTACGTCGCACAGTCCCACAACCTCGACGTCGCCGACCTGCATTAGGCGAAAGAGGTCGACCTTACCATACCAGCCCGTCCCAATGAGACCGACTCGGTACCGTCCGCCTCCCTTAGGACCCAGCCGCGTCGGCTCTGGCGATTCTGCCCCACGCGACTGCGCCGCGCTCAGTCCGACCGCTACGCTACTCAATAGCGCCGCGTTGCCGCTGGTTCGTAAAAAGTCTCGTCGTCGCATCGTCTGTTCCTTTCTCGGCTAGCGCCGTTGTGTTAAGTTCTATCGCGCTACCGCTCCACATGGCGGTTCAAAAGCTTTGCGCCCATTATATCGCTAGGCAAACGAAGTTTCAACTCTGTAAAAAGCACGAATTCACCGCGCCAAATAATTAAAATAGGCAATATAAGCAAACCGCAACAAAAGAAACAATTCTACCAGCGTAAGTCTAGACTAGTCTTGCTTTTTTTTCTTTCACCTTCCGGCGCTGGGCTTTTCGATATTGACGATTTATAGAAAAAGCGCGATAATCTCAACGTCTGTTAGCGGTACGCGCTAATGCGTTTAGTATGAGACTTGCGCCGTTGATTCTCCCATAAACTCTGAGGACAAGCGACGCTCACACGCGAGGATTCCACATGACGTCGATTGAAGCAAAGAACGGTTCTTGCATTGCGCTCTCCACGGCGCTTGAGTGCGAAAATGTCGCGCCCTTCCGTGAGACGCTCGTTGCCTCCTGTACGCAGACCGTGGATCAAGTCAAACAAGACTCGCTCTTCGTGTGCCTAAACGACTCCGATTACGAACAAGTCTGTCGCGACGTGCACGACGCCTGTGCACGAGGCGCGCTCGCCGCGGTTGTGAACAGCGCGCTGGAAAACGACCTGTGTCATCGTTTCGACGACGTCTGCCAAAACAGCCTTTTTCAGGTCATTTACGTCGACGACCCGCGCTCGGTCTTCGCGCGCGCCTGCCAGGCGTTCTGCGATTTTCCCGCTAAATCAATGAAGACTGTCGCCGTGACTGGCACCTCCGGTAAGACCTCGCTATGCTATATTATCGGCGGCGCGCTCGCCCAAGCCGGCATGAAGGTCGGATTGGTCTGCTCTCTAGGAGTCTACGACGGCGTAACTCTTTCCCCGACAAAAGAAACTACCCCTCAACCGGAGGAACTCGCGCCCCTGCTCTTGCGTATGAAAGAAGCCGGTTGCGCCGCGGTTATCATTGAAACCACCGCTGTCGCGCTCGCGGAAAAACGTCTCGCCGGCGTTGAATTCGACGCCGTCTGTATGACCAATCTTCGCCGCGACCGCCTCGACTATTTCAAGACCGTCGATAAATATCGCCGCGTCTCAATGCAGATCTTCAACTACCTCAAGCCCGACGGAATCGCGATTTGTAACGTCGACGATCGCGTGACCGACGCCGCGCTACATCTGATTTCCAATCCGACCCTAACCGTCGGTATTCAGCCGACTGCTTGCTCCGTCTACGGCACGCCCGTGGAGAGTAATAACGGCGAGCAGTCCTTCTACATCGCCGCCGGCTCTGAAGCCGCGCTCGTGCGTGTCAATATCATCGGCAAAGAACATATTTACAACTGCCTAGAAGCCACTGCGCTCGGCTTGGCCTGGGGAATCGACCTGCAGACCCTCGTCAAAGGGGTGGAACGCGTGGAATATATCCCGGGGCGTATGGAGAAGATCGATTCAGAACAGCCGTTGTGCGTCTATCTCGACCGCGCTAACTCCGCTGAAACACTCGAATCAACCCTCGTTACGCTCAAAAAGACCACGACTAATGGCAAGCTCTTCTGCGTTCTGTGTCCTCCCAGCGACGCCGACCGCGGAAAACGCCCGCTCATGGCGCGCACCGCTGAACTACACTCCAATACGCTTGTGCTCACTTACGGAAATAACCCGGCGTCCCAAACCCAAGACGCCGTAAACGACCTCATTACCGGTCTGGAACGTCCAAAACAGGCGCAAATCATTCTTGAACGAAAAGAAGCGATCGTCTGGGCGCTCAGTCACGCTAACCCCGACGACGTCGTACTTATTGTAGGGCAAGACGTCTCCACTCTTGACGAGGTCAATGAAAAATTCGTGCCCGACCGTCAGTTCATTAAGGATTGGCTATTGGAAAACCAGCCCGCCTCGGAAAAATATTGGGATAACTAAGAGTCGACGCGCTATCCCCCCAGCGCCCGAACCGTCCTTCCCCCAAAAAAAACAACGGTTCGGGCTTTTTTATTTCCTTCACGTTCCGCCTCCACTGGCGTACGTTCGCTACGCGTCCTTGTCCTATTCGCGGTTCTAAGTATAATATCTACGTCCTCGTGTGCGACGCTCACGTCGTGTGCCGCTACTTACGACGCTTTTGTTACGAAAGTCGATTTACCATGTCAAACACCGCTGTTCTTCAAACGTCACTACCCGGTTACAATCCTAAACGTGGCAAAGTCCGCGATATTTACGACCTCGGCGACGCCATTCTCCTGGTGAGCACCGACCGTATTAGCGCGTTCGATTGGATCCTCCCCACCGGCATTCCCGACAAGGGCAAGGTTCTCAATCAGATGGCGGAATTCTGGTTCAAAACCCTCGGCGTTAAAAATCATATGATCACCACAAACGTCGATGAAATGCCCTTTCCGCAAGGCGTCGACCTTGAACCTTTCCGCGGTCGCTCGCTCCTGTGTAAGAAAACGAAAGTCGTGCCGATCGAATGCGTTGTGCGCGGATACCTCTCCGGTTCCGGATGGAAAGAATACCAAAACAACGGCAAAGTCTGTGGCGTCGAACTACCCGAAGGACTGGTCGAAAGTTCGAAACTGCCTCAACCGATCTTTACGCCTTCCACCAAAGAAGAAACCGGTCACGATATTAACGTAACGTTCGAGGAAACCGCGCAACGCGTCGGTCTCGACGTGGCGCAACAGCTCGCGGAAAAGTCGCTCGATATCTTCCAACGCGGTAGTGAATATGCGCTCAAACGCGGTATTATCGTCGCGGACACCAAGTTCGAATTCGGTCACACCGCCGAGGGCGAGCTGATCCTCATCGACGAAGCGCTCACGCCCGACTCCTCACGATTCTGGCCCGCCGACCGCTATGAGCCCGGCAAAGGACAGCCGTCCTTCGATAAACAGTTCGTGCGCGACTGGCTGCTACAGTCCGGTTGGGATCGTAACTCCATTCCGCCGCAATTGCCCGAGGATATTGTCGAAAAAACTCGCGAAAAGTATATCGAAGCGTTCGAATTACTTTCCGGTCAAAAGTTGCAGTAAAACCTGCCGTCCTACGCTACAAAAACCTATGCGTGCGTTACTTACGCTCGAGTCTAATGCACGCCGTTGGGAATTCTCCATGACGCCAAACATACTCCCCATGTTACTACTGGTCTTCGGAGCCTTTGCGTTCTTTATGCTAGCGCTGGGACTGCCGTTGTTCCTCAGCGGTCGAGCGCTCAAGCGTCGTTGCGCCTGCGCGGAGTCCCAAAAGGTACTCAAAACCCTCGAAGAACGTGAGCACGCACAACTTATGGCGATGCGATACAGTCCAGAAACCGTCGATATTGCCAATCTGCCCATGGCGTCGCCGGAACTGGCGGAATTCGCAAAACGCGTCGACAACGCCTCGCCACACTCCGGAGCCGACAAATGACGCGCGTGAGAGCGCTTCTGAAACGCGCGCGCAATCAATGGCGCAACCGTCCCTTCTGGCTACTACCCGCGCTGTGTTATCTGCTCTCGTTTCTTTCCACAACGGCCGTCGGCGTCTACTTTTACGGCGACGGTCAGCTCCTGCGTGGCCTACTCTTCTCCGTACCGCTCATGACGATTCTGACCTGTCACGAGCTTGGACATTTTCTCCAGGTCAAAAAGTACCGCGTACCCGCCTCGCTCCCCTACTTTTTGCCCTCGCCTTTGCCCCCTCTGGGTACCTTTGGCGCGATTATCATTATGCGCGGTAATACCCCTGATCGTCGCGCGCTCTTTGACGTCGGAGTCTCCGGTCCGCTCGCCGGTCTGGTCGTAACCCTCGTGTTTCTCGTCCTCGGAATGGCGCTCTCCCATGTTCAAGAGGTTGGCGCGCTGGAACTTCCCAACGATATCCCCGGCTACTTTGAATTCGGAGAACCTCTGATTTTACAATGGGTTGCGAAATTAATACTACACTACGATCCACAACGTCATGAAATCCTCATGCACCCGCTCGCGAGCGCCGCGTGGGTCGGTCTGCTCCTGACAACGCTCAACCTATTTCCCGTGAGTCAGTTAGACGGCGGTCACGTCTTCTATGCACTTCTGAGAAAAAACGCTTATATCGTCTCTAAATTACTCTATTTCACCGCTTGCGTCGCGGTCGTTCTGACCAACAGCTGGAACTGGGCGCTACTGCTACTACTGATTCTCTTTGCGAAACTGCGTCACGCGCCGACTCAAAATGACAACGTACCCCTCGGCGTCACGCGCGTTATCCTCGGCTGGGCTACCCTCGCCTTCATATTAGTCGGCTTTACCCCTAACCCACTGGCATACCGCGACAATCCCAATTACAGCCCTAACGCCACGCAACAATCCATACTATCTGACAACGCAAATCAAGACCCCGACGTATTTAACAATAACGAACTGGATCTCAGCGTCCAAGCTCGCTCAAACGCCCCCCTAGAATAACACGGTTTCCGCTATTCGCCTAACCCCACGACCTTCCGAAAAAGAAACGTCGGCTCAATCTCTCTGAACCGACGTTCCGTTTTTAACTCGCGCTATTGCTTGTCACAGCGTCACGAACGCTTTGCGAGCTTTTCTGCTATTGTTCGCTTTCTTCCTCATTAAAGGGATCCGCCTCGAAATCGTCGAGCGGCGATTGTTCCTGCTCCTGCTCCTGGTTCGGATTGTCGAGAATCTCCATAAGTTCAAGCGCCGCCGTACGTTTGGGATAGTTCGCCTCTTGCGACAAGGCTAACGACAGAAGATCGCGCGACAAATCCTTATCGCCACGAAGGTTCGCAATTTCCGCCAAATAGTATGCGATCGTCGCCAGCGCCATTCCGGAACTTAACATCGGCTGAAAGATGGCGTCCGCCTCCTGCGTGCGACCGCTCAAGAAGAGCGCCCAGGCGTAAGTGGCCGCCGCTTCCTGGTTATCGCTGTTCGCACGATAGTTGCGCGCGGCGATCTGCAACGCCTGAACTAACTTCTCACGATTCCCTTGATCCAAGAGCGCTAACGCCAAACCATTGGTCGCCTCAAAGTTCTCCGGCGCAATTAAGACCGCTTTGCGATATGCTTGCTCCGCGGCATTGTAGTCGCTCGCATAAAGCGCCAAAAGCCCGTCGAGCAACCAACGATCGAGTTCACGCGCCTCGTTGCGCTCGTCGAATTCCTTAATTATCGCACTAGCCTCCTCCACCATGCTCCAGCGTAAATACAGTCGCGCTAACTGAGCGCGTTCCTTTGCGGAACACTCTTCAATCTTCTGGGAGTAGCCAGCGACACGCCCCTTAGCCACAGAGACCTTGTCCTCACGATCCAATGCGCTCAGGGTCTGTAACCAGCCGGGCCACAAGTCTTCATTTAACTCCGACGCCTTCTGATACGCCTCTTCCGCGGCGTCGTAATCTCCTTGCTTCATCGCAAGATAGCCCAGATTCCAAAACGCCTGGGGATTCTGGGGATTCAATTCAATCGACTTGCGCGTAAACTCCGCGGCCACGTCATATCGTCCGCGCTTCTCCGCGAGCATTGCTCGGGTCGTGAGCGCTTCCTCCTTGAGATACGTCGCGCGCGCCTTTGACTCAGGGCGAAGTTGACCGTAAGTCTCAATTAAACTATCGGCGCGCTCCAGAAGTAGTTCCGCCTCCAAGAGCCTGCGCTCCTGAACGTCGACGTTCGCCAACTGTAAATACGCCTCCGGATCGCTGGGATAGTCCTCCGCCGTCTGCTCTAAACTCGCGCGCATCTCGGCAAAACGACCCGCATGAGAGTGCAAGAGCGCCACAAGAACGCCCGGTGGATCGGAGTCTGGGTTCAACTTATAACTGTTTTCAAAGAGCTGGTACGCGCCCTCGACGTCACCCGATAAATAACGATCAATCGCCTCGTTCGCGACCGCGCTCGAATCAGGCTCAGCTGTTGAATCGCTCGAATCTTCCGCCGAAGCGCTCGCCTCGTGTGCCTGCTCCTGCGCCGAAAGCGGCGAAACAATTGGCGTCGTCGCTAGATACGCGCTACAAACCAAAAACGCGACCGACTGCGTCGCGATGCGTAACGTCCGTTTGACTTTCATGACTGTGCTCCTGTCGCTGTGACTCTCAACGCTCATAACGACGTTCGGTTTCCGTACGCAGACATTGCGATTCCCACGTGCGACCGAGTCGTTCCAACGCCGCGCTCGCCTCCTGACAACTCGCTCGCGACGTCTCGTAATCCTGCGCGCCCAAAAGACCGCTGAGCAGGAAGAAATGCAACGCCTCTGCGTCCATGCCGAGACTCTTATACCCATGAGCAACAACGCTCGAGGGACCGCTACGCAACTGCTCGGGCAAAAGCGTTACCGTCCCGCGCCACTTCGCAACGTCCGTCGCCTTGACCCCGCTTAATAGCGTACGACGCCATAACTGCGCCGTCGCTAAGAGCGATATATTGCGCATCGTGCGCTCCTCGTCGACGTTCTCGTCGGAACCGGCGCTCGACGCCAATGCCTGTAACGTCGCAAGCGCGCGCTCGCCCGTGGCGCCCGAACTATTGAGCAAGATCGAAGCCGCTAAAAGGCGCGCGCTAGGGTTCTCACGCTCCTGAAGCCACTTCTGCGCGCTAGAGGCTAGTTCAACGCCCTCGCTCACGCCAAAGCTTAGACGCTGATTCTGCCAGCGCAACGGTATGCTCGAAAGATACGCCGTGTAACCGTCCGCGCGACAAAGTACAAAAAACTCCTCCGCCGCGCGCTGATAATCGCCGAGCGCATGGCGAACCTGCGCCAATTTCGCAGTCGCCCATTCCCTCTCAATGCGTCGCGTGGACTGCGCACGAGCCTGCTCAAAGTAAGACGCCGCGCGTTGCAACTGCGCTCGCGCGCCCAACTCCTCCCAGGATTCATAACATGCAACGCCCGAAAGAAACGCCGCGCTCGTGGCGACTTCCAGCGATTCCAACTCCGTTAGAGAAACGATAACCTGCCCCTGCGCCGTCGCCAACGTCGCGCCAGTGCGACCGGAAATTCCCTCCACACGACATGTTAGAACGCGACCATTATTAAAGCGCACAATATCGGGATAGTCTAACTCGCCGCCTACGCTCGTGTTAGCTATATCACTTTCACTGCTCGTCAAAGTTGCGTCACTGGCGACGCCTGGCGCTTGTTCGCTACGAGCTTCACGATTAGAACGAGCGGCAAAGGGATCTGTTCCAATCGTTAATTCCCCGCGATTAGCGTTCTGGACGCCGCGCGACGCCGCACCGCCGGGACGCAACGTTGCGCGTTGACCGTACGCTACAGTGTTCTGAAAAACAAATTGCGCCATAACGACCAACCCGATCGCCAGCGCAAGCGTCATGGCGCGTACGCTTCTAACTCGTTTATGGATAAAATTATACGTCATGTCGCTACTCGTTGCAGGAAGCGCCTTGACAAGCGTCCGATTGCGTACGCGCCACCGCTCGTACCGGACATCCGTCCGCGCCGCTGATCGGTAAAGGAAAACAAAAGAACTCAAAGACTTTCGAAGAGTCGTACGCCGCGCGCTCCCCCGGTGAGATTTGAACCAAAGGTAAACGCTCTAAATCGACCAGACCTTCCAGTGGTAAAATCGGTGGGCGACGACCCAAAAGTATGCGATGACATTCCGCGTCGGCGCACAATTCAAGCTCGTTGAGCGGCTCCTGCGTGGCGACGACGTCTAACGTTAAACGCGGCGCTTCCACAGCCACATGCGACGTCGGGAGATATTCAGAAAACTCTGCGTCAAAGAGCGCTTCACCGTCCTGAGCGGAAACCGCAGTCTGTTCCGTGGTCGCCGACTGCGAGGCAGACGCGTCTTGCTCCTCACCCCTAATCTCTTGTGTTAAATTAATTTCAGAACTAGGCGTTGTGGAAAGGGACGGAGTCTCAAGACCTAAGATTCTAAGCTTAGGATAGTCCGCCAACCAGTCGGCGGTCTCTGGAGTTATCGACGGAAAGGACGTGTAATAGTCGGGCGCTCCAAAGTGAGAATGCCAATCGACGCAAAGAAGAATAATCGAAATGGAGTCCAAATAGACTTCAAACCCCTGAAGATCGCTAGGCGTAAGTTCGAGCGCCACGCGACGTTCACGTTCGCTACTATTGTGCTTTAAGGTAGCCAGACGCGTGCGCAACGTTTCGCGTAAGTCAAGACAAACCGCGTCGCCGGTAAAGAAATCGAGCGGAAAGCTATCGAGCGACTCGCCGTCGATAAAATAGTGAAACGGCGCGTCCAAGTGCGTTCCTAAATGAGAACCCAACTGATAACACGCGCCGTGAAATCCGTCCAACGCATGCTCGGCAAACGCGCGCGAACCAAAGTAGGGATCGCCAGGATAAACAGACATATCCTCACGGATGACTCGCGTTAAGTCTACTAACGGCATAACGTTCTCCGTTTAAACGCTAAGTCGAGCGTTTAGTCGGTCAAAAGCTCCGCGATGTATCGGATCTGAAGCTCTGGCGCCTTCCGCTCACGACGAATAATACCGCCAAAGTGCATTGCGCAACTCATATCAGTCGTCGCAAGCACACGCACGCCCTGCTCGTAAGCCTTTGTGATATTAGCGACCTTCTTGCGCCCCATCGCCAAGGACGTGCCGGACATTTTAACGCTGAAAGTACCGCCGAACCCGCAACATTCCTCGACATTGGGAATTGGAATATATTCTAAGTCCTTAACTCCCTTGAGTAAGGACTCCGCCGCTTTGGCCATGCCCAATTCGCGTCGACCGTGACAGCCCACGTGCAATGCGACCTTTTGAGGAAAACGCGCGCCCAAGTCTGTTTTGCCAAGGATGTTCACGAGGAACTCGGAAAATTCATAGACGCGCGCGCCAACGGAACTCTCGAGCGTATCGGGCGCCGCCTCCTGATAAAAAACGCGACACATCGCGGCACACGCCGCCGACGGAGTTACAATAATGCGGTACTTTCCAAAGACTTCCGCAAAATGCTTCATGACCGAGCGCGCTTGATCCCAGTATCCGGAGTTAAAAGCGGCCTGACCGCAGCAGGTCTGTTCCTCGGGGTACTCGTATTTTACGCCAAGTTTATCGAGGACACGAGTTACCGCAATACCCGCCTCGGGACTATACTGGTCGACAAAGCACGGAATAAAGAGCGCAACCGGCTCGTTCGCTTCGTAACTGGGATAGTCCCATGTCGGCACAGATCGCTCAATCGCTTCGATCATTCCTCTTTCGCTCCTCACGCGACTACCACGCGCGTGTCTTACTTAAAACGTCAAAAAACCTAACGCTTGTCGCTATTAACCTTATTTACCTTAGCGATTGGCGTTAATCTCCTTGTCGGCCACGTCGGTACGATACCACGAACCATTCCAGCTGATCTTTTTGACCGCTTCATACGCCTTTGCCTTGGCTTGCGCCACGGTATCGCCGAGCGCGACCACGTCCAAGACGCGTCCGCCGTTGGTGCGTACAACGCCGGAGGCGTCGATCGTTGTGCCGGCATGAAAGACCTTGACGTCTGGCGTCTTAGCGACCTCGTCCAGACCGAAAATCTCATGCCCCTTGGCATAAGACCCCGGGTACCCTTCGCTTGCCATAACGACGCACACGGCGGGACGAGGATCCCAATCGAGCGGCTCGAGTTTATCAAGTTCTTCGTCCACCGTCGCTTGCATAACAGTAAATAGGTCGCTACGCAGTCGCGACAGGAGCGGTTGGCATTCCGGATCGCCAAACCGCGCGTTATATTCCAAAACTTGCGGACCGGTCGGGGTCATCATCAGACCGGCGTACAGAACGCCTTTGAAGGGGGTTTCCATGCGATTGAGCGTATAGACCGTCGGGAGCAGAACGTTCTCTTCGATCCATTGTAATTTACGCGAGTCAACCAGGGAGGCGGGACAATACGCGCCCATACCTCCAGTATTGGGCCCTTTGTCGCCGTCGTAAGCCGCTTTGTGATCCTGCGCAGGCTGTAGCGTCATGATCGTGTGACCGTCGGTGATTGCCAGAACGCTCGCCTCTTGACCGTCGAGACATTCCTCGATAATGAAACGATCGCCCGCGGAACCGAACGCGCGTTCTTCACAAATCACGCGAACCGCGTCCTCGGCTTCGAGTTTATTGTGGCAAACGATCACGCCCTTACCGGCGGCAAGACCGTCGGCCTTAACGACAAAACGCCCCTCGTCAGAACTACGAATATAGTCATACGCTTCCTCAGCGCCTTGGAAGACTTGATAACGAGCCGTAGGAGCCAACGCCTTAGTTAACGTCTTTTTACAGAAGATTTTACTCGCTTCGAGTTGGGCGGACTTCGCGTTCGGTCCGAAAATACGCAGACCGTTCTCCTCGAACGCGTCGACAATACCACGTGACAGCGGTCCTTCCGGTCCCACGACCGTCAGATCGATACGTTGCGTCTTAGCAAAGTCGATCAGCTTCGGAAAATCAAGCTCGCTAATCGGTACGTTCTCTGCGTCCAGTTGCGTGCCAGCGTTACCCGGCGCAACATAGACCTTATCAACCAAGGAACTCTGCGATAATTTCCACGCCAACGCATGTTCGCGTCCGCCGCTGCCAACTACCAATACTTTCATTTCGGAATCTCTACAATGTATCGCGTCGTCGGCGCTCGTCGTCACGGGACACAAGCGCTTAAACCTAACGCTTTAACGTAACATTTGTATTTAAAGTATAGTATCATGTCGTCCACAACGCAAGGTTTTCGCGCGCACAAACGAGCGACGTCAACCGGTTAAAGGAGTCACAATACTAGTATAATATAAGCTTTATCGACTTGTTGGAAAGATAAAGATTATCCTTTTGACGTATTTTTACATTCTCAACGAATCATTGGAACATTCGTCGCACCAGGTCGCCCAAGCCGGCGGCGTCGAGTTGCGTCATAATATCGGGCCAGAAGTTCCACGCCAGACACACTACGCCCATAAAGAAGAGCCAGACCGCAAAGTAGTGAAGACGACCGGACTTCAACAGGCGCATAAGGTAATAAAGAGAAATCCAACCGACGAAGAAACTCACTAACATCCCAATGAGATAGACCGTCGTCATGGAGTCGCTACGTAACATCGCCAAGAGCGATTCCTCACCAGAGGCTTGATAACTCTTAACGAGCTTCACAATCTCCAGCGCGGCGCCGCCGAGGATCACAGGAATCGACAGAAAGAAGGAAAACTCCGCCGCCCATTCGCGATCAAAATTCAATCCGGCCGCGGCGGATATTGTCGAACCGCTACGCGAAAGACCAGGAAGTGCAGATATTCCCTGAGCGGTACCGACGATCAAGGCGTCCAAAAAGCTCGTCGTTTCAATCGTCTTAGGAGCTTCCAACTCCATACCGATCTCTTCTTCCTCAATACTGCGCTCCACCATGTCAAAGTAGAGCTGATGTTCGGTACAGCAGTGGCGACGAACAAGAGTGACAAGAAGAAGCCCCGTGACAAAAAAGCCTAGACCCGTTACCAAAAGACTTTCCTCGAGAAAGTCAAAATACTTCACGATAATCACGCCGATAATACCCGTGGGGATAGAACCGACTATCACCAAAAGGATCGCACGCTGACGACGCAAAAGCACGTCCAATAGTTCACGTCGGAAGAAGACGATAACCGACGCCAATGTGCCCAAGTGAAGCAAAATCGAAAGCGTAAAGATTTCCGGAAGTTCCAAAAGTCGCCCTAAGACAAGCAAGTGACCAGAGGAACTGATTGGAAGAAACTCCGCAATCCCTTGGACAACCGCAAGTAATAGCGTTTTAAAGAGCATCGTAATTTCTGGTGACATGCTGTCCTCGCTTATTTAACGAATCCTCGTCGATCCACACAAACGCGCCACGACGATTCAGGGAGACCGTCTTGCCACGAAACTCCCGCGCTCTATTGTACCCCCTAATAACTGTTACGACAAGTAAGTCGCCTTCGCTCCGCTGGCTTTCTAACGCTCAATCACACGATAACGATCGCATATTCCGAAGAAATAAGCGCTATTAACTATAACGTCCAAACGCTCCTAACTACCTAGACGCCGTATCTACTCGTCAATGCGCAAACAAAACCACACAAAGACGCCTGTGTGCGCGCGACCTTACACAAGTACATATCGCGCCGCCGATTAATCCACGTTTCAAACGCTCCACCTCCTCGGGAAAGCGATTCTAACCATATGATCTGGAACCACGAGCAAGAGCGCCAAGAGGGGCTATAACATAAAAAACGCGCTCCTGTCACTTCTGTGTCAGGGGCGCGTCACATTGACAGTTGTTCTTCCGTGAGACGCTTTATCTAGCGAGTCGTTGAAGATTTAATTAGTGGGATTAACGCGGTTCTCGTTTGCGGAATCCACCGTTGGACGTTTCTTCTTCGGGATTCTCAATAACCTCAGAAAGGGTATCGATAGTGTATGCGGGGTCGGATTCGCGCACAATCGGAATCGAAGGCTCGTTACCAACAATCGTAGCGGTTCTATCATCGGCGTTGGAGCCGGTTTTATCGCTATGATCCATGACGGAATAGGTATCCTTGTAGAATGAGCGCACGAGGAAGGCGTCCAGACGCATTTGACGCACGCCGTTTTCCTGTGCCAATTCCTTCAGCTCGCCTTCGGCCTTGACAATGCGACTACGGTCTTCTTCTGAAAGCTTATCGTCTTCAGCGAGGATATCGACCAAGGGACGATCGGGAATAATGAGTCTTGTGACTCTCGGGGTGACCTTGCCATGTAAGACGCCGTCGTCGTCGAGGTACGCCACGACCTTACCGCCACGAGATTCAACGAGATTAATCACTTCAGCCATGTCGCTGAGACCGTCGCCATTGATATCGAGTCGGCAATCGAGCGCAAACTCTTCAAAGTCGTAAGGCTTCCACAGAGACGTATAGACCACGTCGCCCGGCATAATCGGGTCATTATCGTTGTCAGTAATAATCTTAGCGATACAGGCGTGTTCAGAGATATCGCGCAGAACCTGCACTTGCCCCTTAACCTTAGCGTCGCGTTGTTCGAGAACGTTGTACGCGTAGACATTAAAGGTCAAGAGGGGACGAACCGCTTCTGCGGAACCGATATTGAGTCGTGTCAGCTTAGCCGCCTGGTCGCAAGAGACGATCATACCGTCCGGGGTAGTGAACTTAGCGTCGGAAAGTTCATCGATACGCGCCGAAAGATCGATATTAATATCGGCGATACGATTAGCCTTTTCACGCGATTCGCGCTCTTCCTGACGCGCGGCGTCAAAAGCGGCTTTCGCGGCGATTTTATCGGTGTCAAACTTAACCGTTTCATCATTGAAGTCTTGCGTGAGGGTATTGAACCCATCGCGCACTTTGGTCATATCCGCGTTTTGCTGTGTCAGAGTCGAATTCATCGTGTCGAGGAAATCCGAATCATTTTGCTTCGCCGCGTCAATCTGACCGTTAGCGTCGGCAATCGCTTGATCACGTAGCGCCGCGTTGGAGGCGATCTCTTGTGTTGTGCTTGCTATATTAGCATTGAGCGTTTCCAAAGCCTGTTTATAGCTGGTAGCGGTACTACCGGTACCAGCGAGCGCAGTAGCGATATCTTCGTCCATCAAAGCAACGATTTCGCTCGCGTTCGTGTAACCGGTGAAACCAAGTTGCTTGAGGAAATCGTTGTATTCCGGCAACAACTTTTCGTTATTCTGTACAACGGTAGACAGCTCGCCCTGAGCGGTGGTCAACTCAGCGGTTTTTTCTTTCAAGCCTTTAAAGCCAAAGTAGGTCGTCACGCCAAAGATAAGCGTCAGAAGGACGAAAATAATCAACGAGACGAGAACGCCTTGATTGGTCGCGCCTGTATTACGCATTTCTATCTTTCTCCATTGAGCGCCTACGTGAGTAAGCGCGCGTTCTGTCGCGCCGTTGCGTCCTGACATGATCGTCGAAACGCTAACGGCGCGTCCTAGGCGCCTTGCGACGCCCAGAACTCGCTACATTCGTTACTGCTTCGAGGTTTTCTTAGTACGATCGCGCTGGTAGTAATCGCTTACCCTACCGAGATCATTCGGCGCAACGTCGGCGTCCTTTTTATAGACCGGCGCTACGATACCAGGAGACAACGGAGCCTTTTCGGGATCGCGACGATAACGTGGGGCGACGGTACCGGAGGACGGGTCAGCCGGTTGCGGGGTCTCTGTATAGACAGGAGAGACAGTACCGGGGGAGACCACTTGACTGGCAACGCCGTCGTCTATTAGATCTATAGAACCGGCTTCGCGGTAGCGCGTGATCTTAGCGGTTTCGGCATAACCGATCGACTTGAGGAAGTCAGAGAGGAAGATCGTTTCAACGCCCATTTTTTCCGCGGCGTCAACAAATCTCTGTTCGGTCGCCTGCAACGCTTCGCGCGCCTTTTGATCGCGAGTGGAGTCGCGTTCGATTAGGTCAACGATATTCTTATCGGAACGAACGAAACGATAGACGTCTTCGGTGATCGCGCCTTGGACTTCGCCGTTGTCGTCGATATAAGCGGCAACTTCCGCGCCGGAGGCCTGGATAATCTCCATAATCGTAGCGAGATCAGAGACGCCGTCGCCATCGATATCGAGGTTATAGTCAAGAGCAAAGCGAATAACCTTGCCCGGACGCCACAGCGGTGTGTAAACAAGGTCGCCGACGCGAATCGGGTCAGACATTTGGTCTTCAAGAATCTTCGCTTCGCAAGAGTGTTCCCCGAGAGTGCGCACGACTTGCACGCTGCCTTTGGAGCGCGCCGTGTTCATATCGAGCGCCGAATTTTGATAGACGTTAAAAGTCGTGAGCGGCTTAACGCCGTCCTTTTCGCCAACGCTCAGACGCACCGTCTTGAGGCGTTGATCGGCGTAAGCGACGTAAGCGTCGGGCTGAACCGACTCGGAATTTAAGAGCGTGTCGACCGTTGTATTAAGGGACACGTTCGTCTTGAGGAAGGCGTCGAGCGCCTCTTTGTTATTCGCGGTTTGAGTATTGACTTCTCTCGCTTCGTTCTCGAGCGCGGCGATAAAAGACTTATTCTGATCTTCCTGGTCTTTTTTAGCGTCTTCCAGCGCGTTTTGTGTATCGGTGACGGATTTGAGAACGTCAGCGTGAGTTGCTAACACGCCTTCGGACTGCCAATCGCCGCTTTCGCCTTCGACGTTAGCGCCCTCGGGCAACTCTTGGTCTTCCCCTTTAAGGGTACGCGCGTAGATCTTCTGCTGCGAGCTGGTCATACTCTGCTGATAAGCCCATTCGGCGGAGGCGTCGCGCTGCTGTCCTTTGTAAGATTCAAGCTCTTCACACTTAGCGCTATAACTAGCGCCCAGAGTTTGAATAGCGCTACGATAGCTCTTGAACTGATCATTCGCGCCGACGGAGCCGTCAACCGCTTGCGACATGGTCTCGAGCAACTGAGCGGAATCGGTGATCGCTTCGTATCCCAATTTCGTTTTCAGATCGTTAAAAGACTTCGTCACAGACGAATTCAAAGTCGTCTGCTCTTGAGTTTGAGCCTTAGTCGCGGCAAGCAGCTGTTTCTTTTCCGACATACCCTTGTAGCCCACATAGGTGGTCACGCCAAGCGTCGTCGAGAGCGCCATAAACACGACGGTCGTTACAAGCAAGCCGTCTACACTGCCCTTATGCATCGTTAGGTCTCCGTCTGCTTCTTCGTATGCGACTGACGCTTACGCAGAATACTGGTGGAAAGTCATATAGTCGTCGCGCGTGGCTGCAGACGCTACGCGCGACTATTTCGCGTTAAAAACACGCTTGCATTCATTGTAAGCTAGACGCGGTCAAACGTCAAACAAAATCTGGTATTTTTGAAAAAAAACGCCAATATCTTGTCATTAAGTCGCGCGCCAATTCCTACATTTGGAATATTGCGCATTCGACGCGGTGCGTTTGGCGTTTAAAAAGTCACGTCGGCGCGTAGCGTTTCGTCTTTGAGCTCCATTTTTTTGAGCGCTTCGAGATCCTCGCTGCGCCATTTTTCCGGCGCGTGTAATTCACAAACGACATACAAATCGCCGTTGCCTTGCTTAGGGTCGCGCACGCCGTAGCCCTTGACGCGAAGCTTTGAGCCACTGTTGGTTCCAGAGGGAATCTTGAGTTTCACTGACCCGTAGGGCGTGGGGACGTCGATTTTACAACCAAAGGCCGCCTCGGACAGACTAATCGGCAGACGTAGCCGCAAATTGCGACCGTCACGCTCAAAATACTTGTGCTGATTAATATGAATCGTCAGGATAAGATCGCCCGCGGAACCGCCTCCTGCGCCGGGCTCGCCCATACCGCGTAGACGCATCTTGCGACCGTCTTCAACGCCCGCGGGGATCTTCACGTCAATCGTCTTCGACTGACCGCTCTGGCGGTCGGTATGCCGCACAGGAACGACCCCGCCTAGGATCGAAACATTGAAATCGATCTGTACGTCGGCGGTAAGATCCGCCCCGCGACTGGCGCGAGGAGCGCTCCGAAAATCGCCAAAACTGCCGAAACCGCCGCCACGACTACCGCCGTGTGAACCGCCCTGCATGAATGCGCCGAACAAATCGTTGATATTGAATCCGCCCGCGCCGCCGCCGACGTTGGACCACTCGAAACCGGCGCCGTTAAAACCGCCTGCGCCGGTAAATCTTTCGTAGTTTTCGCCGAACTGATCGTATTTTTTTCTCTTCTCGGGGTCTTTTAGCGTTTCATATGCGGTTTGAACCTCTTGAAACTTTTTTTTGGCGCTCTCTTGATCGTCCGGATTCATATCCGGGTGATACTTACGCGCCAATTGTCGGTAAGCCTTTTGAATCTCCTCCGCGCTCGCATCGCGCGATACGTTTAACGTCTTGTAATAATCTTGCGCCATATTGTTCTATCAACGCCGACCGAAGAGCCGACGCCTTTCTTTCGCCGTTGCGTCGCAACGCAACGTTATCGACCTTAGTGACCGCAGCCAGCGCAACCGGAACCGGCAGGGAATTTTGGATTGTCAATCGAAAACCCCTTAGCGCTGTCGGAGTCAATAAAATCAATTTTCGCACCGTCTAGAAAGAGCGCGAATTTTTTTTCGGTAACGACCCCAACGCCGTCGGACATATATCTGACGTCATTTACGGGGTCAAATTCAGTGTCAAAGCCAAGAGAATATTGCATACCGCTACATCCGCCGCCAACGATAAGTGCGCGAACAAACGTTTCGCTCGACAATTCCTGCGAAGCCATAATCTTTTTGACTTCCGCGCTAGCGCGCGAGGTGAGTGACATTGCCATCTAATTCTTCTCCTCGTCTATACTTTGACTTTCGCGCACATGTGCGCCTAACAAACTCTCCGTTATTATAAACCGTATTTGCTAACAGAAAAGTCCCAGTCGCACACAGCGTCTTAAAATGCAATGCAAATATGGCGCCGTATCAGTTGTTTTTTTACACACAGCGACGTTAATCTTCATTTTTTAAATAGACCCCTGCGTCGGCGTCTGGTCGGAGGCGCTCGCGCCTATTGACTCTTGCGCTTTCGTAGTTATCATGATAAAATAAGGCGCGTATACGTTTGCGCGCCGCGACGTCTTGACGCTCCTCGCGACGCTCGGGGAAACACTCGCGCCTCTGGATTCGCGCGTTTTTAGGAAATAACACAATGGCGCCTCCATCGACCCCCAATCCCAATTCTCCTGACAGTTTCGACGCCGCCCAAGACGCCAGCGTTGAGGAGGAGCTACAGCGCTTAATGCTGGCGGAAGAATATATTCAATCGTTACCGTACGCCCCCTATCAGTTCCAACGTGAAGCGATTGAAGCGTGGTTCAGTTCGAACCACGGCGTTCTTGTGAGCGCGCCAACGGGCATGGGCAAGACTCTCATTGCAGAGGCCGCGCTCTTTGAAGCGCTCAAAACCGGCAAACGCGCCTATTATACCACGCCGCTGATCGCGCTAACGGAACAGAAATTCCGCGAATTGCAAGAGTCGGCCGTGCGCTGGGGCTTCAGTAAGAGCGACGTCGGTCTGGTCACTGGTAATCGTCGCGAAAATATCGACGCGCCGATCCTCGTCGTCGTTGCGGAAATCCTCTTTAATCGCCTCATATCCTCTGACGCCTTCGAGAGCTTTGCTCGTAAAGACCGCGATCCCAACTCAACTATTGCTCCCGCGACGTTCGACGTCAACGCTCAAAAGAAAACGTCCGTCTCCGCCGCGCAACTCAATGCCAAACAATCCCTCGTTTTAAAGGACGATTCACGCCCCCAAACCGAATCGATCGAAGAGACGAATCAAAACAAACGCGTTATCGTCGTGCCAGAAAACCCCGAGGATTACGAGGATGAGGAATTTAGAGAACTAGAAAACGCTCATTTCTCATTTGAAGACGTCTCCGCCGTGGTTATGGACGAATTCCACCAGTTCTCTGACCCCGAAAGAGGCGTCGTCTGGGAATTCTCACTGGCGCTACTGCCGAATCATATACGCACGCTACTGATCTCCGCAACGGTCGGAAACGCCGCACAATTCGTAAATTGGCTTAAAACCACCGCTAATCGCTCGCTAGAATTGATTACCTCGACCGAACGACGCACGCCGTTAGAATACCACTGGGTCGACGATCGCTTCCTCGAGGAGCAACTGGTCGACATGTGCCAAGGGGACGAGGACGTCAGAACAACGCCCGCGCTGGTCTTCTGCTTTAATCGAGACGAATGCTGGTCCGTCGCGGAAAACGTCAGTGGCAAACCGTTGGTCGATCAAGATCAAAAAACGCGCGTCATTGAGGAACTCGCGAACTACGACCTTCGCTCCGGCGCTGGTCCGAAACTCGAAAAACTCCTCAAACGCGGCGTTGGAATCCACCACGCCGGGATTATGCCGAAATATCGACGCATTATCGAAGATCTCTTCCAAAAGAAACTCCTGTCCTTCTGCGTGTGTACCGAAACGCTCGCCGCTGGAATTAACTTGCCCGCGCGCTCCGTCGTTTTGCCCACGCTACTCAAGGGTCCCAAAGCCAATCGTAGGCTCGTCGAACCCTCGACCGCTCAACAGATCTTCGGACGCGCCGGACGACCACAGTACGACGACGTCGGCTACGTCTTTGCGCTCGCGCCGCGTATTGACGTGGAGCACGACCGCGCGCTTCGCAATCTTGAACGCGATCTTCCGGAAAACTCCAAAGATCCTCAGATCATTAAGCTACGCAAAAAGAAGCTCAAGAATCTCCCCATGCGCAAACCCGGGGTAGTCTACTGGACTGACAAGCAATTCACAGACCTCGCGAAAACCGCCGCCGGAGCGCTTACCAGTCGCGGACCGATCCCATGGAGATTGCTCGCGCATATGATCGAATGCAACGCTAATCTCACGCCGATACGACGCTTAGTTGCACAGCGTCTCATGGGCGCGAAGCGCTTGGACGCAATGCAAAAAGCGCTTGACCAGATGTTCCTCACGCTCTGGCGCGGCGGTTTTGTACGCTTGGCGCCTAACCCGGTCTCCTACGGTCTGCCCGCGACCGCCGCCGCGCATCGCGCCTATTTGGAACATCGTCGACGACTCAAAGAGGAAAAGCGACGCAGTCAGCCCTTTGCCGCCGGTCTCTTCGACGTCGATATCCTCAATGACGATTCCAACGACGAAGAATTCGACACAGACGCCTTTCTCCTCGCCTCACGCGACGCCGCCAAAACCCCGGAAGAACCGAGCTTTGCCAAAGGCGTGCTCGCCCAAGAGGAACTCTCCCCCCTCGACGGGTTCGACTTCTTCGGCGGTCCTGACCTCTTCGACCTGCAGGACGACGACGCCTCGCACAGCGCCGACCCCATAGCTGAGGAACCTAATACTTCCCCAGAGGAGCAAACGCCAAACCAAGACGCCTCGGTCGAGTCCGAGGTCGCCGACTTACTCTTCGGTCTGACCCTCGGCTCCAGCGCCCCTAAGGTTGCTAAGCCTGAAAAGAACGCCAAAGCCAAAAAGACAAAGTCCGCCGGCAAAACAGACGCTAGACCTATCGTTACCGAAACAAGCGACGCTAAATCAACACGCACGCCTCAAACCGATCCGAGTCTGCTCGACGCAAACGGGGCGCTCGACCTCTCCAAGCTCACTCCGCAAGAACGTGAAGAGCTCGTGACGTCCTATCGCGCTAAATTCGCTTATCCCACCGAGAAATTGCGTACTATCACCAG
>JAUNMR010000010.1:0-45471 GCA_030537455.1 Planctomycetia bacterium | reverse complement strand
CGTCCTATCGCGCTAAATTCGCTTATCCCACCGAGAAATTGCGTACTATCACCAGTTTGCGTAGCGTCAATCCGATCTACGGAACATTCCTACTAGAACAACTCGGTCTTGCCGACCGTGCCGAAATCCTCCAGGCGTTCGAAAGCGTTTTGGAAATGCCCTCGACCGTCGCCAACGACCTCCGACCGCCGAAATATCGCGACCTACCGCCCGGCGCGCTCGCAAACGCTCGACTCGACCAAACCTTGCTAAAATACGGTCTAGCCGTACACGAAGAGCTCGTCCCACGAACCGAAGAGGAAGAACAAAAATACCGCGAGGAGCGTCGATTTGCCCCGTTCCTGTACGAACAAGAGCGCTTCTACCTCATTCCCTTCGCGGAAAAACTCCGACGACTCTTTGACTTCCAGTATCCCGGCGTGCCGTTGCGTATTACGCCGGTCTGGGCCGCGGGAGAACTGCTGCTCGATTACGCAGGAGACTTCAATAAATACATCGCGTCCAAAGGTTTACAAAAACAAGAAGGCGTCGTCTTTCGTCATCTTTTGAGACTGGTGTTGCTCTTACAAGAGTTTGCGCCTCTCAAGCCGGTTGACTCGCCCCTGGCGCCCTGGCGCGCGGAACTAGAAGACCTTGTCACACAGCTCGTCGCTTCGTGTCGTAAAATCGACCCGTCGAGCGTTGAAGAAACTCTTAACTCCGCGAAACGTCCCGACTTACTTGTGCAAAATTAACCCTAAGCCAATCCACGGTTCGTCGACGTTTCGTCTCACGTTTCGTCGACTCCTTAATCATTGCAATAGAAAGCTTTATAAATGACCACTTGGTTCAAACAACTTGCGTTCGCGCCCTGTCTTGCTCTGGCGTGCCTTACGAACTGCGCACGCGCCGACGAAGGCATGTGGCTCTTCTCTAACCCGCCTACTCAGCAGATTAAAGAGAAATACAACGTCGAACTCTCCGAGGAGATGCTCGAGCATATTCAGAAATCGTGCCTTAAATTCGCCAACACCGGCAGCGCGTCCTTCGTCTCCTCCAATGGCTTGATTATGACGAACCACCACGTCGGTCTGCGCACTGTCGCTCAACTTAGCAGCAAAGACGTGAACTACGTTCGCGACGGTTTCCAGGCGAATTCTTACGAAGAAGAAATCAAATGCCCCGGTCTGAAACTCATTTGTCTGCAAGAGATTGTCGACGTCACCGAGCAAGTTGAAGCCGCCGTTAAAGACGCCGCCACCGCCGAACAAGCCGACTCCGCTCGCGTCGCTTGCATTAAGAAAATCGAGGAAGAAGCCAACGCTGAAAAAGGTTTAAAGTGCAACGTCGTCACGCTTTACCAAGGCGGTCTGTATCACCTCTACTGCTACAAGGAATTCTCTGACATACGCCTGGTCTTCACCCCGGAAGATTGCATCGGGTTCTTCGGCGGCGACCCCGATAACTTCTGCTATCCACGATACAACCTCGACGTCACCTTCTTCCGCGCCTACGAAAACGATAAACCCTATCAGCCCGAACACTACCTCAAATGGAGTGAATACGGCGCTAATGAAGGTGAATTCGTCCTCGTCTCCGGTCACCCCGCGCGTACCAATCGCTTTAATACCGTCGCTGACCTCGAATTCCAACGCGACGTCTATTATCCCTACATGATGAATAAATATCGTCGTCGTGAGGTGTTATACCAAACCTTCGGCGATCTCAACGAAGAAAACGCGCGTCGTGTTAAGACCGACCTCTTCGGTATTCAGAACTCCCGCAAGAATCGCGGAGGTATTCTCCAGGGGCTTCAGACTCCTGAACTTATGCAGAAGAAGATCGACGAAGAAAACGAACTGCGTAAACTCGCCAAAGAGCAAAACGCGCTCGATCCGACCCAGCCGGATCCCTGGGACGTTATTGAAAACGTCATGAACGATTGGAGCAATTACTACATCGCTTACGACCTTTTCGAAGGTAACGAAGCGTTTGTCAGCGCTCACATTAAGCGCGCGCGTCTGGTCGTGCGTTATCTCATGGAAACCGCTAAGCCTGAAGAGGAACGTAACGTCAACTACAAAGACGAACTGCTCCATGAACGTCGCTTGGAAATCAACGAGCCCTTCCGCGCCTCCGGTAAAGACGTTGAAGCGCTACGCTTGGGCGACTCGCTCGCTATGCTCTACGAGCTGTCCATGCAAGTTCCCGGCGGTCGCGCCATCGGCAAGGCCGAAATCACCGATGAACTACTCGATCGTATTTACGCTGGTAAAGGTCCCAAAGCTCGCGCGTTCGAAATCGTTAACGGCACGCAGATTAACAAAAATGAATTCTGCGATACGCTCCTGCACGGCTCCCTGAAAGAACTGACCGAATCAAACGACCCCGCCATTCAAATCGCCCTGGCTATTGAATCGGTCGCCTCTGACCTGCGCGATTACTACACCGTCAACGTTGCAGAACCGATGCGTCAGGCCTATGCGCGCATTGCAAAAGCACGCTTCCAGGTCTATGGCGTTAATCAGTATCCCGACGCCACCTTTACCCTGCGTCTGACCTACGGTTCAATCTCCGGTTATCAGGAAGACGACGGAACCGCCGTGCCGTTCGAGACTTATGTCGGCGGCGCTTACGACCACGCCGCGGAACACAAGTTCGTTGAACCCTATAACCTCGCACAATCCTGGCTCGACGCCAAAGAAGAAGGACGCGCCCCGCTCGACGCGCCGCTAAACTTTGTCACAAATAACGATATCATCGGAGGCAACTCCGGTAGCCCCGCGGTCAACGCCAATGGCGAAGTCGTCGGGCTGATCTTCGACGGAAATATTCAGTCGCTGGCGCTGAACTTCACCTTCGAAGACGTGCAATCGCGCGCAGTGCTGGTCCACTCCGTTGGTATTAAGAACGTCCTTCGCGACGTCTATAAAAACCAACGCGTCGCCGATGAACTCGGCAAGTAGTCGCCTAACACACGACGCCTTGCTCTTTCCAACGCGCGCGCCTCACACGTTCGCGCGCGCTTAACTCCACGCGCGCTAGCTCGCTCCGCTAGCGCGCCTCATTCACTTTAGATTTGAACGCTATGTCCCAACGCCCCTATGTCGTCTTTGGAACGAGTAATCGAAATAAAGCCATTGAAGCGACACGAGTTGTCGCCGCCTCCGGCGTCGTTTTGCGACCGCTAAGCGATTTTCCTAATGCAATCGACGTGGTCGAAGACGGTCAAACCTTTGCCGATAACGCGCGCAAAAAAGCTATCGAACAAGCGCTTTGCCTACACGAGTGGACTCTTGCGGAAGACTCCGGCGTGTGCGTGAACTACCTCGACGGCGCGCCCGGCGTGCATTCGGCACGCTTCGCCGGAGAAGACCCTCGAGACGATAAAAGAAATAACCAAAAACTAATCGAATTACTCCAAGGCGTGCCGCTTGAAAAACGCAACGCTCACTACGCCTGTCACATGACGCTCGTCGACCCCAATGGCACGATCGTCTTTGACGTCGAGGAATACTGCCGCGGTCGTATCCTCTTGCAAGAGCATGGTCAAAACGGTTTCGGTTACGATCCGCTCTTTGAAATCGTCGAGTACCATCGCACCTTTGGCGAACTATCTCCTTCCATTAAAGCGGTGATAAGCCATCGTGCGCGCGCCACACGACGACTTGCGCCTGTACTGGTCCAACTCGCGCGTCAGAACGTTTTACCGCTCTTTTAACACGCGCGTTATTACTCCAATCCCAATTATTCCAAGCTATTCGGCAATACAATGGACGAACAATTTAATCTCAAGGAATATTGCCTTAACGTCGCTGAGCGCGCGAAGAACGCTTCTCGCGTTCTCGCTGCGGTTAGCGCCGCCAGTAAGAACAACTGGATGACGCTGTGCGCCGACCTGCTCCTGCAGCGTCAAGACGAAATCCTCGCCGCTAATCGCCTTGATCTCGACGCCGCGCGCGCCGCCGGTCTGTCGTCCGCGATGATCGACCGACTCACACTCTCGGAAAAAACCCTGCGCGAAATGGGCGTGGCGCTACGTGAAATCGCCGCTTTTCCCGAACCGATCGGTAGCGTGATTAGCTCTAACGTGCGCCCCGGCGGGTTCCAGGTTCAAAAGGTTCGCGCCCCCATCGGCGTGGTCTTCTTTACCTATGAATCGCGCCCGAACGTCACCACTGACGCCGCGGCGATCTGTATTAAAAGCGGTAACGCTGTAATTCTTCGCGGTGGAAAAGAGGCGTTCCACTCCAATCAAGCGCTTGGTAAAATCCTCGCTGACGCCGCGCTACAGACCGGTCTGCCCGCCGACGCGGTTCAACTACTGCAAACGACCGACCGCAATGCAATCGACGAATTCCTTCAAATGCCGCAATTCATTGACGTTGCCATTCCACGAGGCGGCTATGCGCTCATTAAACGCGTCTCCGAAATGGCCAAAATGCCGGTGATTAAACACTTTGCCGGTAATTGTCACGTCTACGTTGACAAATCCGCGAATCTTGAGCTGGCCGTTAAAGTTCTACTGAACTCTAAATGCCAACGTCTCGGAACTTGCAATACCGCCGAATCCCTAATCGTTCACCGTGAAATCGCCGAAACCGCGCTCCCCAAGCTACTTGGCGCGCTGATCGAACAGGGCGTAGAGATTCGCGCCGACCAAATCACTCGCGATATCGTCAAAGGGAAATTCGACCTAACCCCCGCGACGGAAGAGGATTACTACGCCGAATTCCTCGCCAAAATCATCTCCGTTAAGGTCGTTGACTCGGTCGAAAACGCCATTGACGATATTAATAAGTACAGCTCCGGTCACACAGAAGCTATTATCGCGCAGGATATTAACGCTATTAACGCGTTTGTCGCCAGCGTCGATTCCGCCGCGGTTATGGTTAACTCCAGTACGCGTCTGCATGACGGCGGTCAATTCGGCTTGGGCGCGGAAATCGGTATCAGCACCGATAAATTCCACGCGCGCGGTCCGTGTGGCGTCTATGAGCTAACCTCCTACAAATACGTCGTCTACAGCGACGGCGCCATTCGTCAATAATTTTCGCGTGCGTATCAACGCAACGCTCAATGCGCGCGTCGCGTTGATACGCCGTTCTCACATTTATTTACGCCTCTTGCCATGTCGTCTGACTCGTTGCGCGAACAACTCATATCCACCCAACGTCGAAACTTACGTGCGCTGCGAAAGAAACTCGATCGTGTGCTACTGCGCGAGCGAGAAGCGTTGCGCGTGCGCGTGCAACGTCTACAAGATTCCACAAACGCGCTGGAACAAACTTCTAAGTCGACGACGCAAAGCGCTCCCACAGAACAAGTTGACGCTCAAACGGTCGACGTCGACAATCCAACCGCCACGTCGAAACGCAGCGAGCGTGGCGCGCGAAACTCACGACGTCTCCCGACGCTGGAACCACAGCTCTGGCACGAGGAATATCAACGTCTGAATCAAGCCTGCGACGAATCGATCGCACGCGTTGAGGCGCGTCGCAAGTCCTTTCCAAAATTCACTTACGATCCCGAACTGCCAATCTGTCAGAACCGTGATAAAATCAAAGAGCTCATCCGCGACCGGCAAGTCGTTGTCGTCTGCGGAGAAACCGGTTGCGGTAAATCAACTCAGCTCCCTAAACTCTGTCTAGAACTTGGTCTAGGCGCTCGCGGACTAATCGGTCACACACAGCCGCGACGTATCGCCGCGCGCTCCATCGCCTCTCGCGTCGCCACGGAAATGAGCGTAACTCTCGGCGATCTCGTCGGTTATAAGATTCGTTTTACCGACCAGACCTCCGAACGAACGCTCGTTAAACTCATGACCGACGGTATCTTATTGGCGGAATCCCAGAACGATCGTTTCTTCAACCAGTACGAGGTCATTATCGTCGACGAGGCGCACGAACGCTCGCTCAACGTCGACTTCCTACTCGGTATTATCAAGCGTATCCTACGTACGCGTCGCGATTTAAAGTTGATTATTACCTCCGCGACGATCGACGCGCAACGCTTCGCGGAGCATTTCGCCGACGCTAAAGGCCCCGCGCCAATCATTGAACTCTCGGGGCGTACCTATCCCATTGAAATCCTTTATCGTCCAGTCGATGAACTCGAACTGCGACGCGAACAAAACGCCCAGAACGACGAAGATTCGCGTCGCACTACCAATAACAAAGAACGTGAACTCGACGAGGACGACGCCTTCTCTGCCACGCTCCTCGACGCGGTCGACGAGCTCGCGCGTCGCGGAAAGGGCGATATGCTCCTCTTTATGCCGACCGAGCGCGATATTTTCGAAACCGCAAAACTCTTACGCGGTCATCACATACCCGGCGACGACTCTGTGCGTAAATCATTGATTCTACCGCTTTACGCAAGGCTTCCGATCGAAGAACAACAGAAGATCTTTGCCAAGTCGTCGCAACGCAAAATCGTCATAGCAACTAACGTCGCGGAATCCTCGCTCACTGTGCCCGGCATTACTTACGTAATCGACTCGGGCACGGCGCGTATCAGTCGTTATTCCGCGCGCTCTAAGACACAACGCCTCCCGATTGAACCGATATCCCAGGCGTCTGCGAACCAGCGCGCCGGTCGTTGTGGTCGCGTCGGATCGGGCGTGTGTATTCGCCTGTACAGCGAACGAGACTACCAAGCGCGACCAAAATATACCACACCCGAAATTCAACGCGCTAACCTCGCTTCGGTTATCTTGCAAACCAAGGCGTTACGTCTGGGCGACGTCGAAAAGTTCCCATTTATCGACCCGCCGCGACGCGCCTCGGTCGTCGACGGATATAAAACACTGTGGGAACTGGGCGCGGTCGACCAAGAGAATCGTCTCACCGACGTCGGTAAAACGCTCAGTAAAATTCCACTCGACCCGCGTATCGCGCGCATTCTTCTGGCCGCAGAGCAAGAAGGCGTCTTGCGCGACGTCCTTCCGATTGCCGCGGCGTTGGAAATTCTCGATCCACGTGAACGACCGCGCGAAAAACAAGAGGCCGCCGACCTTAAACACGAGCAATTCCAGGATGAAAACTCCGATTTCCTCGGATACCTCAAACTCTGGGATTTTTGGCGTAATTTAAAAACCAAAACCACACGATCCCAACTTAGAAAGGCGTGTCGCGAGAATTTCCTCTCCTACAACCGCATGACGGAATGGACCGATATTTGCGTCCAGCTCATGCAAATCGCACACTCGCTTAAATTTACGTTCCACGATCGCAAAGACGATTACGACGCGATTCACCGTTCCATTCTCGCCGGTCTTCTCTACGGGGTTGCGTCTAAGTCCGCGACCGGAAACGACTACCTGTCGACCGGCTCAGGCAAATTCTTTCTTTGGCCTGGCTCCGGGCTTAAGAAGAAACCACAATGGGTCGTCGCGGCGGAACGACTTGAGACGAATCGTCCTTATCTGCGTACGGTAGCGCGAATTACGCCCGAATGGATCGAGCAAATCGCCGACCCGTTGCTAACGCGCACGCGCTCCGAGCCGTTTTGGAATCAGGAGACCGGCTGTGTTCACGCTTATGAACGCGTCAGTCTCTATGGGCTGACGATTATTCCGCGTAAACGCATTAATTACGGTCCGCTCGATCCGGAGAAAGCACGTAAGATCTTTATCGAATACGCGTTAGTGCAACGACAATTCGATTCCTCCGCGCCCTTCTTCGTCCATAACGGTCAAATCGAAGAGGAAGCAAAGTCGTTGCGCGATAAACTGCGCCAATATGACTTTGTCAAATCGCAGGATATGATTTACGACTTTTACGACGCGCGCCTTCCACGCGACGTCTACGACGCAACCTCCTTGAAAAAATGGCTTAGAGACGCCGAGCCCGAGCAGAAACGTCGCCTGTTTGCCAATCTTTCCGACTTCTGCTACGCCGAGAATCTTGACGAAAGCATCGCGGAGAAATTTCCCGACCAGTTCGAACTTGACCAACGCGCTAACCTCCCGATTCAGTACGCGTTCGAACCGGGCCAGGAGCACGACGGTCTATCGTTGGTTGCACCGTTGGAGACTTTGCGTCAGATCGATTCGGCGCGACTCGGCTGGCTCGTGCCTGGTCTGATCGAACAAAAGGTCATTGCGCTGCTAAAAACCCTTCCGAAGACGATCCGACGCCATATCGCGCCTGCGCCTACGACCGCGCGCGAAATCATTCCTCAACTGGACTTCGGGCAAGGACGACTCGAGAATGCGCTCGCCGACGTTCTAACACAACGTATTGGCATAACGGTCTCGCCCGATGATTTCGACGCCTCGCGCTTGCCAATTGAATTACAATTCAATATTAAGGCGGTCGACTCAAATGGCGCGCAACTGGCTCAAAGTCGCAATTTAGAGTCGTTACGTGAGGAACTAGGCGTACAAATAGCCGCCTCGATTAGCGCCGTAGTCGACCCGGTATGGAACAGAGACGACGTTACCTCGTGGGATTTCGGTCCATTGCCGCCCTATGTTCCGCTTAAGCGCGGCGGGCTTTCGATCCAGGCTTATCCGGCGCTGTGCGATCCGCGCCTACACGACCCGGCGCCGGATCTTTATGCTCAACCCGACAACGCGCTGGCGTTACGTCTGTTCGACTCACAAGACAAAGCCTTACAGCAGACCTGTTGGGGCGTGCGTCGGCTCTTCTATCTTAAGTACAAAAAGTCCCTACATAAGCAAGTTAAATGGTTGCCTCAGGTTGATCGTGCGCGCGTGCTCGCCTACACGCTGCCTCAGTTCGACTTCGATCAAGCGCTCTCGGAAATCATTGCGACACAAGCGTTACAGCTCACAATCGCCGATACGCCCACGAACGAACAGCAGTACGACGCGCTCGCGTCGCGCGCCGCCGAGCGTATTCCTATGGCAGTACAAGAGATCGTGCCCTGGTACGATAAATTCTTCCAAGCACACCAAGACGCGCGCACGGCGATTGAAAAGCGCCTCTACGGTCCAGCTGCAAGCGCGGCGTACGAGGCTAAGACCCAACTCGACCGACTCGTCGCGCCCGGGTTCTACCTTGTCACGCCGATAAAGTGGTTGCGTGAATTTCCACGTTACTTCCAGGCGATCGTTATGCGTTTCGATAAATACCTTTCCGGCGGCTCCAAAGTCGATCAGCTGAAATCGGAGGAGTTGCGCGAATTCTGGAGTCGATACGAAAACGCTGTGGCTCAAAACGAAAACAAAGGTATTGTCGACCTTGAGTTAGAAGAGTATCGTTGGGCGATGGAGGAATATCGCGTCTCGCTCTTCGCTCAAAGACTTGGTACCGTCATGAAGATCTCCTCCGTGCGACTGGACAAGCTCTGGGACAAGACGATAAAATAACAAACAACATAACAACTACATACAAGACAAGAGATAGGATGGTATAATGAAGAACGGATATTTACACGTCTGCGTAATTTGCGACGCCTCGTGGTCAATGCAAGAGCTACGTGGAGAGGTTCTCTTTTCATTAAAAGCCTATTTACGAGAACAACTTGCGACGCTACGTTCCCAAATGCGACTCGACGTCTATCTCTTTTCCGACGACGTCGTTAGAATCGCACACGACGTTGACCTTTACACGTTCGACTTGGATTACCTCGATCGCGCCTACCGTTGCTGCGGTCAAACGGCGCTCTCTGACGCCTTTTGCGCCGCGGTCGACGAACTCGGCTGTGACTTCAGTAAGCTCCCCTACGACTCACGTCCCAGCGAGGCGGTCGTCGTCCTGATCACCGACGGTCAAGACAATGCCAGTAAAGTCTTTGCGCTCGGCGACGTGTGGCGACGTGTGAGTATTCAATCGCGCGTGTACAGTTGGCGCTTCGTCTTCTTTAACGCGCAATTAGAAGACCTACGCGAACGCTGCGCGCCTGAAATGACGCCAAGCGACCTAACCGGTCTGGAACAACGATTTGTCGCCGCGCCGATCGAACCTAACCTCGAAAAATCAAACGCGCTCTACTCCGGTCTCGACGTGCCCGAACCGACGTCGTGCGACGCGCAAGAGACTAACGCTCAGGCGCTCGAAAATGACGACGTAACCTTCGGTTTTTCAGGCGTCACAGACGATCAGCGTTGCGTTCCAGAAGAGGCGGTCGAAGAACTGCCAAGTGATAACGAGCCGGAAACCGTCGAAAACGAAGCTGTTGACGCTGACGACTACAACGCGTCTCAATACGACCAGGACGTGGTTTCCAACAACGACGCGCCAGAATCCATTGATAGCAATGAGCTTGAAGACGACGACTATAACGCGTCAGAGTTCAACGAGCAGGAAAACAGCAACGACGACGATTCTGACGATGCTGACAATGACGTGGCGTCGAATAGGTCGGAGTCTACAGAACTTACTGAGATTTCAGAAGAATATCCACAACCGAGTAGTGAAGACGTCGAACTTCCTGAGCCTGTGGAGGTCTCCTCGCTGCTAACAAGCGTTACCTCTGACGACACAACGAAAGTGAGCGTTCTAAGCGACATAGAGGAAGTTGCGGAACTTATTGAAGTTAAGACAAGCGACGACTCCTTCGAACTGACTGACGATACCGATTTCGAACAAGACGACATAACGTCGGAAGTTGCGCAAATAGAAGAGGTTGCAACCGATGATACCATAGACGTCGACGAGGAGGACCCGATTAAGCAGGACGACGTTCCGGTAGAAGAGGACAAAGAAGACGATTCCGAGCCCGACGTCGAAGTTGAAACTCTGCTCAATGAGCTTGAATCAGAGGTAGCGCAGTTGCAAGAGCTAGAAGACAACGCGCTACAGACCTATGCCGACGTCGGCGAGACCGAAAACGACAAAGAAGTAAAAGAAGACCAATCCGCTACAAACGAGTTGCAAGACGTTGCAAACAAGTCGATTGGAAACGACGCCAGTACCTCTGAACTTACGGAAGTCGAAGATTCAGAGGAACTAGAGCAAGAGCTCGAAGAAGAAGTTGATGAAATCGACGAATTGTCGAAAAGTCTTGACAAGGTCGAAATCGAGCCAAATACAAACTTTCCAATTGATTCCCAAGAGGTTACAGACGTTCTGTCCGACGACGACCTTGCCCAAGAGCTCGAGGAAATCGAGACGATCAATCAGGATCTCGACGACAATGACTCTGAGGAAACCGTCGAGGACGTCTCTGAAGATAGTTTTGACAACGTCACTGAAGACGCTGTGGAAAAGGAACTTAACGAGTACGACTCTGAGGATTCCCACGATGATACAGAAACGGTAATCGACGAGTCGTACAAACGTTCAGCACAGGATGAGGTTACCGAAGAGGCAGAGATAACCGCCGAGGACGTCGTCGATGAAAAGATCGAGAACGTTACCGAAGACTCTGTGGAAGAAGAACTTAACAAGTACGTCGCAGAGGAATCCGTTGACGCCTCCGACGCCGTAACTGTCGAGTCGCAAGAGTCTCCAGCACAGGAAGACGTGGTCGAAGACGCTCAAGAGACTGTCGAAGAGATAAAAGACAACGCCGAAGCGGTAGTTGAGCCTGGTGGCGCCGACGCCGAAGCAAGCATAAACAACGTCTCTCAAGACGAGGCGTCAGAGGTTCAAGAGACGCAAGAAGTTACTGACGATCTTGACGATTCACAAAACGAAGTCGTTGAAGAAAAAACTGTTGAACATAGTGAGAGCAAGGAGGATACGCCTCCTGAGACGTTCTCAACCGGCTATCGTCTCTCACAGGTTAACACGCTCTTCGCGCCGACGCGCGCCAATCTCGGTCAATCCGTTGAGGACGAGGAAACTATTCCAACAGAACCCGAGGCAACTACTGAAATTACCGCGCAGAAGAATGAGTCGACTCCAGATGTAGCAGACTCGAACCTGAACGCTGTCGAGTCAAAAACTACGGTCGAAACGCCCGAGAAAGTCTCCGACACGCCCGAGGTCTCAGAAGAGAAACAATCAGAGACGTCCCATGAGTCGATTGGTTTCACACCTGAGTTTAGCTTTAGTCAACGCTTATTCGATCCACGTCGCAAGCAGGCAGAGGATCAGGAAGATTCGCAAAATATGTCGCCCTTTGGGGTTGGCGAGAATAAACCTCAAAACGTTCAGATTGCGCAAACGCCTGATAATGACGTCCAAGACCCCGTGGATTCGAAAGATAGCGTCGTTGAGACGCCTCAACAATCTGCGCCTAGCGTGTCGGAAGAGTCGGACGCTCTCCAGCCGCCGCTGAGGGAACCGGCACGTCAAAGCTATAGCTTTACTCGACCGACTCTAAAGACTCCGGACAGGCTTCATAATCCGTCGACGTCAAATCAAGAGAACGCCACGGAAGTAGCCGCTAAGGAGGAAGTTAAAGAGTCTGACGCCACTTCCGAGCTACAAGAGGTCGCGACGACCGAACCGGAAGTGAAACCGACTCGTGAACTCGCCCAGTATCAATTCTCGAGAGGATCACAAAGTATTAATACATCGAAAGATACAACGTCAACGGAGTCGTCGTCACAAACAGAAGAGCCCCACAACGCAAAAGAAACTCATGAAGAAGAGCCTCCGGTGCGTATCATGCCGTCCCGCCAGGCTTTCTCGATTCTACCGCCCACGCTCATTGCGCCCAGTCGACGTGACGACAGCGCCGCGACGACGTCGCCGAGTCGTCCGAGCACAGAACAGAACGACTCCGAAAAGGGCGCCGTTAACGTCCAGCGTCGTCAACCTTTAGAGACATTCCAGCATGCAGTGACGACAGAACGACAGGAATCCAAACAAACGCATGTCGATTCCGTCCAAAAAGACGTTCCGCACGCAAGTGTTGTTTCCCAAACGACTACCGACGGTAACGAAGGGGGCGCCGACCTCAATCAAGAGGCGCTCAATCAAGTTGCGCCGACCTCTATTCAGACGCCCAACGAACAGCTTCAGCAAGCTCCGTCCATCGTTAACACGACAAATAACGAAACTTCAAACGCCGAAGAACCGCTCGAGCAACTGTCGGTACATACTAAACGCGAGCTCGAGTCAAGTTCGCCCGCGGTTAGTTCCGACGCGGTCGACTTCCAGAACTTCGTACTGCCCGACATTGGCTCGATAGACCACTCCAGCTATCGACCTAAGGTCTATCTGCCTGATCCAGACGACGCCAAGTCTAAGGACGACAATAGTAAACACGAACAGAAAGGCGATAAGAAGTCTGCGGAAACGAAACCTAGCGCTAAAGCTAAATCCTTTCTGTCTCGCCTTTTCGGAAATAAGCATAACTAAACCAATCGCCGCTATCCCCCACGAGGCTCACAATGACGACACGACATATTTTTTTACGCGCCGCCTTAGTCGTCGCGTGCGTAATGCAAAGCGCGCTCTTAACGCTCGCGGGCGACGACCTGGTTCGTGAACATTTTGACGCGCCTCCACAATCGGCTCGACCCGGAGTCTATTGGTTCTTTATGGACGGCAATCTCACTCACGAGGGCATGAAGGCTGACCTGGATGCAATGAGTCGTGCCGGGCTGGCGCGCGCCATCGCGATGGAAGCAGATCTGGGCGGTCCCAAAGGCGCCGTGAGCTATCTTACAGACGACTGGCTGAAGGCATGGCAAGACGCGTCAGAATACGCAAAGTCCTTGAATATAGAACTTACCGCCAGTGTCGGACCGGGCTGGTGCGGCGCGGGCGGACCGTGGATTCTTCCGGAAAACTCCATGCAGATTCTCCGTGCCAGCCAGACGCGTGTGCAGGGCGGTCGCAGACTCGAGCTAACCCTTGCGGTTCCCGAACCTAAGACGCCCTACTTCGGCTTGGGTTCGCTCGGACCTTGCAAGGAACAATGGGAGAATTTCTATCGTGACGTCGCCGTAATCGCTTATCCCACGCCGGAGTCTGACGAGAAGATCCCCGACTGGGAGGAGAAATCTCTCGTCTATCGTCACACCTACTCTTCTCGCCCCGGCGTCTTGCCCTTCTTTACTTCTTCCGCCGACGACCCCGAAACGGTCGTGCGCTTAAAGAACGCAATTGTGCCATTTAAGGACATTGTCGTACTCACCGACAAAATGGATCACAACGGCGTTCTGCACTGGGACGCGCCCGAGGGAAACTGGACGATCCTGCGACTCGGTCGACGCATTACCGGGCAAACAACGCGACCCGCGCCGCTGGCCGGTTTGGGATTGGAGTGCGATAAATTCGAAAAAACCGGTATCGAACAGCATTTCCAGAACTTCGACCAAAAGCTACTCGACGTCGCCAGCTTTAACTACATTCACCACGACAGCTGGGAAATGTCGTCGCAGAATTGGTCTGAAAATTTCCCGCAACTCTTTTATGAAAAAAGAGGTTATGACCCGATTAAATGGACGCCCGTCATGTTCGGCGTTCCGGTTCAGAGCGTTGAGCAGTCGGAACGATTCCTCTGGGATTTGCGACGTACCGCGCAGGAGTTAGTCTATGAGAACAACGTGCTTCATATGAAGCGTCTTGCAGCGGAGCGCGGTTTGCGCTTTTCTGAAGAGGCATACGACCTCAATCCCGCAGGCGACCTGTATCTCTTCCGCGCCGCCGACGTTCCGATGTGTGAATTTTGGGCCAAGGGGTACGGTATCGACTCTAGTTTTTCGGTCTTTGAAGCGGTGAGCGCCGCTCATATCGGCGGTAAGAATATCGTTGGCGCTGAATCCTTTACCACGCATCTTGATAAATGGCGACAGCATCCTGGCATAGCGAAGCGTCAGGGCGACTGGGCGTTTTGCGCCGGTATTAATCGCCTCTTCTTCCATCGCATGTGCGCACAGCCGAACGACGACGCGCCTGGTTTGTCACTTGGTTCGCACGGTACGCACTTCGATCGCACTCAGACCTGGTTTCCGCTCGTGAGGAGCTATTGCGATTATATCGCGCGCGTACAAGCGCTTCTGCAACTTGGCGCGCCCTCGGCGGACGTTTTGTTTCTCGACCAAGAGAACGCGCCCTGCGTCTTTGAGGCGCCCTCCTCTGCCTTTCTTCCAGGCGAATTTAAAGACAAACGTCAGTACAACTTCGACGCGTGCGATCCCGATTCGCTCATTGAAGACGCTACGGTTGTCGACGGTCGCATAACCTTCCCCGGGGGAGCCTCATACGCGCTCTTGGTTCTACCCAACGCCAAACGCATGACGCCGCGACTAGCGAGTAAACTACTGGATTTACTCGACAAAGGCGCGCATGTTCTCGGCGTCCTACCGGAACGCTCCTACTCCCTGGTCGACTATCCTCAAAATGATCAAGAGTTACAAGCGCTTGTCGCTCGTATCAAGTCGAACCCGAACTTTTCACAGCTGTCGCTCAGTGACGCCAAAAGCGACGCCAACCGACCCGAGAAGCTAATTAAAGGCGCGCAGTGGATCTGGTCCGACTCCAACTGGAATTCCGAGCAAGCCTATGTAAGTAAACGGTTTGTCAAGAAGTTCCAATTGCCCACGAAACTCGACGACGTCCTGCAAGAGCCCTTGCTCGTTGCCACGGCCGACAATCACTATCGCGCGTTCCTCAATGGCAAGCTGGTTCTGGAAGGAGACAATTTCCATCGCGTCGACGTCGCGCTACTGACCTCCCAACTTCAGCCCGGGGAGAACACGGTGGTTCTCGACGTGCTCAACGAGGGGGACGCGCCGAACCCCGCTGGCGTTATTGCCGCGCTGAAAGTCAATGACTCCATTATCATAAATACAGACGAATCTTGGGACGTTGTCGACGAAAACCTCGCGACCGTAAAACACGCGCTCGCGCTCGGTCCCTTCAATATGTCCCCCTGGGGCTTGAACGTCGATAATATCGTCAACCATGACGCAAACTACCCGACTTGGTCGGTAATCGAAAGGGAGTTGCAATCTCTCAAGCTTGTTCCGGACTTTCAGTCGGACTCCGACCTGCGTTGGATTCGTCGGATCACCTCGGATCAAGACGTCTACTTTGTCGCTAACCGATTAGATCGTCCACAGTTAGCGAACTGTCGCTTCCGTGTGCAAGGGAAATCTGCGCAGCTCTGGAACCCCGTGACTGGTAAGAAATACCGCGTTGACAACGCCACGGAAGAGAACGACCAGACCGTGATTCCGATCCTTTTCGACCAATCGGAGAGCTGGTTCGTAATCTTCGGTCGTTCTGACGAAGAAGCCGTTGACGCTCTGGCGTCTAACCTCTTGAAACAGAAGGATTCGCACACGGCGCTCGACCTTTCGCGACAATGGCAGGCGACGATTTGCCAGAACGCCTCGTCCCATCGCGATTTTCCCAATGGACGAGAACGCACGCTCCAATTCGAAACCTTGCAAGACTTATCGAAAAGCGCCGACCCTGACGTCAAATACTATTCCGGGCTAATTACCTATGTGAAGGAGTTCGACCTGCCCGAGGGGTTCGAACTGAACGATTCCGGTGTTCTAACCTTAGAGTTCGAGCAACTCGAAGTCATGGCGCAGGTTAAACTTAACGGTCGCGACCTCGGAACGATTTGGCTCAAGCCCTATCGTATCGAAACGCCCAAAGACGCGCTATTGACCAAAGGGAATCGCCTTGAAATCGTGGTGGCTAACCTGTGGTGTAACCGTCTGATAGGAGACGCAAGTCTACCAGTTGAGGAACGTTTTACGCGTACCTCTAACCCTATGTGGACGCCGGGCGACGACCAGCTTCTCCCCTCGGGCATAATCGGTAAAGTCAAACTCGTACGAACCGTTGAAAAGCAATAGATTACAATCATTTACGACGATTGAGACTTCTGAGTCGTCGGTACGTATGAAGTAGAAGAAACGCGTCAGAGTCGATTGGCTCCGGCGCGTTTCTCTTTGTTTAGCAGGTCGCTGAGATATCGTAATACAACGACTTACATTGTAATCGTCTTCTTCTCACGTGCCGATTCGTAGACTGCGCAGATGACTGCGACGCTCTTGCGTCCTTCGTGCCCGTCGATGAGCGGCTTGCGTCCCTCTTCGATCGCCGAGAGCACGTCCTGGAATTGCTTGGCGTGAGCCTGATAGCCGATCGCAGAAGGATCGCCCGCGCCGCCGCCCCCAGAAAGACGATTGGTCATCGACTCGCGAATCATCGCGTCTTCCTCGCGCGATTCCACAAAGTCCCATTTGATAATATCTTCTTCTTCAATGACGGCGGAACCATTCGAGCCGTGGGTCTCAATGCGCTTGAGATAGCCGGGATAGGCGGCGGTGGTCGCCTCTAGCAGACCGAGCGCGCCGCTCTTAAAGCGTAGCGCCGCAACGGCGACGTCTTCCACTTCGATACGTTCATGTGCGACAAGACCGGTGAGCGCCGTGACTTCCGCAACGTCGCCCATGAGCCAAATCAGTAGGTCGACGCTATGAATCGCCTGGTTCATGAGCGCGCCGCCGCCGTCGAGCTTCCAGGTGCCGCGCCACACGCCACTGTCATAATACTCTTGCGTGCGATACCATTTAACAATGGCGTCGCCGAGGGTTAGCTTGCCAAATCGTCCGCTTTCGATCGCACGCTTGAGCTGTACGCTCGACTGGTGGAAGCGACTGGGAAAGACGGTCGAGAGAGTAACGCCGGCGCTTTCGCATGCGGCGATAATCTTATCACACCTTTCCGGCGTGACTTCCAGGGGCTTCTCGACAATGACGTGTTTACCGGCCTGCGCCGCGGCGATCGCGGGATCCATATGAGCGCCACTTGGCGTGCCGATCGTAACAATCTCGACCTCGGGGTCGGCTAGAAAATCTTTGAGGTCATGGTACGCCTTGCATCCGTTTTCCTTGGCTACGCGCTCGGCCGCGAGTGGCAGTTGGTCGTAACATGCGACCAGCTCCGCGCCAATGGAACGAATCGCCAGCGCATGGAATTTCGAAATCATACCGCAACCGATAATACCGAACTTCTTTATCTTCATTATATTACCTTTTTTATCCAATCCACTGATTCAACGCAGCGTTTCGGCAATGGCGTCCTCGCATATCAGCGCAGTAGCAACGCCACACGCTCGGCATATATTATATAGAGAAACACAACTCGTGACAACTCTCGCGCCATAACTGGCGTCCACCGCGACCGCCAAACGCCAGGCATGCCGTTTAAATCAATAAAATCGTCATATTTTAACTTTCTACTGAACGTCTACGCTTAGGACGCCGATATAACCGTATAAGGGCGCTTGTAATCGCTCGACGACGTCGGAGTTTGTCGAGGCAAGCGCTCCAGCTAGCGTACGGTCGACTGACCGTTTCGCGCGTTCCCCCTTTGGCTCCCTGTATGTTTGCGCTCCGCCAGTTCCTTTGCGTTAATTCGCCGCGACGCCACGCGCGTAATCGCGCGCTGTGCGCTTTGTTTTTCGTAGCGCTTTCGCTGGTCTACTGCTGTCGCGCCAACGGTCAAACCATGGCGTTTTCCACGCAGTCGCTAGGTTTCGACACGTTCGCCTCCGATGAGGACATGTCGTTCAACTCCGCGCCTACGCCCGCCAAACTACTCAATAGCGCTCCCGACGTCAACCTGTCTGGTCTGGAAGCGCCGCCAGTGCGACGTCATGTCAAAGTTGCGGAAAGACCGCGTTACGACACGTTGATCATTCCCAAAGAGCCCAAGCGCCCTAGCGAGGTCTATATTCACGAAACGCGCGGATTTTTCGGCGGTCTCTACGATCGCGCGCCGAAAACCGGCGCAACCCCCGCGCGGCATTCCACAGAAAACGCACGCGCTAACTCGAGCGCCGAAGGGACTTCTACCGCCCAGGAGTCCGTTCAACCCGCGCCCCAAACCACAACCAACAGCGCCACCTCGAACCTCCAGACGTCCCCACAGGTCGCCGTCTCGCCGACCGCTGAAGGCAACTCGAGCGCTAATGCCCAAGATTCCAGCGGTTCTACGCTCTTTAAGCCCTTTTCGTTCTTGAATCGTCACGAGGAAATCGAACAAGATCCGCCCTTTGAACCGCCTGTTATGCCGAAAGTTACGGCAAGCGTAGAGCATAACCTCGCGCAACCCACAGTCGCCTCCGACTCCAGTAGCAATACGACAACCGTCGTGCTTCCTCCGGTGCACGTGACGTCTGAAAACGTTGCGTCGCAAGTCGCTAGAGCCAACAATACGCCGAGCGAATCGCTCGACGTCTATGCTTTTGGCGCCACAGAGACGCCGTATGCGTCCCAATTAGCGTATCAGTCTGACACGCTGGAGGGTCGCACGACAGTTGCGGTACAAGATATGACCAGCGCCGTTATGGTCGGGAGCGTTCCGAGCGCATTCTCCCTCGAAAGCGCCAACGTGGCGCCTGACAACGTCGCCGAGCGTATTACAAATCTTGGTCGTGAAGCGCTTTCCATCGATGAATCTCCGTTGAATACGGCGCCCTCGCCTGGCGACGCGACGCTCGATTTCGACGCCACGCCTTCAACCGATCTTGCGCAGATTCTCGACGCTCAGGTCGCTGAACTGGAGCTCGAGAATGAACAGGACGAAAACGAACCGCTCTTTACCGCCTGGAATAACGGGTTAGAACGAACTAACAGTATGCCCGGTCGCGTGCGCGCCTTTCCCACGGAACGCCATGTCAGTCGTGCTTACGCACAAGAGCTCCCCAAAGACGCCAACGCCTTCCGCGAAGAACGTATGACGCAAAACGCCGCAACGCCGACACAGGCCGCGGTCTTCGGTCAATACGCCGAACCTTCGCAAGACACGCTTAACTCGTTTATTCCCAAAAGAAGCGACGAGGCGTCACAAACAAGCCTCAACGCCGAGACGCTCTACGAAAACCCGATCCAGGCCGACGTCGCCTCTCGCCCGAATTCAGCGCGTTCACAGCAGTCGCTCGACCTCGAAGACGTGAACGAATTCTCCCATCAAGCCGACGCCAATAGCGATCTAATCGACGATGCGCTACTCACCGACGCTTCTGCCGAGGAAACCGACGTCTATGTCGTTGATTTCGACGAAATTGCCGATGAAGCCTTCGCCGCGCTCGACCCTTATTCCTCACTCTTTATTAAGTTCGAACCGACCGCCAGTTGGACCGAGGCGGTTCTGGAATACGTCGAAGAAATCCTCAACGCACTGCCGACCGATCCCAAGCGCGCACAGTCGCTCCTAGTCGATTTCCGCGCTAAGATCAATGACGCCGACGCCTTACGACCGGCGTTGGAGCAGGTCGACCGTACCAGACCACTTGCGCGACTACTCGACAAGAGCGAAGAAGAGAAACCGGAACTCATAACGCGTTATTCTCCGGATCAGCGCGTAGAACTACTCGGGGCGTTCAAAAACGCCTTGGAACGTCGCGCCTTTGTGTGGAAGCACACCGCGGAATTTTATCTTGCCAAACATAATAACGCGCTTACCGCCAGCGAACCGCTGACGGATCAGGAACTTGCGCTGATTCTGAGCATGACCGAGGACGTCAAGCGCTTCTTCGGCGACTCGCAAAACGGTCGTAACTGGCGCGAAAGCTTTGACGTCGACACGCTTATCGAAGACGTCAAGAGCGTAATTGAAATCCCAAGTCTGACGAGATTTAACGAACAGACGACGGACTCCGACGCCTCTCACGCTTCGGTCGGTTATATCGCCGCGAACACTCACGCATCGACCGCCGACGCGTTCCTCGACGCCGCGTCGCTTGAGAACGCGCGTGACGCGACCAGTCCTCAGGACCTCATGAACGCCGCACAAGTCGAACGCATCAAGCGCGAACGGTTCTTGCGCGACCGAATCAACGCCATCGCCTATAAGATCGAAAAGACTCCGATGACGGCGGAACAGCGTCAGGTCTTTTTGCGACCGACGATGGACGCCTGGGCTAAGCTCATTCTTGGCTTCTCTTGCGACCAGCTCGACGCCAGTCTTCTACTATTCGAGTTCGAACATTACGAAAACACCGCGGGCGGTCACTCCGGTCGTGCGCTACAGCAGAGCGCGCTACGCATGGCGACCTCGCGCTGCGACGCATGCCGTCTACTCGGTAGAGCGATCGACGTGGTCTACGATAATCCAAACGTCAAAGCGTATGTGTCGGAAGCGCTTATTAATCGGCTACTGCCGATTAGAGACCCTGAATTTTCCACGGTTCAAGACGTTGTGTTAAATAACCCGGTGGTGGGTAATCGTCGCGTCGACACGCAGGTCTCGATTAAATTACAACCCGACCCGGAAAAGCTCGCGATGAATCTCAACGTGACAGGACGCGTCGTCGCCTCAACCAGTAGCGCGGTCTTCTCCGCAAGACTACACAATCAAAGCTACGCTAACTACTTTGCTCAAAAGAGAATAGAATGGCACGACGACGGCGTGAAATATTGGCCGGCGGTGGTAAACGCCGAGTCGGTCAATCGTCTCAATACGGTAGAGACTGACGTGGACTTTGTGCCCTTAGTCGGCGACATGGCGCGTGAAATCACACGAAGCCAATTCGAGGCGCGTCAAGCGGAAATTCAAGAGGAAACGCGCGAGAAGGTCATTCGTGAGACGAAGGCGCGATTCGATCATGAAGCGAATGAACGGTTCGACGCGGTAAACGCAAGGCTACGCGCAAACTTCTTCCGTAATCTTGCGAACCTAGGTCTTTCCCTCACGACGCAACGTTCGCGCACCACGGCGGAGTGGCTCCTGGCGTCCCTACGCCTGGGCAACGACTCCTCGCTGGGATGTCAGACGACGGAACCGCCAACGTTGCCCGGCGCTTTTGCGGATTTCAAATTGCACGAATCCTCTGTCAATGCTTTTCTTACACAACTGGAACTGACCGGTCGCGCCGAAACGCCCAGAGAAACGCTCGCCTACCTTGCCACCAAGCTCAATCGTCCGAAATTACTGGAGATCGAGCTGGAGGAAAACGACTTCTCTTACGTCTTTGCGCAGAAGGATCCGATTTCGGTACGGTTCCTAGAAGATCGTATTCGACTTGATCTGCGATTCGAACGTATCCAACTTGGCAAACAGACGTGGGAAGACGTGGAAACGCGCGTGTACTATCGTCCGTCGGTCACCAGCGACGGTAAATCGACCTTTACGCGCGACGGGATCGTTGAGATCTACGGCGCCGGCAGTCTGCGTGAACTCTTCCCATTGCGCGCGGTCTTTGCGAAGGTCTTCTCGGCTCAAAAGTCCTTTGAACTCAAGCCGGAACTCTTTGAATCGGACGATCGCTTCGCCGGTTTGTCACTGAGTCTGTGTCGTATTTCACGCGGATGGTTCGCGATCTCCATTGTCAAAGAACCGTCCTGGACGCGTGAATCGCTCCTACCGAGAATGCGTCAATAGCGCTTGACCGGTAATCACGCCAAACATTTTGACCGTTGCTTGATAATAGCACAGGCGCGTCGCCCAATTGAGCTTCGCGCCTGTGTTGTTATGTAAACCTAAACCTAACGCAGTGGCGTATAACGCGTTAGCGCCATATGACGTGGAACGCTACTTCTTAACGCCTTCCGCTTCCAGCGCCTTGTCCATAGCCAACGCCTCCTCCTTATTGGAGCGCACAAAGCGTCCCCAGAAGTGTTTATTGACATATTCGCGCCAGCGTTGGATCATCGCATAGAACGGCGGTAGGAACCCGATACCCAGTACTGTTGCGGATATCATGCCCCAGCCGGTACATACGCCGACAATACGACGACTAACCGAACCCGCGCCGGTCGCAACCATGAGTGGAATTACGCCCGCAATAAAGCAACCCGCGGTCATCATAATGGCGCGATAACGTTGCTTCGCGCCGTTGAGAGCCGCTTCTTCAATGGCAACGCCGCTCTCGCGCTCCTGCCTGGAAAATTCTACCGTAAGAATTGAAATCTTACTGGCCAAACCGAGCAACATAATGAGACTCAACTGAGCGTAGACGTCGAGGGTCATGTGGCAGATCTTCATAGCGATCATCGCGCCGAATGTCGCAAAGAGCACGTACATGAGCACTGGAATCGGAACGGTCCAGGATTCATATTTCGCCGCAAGGAAGAGGTAACCAAAGGCCAGCGCCAACATGAGCAGAATGCCGAGTTTACCTTCGTTACCACGCTGGTGATAGCTCAGGTCGGTCCATTCGACTTGATACTCCTTGGGGAAGTTTTCAAAGACGACCTGTTCGATCTTACGCATAACGTCGCCGGTGCTTGCGTGCTCGGTCGTAATGACGTTGATCGGCACGCACATCGCTTGATTAAAGCGCGTAATACGTTGTGCGCCAAGTTCATAGCGCATGGTCGCCAATTCCGAAAGAGGAATCTGCTGACCTAAATGATTACGCACCGTAAGTTCGTCAATATTGCCAACGTTGGAGCGTTCCTGTTCGTCCGCCTGGACTTTGACTTTAAAGGAATAGCCAGAACTATTGAAGTCGTTGACGTAGAAGGATGCTATTTTGCTCTGCAACGCGGAATAGACTTCGCCCTTAGAGGACGAGAGCGCCGCGGCGGCCTGAGAGTCGACGTCCAAAAAGAGTTGAGGCGTACTGGCGGTATAGGAACTAAACGCATAGGCGACCTCGGGGAAGAGCTCTTTATTATTGAGCAGTCCCAGGAGCTTGCCCATATCGCTTTCTAGTAGTTTCGGCGTGCCGTTCTGATTACAGAGCATGAAGGAAACGCCGCCGGTCGCGCCGAGCCCCATAATAGCAGGCGGTTGGAATGCGGTGACAGTACCTTGCGGAATCTCTGCGCAACGCGCCATGAGTTCGTCGCGAATTGCGGTGATCTGGGTTTCAGGCGTGCGTCGTTTGCCCCAGTCGTCGAGCTGAATAATACCGAGTCCAACGTTTTCGCACATACCGGAGATCAAAGAGAATCCAGAAACCGCCACGACGTTTTGCACGCCGGGAATACTATGCGCAATGTCCTGGAACTGTTCTAGAGCGTCGTTGGTACGCTTGAGCGTCGCGCCCGGGGGCAAGAGGATTTCACAAAGGAGCGCGCCCTTGTCTTCGTTGGGAATAAAACCTTCGCTTAACTGTTTGAACGCCAAGGAGTTACCCCACGCTAAGACGCCAATAACGACACAGGTCAGTAAAGATCGACGAACAAAGGCTTTGGAGATTGTCAAATAAACGTTCTTCGTCGTGGAAATACCCCAGTCAAAGAACTTAAAGATAAAGTTCTTCTTGTGCTCGCCGTGAGGACGAAGCAGAAGCGCGCACAGCGCCGGACTGAGCGTTAAGGCATTGATCGCTGAGAAGATAATCGCAACGCACATTGTCACGGAGAACTGCATATAGATCGTCCCGACAATGCCTCCGAAGAAGGAGAGCGGCGCGAAAATTGCTACCATAACGAAGGTCGACGCCAGAATAGCGCCGGTCGTCTGCTTCATACTCTTAACTGCCGCCTCATAAGGCGTTAAGTGTTCCTGTTCAATCAGACGCGTGGCGTTCTCCACGACGATAACACCGTCGTCAACCAGTAGTCCGACCACAAGGATCAAGCCAAACATGGACAATACGTTGATCGTAAAGCCAAGGAGCGACATGACAAAGAAAGTGCCCAAGAGCGACACTGGAATCGCCACCGCCGGCACGATCGTCGCGCGCCAGTCTTGCAAGAAGACATAGGTGACCAAGACGACCAGAACAAGGGTTAGTACGAGTGTAAAGGCGATTTCTTCGATACTCTTGCGAATAAAGAGGGTCGGATCGTACCCAAGAGTACCCTCAACCCCTTCCGGCAGACGTTTGCGAATATCGTCTAGAGCGGCGTTACATTCATTAATAACGTCGATCGCATTGGCGCCGGTCTGGCGGTAGATCTGTACCGAGACCGACGGCTTGCCGCCCCAAAAGCTATTGTTCATATACAGTTCCGCGCCGAGTTCCACGCGTGCGACGTCGCCGAGAGTAACCTGTCGACCGTCGTCGGTCGTCTTAACGATAATCGCGGCAAACTCTTCTTCGGTACGGCGTCGACCGGGCGCGTCGATCTTTAACTGTAGGTAGTCGCTAGACTCTTCCGAGCCGAGCGTACCGATCGCCGCCTGGATATTCTGGGACTGTAGCGCGCCAACGATATCTTCCGCTTCCAACCCCAGACCAGCCATTTTGAGCGTGTCTAGCCAGATACGCATGGAGTAGTTGCGCTCGCCTTGAATTTCAGTATCGCTCACGCCCTGAATACGAGCGAAACGGTCGCGCACGTTCATACGCACGTAGTTCGCAAGTTCAAGGTGGGAGAACTTCTCTTCATCCTCGGTCGTAAAGACGTACAGACCAATCATATCGGTGGAGCGTTTCGCGACTTTAACGCCGATAGACGTTACCTCTTTCGGTAGTTTCGTCTGGGCGCGTTGAACCGCGTTTTGAACGTTCACCTGCGCAATATTGGAGTCGGTAAGCGGCTTGAAATAAAGGGTTAAGTAGTAACTACCGCTATTTTCAGAAGTGGAATTGAAGTAGATCATGTCTTCAATTCCGTTAACTTCTTCTTCGATAATACTTGCGACAGTTTCGGCCATAACCTGTGAGGACGCGCCGGGGTACTGCGCCAGTACGTAAATACACGGCGGGGCGATTTCTGGATATTCCGCGATCGGTAAGCGGAAGATACACAAGACGCCCAGCAGGGAGATCGCCAGGGAGATAACCAGCGATAATTTCGGTCGGTCAATAAAAAGTTTCGTGAACATCGGCAAGCCTCCTTAGCGCGCTTGTTCCGCGGCTTGTCGTTCGTTCGTCAGACGCGTTTCGAGCGTCTCATAATCGATCGGCTGCACTTTCGCGCCGGGTTCGAGTTTATTCATACCCTCGACCACGATCGTTTCGCCCGCGCGAACGCCGGCGTCGATAATCTGATATTTGCCGGAGATTGGACCGAGTTTAACGGTACGGCGTTCCACGCAATTATTAGCGTCGACCACGTAGACGTAGTTGTCTTCTACACTGGTCTGTAACGCGGACAGTAGCACTCCGATCGCCGGCTTTTCGAGTTTACGCGAGACCAAGGCCGTGGCGTAACTTCCCGGGAAGAAACGATTGTCCTGGTTGGGCAAGGTCGCCCAGATTACCACGGTATTGGTACTGGAGTCAACCTTGTTATCAATGAGGTCGATCGTCGCTTCGGGGTATTCTTCAATCTTTTTGGCGTCTTCTCGATCTTCCCCGACGGGGCAGATTTTAATGCGCGCGCGTTCGCGTATATTCCCTTCGCCGCCAAAGGTTTTATTGAAGACGCTTTCGCCGATCGCGAAACGCACGTGAATCGGTGCGAAACTCTTAACGTCAACGATTTTACCGGTTTGCGGCGTCACAAGATTGCCGCGCGTCACAGTGACTTTGCCAATGCGCCCAGAAATCGGCGTGCGAATCTTGGTATAGGACAAGGTGTTGCGCGCGTCAACAAGGGCGGCCTCGCCAATACGATAGGCAGCGCGCGCCTGGAGCAGACGTTGTTCCGCGTCGTCAAAGTCCGCCTGGGAACCGGCTTGGCGTTCCAAGAGGTCCTTGGCGCGCGTGTAGTTCGTTTCCGCGTTTTTGACTTCCGCCGAAATTTGCTCGAGGTTCGCCTCAGCGGTCTTAACCGCAACTTGATAGGTCGTATCCTCGATTTCAAAGAGCAGGTCGCCGGCGTTGACGAAATCGCCCTCTTTGAAATTCACTTTTTCGATCCATCCGGTCACACGCGGAACAATATCAACGTCGTCGATCGGCTCCAGACGCGCGGCGTACTGACGAGGCTGCAGGTCGTTGATCTCAATCGCGTCGCTCACGGCGACCACCGCGCCCGGTTGCGTCGGCGCAGCGGCGTCCTCTTGGGAGGCGCTGTCTTCCTGAGCAATGGCAACCGTTGTAGGGTCGGATTCGCGCGTGGTGGCGTCACAAAGGTAATACGCCGCCAGACCACAGCCCAGAAGCGCCGCCGCTAGAAATAATCTTTTACTCATACAAATCTTTCATATCGACCGTAGAAAAAGCGTCGAACATTCTCAACGTCGCGCGCTCAAAAGGCGCAACGCTGGTTGTATCACTGTCATAAGTTGTCGATCGCAATCGGTCCGTAGTCAGGTCAAGCCGCTTGGCCACTAACGCAACGGCACGCGCGTGGTAAATCATAAACTATCGTTTACCAGGTTCGGCGCGCCATAACGTCGAATCTACACGCGCGCAAGCCGTGAGGCGGCGTGGCGTAGACGCATCGTTCTCATGTTGTCAATGTCCGTCGATTATACCACATTTACAACAAACGTCAAGTTTATGCACAGCCAGGAACAGTCCAAAAGAATACTATTTGACTCGATATAATCGATAAGCTAAGCGTCACAGACAGTATAGACGCACAGCGCCCTGGAAACTACTGCGCGGTCGCGGCAAAGGAAACGTTCGTAAAGCCGGTCTTGGCGCAAACGACCAGGATCGGTTCAATCATGGCGTAGGGGGTAGCGCGGTCGGCGCGAATACACACCGAGGTTTCGCGTCGTGCGAGTTTACGCGCGTTCTTCATTCTTTCTCGGATTTCTTCCAACGACATTTCGCGCGCGCCGAAGAAGTAGGATCCGTCCGCGGTAACGTTGATAATTATTTTAAATTCGTCGTTTTCCGGTCGCGCCTGCGCGGTCGCTTCACGCGGCAACTCCAGTTCCATTGCGGTTTCTTCTTGAATCATGCGACTAGACGTGACAAAGAAGACGATCAAAAGAAAGGTGACGTCAATAAGCGGCGTGATATTAATCGACAAGGCGCGCGTACGTTTCTTCGGCGATTTCATCGTAAATACTCCGAGAGTTAGCGTCGGGTCAAACCGCAGTTCGACGTGGTAAAAGAATAATGTAAGTCGTTACGTTATTCGTGTTAAGACGTCACAAGGCGTTAATCTGGCAGACCGTTGCTCCAGCCTTGGAAGCGCGCTTGATAAAACTCCAGAAAGCGATCTTCTTCGATCGCCTTGCGTACGCCCGCCATGAGACGCTGGTAGTAGGTTATATTGTGAATCGTCAGCAGAATGGGTCCAAGCATTTCCCCGGTGGCAAAGAGGTGACGAATATAAGCGCGACTACGTTGGCACGCCACGCAAGGGCAGTTCTCCTCTAACGGTCGTTCGTCCCGTTCGTAGCGCGCGTTACGCAGACGCATGGGACCGGCGTCGGTGAACGCCATGGCGTTGCGACCGTTCCTCGAAGGCATAACACAGTCGAACATATCGACGCCAGATCGCACGCCCTCGAGTAGATCCTCAGGTCGTCCGACGCCCATGAGGTATCTTGGTTTCTCCTCTGGCAGCGAACTTACGGTGGCGTGGAGACAGGCGTACATTTCCTCGGGCGTTTCTCCGACGCTAAGTCCCCCGATGGCGTAACCGGGCAATTCTAGTTCCGCAAGCGCGTCGGCACAGCGTCGACGCAAGTCGTACTCCAGCCCTCCTTGGACAATACCAAAGAGCGCTTGGTCTTCGCGATGATGACAAGCTTTGCAACGTTTAGCCCAGCGAATCGTGCGTTGCATTGCGTCTTCGATTTTATCGCGCGTATTCGGCAACGCAATGACATGGTCGAACGCCATAGCGATATCGGCGCCGAGCGCTTCTTGAATCGCGATCGACCCTTCGGGCGTTAGCGCTAATTTGCGACCGTCGATATGCGAGCGAAAGACGGCGCCTTCTTCGTTAATTTTAGTCAGACGCGCGAGGGAGAAGAGTTGAAAGCCGCCGCTATCGGTTAGCATTAAGTTCTTCCAACCGCAGAAGTTATGCAGACCGCCGAGGTCGCGAACTATCTGCGCGCCTGGTCGTAGCATCAGGTGGTAGGTATTGCCCAAAACGATTTGCGCGCCGGTCGCTTCGAGTTGACTCACTTCCACGCCCTTAACGCAGCCGCGCGTGCCAACTGGCATAAAGGCAGGAGTTTCAGCGACGCCACGCGAGGTTGTTATGCGTCCGCGACGCGCTTGGCTACGCGTATCACGACGGAGTAATTCATAGGTAAAGGACATCGCTTATTTCTTTGGTCAACTGAACTTATACGCATGGGACCGACGTATTGCGCCGGTATAGAAAAAGAGCGCGGCGCAAAGAAAGCGCTACGCTCTGTGTGTCATCTCGACATTCTCGCGGTCGTCGATCAAGACGCGCCGATCAGTCGCCCTTGAGTTTGAGACCGAAACCTGCGAGTTTTTCGCGAATTTCTTTGAGACTCGTTTGACCGAAGTTCTTTTGTTCAAGCAGTCTATCGGCCGTATAACTGACGAGATCGCCGAGCGTTTGGACGTCATTGCGATTGAGGCATTTACGCGCGCGCACGGACAGGTTCAGTTCGCTGACCGGGAGCATACGAATACTCTGTTCTTCCGGCGTAAGTTGCACTGCCGAGGTTTCGGCCTGTTGTTTTTCGGCGGAGAACATACCAAGTTTGAGACCTCTTTCCTGCAGGAGCGTACGGATTTCCCTCAAACTGGTTTCACCGAAGTTTTCACGCGCGAGTAGATCCTGCTCGGTGAGACGGCATAGATCCCCAAGTGTGCGAATCTCCATCTTCATAAGGCACTTACTACTACGTTGCGACAGCTCGAAATCTGAGATCGGCTGATTGAGCTTAACGCTCAGTTCGCGCTTTTGCGCCTGTTCTTCTTCGTCGTAGCGCATTTCGCTTGAGGCGCGAACGTCTTTAATAAACAGTAGCGCGCGAGGATTCGTCGGGTAGGCGTCTAGAACGCGCTGGTAGCACGCTTGCGCCTGTTCGTACTCTTCCATATCCTCGAAGAGGATACCGAGGTTAATGAGAATACCAACGCTTGTGGGGAAATGTAGCGCGGCGCGTTTGTACAGTTCGAGCGCTTCCACGTCGTTACCACGGCGTTCGGTCTCTTGCGCCAGACCGAAGAGCGCGCCGGGGTGATTCTTATCTTCCGCCAGAGCGCGTTCGAACAGCGCGATCGCCTCTTGAGAATTACCGCCGATCGCATTAACGGTCGCGCCGCGTTGATAGAGATATTCCGCCGTCTGTTCGATAGAACCGGAGAGTTGATCGAGCTCCTGTAGACTCTTCTCCAGTTCGCCCATTTCGCGGTAGACTTCCGCGCGACCGAGCACGCAGACGTCGAGACGATCGAGATTATAACCGGCGCGTTGCGCTGTGTTATACATTTTGATCGCTTCGTCCCAGCGCTTGGCTACCGCGTGTAGCTTCGCGCTATAGAAGCACGCCAAGGCGCCGCCGTCGCCTTTTTTTAGGGACGAGGCCGCTTCGTCGTATTGACCGATGAGGAACTGGCAGACGCCGAGTTTGGTGTAGATAGCGGGACTAAGTTCGTCTTCGTCCTTGGCGCGCAATTCCGTAACGACGCGACGCAATTCCTCGTACTTTTGCGGATCACGACTGATATCTTCACGCAATCGTTCGATCTCTTGGGGACCGAAAGGTCCGTTGCCATACAACACAACTTGTTTTAAATCAAATTCAGAGGCGCCGCCGGCCATACGAATAATCTCCCAAGGAGTCTTTCTAATGATTCCCACGCGCGCCGAGCACGTCCAACCCGGCGCAACGCTAGGGCACAACTACGTCTGCAGCGCGTCGCGAACCGCTCAGGGAACAGTTCCTTGCAGACGCCACGCCACGTTGTCATGCTCTACGCAGTAATCTTGCGTCTACTCATTTTAAAGAAATAGCCAGAAAAAACAAGGGGCAATCGCGCTAAAAATGGAGAAAATATTGTTTTTCCACATTGCTCTACACGTTCCGCGCCAACCTTGGCGCGTAGCAGTCGTGAAAAGAGGCTTCGACTTGGAATATAACCAGAGCGCAAAAGACAACCGCCCGAGCGCTTTGTAGCGCTGGGGCGGTGATTTTAGCGATATTCACGCCGAGCGTACACACGATTCGCGTAGCGTCGGCGCCTATCTATTCGTACGGTCAAGAAACCCAGTCAGAGGGATTGACTTATAGATTAAGGGTTTCGCCGCCTGTCGGGGTGCCCATCGCTCCCCAGACGCCGTAGGGACTCTTACCACTGACGACTTGATACGCCGTCAAGTCGCCGGTATCGATAGTATCAGAGACAAAGCGCACGGAACCGTCGAGCAGTCCGACGTTGACGCCGCCGGCGTGGTAGCTTTGAGCGCCGCCGGTAATCCACGGATAAGAGTTACTGTAAACGCAGGCGACCGAGTTAGGCGGAACATTGGTGGAGAAACCGGCGCTTTGAGTGCGGTTGTCAGCCCAGAAGGTGCCGCGCCAGGTGTCGGAGGTAGCGCTGAGCGTGTTATGGTCGGTGGAACTGTAGCCATTGGTAATACACGGACCGGGACGAGCATTGGTACCGTCGTACATCGAGGGGATCAGCGCCAATCCGCCCTTCACGCGCGGATCTTTACCATCGCCACAGGCGCCTTCGGACGTCGCAATGGTATTACTGGTACCGTCGGTACAGAACGCCAAGGTACGCCACTGTTGAGGCTGGAACATACCTCGTGAGGCGATTTTCGCACGAGCGTTACCTTCCAGTTTTTCCGCACGCTGATTACCCCACATCGCGTCACCGGCGCAGAAGATCACGTTCGCGCGACCGGCGACGTACTGAGCGCCAAGCGCGTTGGACATTTCTGTATTGCGACCGTCGGAAGGACACTGCCAGGTCGAAACCTTAACCTTGGCAAAATTCGCTTCGTTATTGGCGCCAGCGCCACTCCAAGCAGACGCCCCGGAAACCTTACTCGCTTCGGAATCGAATTCTGCAAACAGAGCGTTCTGTTCCATAAAGGGCAACAGGAGCAGTCGCGGTCCAATGGTGAAGTTACTGCCCGGATAACTGCCGGTATAACCTTTATAAGTCGTGGCCATGGGCGGGCAAGTTCCATTCACGTCATGGTAGTTATGAATCGCCAAACCGGCCTGTTTGAGGTTGTTCGTACATTGCATACGACGCGCCGCTTCACGCGCTGCCTGAACCGCTGGCAGAAGCAAACCAATGAGGATACCGATAATTGCAATGACGACCAGTAGCTCCACCAGGGTAAATCCACGATGGCTTTGGGATGAGCTTGTCATAAAGCATCCTTTCAATGAGGGAAGATGGAATGAGAAATAAAACGTTTGACGGAACGTCGCGCAAGCAAACGATTAGGCGCCAAGCGCAACGTTTCGCTTCGGATTCACATTGAATGTAAGGAGGCGTGGCGTTGTTCAGCGCGCGACGCCGTGAACTTAATAACTATATTTCTTCTTGTTAAAATTACATTCTGACCGCTTCATGGGTCGCGGCTCCGACTTCAAATTCTACCGGCGCGTTCGATTTACTCGCCTGAACCTCGACGGTCAGAGACGTCTTGGTATCGAATTTGTAGATCGGATCGATCAGATCGAACATTTGCGCGGAAATCTCTTGACCTTCAATCATCATTTGGGCGGATTCTTCATCGGTCGTGGCGCCTCCTTCTTCGACTGTCTTAGAGACAACGACTTTAAAGCTTCCAGCCGGCGCGCCGGGAAAACCATAGGTGTTCATCGTGGCGACGCCGTCGGCGCCGGTCATACCGCCACAGGGCCATTTCATAAGCGCGGGATCAGTCGACGCCAAATTCACGCTCGCGCCTTCGACCGGCGAACCCTCTTGCAGGATTTTAATCGTGAAAGGATACAAGTCGGGCAGACCGTCGGGACGAGAGTCCTTCTTACAGCCCGGTTGCGTAACCGCAAGCAAAACCAAAATAAAACCAATCCAACGACGCATAACACTGCTCCTAATATAACAACCAACCGCATGACTGACGCCTGCGCTATCGGAGTACCCGTCGACTTAAAACGCGATATTACCGCAACGCTAACGTCATGACGCAATATTCCCACTGCCAATGTTATATCTTATTGTATTCGACGCTTCAACATAAAAATAAAAAATTGGCAAAAAATTTGCATGTCATAGAATTTTATATCCTAATGATATTTACAAACAAAACGCCACATGTAAACTCAGTATTATCACTATTTATAATGAGCAACTAACTGCGACTTCATTGACCTAAACAAGTTGATCGTATTCGTTGAAGACTCCATTCACAACCTTATTTACAGTCGAAACAAAGATATCGATCTTATTTTTACCTTGTTAACACAATCTCTACAGAACTTATATCTAACCCAACTATTTTATTTTATCTCAATAAACCATAACTAACGCGTTTCTTACACGTAACGTCATACTGTTAGGCGCAATGGTATGACAGTAGCGCCGGTTCGACTCTTAACGTGCCAATCGGGACGAAAAAACGCGCCCCCCTCATTCTCAGAGGAGCGACGCGCGTGCTTCAATGTATCACGCCCAAAAGGCTAACGTTCATTCGGCTCTACATAGCGTCGGACGAAAGGACGCAGATGGATTAACGACGGTTGAACGCCATCACCAGACGCAGAACGTAATAGAAGAGCGTCATGAGCGAGCTGAAGAGCATAATCGAGGCGATCACGTCGTGGCTGTCGTCCATCTCGTGGATCATCATCGAGGTCTCATAGAGGATATAACCGCACATGAGCACGATCATCGCCGCGGAGAACCAAACGCCAAGCGTGAAGTTCAAGAGCCAGGACGCGAGGATCAAAATGAACGCGGCAAGTCCGAAAAAGGTCAGCCCCGTACGAAGGAACGAAAAATTAGCGCGGGTAATAAAGACCGCGGAGGAGAGCGCCGCAAAGAGCGCCACGGTCAATCCAACTGCCTGCATAATCAGCGCGCCGCCCGCCATATTCTGTGCAATCGCTAGAATCGGGGTGAAGATCAACGCGTAGAGAACCGAATAGTAGCCCAGAACGCCGTACTGACCGACACGTGACGTGGAACGCGTGAGCATATAGGTTCCCAGGCTTGGACCGCCCAGACACAAACCCAGCATGACCAGAGCCAGGAGTTTCCCGGAGGAAGCGAACAGCTCAATAATCCCTTGCGATCCCACGAGGGAGAAAATAATCGCTTCAAGCACGGCGAAAAGAGCAACCGCGCCAAAGAGATTCAGATACGTGCGAACCACAAAGGATCTCGTCGTTTCATGACGAGTTTCGACCTGCTCCACGCTATTCCAGACTGCCGCATTGACCTCTTCCTGGCGGCCAAAGCTCCTGAGCTTCGAGTTTTCCTCGATGAATTGCTTATAATTGTTGTTATTATTTTCCATCGTAGTTAATACCCCTAAATAACGCGACGCACAAGACGCGCTGAACTATCCAAACTTGCGTCAAGACGTCATTCGTCATGACTGTCTCTTATTTATACGAGTATGAAAAACACAGTCAAGCGTATTTCCAGAATTCTTTAAAAAAGACGTCTTTTTTATAAATTCATATAAAAAGACTCTCTGAACCTGGCGCAGAAGCACGACGACAACAGATTCAGAGCGTGTAAACAGACGCCGTCTCACACGGCGAACCTCTTTGCGGAATTATAGACCGGTCTTTTTTTCGATTTCCTCAAGCTTCTCGAGTCGACGCTTGTGTCTAGCGCCCTCGGGCTTGAGACCGTCGAAATCGAAGGCAAACCATGTACGCGCCACGGACTCCAGTACGTCGGGACTGAGAAATTCTCCGGAAAGGCACAGAATATTAGCGTCGTTGTGACGTCGACTCAACTCCGCCGCCACCTCGTTTGAACAGACCGCAGCGCGCGCGCCCATAAACTTATTGGCGGTAATGCACATACCGACGCCAGTGCCGCAAATGAGCACGCCACGATCGGCAATTCCTTTTGAAACCGCTTCGGCAACCGCGGCGGCCACGTCGGGATAGTCGACGCACCTGGTAGCGCTCGCGGGCTCTGGCTCAAACTCTTGCGAGGCGTCCGATACCTGAGCCAGTTTACTATAGACCAGCGTTTCTATTTTCGGTGAACGCGACTGTTTGACGTCGCCCAACGTCGCGTCGGTGATTAAAAACGCGCCGCTCATATCGCCAAATTGCTCAAAATCAATTGAGTCCGCCTGATCTTCTTGCATATAATGCTTGCAACAAAACAGATCGCGCATTAACTTTTCCGCTATTTTGCAACCTCTGTGATCGCTACCTAATGCAATATTCATGACGTATTACTTTCTGGCGACGCGACGTCTTTTTGGACGCTAACGCACGACCGTATGATGGGTAATTTGAGCGTTCGCGTCAACGGTACCGTCGGAGCGTGCGCGAACAAAATCACAGAGTATTATCCAGAACGGGGGTTTTTCGTCAATGGGGGGCGATTTTTATCGGCGTTCTATAATCGAAGCCTCCGTCGACCACAATGCGCTGACCGTTAATAAAGGAAGCCTGTTCCGAAAGTACAAACGCCAAGACCCTCGCGACCTCTTTCGCCTCTCCCCAGCGTTGCATGAGCGACTCCGCTCGTGCGCGTCGGTTCGCATTCAGGGACGCTTGCGCGCCCCAGGTCGTTCTTATCCACCCTGGCGCCACGACGTTCACGCGTTGATACGGCGCGGAATCCTGCGCCAGCGCCTTGGCAAACGCCTCTACTGCCCCTTTGGCCAGCGCGTACAATTGCGAGGTCGCGCCCTCTTGACCGCGCGAAACCCCCGACCAGCCCATAAGAGCCATGCTCCCGCGCCACGCCGGTCGCGTGTCGCCGTGCTCAACGGCGTATGCGCGCGCCATTGCCGAAAACGCGCGCGCTAGTACGACCGTGGCGCGCACGTCAACGCGCCATATTCGCTCCATACGCTCGTTATAATTCAGCGCGCGCGCCTCCTCTGTCATGAGGTCGAGTCCCGAAACAATCGCGACTTGATCGGGTCGTGCCTTTCCCTCCGGCGACGCCTGACGCAACGCGTCCGTCAGTTCCTTCGCCAGTCGTTCCGGACCGTCCTCCTGGACAAGATCCGCGTGGACAACGTGAACGCCCGCAAAGTCGTCACATTGCGCCTGCGCCGTCGACCAAGCCTGAAGGTGTGGAAAGTGAGAATGAGCGCTCAAAAAGAGCGTCGCGTTTTTATGTCGATATTCCTCGATTAACGCCGAGCCGATTCCTCCCCCCGCGCCGATGATTACGACGTTTGAACCGGAAGAGCAGACGTCGCAAGGTAAATTGGCGACTCGATCGGTCGATTTGATCTCGCTCATAACCCTCTGACCTCCATCGCAGTCGCGACTGGCTCGCGACGATGCATTTGTTGAATCTGTTCGTCCTTCTCTTTAAGGTCGCGTTGCAGGAAGTAGAGCGAAACCAGAAACGCCAGAAAATCAGACACGGCAAAGGAATACCAGCATCCGTCCAGACCACGATGGAACCAGCGTTCGCACAAATACGTCGACGCCACAAGACAGGGCAGGAGGAAGAATAACTGACGCAAAAGCGTCGTCATGAGCGCGAGCATAGCGCGCCCCTGCGCCTGGAAATAACCGCCTGCCAGAACGTTCACCGTAATACAGGGCATCGCTAGTAGCACCGCGCGCATTGCCACGCGTCCCAACGCGAGCTTCTCTGCATAGCCCTGCTCATGAAGACTTAAAAACGGCTTAACGAACCATTCCGGTCGCAACATAATCACGCTCCAGATCGCCACGCCCGCCACAATTCCGATCATGAGCGCGATTTTTATGACCGACGCCACGCGGTCAGGACGACCCGCCCCGGCGTTGTAACCGACGATCGGTTGTACCCCCTGCCCCAAACCTAAAAAGGGCATGAGAAACATATTGGCTACGGCTACTGCCACCCCCATAATCGCGATCGCGGTCGACGCGCCGTCAAAGGTATACCCCTTGGCTTGACCGTAGAGAGCCCCGTAATGACCAAGAAGATTGTTTTGCGTCGTCTGTAAAATCGCGGAACAAGCCTGTGTCGCAAAGGGCGCCGCGCCACAAGCCGCGATCTTCTTAGTCAGCTCCCAATTAAAGCGAAAATACTTCAAACGCCAACGCAAAATCGTGTGACCGGAAAAATAGAGCCAGCATATCCACATGGCCGCCACGCCACAGGCTATAACGTTCGCCAACCCGGCGCCCCAAATTCCAGTACGCAGTTTAAAAAGAAAGAACCAGTCGAGAAACCCGTTGACAAAGGCCGAAAGCACCATTGAGACCATCGCGATTCGCGGCTTGCCCTCGGCGCGTACGAAGTTGTTAACGCCGTAAGCGACGTGCTGTAAAAGCACGCCCCAGATCACCACGCGAAGGTACGATTTCGCCATCGGAAGTATCGCTTCCGTGGCGCCGACCAAGCGTAAAATCGACTCCAAAAAGGTAAGACCAAAGACAATAAAGAGCGCGGCGGTTGCGCACGACAAAAAGAGCGCCTGACCGAGCGCTTCCTCGGCGCGCTCGTTATCGCGTTCGCCCAGGTGGATCGAGATAAGAATCGTCGAGCCGGAACCAATCGTCATAGCGACCGCCAAAAAGATAACAATCACCGGAAAAGACGCGGTGAGCGCCGCGACGCCGTCGACGCCAAAACGATGTGCGACAAAGACGCGCGCCACGAGATTATAGGTCGCCGTCACAAAACTTGCCATAATCGCCGGCAAGGAGAACTGCGCTAATAATCGTGGGATTGAACGACTTTCAAAAAATTCCGGATTCTGTATCGACGCCATCAGGCAACCTTTCGCGATTGACGACACGACGCTCGCGCGCCGACTTAGCTCTCGCGTCGCTGCGCTTTGGCGTAGGAAGTTTCTATATTATATCGTGACGCGTCGACTTCTCAACCCCCCGAGGAGCTGGCGTAAGAACGACCCTGACGCCCGCGTAAAAACGCTTTATTGGGCGTGGTAATCGCGCCCGAGTTTCCACGCCCCGCCGAAAACCTCACCGAGTGCAAAGTAGCGCCCCTTGCTCATGTCAAAGAGAACGGGGGAGCGCTTTTCGTAATCGACCTTGCCGTCGGCGTCGAGATAATCCTCCTGAACACAGGTCTGCTCCGGCTTGAGGACGTAGTTCGTAAAGCTTTTGACGTCGATGGAGTCAACCACTCTGCACGCCGTTGTCAGGGGTGCGTTAGTAGGTATCGGAGCATAGGGCAACGTCCCGAACATACAGGGGAACACGGTCGATTTATCAACCATAGCGCCTTTGGCTATGCCGCAATAGTCCGCCGCGGTCAACAGCTCGCGCGTTATAAGACTCGCCGAAAGTTCGCCATGCTCGCGGATCGCGCCGTTGGACAGTTCATGGGCACGGTCGATACTCACGAGCAAGCGCCCGTGGTCGACCACGCCGACGTGAGCAATTGCCGGTCAGTTCACACGCTCCTGAGCCACAACGCCCACCACCGTCAGTGGCGTCGGGTACAAAGCCATAACGCCGCCGATTTCCTTTTGCGTCTTTATACTCCTTCGTTCTGCCGTGAAGGGGATTGAATAGGCGTCACCCCCGAGCGCTTGGACATATTATTGCGACCTAAAGCGTCGCATACATGGCGTCGGCGCATGGTCGTTAATCTATTTTGTCGATAATTTCCAGCAGTTTAGCGCCGATATTATCGATATCTTCGCGCAAGTAGATCGTCTCCACGCCCATGAGCACGCCGCGTTGGCGTTGTGAATCATTTTGCTCTTCCAAATCGGGGTACTTTTCCTCCGGCGCTTGGGAGTCAATTACCAGCGCGGCGCGCGCGTTCACGCCGTAACGCGTCGCAAGGTCGTGAATCTTGCGATAGAAATCTTGTTCGATCCGCGGCCGCGCCTTGCATTCGACGAAAAGAGCCTTAAATCCTTTGGTCACGACACAATCGATTTCATTGCGTAAATCACAGTCTTCACTAAGATTAAGCGTAAAGCTACAAGCGACGTCGTCGAACTCGACTTCATTGGCCGCGCGGTGATAGGTATACAATTCCAGCGCTTTTCCCTCGACGGTCAATAGCGCGCGCGCCTCCGCGCTGGTGAAGTAAAAACTCACATGCCAATCGTCATGCCAAACCAGCCCGTCGATGAGACCAAAATCGACAAAGGTCTGGAGCGTCGTCACAATACAATCGCGACGTTGTCGCATACCTTTGTCATTGAAGTCGTTATTACGCCCCTGACAAATGATTTCACGCAGATCCAATGAGTCAACGAAATTGACCTTTAAGATCACTCGAATCTGGTCGTAGTAGTCAGAACATTGTTCGAATTGCGCAATGGCGCCGGAATATCTTTTTATGAGTTCAAAGAGCGTGTCAAAGGAGCCGTGCGTAAGTTCGTCGTCGACATAACGAAAGTAGCATTCGTAGGTTTCAGAACCGATCTTCTCCCTGGCAGTCTCTTTAAGACAACCTCGCTCAACCAAATAGTTCATGAGCGGAGTAAGACTCTCGAGACATTCGGCGCTAAACGCCGCGGAATCGGAGTAATAACGTATGTCGCTATAAAATGGCGTAAAGCGTAGATCGTACTGACAGTGTTGGCGCAGGGTAGCGCACATTTTCTTCCAAATACCAGGGTTGGCACAATAGCGACTCCAGATTCCACGATAGCAATAGAAGAAGTCCGGCTGCTCGCGTTGACTGGTCAGTTGATTAAACGCGGTCATATCGTCGACGGTTATGTGCGGCGACTTGTGAATATACGTCAAGATATCACAACGATCCATCTGTTCGAACTGCATCAGACGCGAATTAAAGGAATAGGTTGGGAAGAGGCTATAGATTCCGCCGCCCTCGAGGAGGCTAGAAGTCTGTGTGTAGTTCCTTTCAAGAATAAAATCGCGCGATTTACTCTCGTAAGACTTTAGCGACTTGGCAATCTCCTTCGGCGCTGTACAACCTTGATCAACGCCAATTAAGTAGACGCTTCTCAAACGATTGCCGCCGCGTAGTTTAAGTTCGTCAGCAACCCTCTTTTCAAACTCGTATTTTGTCAGGTCGCCACAGAGCGCGTCCAAATACGGCAAGACGAAGTCCACGCGCGCGCGAATATTCTTTTTGTCCAAATAGGTCATGACGTCGCTCCAAACGTCATAGAGCGTCGCCAGATCGTTTGTGCGTCCTAAGTACCCTAAATAGACGATTAAAGATGGATTAACCACAGTAGCGGCGGCGATATTTTGAAAAATATCGGTCTTAGTTCCAATTTTCAGCGGGATAGCGAGGGTAAGGTTATCGCTATAAGCGAGAGTAAATGGAATATTTTCCACGAGAGTGACGTCGAGTCCTTTCCAATCTCTTTTTTCCGCTCTCATCTTAACGGGGTAGAACGCCGTCTCAAACCTTTGAATCTCATCTCGAATCGTGGCGACCTCGTCAGGTTCAAACGCCCCAAGGGTACGTTCGAACGCGCTCTTGAGACTATGGTAGATCAGCGTCTTGATCGCCATATTCGTTCGAATGTCGTTAAGACAATGCTTCCACTCTTCAAAGGCGTATTTAGCGCTCCTATTCTTGGCGACAATCGGCTCAACCGACTGGCAAAGCCGATCGACCCCGTCGCGGCCCTCCTGCAGACGACTTTGCGCCTCTTGGCGGAATAAACGATACAGCTCTACCGACGTGCGATCCAAGTCGTCCAGTTGATCAAGCTCTTGCGCGGTTCCCTCGTCCCACCAGGTCGGATTCTCCGCAAGTAAACGGTCGCTACGACTGAACGTCAAACACAAATGCCTCTTATGCTTCTTGTCTTTAGTATCGCCCAGAACCAGACAATCGTCCACCGACAGTGGCGTCCATCCGTCGCAGAGTTTCTCGGCGACCCAACGTCGATGTTCCACACAAATCAACTTATTCAAGATATCAGCGTTTTCTGGCGCGGCGACGACCTTGGCAAATTCCTGCGCTGCGCGACGATATTCCTCCGGCTTAGAATCGCTTGTGAGTCCACGAATGCCCACGCTATCGAGCTTCGACTGTATCGCCAATACGTTCAAAATACACGAGCGGTAATTGTAAGGGATATTGAATTCCTGCACGACGTCTTCCATCGGACGATTCAATTCGCGATCCCAAAGTCGATGGGTATTGAGCGCCATGCGCTCCAGTTCCGCCTTGAAATTCAAAAAGCGTTCGTCCTTTTGGGCGTTTTCCAACGTGATATCGATCGGATAAAGTCGCGCCTGATTCTGTTTTTCGGGTCGAAACAGAGACGAGGCGAGAAAACCGTGTCCATCGCGTAAAGACAGACTCGCTACGTTCTCGCAAACAAAGTTCACGGCGCAATCATCGCCCAGTAGACCGTTGAGTTGCTCCGCCCAGGAATAATTCTCGGCGTCGTTATTGAGCGAAACAAAGGCATAGTCAGGCTTATAACTTCTACGCAGAAAATCTCGTTCGAGCTGGCGCGCAACTAAAAAGGTTAGGTTGCCATAGCTCTCGTGCCTGAGTCCTTGCTTTTCCATAGAGCCGCGCTCTTCGTCATAGGCGACGTTAAAGAAATCTGGAAGACTCGCTCGCGACTCGAGATAGCGCTTTACATTCTCGGAAGAAGAAGTCGCAACCAGTACGTTCAGGACTCTATCAGACGACTGACCCAATGAGAGCGTCAGATCCAAAAACGCCTGTGCATGCTTATGAAAACCCACGACGAGAATATTCAGACTGTCCGAATGTGGATCGACCGCTTCATAGAGAGTATGAGCAAAAAGATGGTACTGTAACGCTAAGATCGGATCCATACTCACGTCCCATGTAACTCGCTGTTTCAAATATCAATCACGCCTTGACCTACACAACGACTAGTCTCGCGAATTACGCCGCCCAGCGCTTCGCGAGAGTTTCCCGAGTTCAGCGCGCAAAATCTGTTCCAATTGCGCGTCGCTTGCGGTTCCTAAATCGCTGGAAGAAGTCTTCTCCACACGCGATTCGCTCATCCACGAGCCGGTAAAGATTGAGCGAATCGCCACAAACTCCTCGCGCGTGATCTCGCCGTTCTCGTACATCTGATTATAACGCAGAAACATCTCGCGCGCGTCCGGTCCTTTGTCCGTAAGACCGCGGCGAAGCTTCATAACGACGTACCAACCGATCGCCACGAGCGTCGCCAAGATCGCCGTCGCCACGATTAAGCCTGCCAGATGTTCCATCTCAGCTCTTCTCTTCCGTCGTTACCAGTCAGTAGAGTCGTGCGAAAGCGCCTATGGCAGACGCAGGTCTTACAACCAATAAAAACGGAATAATTATTAAAAATACCTTAAGTTTATGTAAAAACTTGTCGATTTTGCCAATACGACTACACGCGCTTCGCCCAAGCGTCGCGACGTGAGTCGCGCTCGATTCGCACACAAAGGAGACTGCCATGACTAACCGCGCGTTGTACACACGCACAGAACGCCGCCACGCGCGCGAACGCGCCACGCGCACGCTATGCTACGCGTTGGTTTGTGCGTCGCTCTTGAGCGTTGCGCTCGCGAACGTCGCTGTGCGCGCGCAATCTATTATAAATCAAACGCCGCAGAATCACAATGAAAAGCGCGAAAGTTTTTCCGCGAAAGATAACGCGCCGCACGCGTCGGCGCCCATGAACGTCCAGCGCGCCAACGCTAACGCTATCGCCCTGCGTCAGTACGGCGCCACGGAAAATCTCACCTATGGTCGTTTCGACGTCACGCGCACAGAACAAGCGACCCTGTCCGCGCCAACCGGTGTGAGCAAAAGCGTGAATCAAGCGGAATTGCGCGTGCCCTACTTCTTCCCCCAAGGCGCCGACGTCGACGCCGCCGACGCCATCGAGCTACTGTGTTCCAACGATCAGGGACTCACATGGTACTCCTATGCAGTCGCGCGCGCGCAAGACGCCAACGCCCTTGATAATAAAACCGCTTTCCTCTTCCAGGCGCCAGCGCCCGGGGAATACTGGTTTGTGCTCAAAACTCACTTTAACAATGGTAAAATCGCCTATAGCTCCACGCGCGGTTACTCTTTCGACTTCCAAGACGACGCATTGACTTCGCCCGAACCGCTTGCAACGACGCAACAGACTGGAACGCTCGCGCCGACCGAACCGCTCGACTCCCTCGCCCTCGACGATACGCTAGCGCTAGAACCGGAAGATCCCCAAACGCCTAATGACGCCGACCCCTTCCTAATCGGTAACGCCGCGTACGTCGACCAAGAGTCCGTCGCCACAAATGCGCCGACCGCGCCTGAGGAGGATAACGCGTCCTTTACTCTAAATGACGACGCCGAAGAACTGGCGCTGGAACAAGCGAACGAACAACCGCAAAAGGGCGCGGTAGAAAGCAATCAAACGCCCTGGCCTGGCAAGCTCAAGACGCTCTCCTTCGGAAAAGAAGACGGAACCGAAAAGCTCATGACACTTGTGCGATGGTTCACGCCCAACGACTTGGAGCCCGAGTTCAGAATCACAATTAAATCGCTCAGTATCGAGACAGCGCCGACCGCAGAAGGACCGTGGACAATCGTTGGGCAAGACTTGGCCGTCGACCAAAGCGGTTACGGCTGGATCGCGACCGCCGAGCAGATGAAGCCGTTTTATGTGCGCACCGTCGCAATCGATTCCTCCGGGAATATCTGGCGCGACGTTTCGCCCCAACCGCTAGACGTCAACGCCGAGGGCATGCGTTCCGCGCTCGGCGCCGTCAAAACGCCCGCGCCATTCGCAAGTGACGAAGAAAAGGCTAGTCAGAAGTCTGATAGCAATAAGACCGAAGATCGTGACGACCTAACGCTCATTCCCAATACTGGCTCTGAAGACGCGCAAAACCTTACGCCTCGCGTCGCCTCTAAAGAAGACGATACGCTCCAACCGGCGACGCATTCGCGCACGAAACGCCTCAGCGACGACGCTTCCGAAACAAGCGCTACAAAACGCGCGCAAAGCGTCGCCACGCGACGAGAACGTCCCTACGTGCCCGCGCCGACCAATCCCAATCAATTCCAGGTCAACCCGCTCTTTACACGTGGAGTCGACGTCCTCTACCGCGCCTCGCAAGCGCGACCCGACGTCGAACCAACCTCCGGTAAACGCTCCCTCTTTACCCCGCCAAATCGCGCCAGAAGAGTTTCAAACATTCGACCCGCCGAAAGAAGACTCTCCTCGGAACAACTACTTGCACAGCGTCAAAAGCAAATGCAAGAGAAACTTCAGTACGAACGCGAACATGAAATGGAGAACTTTGAACAAAAGCCCGAACTCATGGAAGGTCGCGTCTTCTACATGGACTCCAACGGCAATCTCACCACAACGCCGCCGGAGGAAATGAGACAAGCGCTCAACGGTTACAATTCCATACAAGGGAATATCGATTGGTCGCAGGCGCAACCGATCAATAGCGCCGGCAACTACGCGCTGCCCGGCTCTGACTCCGGAGTCTATATGCCACACGATATGGAGCAGTACGATTCCAGCGCTCGCTCTGGCGCCGCGATCATGTCGAATAATCCGTACCCCAATACGAACCAATCGACCGTCTCCCCATTGAATGAACGTTACTCCAACGGCAACGAAAACTACGCGCCCTCCACGCAAACCCCGTATAATAACAATAATACGGAAACCTACCGCGCCGTGCCGCAAACCTCCTACTCCAACCCCTACTACGTCGCGCCTAATAACGAACCGGTCGCGCTACCGCCTAAACCGTCCGTCACGCGATAGTTAGGAACGGGAAATAGAGGAGAAAAAAAGCGAGCGATGGAACGTTATGCTCTATCGCTCGCTTTGTTTATCTCAATCATGCGCCTAGAATTAAAAACGCGTTACAGCCCGCTCACTTCTTTCTCCAGTTGTGCATAAGTCGCGTAAACCGCTTTGTACAATTCTTTGTGACGTTCCTCGATCTGACTATAATTAACATGGTTATTCATCAAGAGCGTCCCTAAGTAAACGGCGCGTTGCGGGAGTGGTTTGGCGTTAATCCAGTCGATAAAAACTTTACGTTTGGCGTCGGCGTCATTGTCATTCTGCGCACTGTAGTATTCCAACTGCATGCGTGTAAAGACGATATCGTCGAGTAAAACGCTCGGCTGAAACTTTGACTCGAGTTCGCGCCAACCTTCAACTGACGTCGGGTTATTCGGATCAGACGGCTTGCGATTACCAACGCGAATAAACAACCAAGGATTATACTCCTTGGAGCCAATCGTTATATTAGCGCTTCCTGTATTCCTGGTTCTAGGAGGATTCCCACGGTTTGACAAAAGTTGATCCCATGGAGTAGCAAGTCGCCACTGCTCAAGTAGCTCTTGCTCCGCCTTTGGACGCGCCTTGACGATTACCTCAAATGACGCTTCAAGGGACAAACCATAGGGACTATTCTTGAGAAGATCTCTGTACTTGACTTTGAGAGTAACGGTAACAGAGTCCTGTTTTTCAAGATCCTTCGAAACTTCCTGCCAGAATTCCTCGTTCTGTTCCCTTAATGAAGGAAATTCAAAGAAACTTCGAACGACAATAAACTCCTCATTCGGCTGTGCGGTAAATTCAACTCGAGGAGCCATTCCCAACATGCCACGGAGGGCATAGAAGGACGTCTCGGTGGGAAATGAACAACTGTGTTCATTATAAAACGCTTCAGCGGTAGTGTGTGGGAAAACACTCTGCTCGCATTCACGGTAATCGCCATAAGCCAGGCGAGTAAGATTCTCTATGACGTCTTCTGTTATATTGCGTTTGTACGCAAGAAAGAAGATCGTATCGCCGAGATATATCTCTTTCGGATAAATCTCAGCACGATTAGCAAATTTTTCCGCATCGCTTGGCGAATTGGCTCGCAAGACCGTCGG
>JAUNMR010000037.1 GCA_030537455.1 Planctomycetia bacterium | reverse complement strand
TAGAAAGATTATCACGGAATAATCGCGGCGACGCCGGTGATCACGCCCGCTTCAATGAGTCCGCCGCGCAGTGAGATCGGAACCGGCTCGATCATGCTAGGCGCGCAGTTGCCGGGACGATAGTATCCGAGGTCATACTGGCATTCGTTCGGGGGATAGACGCCCATGAGATAGGGCAGGCAGGGGATCGTCGCCCAGAACCGAATGCGCGACACGAAGGGCTGCAATAGTTCGCTACGATAGTGACCATAACGTTCCAGTTGCACGTCTTCGAAGTAGAGCGGCTTATAGCAGAGCGAAGAGGCTTTCCAGGTAAAGGTAATGGGCGTAGGCGCTTTACGCTGATAAGGTTCGTCGGGCAACGGACAACTTTGCGGCATGGGACCGGCGGATGGCACGACCTTATAGGGCGCGTCCAGTAGCGAGGGCATATCGCGCGGATCGGGGCACGCGTCCGTGAAGGGCGTATTGAGGTCGTATTCGTTCGGGTTCGGAGTCGCCGCGGTAACGCCGGAGGTTTGAGCGTACTGAGTCTGACGCACGCCGGTGGATTGCGCGCGTGACTTCGGCGCGCTGGCGGTCGATTTCACACGCGTCGTCGCGCTAACAGGACGAACGCGAGTGGAAGACTGTTCGGTTTTGGGCGCTTCGAAAGAGGCGGAAACCGCGTGTTTCACAGGAGCGTCATTCGGCTCTTGCGAAGCGACGGAAGCGACGCTCGAGCCGTTGGAGGCCTGAGAGGTCATGTGGCGAGCGTCACGAAAGGTCGCCTGAGCGTAGACGCTCGAGGTCGAGGTAAGAGCGGCGCAACATGTGAGCGCGCACAATCCTAAAAGAACGCGAACGTCGTTATGAAGTCGAAGAATAGCCATAAACGTCTCCTACATCAGCGCAAAGCGTCTTTCGATTAAGGGTAATCATTATCGAAAGGCGTGAATCGTCCCGTCGTACTCCTTACGCGGTCGAGTCAGGACTTCAAATAATTCGCGGGGCGTTTTACCGCTCCTTATCGCGGGGGGAAAAATGGCGCCGGGCGCAAACGTCGCGGCGTCATCGTAGTTATACGGAAAAATAGCAATTTGGTCAAAGTTATTTTTTCCAGTTGTATCAGTTTTATCGACTTTAACAAAGAAAGCTTGAATGAAATCTCAACGAATTTAAGATTTTTCTTAAAGACAGAATCGTCGTCGTGCGGGTGAGGTCGTAACGGCGTGGGATAGCCGGAATAATCGGGGCAGGGAATGTGCAGGGCAGTAAAAAAAGAACCGCGTCGTCGCCCGGGGAAGGACGTCGCGCGGTCGCATGGGGGTTAAGACGCACAATAGCGCTCACGGGTGAGGAACTAATCCATTACAGAGTTTGAGGAGTAGTTCGGGGCTTCCTTGGTAATCGTGATATCGTGCGGGTGATTTTCTTTCAGCGTCGCGGCGGAGATACGCACGAACTTTGCCTTCTGGCGCAATTCCTCGATAGATCCGGCGCCGCAATAGCCCAGCCCGGCGCGAACGCCGCCCACGAGCTGGTAGACGTAAGCGCTCAGTTCGCCGCGATAGGGCACGCGTCCCTCGACTCCTTCGGGCACGAGCTTATCAGTTGGGGTGCCTTTTTGGAAGTAGCGGTCGCTAGAGCCTTGGATCATCGCGCCGCGAGAACCCATACCGCGATAGGATTTATAGGTGCGTCCCTGCGAAATAAAGATATCTCCGGGAGATTCCGCCATACCGGCGAAGAGACTACCGAGCATAACAGAGCGCGCGCCGGCGGCCAGAGCCTTAACGACGTCGCCGGAAAAACGAATCCCACCGTCGGCGATCACGGGAATACCGTAGGGTTCAGCCGCTTCCACCGCGCGTGAGACCGCGGTGATTTGTGGCATACCGACGCCGGAGACCACGCGCGTGGTACAGATAGAGCCCGGTCCGACGCCGACTTTAACCGCGTCGACGCCCGCCTCAACCAGCGCCTTAGCGCCTTCGTAAGTCGCTACGTTGCCGGCAATAACGTCGACGTCCCAACTGGTTTGCTTCTTGATTTCGCGAACCGTGTCAAGGACGTTGCGAGAATGACCGTGCGCGCTGTCGACCACGATAAAGTCGACCCCGACGTTCACTAGACGTTCCACTTGCTCGTAGTCGTGCACGCCGACCGAAGCGCCGCAACGCAAACGACCTTGGCTGTCTTTACAAGCGTTCGGGAAATGACGCGTCATATCGACGTCGCGAATCGTAATCATCCCGCAGAGGCGCTCTTGAGCGTCGAGCAAGAGGAGTTTCTCGACTTTTTTGGCAGTGAGAATGCGTTCTGCCTCGGTAAGAATCGCGTCAGAGTCATTGAGATCTTCCAGCCCCTTGACGGTGACCAGACGCTCTTGCGTTGTCATGATTTCAGAGATAGGAGTTTGACCGTCGTCGACGAATCTCATATCGCGTCGCGTGACGATCCCGACGGGTCGATTATTATCGTCGACAACCGGCACGCCGCTGATATTTTCCTTCTGCATGATCTGCCGCACGTCTTCAGCTTTCGCGTCCGGCTTGACCGTGACAGGATTGTGGATGACGCCATTTGCAGAACGCTTGACCTTAACGACCTCGTCGACTTGGCGAAGTTGGGGCATATTTTTGTGAATCACGCCCACGCCGCCCTGACGCGCAAGAGCAATCGCCATTTCACTTTCGGTCACCGTGTCCATAGGCGCGCTCACAAAGGGAATCTTAAGACCTATACGTTTGGTCAATTGCGATTCAACGCTCACTTGGGAAGGAACGACCTCGCTATACTGTGGCACAAGCAAGACGTCGTCGTAGGTCACCGCTATCTCTTGTAAATCATTGATATTTAACATGTCGCTTCCTTTCCACGTAAGAACGCTACGGAACACGGCTACGTCGATTGAGAAAAAGTCGCGAAATCATCGCGCGCGGTTGCTCGTAGGACGTACGCCGTTAAGCCGGCAAGTAACGGCGCGCACACAGAATTTTCCCGCCGCGCGTCGCCTCCTTCACGCGGTCGGGTCGGCCGGATGACGTCGTCTCCGACCGCCTAGCCTCCGTAAGGATATTTAATTTAGAATTAGCCTATTATTGTAATCGAATGCCGAATACCTGTCAACCCACTAGAGAGATTATTTTGGCGTCACGTCACAAGAAAAAAAAACACGCGCGGTCGCTTGGACTTCGCGCGTGCGGGTACAATTAGCGTCGTGGGCGCGCTGAAATTAATCGCAACGCAACGCTTGTAAACGCTGACGTTACGCCTGCATGAGGAATCCGCAGGCGAGTCGGCGCGCTAGCACGACCAGGTACGCGGAAACCGAGCTATGGAACCGAAATTCGCGAAGAAGTTGGTAGTCGTTATAGCGAAAGGAGCGAAAGATCGCCTCGCACAATTCGATTTTTTCCTCTTCGGTGAGAACCTTCTCGTGCGCCTGCGCGCTACGTTCAATCACGCGTAACGTCAGATCCATAAATCGATCGACAAAGTCTTCCCAGGCATAGGGCTCATGGTTCAAACATGCGCGCACCAAGGGGTAATCAAATTCCAAAAAAGACGCCATATAACACGCTCGCGGTTTTTAAGAGTGGAAAAGAACCGTACAAGAGTTAGTCTAGACGCGAATTACCATCGGAATTTCACGCCGAGATTCGCATAGGGGTCGTTGACGTACTTGTTAAAGAGGTAATTTCCTTTGGCGAACAGTAGTAGCGCGGGAATCGGAGCCCAGTCCAGCCCGACGCCGAGCGCACACCAGTCGCGCCCCAGGGAGTTGCCAAAGAGTTCAAACTGCCCGGTCGCGCTGGGAAGAGCGGTAAAGCCGGCCCAAGTCTTGCCGTACATCGGATTGAGAAATTCGTGAATATACGCCGCGCTCACGAGCAAGCGAATCTGCTGAGAGCCCGGGTACATATCCAACGCGATGCGACCGCCGACCTGCCCGCGCAGGCTGTGGTAGTCGGACTTGCCAACGTATAACGCATAGCCGCTATTGTTCACGGAACTTTCCGTGAACTTCTCGCGATACATGTAGTTATAGTCGATCTGCGCGTAAGGCGTGAGCACAAAGGGACGAGCGGCAAAGTTCGCGCCGCGCTCAAAGGTGACGCCGGCGTTCCAACCGTTGTATTTACCGCGCAAAGTATCGCTTTGGCGCAAAACCGTCACGTCACGACGCGTCTTATAGCGATCGTAACCGCCGTGAATCGTCCCGATATTATAGACGTTCTCGTCGCCAAACTGATGATACAGTCCGATCAAATGGTCTTGGGTAGTAAGTTTGCCGAGCGTGGGTTCGTTCTTTAATTCGTTGCGCTGATAACCATAGTAAGCGCCGAATCGACAGTCGCACGAGCCGAACAGGTCGAGTCCGGTGAGAAAGCCGAACTGTTTACCGTTATAGGAGAGTCTATCCTTGTGTGGATCGCTTTCCGGTGACCCGAAGAGCGCGTCGAACCATGCGGAATAGATCAGCGTACCGGGGTCGCCGTAACTAGCCTCTTGCCCGCGCATCGCCACGAGGGTAGAGACCTGACGAGGACCGTTGTAACCGAAGTTATACATGCCCTGACCCTGGTAGGAACCGTCCCCTTCGATGATTTCGCCATTGTAGACGCCGTTGTAATATGCGCCGCTGTTCTCTTGCGGCATAATCGGAACGACGCCCGGTCCATAGGAGTTGCTGTCGCTATTGTAATAGAGCGGACCTTGGTCGAACGAGCCGTTTGCGGCGCCGCCGCTATAGCCGCCGGTGAGAGGATAGGAACCGGGCGCAGGAGTACTGCCCGCGGTGGAGCGACCGCCGCCGTAGTCCATCGGGTCGACCGAGGAGGAGCCGGAGTACGCGACCAGCGCGTTATTGCGAAGGTGATCAAAGAGCGACTGCGTCGTTGTGAGATTGTTCATGTACATGAACCCGACGGTCGAGGCATGGATCTCACCGGTCAAAACGCTCAAATTGATCGACGCTATATTATCTTCGAGGTTCGACAGTAACGCGTATTCGTCTGTGTTGTATTCGTCTTTGACGACGACCGCGTCGAGATAGCGTCCGAGTGCGCGCTCGTTCGTGGTTAAGCCCTGCTCTTTGAATTTAACGTCGTCGACCAGTGAGAGGTAGATCGAATCGGCGGTTGACAATTCTTCGTCGACCACGTAGTTCTTGCCAAGGATCGAATCATTGACAGTAATCTTAGAAGCGTCGTAATTAGTCTGACCGACGTCTTGCGTTGAGAAGACCAAAACCTTTTCCGGCAACAGACTCGTGCGCACGTCGGAGGAAACGTCGAGCGTTGTGGCGCCGATGTTCATATAGGTGTTAAAGGTCGTGGCGACGTAGGAGGTTGAGCCCGATTCGTCGATGTAAAGATTAATCGTTGAGTCGTCGGCGGCGGAGAAGACTACGTCGCCCGCGACTCCGGTAAGTTCAATTTTATTCGGCGTTTGGATATCGAGCGTCGCGCCGGAGCCTACGGTTAATCTCGAAGCGGTCAGCGACGCTTTCTCGACGGTACTGGTACCGTCGGCAATTCGTAGCGTACCGGCGGCGACATTGAGCGCGCCGAGTTCAAAGGAGGTCGGCTCGCCGCTGGTAGTCGTGGATGAGGAGGAATCTGAACTATCGGAAGTGGGTAAGGCGCTTTCCGTGCCATTTGCGAGCAGTTCCAAAACGCCGGAGCCGCGTTTGGTCAACGCCACGCTGGAGTTAACGCTCAAACCGTTCTCGACAGTCAGCGTCTGATTCAACCCGACGTCGACAACAGCCGGATCCTGATACAGCGTGTCATTGCGCGCAACCGTCGTCAAGCGTCCAATCTTGACCTGTCCGACCTGAGGTTCGCCGAGGCTATCGGCGGCGCGCGCCGGAAGAGTGAGCGTCGCCCCGTTATAAAGACCAACGGTTCCATAGGCGCTCGTATTCGTCTCTGAATACGCCCCAAGAGGATTAGCGACGCCATTAGCGATCGTGAGAGAGTCGCCGGAAAAAACGTTAATTGTACCGATCCACGACGGACTATTGCCGGTGATCGTCCAACTTTCGCCTAAGATATCCGTGGAACCGAGATTTAAAACAGCGCCCGCCTCGCGTGATATAAAGACGGGACGAAGGGTCTGACCCTCTATAAGGGTCAGAGCGTAGGGTCCGGTAAAGACGACCGAGGTGATTTCGTCGTCGAGCGACTCTTTCGTGGTCGTCGTCGCGATGGTTAACTGCGAAGACGACGTCGTTTGACCCTGGGCGCAAACGCCCAAGACGCTAAGGGTCGTGCATACGACCAAAACCGTAAATAAAGCGCGTTGTGCGCGTTTCATCTCTTCTCTCATGACGCCAATATCCTTACCTTTGCGCATTCATTTGCGCCGCGTCGTTATTCTTCCGTCCTACTGACGTAATTCGTGCGCGTACCGGTCTCCACAGCTCCGTACGGGAGTCCTTGCACACGACAAGCGCATTATTCTTGCAAAAAAAGCGCGTTTCGTAAAGAGACATTAACGCCTTTGACCGACTTTTTCTTCTTTTTTCACAAAAATTCTTTTTTATTATTAAAGGTTTAACTTCTTGCCTATTTTAACAGATCGCAAACGTAACGCCCCGCGCCGTTAGATTCGGTAAGGACTGACGTTTTTTTCACAAAGAGTCTACGAAAAAAGACGCGCGCCTATTGTTTTTAACAATAATTTTGATACCATTATCTATATACCTTATTTCACATCGGCAGACGTGCGACGCGCGTGACTCCTGTCATAAACGCCGCGCGTCAGGTTTGCGCCCCCCGTTGGACGCTAGGAGTTTTGACATGAATCTTACCGATCCCAAATACAAAGATTTCGCTCTGGTCAAGGAAATGCTAGAAACCGCGGACGTCGTCGCTAATTTCGACTTCGACCAGGTCAAACCGATCGCTGACATGATCCTGAGCGCCGGTCGCGTCTTCCTCACCGGTGAAGGCTCCAGCCGCATCTTCCCCGCGAAGAGCTTTATCTACGACGTACTCCGAAGCGGTCTGGCTCTGGCAGTGGCGACCGACGGAAGCTTCCAAGCGGCTGAATACGACCTGTCCAACTGGGTCGTCTGTGGCGCCTCCAATAGCGGTCAAACCAAAGAAATCATCGCGCTTCTGAAAAACCTCAAAGAAGCTGGTCATCAGCGTCGCGTCGGCGTGACCGCCAATGCCGGCACAAAGATCTTCGAGGTAACCAACCAGACGGTTCTGCTCTCCTGCGGTAAAGAAGACGCCGTCGCGGCAACCAAGAGCGTCGTGGAACAGGCGCTGGTCTATCGCGCGGTCTTCGCTTGGATCAAGCGTTGCCCCTGTGTGGAAAAGAAAGCGCAAGCTGGCGAACTCATGCGTGAAATCATGACCACGGAATACGACGCCTCGATCATCGAGAACCTCGCGAAAGCGCCGACGCTCTACTTCGCCGGTCGCAACAATGGCGTCGCGGAAGAACTCACGCTCAAAACCAACGAAATCACGCGTAAAAAGAGCGACTACCTCGAAGGCACCTATCTCCTCCACGGCGTGGAAGAAGTCATGCGCCAAGGGGAAGCGTGCATTCTCATCGACCCGTTCCCGAGCGAATGCCAGAAGATTAAGGAACTCATCGAAGGACGCGCGGGCGTCTATGTCGTCGCCATCTCCTCCGAAGACACGATCTTCCCGACCATTAAACTGCCCAAACTCGATTGCTACGCTCCCTTCTTCCAACTCGTCGCTGGTTGGAACCTCCTGGTGCAGACCGGTGTGAAGCTCGGCGTCAACCTCGACAAGCCTGAACGCGCAAGAAAGATCGGAAACGAATTCGAAGGTTGATTCTTCCCTATGTGAACTAAGGTAAAGTTTCGTCCCTGAGCGCTGATTTGCGCAACAGGGACGATTCTTTATCGAGACAAGTTAAACAAGCCTAACAATCAATTAGAATAGTCTAACTTTTGCGTCGCGCGCCTTGCGACGCAAACTAAGGATTTCATGTCATGAGCGTAATAACTTTCAATCGTCGCAGTACAACGGGCGTGCTCGCCTCCTCCAATCCCGCCGATATCTTCCCGAACTGGCAAGGCGCCAACGAACGCTGGCTCTTTCTGTCTCCGCACGACGACGATATTATCTGTGGCTGCGGTCTGACCTTTATCGCCGCGCTTGAATCCGGTATTACCACTTTCGCCGGCGTCGTGACCAACGGTAAAATGGGATACTGCACCCCGGAAGAAAGAACGACCATTGCCGACACGAGAAAACAAGAATGCACCGATTCCTTCACGACCCTCGGTCTACCCAAGGATCGTCTCTACTTCCTCGGGTTCGACGACGGCTCCCTGAACCGTCAGGGCGGGCGTCGCTTCGCTACCGGCGCGCCTGACGATGGTCCGGTCATTGAAAACGCTACCGGTCTACAAAACTCCCTCGTGTGGCTCCTGCGCCAGACGCGTCCTAATCGCCTCTTCGTACCGACCTTTACCGACCTGCACCCTGATCACAAGTTCACCAACTCCGAAGCCATGATCAGTATCTTCCACGCGCAAGGCTCCATCTGGCCGGAACTGGGCGAACCGATCCCGGAAATTCCCGCGATCTACGAATACGCCGCTTATAGTAATTTCCTCACCCCCCCGACGCTCAAAATTACCGTCTCCGAAGATCTCTTCGAACGCAAAATCAACGGTATTCTCCAGTACAAGAGCCAAAAGCAAATCGATCTGACCATTAAGATCCAACGCGAAAATGGCGTCGACGAATTTATTCGCGAAGCAGAATTCGACGTTTTCGATCCTAAAATCTGCAAAGCGCTCTTTGCCGAGGCGGAAAAAATCGGAAAAACCACTCTGTAATTGCACATTCTCACGCGTTTGCCAACGCCGCGCGCTTGCCGTCTTGCACGCGCCGCGTCATAATATTAGCAACGTTCCTTCGCGACGCGTCGTGCACGCGCGACGCGTCTTTCCTGCGGTTCTCTCTGGTTCTACGAAATAATAAGATGAATTCCGATCCACTAATTTGTTACCTCGGCGACGACGACGCCTCGCGCGCGGCCGCCTATCTCTGCGGCATTATGACGCGTTATGGTCTTTCGTTCACACGCGTCGACTCCGGCGCCTCTCCCAAGGAAGACTTTCTCACGCAATCCTATGCGCTATATGTCCTCAGCGATTACCCCGCAAAGAATCTGTCGCAAGAGCAAATGACGCACATCGTCCGACGCGTCCAAGAGGACGGCGCCGGTCTGCTCATGCTCGGCGGCTGGGAAAGCTACTACGGACGCCTCGGGGAATATCACAACAGCCCCCTGGCGCAAATCCTACCGGTCCTTATGGCGTCGCAGGACGACCGTCGCAATTATCCCTGCCCGGTCTTTCTCAAGCCGACCGTTGAGGAACATCCCGTCCTAAACGATCTGCCGTGGCAAACCGCTCCAAGCGTCGGTGGATTCAACGCATTCGAAGCCAAATCCAACGCAACGGTTCTTCTGCAGGGATATCGTTCGCAAATCACATGGACGAACGCCGTCACGACGGTTGGCGCCACGTGCCAGTCGCAGGATCTATGCGTCAATCTTCTGGCGCCGGTTCCCTTCTTGGCGGTGGACCAGGTCGGTTCCGGTCGCGTCGCGGCCTTTGCCTCCGACGTTGCGCCACACTGGATCGGAGGCATGGTCGACTGGGGTACGCCGCGAATCTTCCAAGAGCTTCCGTCTAGTCTCGGCGACGGTCTATTCGTGGAAATCGGTTGCCACTACGCGCAATTCTTCGCGCAGTTACTGCAGTGGACCGCTGGTCTTCGCTAAACTCAATCACCCACGCGCCCCTCGTGCGCGATAGACTCTTTCTTCAAGGAGATTAATATGTTCAAAGGGAATGCAATCGTCGGTCAAAGCGGCGGTCCTACCAGCGTCATTAACGCGAGCCTCTGTGGCGTCGTGCAGGGTTGTTTCCAACTCGGTTCTCAAAGCGCCGACTCGCAAATCGACAAAGTCTTCGGTATGCAATATGGCGTGGAAGGCTTTATGCAAGACAAGGTTCTGGATTTCGGAACCATCGACCCCAACGTCATTGAAGGTCTCAAGCACACCCCGGGAAGCGCGCTGGGAAGCTGCCGTCATAAGGTTCAAGAGGCCGATTTCCCCATTATTCTCGAACAGCTCAAAAAGTATAACATTCGTTACTACTTCCTCGCCGGTGGTAACGACACCATGGACACGATCTGCCGCGTCGAAAAATACTGCAAATCCCAAGGCTACGAACTGCGCGGTCTGGGCGTGCCTAAGACGGTCGACAACGACCTATTCGCGACCGACCACACGCCCGGCTTCGCCTCCGCGGCGCGTTACGTCGCGCTCTCTGTCAAACAGGCCGGCGTGCTCGCGCGCGACATGAAGAAGGTCGACCAATACGTCGTCTTCCAGACAATCGGACGTGACGCCGGCTGGCTGCCCGCGGCCGCCGCATGCGCGAAAAAAGACCCCGAGGACGCGCCGCACATTATTCTCACCCCGGAAATCCCATTCGATTACGACAAATTCATCGCAAAAGCACAAGAGACTCTCGATAAGTACGGTTTCGTCAGCGTCGTGTGTGGCGAAGGTATTCGCGACGCCAACGGCGTGGTCGTCAGTTCTCTCGACGCCGACGGCAAGGAAATCAAGCAGGATAAAACCGTCGATAAGTTCGGCAATCAAGAGCTCGGCGCAATGGCTGGCGCAAGCGTTGCGGTCGCTCTGCACAAAATGCTCGGCAAACGCCTCAAGCGCGACAACGGCGCGGCGTGCCGCGGTGAATTCCAAGTCACCGAGTCCCTCCCTATGTGCGGCGCCGACCGTGCCACTCAAACCGATATCCAAGAGGCTTGGAACTGCGGTCGCGAAGCGGTCAAACTTGCGCTCGAAGGCAAGAGCGGCGTCATGGTCACAATGAATCGCGTCAGTAACGACCCCTATAAGGTCGAATACCAAACCGCTCCGCTAGACGCCGTCGCCGTCGAAGCGAAGCCTATGCCGCTGGAATTCATCGACCAAGAGAACCTCTACGTCACCGATAAGTGCCTGGAATACCTCCGTCCGCTCATCGGCGAATTGCCCAATTACGTTAAACTCTTCTAGCGCGTCTTGACGCCAAACGCTAGAAGCGGTTTCATAACTCCCACGTGCCAATATTCCAGTTCATACGATACGCGTTTTTTTGTGACGATTCCTTCGACCTTCGGAGGAATCGTTATGAAGAAGCGTACGTACGTAACTGGAAGTGGGTCAACAACTGAACAATGGTCGAAAAAACCGCAAGCGGCAGGCAAAGCGTGGGATTTGTTTTATCCGCAGGATAGCGCCTGCAGTTTACACGTACGTTGGGCGTGCGACGCCTTTTTGATTGCGTCCCCTACAGCGTCCCTGGCGTCATACTAGATAAAATAGCCAATTTTTTCTTTATAGTAAACTTCTATCTATTGCTCTATTTTTCCCTGAAATGATAATAAAAAGCATAGCGCTATTTTTTTCCAAGGTAGGCGCGTAAAGAGTCGATTTTTATCACACGCGCGCTGGCGCCCACGGCGTATGGCGCGGCGTACGCGGTTAAAAAAAAAGTATGAAAACTATGCGCAGGACGCGCGTACATGCTTATATAACACGCGTGACCGACGACGTTTCGCGTCCTCGGTCGTCTACCGTGCAATTTATGCGCGTTTATGGAGTTACGAGGTCACGACGCCACGCGCGACGTGATCTAGCATGGAAAGGTTTTTGGCGTTATGCTCGAGGAACATGACAATCTCAACCCTGACGCTACCGGCGACGGTCAGGACACTGGTCTGAAAAAAAACGCATACTGTTCGTTCTGTCACAAAAGCCATCGCGAAGTCGGTCCCTTAGTGGAAGGTCCTGAGGAAGTCTATATTTGCGGAGAATGCGTCGATCTTTGTAATACCATCCTGACCCAAGAGCGCAAGCGTCGCCAAAGCCTTGGTCGCCCCTTTGCACGGGTGCCCTCGCCGCGTGAGCTACTCGCGCGCCTCGACGAATACGTCGTTGGTCAAGATTACGCGAAAAAGACCCTCGCGGTCGCCGTGCACAATCATTATAAGCGCATTTCAGCACAGAGCGTCAACGACGACGTTGAGCTTGGTAAATCAAACGTGCTACTGCTCGGACCCACCGGCTCCGGTAAGACCCTACTGGCGCAAACCCTCGCGAAAATGCTAGAGGTCCCCTTTGCCATTGGCGACGCCACAACCCTCACAGAGGCCGGATACGTCGGCGAAGACGTGGAAAACCTCATTCTCAAACTCCTGCGCGCCGCCGACTTCGACGTTGAACTGGCGCAACGTGGCATTATCTACATCGACGAAATCGACAAGATCGGCAAGACGAGCCAAAACGTCTCGATCACGCGCGACGTCTCCGGCGAAGGCGTGCAACAGGCGCTCTTAAAAATGCTCGAGGGCGCGGTCGCCAACGTTCCCCCTCAGGGCGGACGCAAACATCCGGAACAGCAGTACATTCAAGTCGACACCTCGAATATTCTCTTTATTTGCGGCGGCGCCTTTGTCGGTCTCGATCGCATAATTGAGTCCCGCCTAGGCAAACGTAAGATCGGCTTTAGCGCCGCGCAACTGGAAAACGCCGCGTCGGAACCGAAACTGTGCGCCTGCCAGCACGACGTCGCGCTCAGTCAAGTCACCTCCGACGACCTGTGCGCCTTTGGACTCATACCCGAACTGGTCGGAAGACTACCGGTCGTCGCATCGTTGGCACAGCTCGACGAAGACGCGCTGTGCCGCGTACTGTGCGAGCCGAAAAACTCCCTGGTTAAACAGTATCAAAAACTCTTTGCCATGGAGGGCGCGGAACTGGTATTCTCCGACGACGCGTTACGCGCCATCGCCAAAATCGCCATGGCGCGCAACACCGGCGCGCGCGGTCTGCGCGCCATTATGGAAGAGATCATGCTCGAGCCAATGTTCTCTCTGCCCGATCAGCCGCGTGGTTCTTACTACTACGTCACGCCAGACGTCGTACAAGGTCGAACCCCATTGCTCCCGTCGCAGCCGGAACAGTCCCTCAAAAGCGCCTGAATCCCGCCGACCAACGTTAAAAGAAGGCAAATCAAAATCGCCAAATTAAACTAGCTTAAAGCTTGAGCGCTCCAATAATTAAGAAACGCGCGTGAGACCAAAACCTCACGCGCGTTTCTTTTAACGTCAGACGTCGTAACGACTTCTAGCGACTAAACTTATCGTTCAGAGCATATCCCCACGCGGAACGCGCTCGCTTTTTAACGCTTAACTCTAATGTTCACGACATTTGTTCGCGCGTTATATCGGCGTGTCCAACTCCTTAGGTCGGACGCGCCGCGAATACGCTGCGTGTGAGCGATAAGTCTTACAACGTCTACTCTTGCGTCGTGCCGAGCGGACGGTCGGTCACGTTCGCCTTGAACTCGTCGGCATTCCCCTTAAGTTCCGGCGCATACATGCCCCAGATCTTCGTGGGCAACGCGGAGAACTTACCCGGGGTTTCCGCGCGCAGACGATACTTCACCGAAACGCGTCCCTGTGGCAACGAGGTCGCAAAGTAGCAAACGCGATCGTCGCGGTATTCCACATAAGCGTGCAACGCATTGCCATTGTAGCCGCTGAGCTGGTCGACCGCTTCGTAGCCCGCCGGTTTGAAATCTTCTACGAGAATCGAGTCGTAGTCGTTCTTACTGTCGACGATCAATTCCACTTCCACCAGTTCGCCCGACTGTACCTCGTCGCCGTCCTTCAGCGGTATACGATCATACTGCTCAACACGTTGAGAAACCGCCTGACCATGACCTCCTTCCACCAGCGTCGTGGCGTCTTTACGCTCCTGAAGCTTGTAATAACGACGCTCCACCTTAACCTCTAGACCCGTCTTGAGGATCGGATCCTCTAAGGTAAAGTATTCAAGGTAGCTGTTATAATACAGCGGCGAATTGCCGGTGATGCGAATCGTCAGGTCGTGCTCCCCGGAACTCAACGCTTCGCTGGGAATCTCCAGCGTGCCGTCGGTGACAAACAGCGTCTCGGGCGTGTATTGTGTCGTCTTAACCTTTTCGCCGTCAAGATATAGCTCCACGGTCGCGGTGGGGGAAAGTTCATTGACCGTACGCATGTATTCCACAAACGCCTCGATACAAATCGCGGTGTCGCGCGTGGAATTCCAGTAAGTCGCGTGCTTACGATTATTTAGCAAATACTTGACCAACTGGGGCGCGTCTTTTGCCAGACCGAGTTTCTCCAGCGTCTGTGGCGCAACGCGCAGTAACAGCTTCAGATAGAACGCTTGCGTTTCATATTCCGAGCTATACCATCCCCAATAACGCCAATCGGGATAGCGCGTGAGATCGAGCCAAACCGTTTGATTTTCCGCGTCTTCGTGACGATACTGCGCCAGCATACGCAAGACGGTCTCGATTCTCAGGGACGTCTCGTCGTCGAGCGTCGGCTCCATGGTCAGCGCCAGCGCGTAAGTCGAAAGAGGATAAAGCTCTAAATTACTGTGCGATTCCCACAGGAACTCCTTCATAACCGCGGCGACCTGCTCCGTGGTAACGTCCCGCGCGAAAGACGCCTTCTGCACGTCGATATAGCTTTCGCTAAATTCCGCCGGAATAACGCCTACGCTGGTCAGGACGTAGTAAACAAAGGCGTCTTGTGAGTCGGCTTGAAGCTTCCAGCCCAGAGAATGTTTCTTTCCCAAAGCATGTTTCTTTGTTTCATCGTCCCAGAGTTTGCCGTGAATAATCCGCGTGGCCTGCTCGCGCTGATAACGTCGCAGCCATTCGATACCGCGTTCGAGCGCCGTGTCGTCAACCTCTTGGTCGTTCTGTCGCGCTAGGGTCAAGCCACGCACCACCAGCGAGGTCAGACGCGGCGAGGAGAGCTCATGGGCGCCATAGAACCAGCCCCAACCGCCGTCGCTATTCTGCATCGACTGAAGACGCTCAATACCCGCCTTGGCACGCGCGCGAACCTCTTCCTCGTCAAAGACCGGTTCGACACGACGGTAACCGGTTTTACCCCACTGCTGAGCGCGTTGCGTCGCGTCGCCAAGCTCTTGCGCGTTGAGATTCACGCGCTTGTCTTTGAGCGTGGCAAGGTCGACGCCGCAGTCAATTAGAGCGTGTTGCGCTAAGACCAACGGTAAGAACTTATTAAGGGTCTGTTCCGTGCAACCGTAGGGATACTCGCACAAATAAGGAATCGCGTCGAGAACCGCGCCGGCAAGCGTGGGAGAATAACGCAACGTGAACTTGGTCGTTTCGGGTCGACGTTCCTGTGGCACAACCACAGTCACGTGCGCCTCGCGCGTCTGTTCGACGTTCTGAATCGCCGGTAAAACGCCCGAGGTCGCCACTTGCTTATCGATCCCGTGTTCTTTGACCGTGAGTTTATCCGCTATGGCGTCCGACTCTTCATCGGTGAGCGCCTTCATGAGCAACTTAACCGTTCCAGGCGTTTCCGCACGTACGAGCCAATCGACTCGCGCCTGACCGTTCGCGGGTATTTCCACCTCTTGTGTGGCGCTCGAGGGATCGAGCAGAACCAGACTTGCCACGTTGGATTCGTCCAAACCGTCGGTCGGAAATTCCAACGACACGCGCGTCTTCTTCGAATCAGAAAGGTAATTGTGAATATTTGCCGACAGAACCACTTCGTCCTTTTGCGTCAGGAAACGTGGCTTCTGCATACGAATGATCACGTCCTTACTGGTAATGATCTCAGACTCGCCGGAACCGACGCGAAGACCCGAGCCGACCGACCAAGCCATAATCTTCCAGGTCGTAAGATTATCTGGCATATCGACTTCGATCTCAATCACGCCGTCGTCCTCCGGAGTGAGGTCAGCCGCCCAGTAGGCGAGGTCGGCCAGGTTAGAACGCACCGTCGCCTCCACTAGCGGCTTATCTTCCGACTTTTTCTCCGTTACCGCGTCGTCCTGGTCAAAGTCTGCCGATTTGCTCATCGTTGGCGCGGCCGCCGGCGCGGCCGCTGATATAGCGCCTGACATTCCACCGGCCATATCGGCAACCTCTTCCATGGCATAGACTTCTTCCCCGTCTGCCATAGCGTTTGACCTCATAGCGGAATCGGCAACTGCAAATGCACGCGGAGCCCTATTCATCGTGTTCTTATAGACGCGCACACCGCCGCCCATGGCGCCCATCGGCGCCATAGCGCCTTCCGGCTCGACTCCGCCAAAGATCCCGATACTTTGCAGACGGTCGCCCTGGGCGCCTTTGTCGAACTGATGGAACACGTCCAGTAGCGTCGACTGTTGCAGACTTGTGTTCGACTGCAAATAGGAGTTGCGTCGCCATTTCCAGAAGAACTCGCGAATATCGCCAACGTTGCTTCCTCCGGAGACATACTCGAGGGACTTGTCGTAAATCGTTGTGACGACATGCCCTATCACGGGGTTGCCGTTCAGGTCAGTGAGGCGCAGTTTGACAGTCGCCTTGGCGCCCGGCTTAACGCGCTCTTGTACCGGCTCCACCGCAACGTCGAGCACGCGTTTTTCCGGAGGAACGACCAGTTCTTTCTGTTCCGTATAATATTGGTTTTCAAAAAGCGTCGCCGCTTCCACGAAAATATTCGGCTGGTCGGCGGCGGTAATCTCCACGTCGACGTAAGCCACGCCGTTTTCAAGTTTTATGAATTGCGGCACGTCGTTCTCGGGTATCCCCTGAACCGAACGTGTCAGGAACATAACGTACCCGTTGGCGCGATTAGACGCCAACTGAATGTGCGCGACGTCCCCGACGGAATATTCCGGCTTATCGGGTATAATTTCCAGCGCATTGAATCGGAAATCTCCGCGCGCCTGCGACAGCGTCGTCGATTCGCTACGCTCCTGTCCGCGAATCTGAATCAGCTGACCGCCCTCTTCCACTAAACCGTTCTGTGTAGTCACAACGCAGGAGAAGCGATACTGACCCGGCTCCGTCGCTGTCATGCTCACCTGACCGGAACCGTTCTCATCGGTCGTGAGTTCCTCGCCGTAGACTTCCGTCTCTTGTGGCTGGAGCTGACCGTCGGCGTCGCTCTGGTACGTCACGCGATAGAGCTTCGCAACGACCTTGCCCTGAACCGGCTTGCCGTCAATGCGACGCGCCTGGAAACCGCCGACCATCTTATCGTTCACTTTATAGTAGCCGCGATCGAACCACACGTACGTCTGGAACGGCTCGCGCGCCACGTAAACCTTGCCTTTACCGGTGATAACGCGTCGTGACTCGTCCACGACCTCTGCTTCAATCTCATACTCCTGGTCGTCGTTCGGGTAGATCGCCTTGGCGAGCGAGGAGTCGATTTGTACGCTAAAGGAACCGTTTTCGTCGAGCTGAGCCTCTCCCTGACAAACAATCTCGGGCACGCCGTAAGAACCGCGCATTTCAAAGGGAAGTAATCTCCTCACGCCCCAGCACGTCCATCCAGGATACCACTTGGCCTCATAGGCGAATTGCCAGTATCCGCAGCCGTAGAACCAATCCCAGTATCGAGTCGGGAACCACGACGCGTAATGACTCTTGCGCACGACCTTGTAATTCACGGTCCCTTTGGTCACCGGCGCGCCGAAATAATATCGCGCGTTGACCTTAGCGCTAAAGGTCTCGCCCAACGTAACGGGGTCGCTAGGCGCCTCCACCTTAACTTCAAATTCCGGCTTGCGATATTCTTCCAAACGGAAAGCGCCCGAGCCGTAAATGTCGTAGAAACTGCCGTTCGATTCGTCAAAGCCGGTACCGACGATAACTGAGTAACGTCCAAGCTTCGAGTCGTTGGGAATATCGAAACCCTCGGCAAAGGAGCCGGTGGAGTCAAGCGTGACTTGACCATGCGCCACGCGCTCGCCCATGGGATTATTAATCACATAGTCGACCGTCTGGTTCGCCCAGGGGGTTGAATCTTCCGGGGCGTCGTAACTCGGCGTGCCTATAATGAACTTAAATTCCGCGCGCTGACCAGGTCGATAGATCGGTCGATCCGAAACAAAGAACGCGCGACGATAATCGTTGTCACGCACGTCCACGCGATTACTGACCCACACGTGATCCCCGTCGAGGAACGTATAACCTTGGGGACGCTTGGAATCGGTCGAGGGACTCGTCGCAATGACCATAACCGAGCCGTTGTCCCTGGAGAGCAGATTATTCTCCAAAAGGACAGAACCGGTCTGATCTGTCTTGCGATTGAGCTTGACCAACGAAACATCGTTACGGTTACGAGCATAGCTTCGATACACAATTAGGAATTCGATCTGTTTATCGGCAAGCGGTTCGCCCGTGACGCTGTCGTAAAGGAAGTAACGACGACCAGTTTGAAACGCTTTGCTCACCAGCGCGCGATCGCGCAGCCACACTACCGCAATGTCGCTGTTGCCGTCCTTCGCTTTCGCTTGGATCAAATATGCGCCAACCGGTAGCTGCGGCGTCTCTACGCGAACACGACGATCATAATGTTCCGGATTCGGCTCTAAGGTCTGCTTAAAGCGCGCTACCTCTTTGCCAATAAAATGCTTTCGACCAATAATTCCCAACGGACGAAGATTTCGATACGTTTCGCTATTGGCTATACGATCGTTCAACGTCATATTGTCCGCCATAAGCAAGGACATAACGCGCTCTTGGATGATCGTCCCGTTGCCTTCCTTCCAGAACGACTCCTGGCGAAGTTGATCCAGAAGTTTATCCACGCGCAATTCATTGACGGTATACTCCACTTCCGTCGCATTACGGAAGGTCAGCGTCATATCGAGTTGCGTACCGGTGACTTTTGAGTCGCCATGTTCGAAGCGAATACGCGGTTCTTCTATTTGAGCGAGCGCCGTGGTCGCCTCCATGAGGTACCTATCGCGCAGATTCTTGTCGAGCTCTTTACCCCAGGAGCCGTTTAAAATATCAACAATGTGACGCCAAACCTCCGCCGCCTTGACATATTGACGACGATTTTCATATTCGAGCGCCACCTGCGTCCAGACGTGGTAATCGACGTTATACTCCAACGATTCACGCCACAACGCAATGTAGTCGTACTCTTGCGGTAGTTTAAATCGCTTCAGACCGGTCGCCAAACGCGCGATTGTCTCGTTGTCCTCTAGGGTATTAAGCGTCCAGATACTGCTCTGCGTCTGCTCGGAGTCGACGCTCTGGCGGTCAAAGAAGAAGCGATAGTCCGCGAGGGTCTGTACGCCAAAGAGCGCCTGAACATCGTCGGCCTGTTGACGCAAGAGGCGAGCGCGCCCATATTTGCTTGCGTATTCAAACGCCTCCTTACGCAACGCCTGAATGCGCTCGCCGTCGTTTTTCGCGCTCTCAAACGATTCCGGAGTTAAGTAGAAAATCGGATCGCCATTGTCGTCCACCGGCGCGCCCTGCATACGATTGCGCTGGCGCATACGCTCCGCCGGCTGGTAGTCGGGCGTCACGTCGATATCGGTAAGAGTTTGCAAACGCCAGTATTCCGAAAACTGGCTATCGGTCCATACGTTAATAAAACTGAGATAGAATTCACTAACATTCGAATTGTCTTGCTGTAGCGCGCCAAGTTCGCGCGCCGTGGCTAGACCGTCGCGATAAATCTGCAAAATGCGAACGCGTTTGCGATCATACCAACTGAGGGTATTCTCGCCCCAGGTTTGCTTGATCACAAATTTTCCGTCGATCATCTCGCCCGTCTGAGGAAGTTGAAGGTAGATCGTGACAACCGCACGTCTCATCTCGAGGGAGTTGGGAAAACGCTCCAGACCCTTCTCTATAAGATCGACGATCTCGTTGTAGTCGGCTTGACTGCGCCATAAGTCGCTCAGTCGCCACACCGCGCTGACGCAGACGCGTTCACTGGTTTCAGCGCTGGTAAGCGCGTACTTCACCAGCGCGTATGCGTCAGCGTACATTTGAGTGGAGTACAACGTATTCATTGCGGCAATGAGTACGTCGTCGCTCACGCCCTGCATTTCCTTCTCCATACGCTGGGAATCCCACGTCGACGCGCCGGCAAAAGGCGCCTTTGTCGTCGTTGTTCTTTGTATTTGACTCATCTGTAATGCCGCCTCCGCCGCGAACGACGCGCGCACGACACAAAAAGACGCGCTACTGGTCGCGAATACTATTAAGAACGTCAATAACGCGCACAACGTCTGCCGCGCGCGCGCTCGTCCCATGCCTTTGCCGCTTGACATAACCTTACCTCTGCTGCTTCGCCATACTCGCGCCTATCTCAAACGTAGCGCGAGTTTCCGTTTCCTCTACTTCATGCCATGACGTTCAACTCGCCCCGGGCTAGCTATCACACGCAACGCCACTGGACGACTCCAAAAAGAACGCCGCGGCTAATAGTTGCCTACAAACCGTTAATCTTGCGTCGATTCTGAAAAAAATCCGCTTTTTCCTACCGCCGCTACAACAGCTCTCCTCTCAACGCGCGGGGCACGGAAGACGCCTATGCCAATTATAACAGATAACACTGTTCTACCCAATATTACCACAGGATAAAAAACATTCGACATTTATAAAAAAACTGGCGATATAGCCGACAGGCGTATTGTAATAGCGTTTTGCCTAGTTGAGTTCGTAATACACGCACGAGGATTGGTCTAATACAATCGTTAAAAAAGAAAATCCTTTCAAAACTTTTTTATTTTCTATTAAAATAAACAAGTTTAGGTCTTTTCTTTTTGGCGAATTTAAGCAAAATATAGACGATACGGAGCTGGCGTGATTTACACAAAGTAGACTAACCACGTCGCCAGTTCGCGAATTTTCGTGTTCGCGAGCCGTTCTTACGAATTCAACGTAGCGTCGCAATGCGCGTCGTTGCGCTCGCGTTCTTAATTTTGGTCGAACGTCGAATATACGTTCAAGGAGATAATCATGAAATTTAACGGTAGTTTGGCGTTAGGTCTGATCGCGGCGTTCGCGATTAGCGCGGTCGCTTCCAGCGCTTATGCCGCTGGCGGTCTCTTTGACCTCCTTGGCAAGACGACGACCACTCGCGACGACGGCTCTTTCTTCGGCGGTCAAGCGCTCACGTTCGGCGACCTGAGTTCAACCTCCCTCTACGCCGGTAGCGACGTCATGCCGAGCTATAGCGAGTGCGCTAGCTGCGCCGGTAATGCCGACGCCGCAACGTTCGCGTTCGACGGCGCAGTCGTCTATGACAACGCGTTCGCCTATGATTTCGGTTACGACTACGGCTTCGACTACGCGCCCTACACGCGCGCTCGTTGCTTCACGCCGGTCCGCACGACCGCGCGTGTTGTCGGCGGCGCGTTGCGCTCCATTCGCGAGTTCCTCTTCGGCTATGGCTATAGCTACTGTCAGCCGGCGTACGTGTGCGACCCCTGTTGGTCCGTGTGCGACCCCTGCTGGAGCCCCTGCGCCGATTTCTGCGAACCCGCTTGGACCCCCGTCTGTGACCCCTGCGCTCCTTCCTTTATCGCGCCTGGTTGCGACGCTTGCGCGCCCAACGCCGTCTACGCCCCCAGAAGCTGCTGCGGCGACGGGTATATCCCCGGTTCCGTGACCCCGCTGGACGCCGAAACTGGAAAAGCAAATCGCACCGGTTTTGAAAACCAAGATTCCCCCAATTCCCCCAATCCCCAGCCCGCGCAAAGCCTCTCGACCGGCGACGATAATCTCGACGCCCCAGCGTTGCCTACCTACGACGACCTCAATGGTCTGCCTCCGGCAAATAACGACGCTCCCGAAACCGTTCCCACGCCCGCGCCCTCGCCCGAAAGCGCTGGTCTCATTAAAATGCTCGTGCCCGAAGACGCCATCGTCTACGTCAACGGATATCGCACCAAGCAAAAGGGCGCCTTGCGCTCCTTCGCCGCGAAGAACCTCGAATACGGTCAAACCTACTCCTTCGAGATCCGCGTCGTTGAATTCCGTAACGGTCAACGCTACGAGGACGTCCAAACCACGACCCTCACCGCTGGCGAATCGACCGCTCTGGCCTTCAATCCGACCCTCGCGGAAAACCAAGCTTACGCCGTGCGTTAATCACAACGCCCCACGCCTAAACGCCATGTTAATTGGCGAAGCTGGTTAATACAAAGAAAGACGAGAACCTCCGCTCTGCCCGAGCAAGGTTCTCGTTCCTTTTGTATAAGACTCAATTACTCGGCAAGCTCGAGCGCTACAATCTCCGCGCCACACGGGCGTTACCCCGTCGGCGCGCTTGTGCTATCTGAGCGTCCCGACCCGTGTCAGTCGTACAGTCACGGTAGTTGCGCAATGGCGCGAAACTCCTCTTTCAGCGCTTGATAAAGCCGCTGATAGACCGGGAACGCCTGGTCGTAGTAGGTCTGCGCCTCTTGGTTCGGCTCGGTCTGCGATTTGCGCGAAATCGTCGCGTCGCACGCCTCTTCGATATTGTTATATTCCCCCGCGCCGACGGTTGCCAAGAGCGCGACCCCGTAGGCGGGACCCTCTTCGGAATTAAGCGTCGTTACCGGACTGCCGAACATATCGGCCTGCATTTGTCGCCAGAACGCACTCTTGGCGCCGCCGCCGCTGGCGCGTATTTCACTGATCGGTACGTTCAGACTGCGGAAAATCTCCACTGAATCGCGCAATGAGTAGACGACCCCCTCGAGAATCGCGCGCGCCATATGGCGACGATCGTGCGCTAACGTCAGACCAATAAAGGCGCCGCGCGCGTACGGATCCGCATGTGGCGTGCGTTCGCCGCTCAGATACGGAAGGAAGAACAGCCCGTCGGCGCCCTGACGCGTCTGACTCGCTTCCGCGGTGAGAAGCTCGTAAATATCGCGACCCTGCTCCTTCGCGCGCTGCCACAACTCTTGACACAACGCGTTGCGGAACCATTGTAACGAACCCGCCGCGGAAAGGGTCACGCCCATCATGTGCCACTTGCCGCGTACCGCGTGACAGAATGTGTGGATGCGACCGGCTTTGTCATATTTCAATTCGTCTGAATGAACAAAGACAACCCCGCTGGTGCCCAACGACGTCGACGTCACCCCAGGGCGAACGATTCCATTGCCAACCGCGCCCGCGGCGCAATCGCCCGCGCCGCCGACCACGATACAGTCCGTCGTGAGACCGAGCGCTTCCGCCGCGCTCGCGCTCAATTTACCCGTCGTGTCCTCTGACTCGTAAACCGTCGGCAGCAGGGAAGAATCCAACCCCAGCGCGCTGAGCGTCTCCTGTGACCAGCGTCGATGCGCCACGTCCAGTAGTAGCGTACCGCTCGCGTCGCTCACTTCCGTGGCGTATTCGCCGGTGAGACGACGACGAATCTCGTCTTTCGGTAATAAAACCTTGGCGACCTTGTCGAAATTCTCCGGCTCGTTATTGCGTAGCCAGACGATCTTCGGCGCGGTAAAGCCGCTCATGGCAGGATTGGCGACCAGTTCAATGAGCTTATCGCGTCCTCCCACGGCCTGTTCAATCTCCTGGCATTCCGCGGCGGTGCGCTGGTCGTTCCACAAAATCGCGGGCCGAATCACTTTGTCCTGACGATCGAGAAAGACGGAACCGTGCATTTGACCGGAAAGTCCAATTCCTTTCACGTCGCAGCCCGACAGTCCCGCCTTCGCAACCGCCTCGGGTACCGCGGCTAGAACCGCCTGCCACCAGTCCTCGGGATCCTGTTCGCTCCACAGCGGCTTAGGCGCATAGCAGGGATATTCGCGCGAAGCGACCGATAAAACCTTCCCTTGTGCGTCTATCGCCAGTACTTTCGTACCGGACGTGCCAATATCGATTCCAAGATATGCGTTCATTACGACTCCTAATCTCTCCATTATCTATGCATAACAGCGACCTTGAACAAACGCCGCGCACAAACTTGCCACGACGCAACGCAAGCGACAAGCCGCGCCGTGGTTTATCTTAATCGTTAAAGGAACAATTTGCAAGACGACCACAGAGAAAAGCGTACATTTCCACGCTTGGCGCCTTTCCTGTATTACGCCTTTGCAACCTCAATCGTAGCGCTATAATGGCGCCATGATGGCGCAGGAACCTCAAAATACCTTTTTCCTCTATTAAAGGAGGCGTATGAGCATGACCAATCCCATGAACGAACCTGTGATTTACCTTGACAATAACGCCACAACGTGCGTCGCGCCCGAGGTGGTTGACGCCATTACGCCCTACCTGCGCTCATACTACTGGAATCCCAGCTCAATGTACGAGCCCGCGCTAACGCTCGCAAAGGAACTGGAAAAAGCGCGAAAAACCGTAGCCAGCGCAATTGGCGCCGCCTTCGCCGACGAAATCGTCTTTACCGCGTGCGCTACCGAAAGCAATAACGCCGCTATCACCGGCGCGCTGCGCGCCGCGGTTAAAGCCAACCCCAAACGTCGACGCATTATTACCTCTAAAGTGGAACATCCCGCGGTGATCGAGGTATGCAAACGCCTTGAAAAAGAGGAGTTTCCCGTCGACTGGATCGGCGTCGATCCCGACGGTAAAATCAATCTTCGCGAATACGTCCAGGCGCTACGACCCGGCGAAACCGCCGTCGTCTCTATTATGCACGCCAATAACGAGACCGGCGTTATCTTCCCGATCGAAAAACTTGCGCGCCTCGCGAAACAGACCGATCCGAAAATCGTCTTTCACGTCGACGCCACGCAAACCGTTGCAAAATTACCAATCGACCTGAGCGCTCAAGCGTACAACGACGACTCCACCGGACGCTTTGCCAACGTCGATATGCTCTCCTTCAGCGGTCACAAGCTCCACGCGCCCAAGGGTATCGGCGTGCTTTATATTCGTCGCGCCGCCCCGTTCGTGAACTTTATGCTCGGCGGGCACCAAGAACGAGGGCGCCGCGCCGGTACCGAAAACGTCCCCTATATTATCGGACTGGCAAAAGCGCTGGAGATGGAGAAAGACGCTATTGTCGCCAACGCCGTTAAAATGGCAAAGCTCCGAGACCAACTTCAAGAGGAAATCGTCAAGCGCGTGCCGTACGTCGTCGTTAATGGCAAAAACTCCCCGAGAACACCTAATACCTTAAACGTCGCGGTTTACGGCGCCGAAGGAGAGGCAATTCTCATGCTCATGTCTGAACGCGGCATATGCGTCTCCAGCGGCTCGGCTTGCACCTCCGGCTCCCTGGAGCCCTCGCACGTCCTCTCCGCCATGAAGGTTCCCGTCGGCGCGCTACAAGGTAATTTCAGATTCAGCCTCAGCCGCTATACCACCGAAGAAGAAATCAAACGCGCCGCCAATGCATTTGTCGAAGTCGTCGCTATTGTGCGTCACGCGTCCTCAAAGTGGGATAACGCTACGCAAACGCCGATTGAATAAGATATTACAAATGAACTACAATAATTAATCACGCGTGTGATAAATTATCAATAATCAAAAAGGCGCTCAACTCACTGGCTGAGCGCCTTTTTTTCACATATAATCAAACGATAACGAAATCGCGTCTATACCGCGTCGATTTCAGACGCGGCATAGAATTAACAATCGGATCGTTCTTTACGAATTAAAGTACCGACATGCTCGCCGTTGACAACGCGCACTAAATTCTTTTCGTCACGGAAGTTAAAGACCATAATTGGCATATCGTGTTCCGCGCACTTGGCAAAGGCTTCTGAATCCATAACGCGCAGGTTCTGACGCAACGCCTCTTCGAAGGTCAGCTCCGGATAGAACACGGCGTTGGGATCTTTATTCGGGTCGGCGCTATAAACGCCGTCGACCTTGGTCGCTTTGAGAATCAGATCGCACTCCAGCTCCAACGCGCGTTGAGCCGCGGCGGTATCGGTCGTAACAAAGGGACTGCCCGTGCCGCCGGCGAGAATAACGACGCGACCTTTCTCCAGATGACGACGCGCGCGTCGTCGAATATACGGCTCCGCCACCGCGTCCATTTGAATCGCCGTCATGAGACGCGTCACCTGACCCTGAGCCTCGATCGCGTCCTGTAGCGCCAGACCATTAATCACCGTCGCGAGCATGCCCATGTAGTGCGCGGTCGCCTCCTGAATCGAGCCCGCGCCATTGCTCGCCTTGAACTGCGCGCCTCGCAGGATATTACCGCCCCCCATAACCACCGCCACCTCAATGCCGAGCTTCGCCACCTCGACAATCTGCGCCGCCAGGTGATTCACCGAATCCATCGACACCCCGCGAGAATCCGGAGGACAGAAACTCTCCCCTGATATCTTTAAAAGAATGCGTTTAATACGCTTACAACAAGACGCCGACGTCGACATAATCGCTTCCTCTCTATTCAATCCGTCGCCAAGAGTACGCGGCTATATCCGGCGCCACGCCACCCAGCGACGTTGCTAACGCTACAAATTGTTTCTATTGTGACGACCTTTTGGGTTTTGTCAAGCGTATTAGCGCTAAATTGGTCAATCTGTCCCGCGCGCCCTATGCGTTCGAGATAATGCAAGCCAAGGAAGCTTGCGAACAGCCTCCAGAATGCCGTACTGCTACGTCGTCCATCGATAACAAGTTTGTATGCCAAACGCCCCGGACGTTTACAATCCTTCGCCGACGCTACGCACTCGTTTGTGCTGTGAGCGTCCTGACGTCGGCATGGGGCGTATCGTCGCGCGCGACAATCTTTCCGTGTGCCAAGGCAAGCTGGAAACTGTAGGGAAAGTATCGGAAGGGGGGGACGATGTCATCACGCTCGCCGACCGTTAGTATATCGCAGAGTCTTTATCGGAACCGCTATACACGACGCGGAAAGAACCGCAAACCGAACCTATCAGGCATTGATTTGTTCAAGGACTTGTAGTACTCCCTGTCGTACCAGCGCCAAATCCACTCCCATACGTCCCCTGTATGTCGTACACGCTTGAGACAGTCAGAGTTGAGTCAAAACTATATTTTTATTGTTAAAAGTCGAACTACGCTTGACGCCCAGCAGGCGGTAAACTACACTTGCTTCCGAGGCGTTTGGCACAACCCCGTTACCGTTGATATAAAGTGGGAGCGATTCAATGACGCGTCTAGACACGAACTGTGTTCTCAACATTTTCAAACTTCTCACGCCCCCAAGGGTCGCTCTGTGAAACCTCGTGATCCTCTTAGGCGCTCCTTGCATGTGGAAGCGCTCAAGGATCGTCGTATGCTCGACGCCGTCAGTTGGCACAGTGTAGAGGGAATGGAGATTGCGCTATTCGTCGGCGTCGTACGTGGCGAATATGGCGACATGGTCAAGACTGCTAAACCTCTCCATGCGACGTAAAAACGCCGCTCAGATCCAACCTCGGCAATTACCACTCTTCGATGACATAAACAGTATACACAATATAACGCAAAATTATAATCGTAATTCAACGAGCTTCAAATGAATAAAAACATCGTCCGTCGCGTCACACTCAAAAAGATTGTCCTATCGGTTTTGTGCCTAGTCACGTTACTATTAGTGACATTAAGTCTGATTCCCGTCAAACAACCCAAAGGAGAGGTAAAACAGAAAGAGTACTCCTCTGTGTTACGGTACTTGTCGTCCAAGGTTTACCTAGCCCATTTACAACGACAAGAGGAAAATAAAAAAACTTACGTCGAGAAAGACTTATTAACAACAATTCAAGAGCAAGCATGTGACGTAACTTGTTTCCCTATCGAACTTGTGATTTGTAATAGGACGATCTATGAAGACTATCGCTTCAAAAATTTTCGTGATTCGTCTAAGAATAAACGTGACAAATTCTACTTATCTAAAAAGGAAAGGATAGCTCATGAAAACCGTTCTAGCAATATGTAGAACATTATGTTACTATGCGACTTTTCCGAACTGACAGATTCTTAGATCTTACGTTCGAACGTTATCTGCCTCTATCACGAGATCTGAAAAAGGCGAATGTTGCGACCAAGAATGACATTCAACTTTGTCTCGATTACTTGCCTAACTCCACGCCAAGGGAACGAACGCTAATATTCGTTTCTTTCTATGTTTACATTGAGAAGCTTTATAAAGACGGAACTCACTGGGGCGAGGCGCTCAATCGTCCAGATAAGAAAACACACCAATTTGTTAATCAACTACAAAGCGCTATGCAAGATAGCGTAGAGTCAGAAGAGATCGCATTTGACGCCAATCAAGCAGATCTCAACGAATTAGCGCTTCTGTGGCAAGTTAGCTTTAGACGACTTTTCTGGAATTTGGTTAACGACAGGTCTTGGGATTCAGTCTTTTTAACAGACGACACGCAACCATGGGTTGAAATTACGCGAAGCGCCTAAGGAATACAACAAATTAACGGCATTTCACCACATAAGAGATCCCCAAGAGTTAAACAAGACCTTTTCCTCGCGCACCGATACGCCACTGTCTTATTTAAACGGATTTGGTAGTTGCAAATGGAACGAATGGTATCGAACCCAAGCCTCCTATGAACGCGTTTCAGATCCTCGTATCGAAAGCGCTTTGTTTTACCCACAAAGAACTGAAATACTGGCGAACTACACCGACCTCCTTTTGCCCGAGGAGAATCTCGTTGACGAGGCGCGAGAATACCTCTTGTCCCAATTCTTCTTTCTCAGAATCGGTTATATGCGTACTCTCTACAGCGGAATCCCTTACCAATCCTATAACGAAGTCGCCAATCAACACGATATGACAATCGGAGAAGTCGCCACAAGACTACTCGATGAAATCGACTTCATTACTAACGCCGGTCAGTAGTGAAAATAGTACGTTTCCGTTCATTATTTACGAGTACGATTAAATACTCTCGACGCCAAACAGTATACCAGATTTATAATTACACTGGCGTTTGAAACGTCGACGTTAGCGAACCAAGACCAGTCTGACTCCGCAGTCGTAGCTCGGGTTGCCCGGGTCACGATTGCGATAGCTTGAGCGGCAGGACTTGGCGCCATCGTTCCAAGAACCGCCGCGCAGGACGTAATCGCTTCCACGACCGCCCCCCTCGGGGTCTTGCCTTGATTCTGACGTCGAGTAAAAGTCCCTGTCATACAGGTCGGCGCACCATTCCCACACGTTCCCGTGCATGTCGTACAAGCCCCAGTCGTTTGGCGCGTAGCTCTTCACCGGGGTCGTTCGCTCTTTAAAAGCGCCCTTAGCTCCGGCGCCATACGGGTAGTTTCCGTCGAAATTCGCCTCCGAGGCGTCAAGCGACGCGCCAAAGGCAAAGGGCGTGGACGTCCCAGCGCGACAAGCGTATTCCCACTGCGCTTCCGTTGGCAGGGCGTATCTGTAGCCGTAAGGTAGAACGCTACTGTAATTGCTATTGAGTTCATTCAAAAAATCTTGACAGTCGTCCCAACTAATCTGCTCCACCGGAGCATGATTGTTACGAAACTCACTGGGATTATTTCCCATAACCGCTTGCCACAGTTCCTGGGTTGTTTCGGTCTCGGCAATCCAGAAACCTTGCGTTAGCTCAACTTCGTGTAGCGTCTCATTCTCCAAACGCTTCTGCTCGCTCTCCGGACTGCCCATCTGGAACCTCCCCGAGGGCGCCCAGTGGAAATTCACCTGAACCCCGGCGATTGTAAGCGTTTTGACCTCGCCCGCTTTGCTTCCGCATTCTATCTCTCCGCTATCCGTCCCCTGACGTTGCGTAGGCGTGGCGACGCCGTGACGCAGATTTGTCAGGAAAACAGCGTTTTGTAGCCGGTCATTTGTCAACGCTGGTCTTTGGATACATGGACGATTGAACCGGTCGCGACAGCAACGCGCGAGCTCTTCGGTTCGGCTCTGGACGTAACTCAAAAGGTCGACCAGTTTGAGTTCGCCCGACTTATCGCGGTCGGCGGGATTATTGTCGTACTGCAACGCCTCCAGGAGTGCGTACGCCATGAGACCTTGTTGCAAATCTGGGGATTCGAGAGAATACTGACCGTCTTCGCAACCCTGCATAAAGACAAAAGAGTCGGGAAGCCCCGCAGAATCGACAATTGCCCCCTTGGCAAGTCCGAGCTGGTTCGCAGAGAGAGCGCCAAATGACGAATCGTCGCTCAGTTTTTCTGTCGGGTCGTTACGACATGCGTCGACCGTCATCCACTTGAGATTCGCCGAACTATTGCGAAGCGATTCTATCATGTCGTCAATAGCGACAGAAGTCTTTATGATTTCCGACTTCGACGTCACAACCACATTCTGCGGGGCATAATAAGTCCGCTTATCCCTTTCAAAGCGGAACCCATGACCGCTGAGATAAACAAAGGCGCTATCCCCTTTTTCAAGGTTCGTAATAAACCTCTTAAAGGCGACTTCTATATTCTTTTTCTCCGGAATCAATGCGGCGCTAGACCCCGTGGTAAGAATGGTAATATTCTCCTCGGGAACGCCTAACTCAATAAATCGCGCCTTTAACGCTGTCACGTCCGCGACGGCGTAGCACAGGTCGCTGTCTTTCATATTGTCATATCGATTCGTCCCAACCAGAAAGAGCTTCCACCCGGAATTAACATGCACGTCCTTGTCTGGCTTAGACCGACCGGTCATAACGATCGGCTTTTCATTGCCCACAAAAGTCGTACTGCGTGCGCCCCAGTGTTCCTGTCCCGCCGCATGCGCGCTCAATACGCCGAAAAAGAACGCGCACAGCGTCAGTCCCACCTTAACCAAAGCAAACGTTGACTTGGGCAATTCATTATGTTCTCGCATACCTAATGCCAATATTTTAAACATTTTACAGACGCCTAATCCTTTCACGCCGGCGCTCCTCATGCGTCTACTTGCAATCGCGCTTAGTGGACTCAGACAAGTCGAAAGCCGTACATGAAGTTAAAGCCATATGGTTCGTCACAGAACCGCCACGCTAAACGACGTCACTCTGCCGGAACGCCCAAGGCGCCGCCGCGTTCGTCGCGCGGGAGTTGCTAATCGTCACCCTCGAATCCTTCGTTACAGACGAACCAACTGGGAATCTCGACTCTCAAATCGCCGTCGGTGTAACGGAATTTCTTCATAAACCAATATGGTACAGAAGTTAGCGATCGTAATGGTCACGCCAAAATCGTGTGAACGCAAGAAACCAACGGGTACGTCAGACTTATCGACCGAAAGGTCGCGCAGGATTCCGCGGTAAATTAACAGCCAATACTTATGAGTCGTCTTTATTATCTAAAAACGAAAGCTTAGTACGCTCCCGTTGACAATACGCAAACCGCCTCCCCCCCTGCGGGCGCTTACGCGCCCACCAGAAGGTAACGCTACCGGACTAGGACAAGCCGGAACCCGTAGTCGTTGCCCCGGATCTCCGGCGTGCTGATGCGCCGGCTCGCTGACCGGCAGCACTCGGCGCTGTAGAACCAGGAGCCACCGCGGAAGACGCGGTCCGAGCCGCTCCCCGGCCCCGCCGGGTCAGTCGTGGCGGACGAGCTCGTGTAGTAATCTTCGTCAGACCAGTCCGCGCACCATTCCAACACGTTGCCGTGCATGTCGTACAGCCCCCAGGCGTTCGCCGCGTAACTCTTCACCGGCGTCGTCTTCGCTTTGTATGCGCCCTTTGTGCTTGTGCCATATGGGTAATTACCGTCGCAGTTCGCCTTATCGCCGTTTAGGACGGAACCGAAGTTAAAAGGCGTCGTTGTACCCGCGCGGCAAGCGTATTCCCACTGTGCTTCAGTCGGCATGGCGTATTTGTAACCACTTGGCAACGCGCTACTGTAACTGGCGTTGAGCTTCTCAACAAATTCTTGGCAATCGTTCCAACTAACTTCCTCTACTGGTAACTGTTTATCGCCTGTGAAATAACTGGGATTATTACCCATCACTGCCTCCCAAAGCTCCTGCGTCGTTTCTGTCTCTGCTATCCAGAAGCCCTTGCTTAGCGTGACTGTGTGTTGTTTTTCCCAGTTGCCAGAATAACGCTCCTCCTCGCTCTCCGGACTGCCCATCTGGAACGTTCCGGCTGGCGCCCAGCGGAAGTTCACTTTGACCCCCGCGATTGTCAGCGTCTTGAGGGCGCCCGCCTCGGGCGTCACGGGTTTAGGCTGTTCTAACTCTGCTATTCTAGACTCGTTTTCTTTGGCCGTTTTCGCGTCTAGTTGGGCAAGGAGCTTATTCAAGCTCTCCGCTTTCTGATAGTTACCGTCGGTAATCGACTGATTGACCGCCGCCCTCACGCCGCGAGTGAGAGCTCCGTTACGAAACGTTGTATATTTAGAATCTTTGTAAAGTTCTATCGCGTCGTCAATATAAGTCAACGCTTCCGCAAAGTTCTTCGCCTGCAGAGCGCTCTGAGCGTTGGCATAGCAGTCTTCGGCTTCTTGACGCTTATCATATTCCTCCTTCTTCTTAGCGAGAGTCTGACTGAGAGTCTGGTACTTCTCCGACGCCGTGCCCTCTGGGTAATAGCCCGCTAGCGTCGTAAGACAATCCTGCGCGCGCTCGAAGTCTGACGCCACAAGGTATTCTTCAAATCGCTCCTCTTCTGTTATTATCTCTTGACGTCGGGTAGGCGTAAGTCCCTCGCGACGAAGGTTGGTCAGAAGCGTAAAGCTCGGAAGTTGCGCGCAGCTCACGCGCGGCTGTTGTACACAAGGTTTATCTGATTCGTCGCGACAGCGCCGCGCAAGCTCTTGAGTGCGCT
>JAUNMR010000009.1:47965-112288 GCA_030537455.1 Planctomycetia bacterium | reverse complement strand
GGAGCTTTTCGGAAATTTTTTCGAATTTCTTTTGGGCTCCTCCGGGGCGACGGGGGTAAACCTGCAATCGCAGGCAGGGACTTTATCAGAGGTGGATTTCTGTGGTCATATAGCTCATCGGAACGAATGACCATGTAGCGGGTTCTGAGAGTTCAACATCGCGATACCTTGCATTGATAGCAGTAACGCCTGTTTTATAGAGGGCGGAGGAGTAGTAATAGCCTCGATTCTTCTAAGGTTCGACTTGAACCATTAATACTTTAAAAAGTTGATTTCCCCAATGAAACAAATATACTTGACACAGACGGTAACATGACCGCATAAACCATCACAGCGAGAGGAACTTTCATGAGAACCCAAGGAAAATTGTTGCACATCTTCGCCATACTAGCATTGACGCTATTCCTATCGACGGGGACGACGTCATATTCCGCAGAGCGCGTCCTAGTCGTAGGCGATTCCATCACGGGACATTCAATGAATTTACCTTATGGCTACGCCCATGAGGTTCGTGCGGCGCTGGAAGCAAATGGCTCGGACATTGAATTCATTCCCTTGGGCGGTAGTGGGCAAACGATTTTCAGTTGGCGCGGCATAATCCAATCGTCCTATGAGAACCGTCAGCGACTCGATATTCAAGATATTTACGTCAAAGACGAATTTGACAAGGGCGCGGACGTAATCCTCATTCACCTCGGTATGAACGACGCTTTACGTCCGTCAATCCAAACGTCGGAAGAGGGCTTTGCGACTTGGAAAGAAGAATATCGCAGTCTTATTAAAGATCTGCGCGCACGTACGCCAGACGTTAAACGAATCGTCACGACGCCCCCTACTCTTCTGACAGAAAATCCCTTTGCTTTCAAGAATGAGCTTATGGATCGTTTCGGCGAAATCATTGCCGAGGTTTCTGCGGAGGAGAATTGTGAATTCTTTGACCTTCGCAAAGAATTCAAACGACATTTCCTCAACGCGCGATTTGAATCTCCGGAGTTTCGCATTACCCTCGACTTCGTCCACCCCAACCAAGCTGGTCACCAAGTCATGGCTTGGGGATTCCTAAAGGCATTGGGGCTGGAAGAAATTGCCGATTGGTACTATAAAGAACGCGTCTGCGACGAGGTTAAAGCCAAAACAACCCCAAGCGCCACTTTCTTTGTCGCTGACGTTCCTGTCAAAACTCCAGAGATTCTTAAGACACGTGAGAATAATTCGCTAACAGTTCCTATCGTCATCGACGGCGTTATCCAAGGTGTTTCTAAGGATAATCTTAGTGTAAGTTTACCTAATGGAACTACTTTTAAAGAAATCTCTTCGGCGCCTGACACGCAACTTGAAGCGCTTGGATATCAACACGTAAGTATTGTATTGGAGGGAATCACCAGCGAATTACCGACCGACGTCACAATTCGATTCGGCGAAACGGAACGTATAGTTCGCATCAATGCGCCCTACTTTGTCAGCGTGGGCTATGCCGTGACGCCATTTGGCAAGCCAGAAGACTTCCCGCAAGACCAGCGCAATGCCATTGACGAAATCGCGTTGAATAACAGCGATCCACTGTCGCTTCCCGCGTCTGAAACACAGAAGATTACTTGGTTCTGTTACTACCCCAGCGCCGACAAGACGGGCGCAAACAATCCCAACGCGGTCGACCTGGCCGACCTTACGCCCGCAAATGAATTCGATATCGGATATATCGTACGCTATATCACAAGTCCCAAGGAGCAGAAGTGTGAACTCAAGCTTAATTCCGAGGGCTTCAGTACCACGGCGATCGAGACGATCTATCTCAATGGGACGGAGGTTTACAGTGATATCCTGTCGCCACGTCATAAGAAACATGAAGACAAAATCGAGGTTGAACTCAACGAGGGTCTTAATATCATGACGTCTCGCGTGGGTCACACGAGTTGGCAATGGGCAACGTCGTTTGACTTCCAGGCGGAAGGTCTGAGTTACTAGGACGTGCTGACACATCTCATCCAAATGAGTATTCGCTCGCATTATGACGATAACACACGAACAATACAAACGAATTGAGCCGCTATTGCCACAGCAACGTGCAATGTACAAATTGACAATCTTACATTTTTAAACGCGTTGCTATATGGCGCTTGAAAATGGTTGTCATGGCGTGCGTTATCGACTGAGTTTGGCAAGTGGCGTACGGTTTACTGACGGCGCCGTTGGTAGTGCGAAAACGGCGTGCTTTAACGAGTTCAAGCACAGCTTAAAGCGGAGCGTCTGATTGGATCGGACGTTTCGATATTGTCACTGGATTCAACCAGCATAAAGGTTAATTCAGCCGCACCAGGAGCTTAAAAAAACGGAAGTCAGGCGATCGGTAAGACTCGCGGAGACTCAAACACAAAGTTTCACATAATAGTCGTTAATTCCAAGACTACAATATTGTTTTTCCTTTCGCGTGGCAACCTAAAGGACGATCGTAAAGTCGAATACTTATTGAAAGCCTTAAGGATTCATACGCGTGTTATTACTTGTTGGCGTATAACGAATACTAGGGAGGTCAAACAACGAAAGTCGCAATTGCTCATTCCTTGATTCAGGGCGTTCCGCCAAAAGCCAATCGTCGAGAACCTTGGGATTATGACAGAGAATTGTACAAGCGTCAAAGCGACGTTGGACGTTTCTTTACTCGGCACAGAAGGTTCAGACGTATCAGCGGCAAGTATGATAAACTCGACAAATGTTTCATCAGATTTGTCAAATTGGCTCTTATTTACGACTTTAATCGTGTTTAGCGTCAACACGCTCTAGCACGTCATAGTGGAGCTAAGTAGCAAAGTTCCTTGAAACCAAGTGCAAACGTGTAACCAGTGTGTTAGTAGACGCGTCAAAACGCCAAGGGTCGATTGCTCTGTCTAGAACAATCGACCCTAACGCCTAAATAGCATAACGAGGTTCAACGCGAAAACGAGGGTTTCGTTAAATCGCGATGGAAGTCTTAGGGTTATAACAGCGCCGTCAATTGGGCACGACTCAATGTTAGACGCAAAGGTCGTTTGCCACTATGCTAAATCCGGGTCAAACTTTTTAAGTTCTGAAATGAACTCATTTCCGACGTTAGACAGAGCAGACTGTTTCTTTTTGATGTAACCGATCGTCATTTTTTCCTGTGTTGCGAGCGGTACAGAGCAATAGTATTCGCCATTTAACTCTTCGCAAATAATACCGCAGCACAGAGTATAGCCATTGAGACCGACCATTAAATTTAGCATTGTCGCGCGATCGCTGGTCTTGATGATCTGACGATAAGGATAGGCGCTCATAACTTCCTCCGCGTAATAGAAGGAGTTGCCGACGCCCTGTTCAAAGGACAGGCATGGATACGACGCCAGGTCGTCCATGGAAATAGACGAATATTGTGCAAGTGGATGTTCGCGCCAAAGGTAGACCGAGATGGGGCATTCGAACAGAGGAACGTACTCCACGTCGCTGTCATAAAAAATCTTATTGAGCACGTCACGATTGAAGTCATTGAGATATAAAACGCCGATCTCACTTTTGAGGGTCTTTACGTTTTGAATGACCGTATGAGTTTGAGTTTCGTAGACGGCAAACTCGAATTCGTCGGCGCCATATTTCTTCACGGTATTGATAAACGCTTGTACCGCAAAGGTATAGTGTTGCATCGAGACTGAAAACTTATGCTTACGCGTTTCAGTCTTGAGGTATTTATACTCCATGAGTCGGTACTGTTCTAGGATTTGTCGCGCATACCCTAGAAAGACCTCGCCATCGGCGGTCACAATAATACCGCGATTGGTACGCATAAAGACTGTGGTATGAATTTCTTTTTCTAGGTCTCTCATAGCGCAAGACAAAGCCGACTGAGAGACGTAGAGTTCATTGGCCGCTTTATTAATCGACCCCATCTCAGCGATCGTTACGGCATATTGCAGTTGTTGTAATGTCATAAACTATAAGCAACCTATTCACACGTTGTTAAAAAGAAGGCGTATAACACGCCAGGGTGACGTCAACTTTGACGTTGCGAAACAATTAAATTATCAATTTTGCAATCTGGAGAATTCAGGTCGAACCCAGCGACCTCGCCAATGACAATAACCGCAGGCGGGGAAACGTTTTGTTCTTCACATTTTTGGACGATATCGTCAAGTCGACCTCTCACGACGTATTTCACGGGAGCGTTACCCCCGGCAATCACCGCGACAGGCGTGTTCTTGGATTTACCGCCCTCTATGAGCGATGCGACAATCTTGTCGATCACACTCAATCCCATGAGAACGACTAACGTGCCGTTAAGTCGCGCGAAGATCGGCAGCTGTTCAAACAGGTCAGACTGAACGGTATGAGCCGTTGCAATGTGCACGCTACGACTAAGGTTACGACAAGTGAGAGGCACGCCCGCCTCCATGGGAATATAGAAGGCAGAACTCACACCGGGCGTCCAGGTGAAGGGAATTTGCGCCTCTTGTAACGCTTGCGCTTCCTCAACGGCACGTCCGAAGAGCAAAGGATCGCCCCCCTTGAGCCTCACAACATGCAGTCCCTGCCTGGCAAGGTCGATCATCTTCTGACATATATCGCCTTGTCGAGCAGAGGGTAGACCTGCGCGTTTGCCAACTGCAATTTTCACAACGTCTTCCGACAAATCGTCGAGAAGAGACTTATCGATTAAATCGTCGTATAGAACTGCGTCGCAATTGGCGAGGCGTCGCAGAGCGCGTACCGTCAACAAGGATTTATCACCCGCGCCAGCGCCAATAAAATCGACGCGACCAGTGGAGAGTTTGCCCTCACATTCCGAGTCAATCAGTTCTTCTAACCGCTGTGTCGAAAGGTGCGAATCCACATGGACGGCAATATCTAAAATATTCCTAAGCAGTCTTTTACGAGCGCTGCACGCGAGCTTACGCTCCTTCATAATTGCGCGTGTAGTGACGAGATTCTTAACAACGCGCCCGAATTCGCTGGGAATAAGCGATTCGATCCATTCTTTAATTCTCACCGCCAGAGACGGCGCCTTACCGTTAGTTGAAATCGCGACAACCAGATCGTCGCGTTTAACAATAGCGGGAAAAATAAAGGAGGACGCGTCGGGATCGTCAACGCAATTCACGGGAATCTTAGCGTCTTGACATCGCTGTGCGATGTGACGATTGAGCGTACGAGAATCGGTTGCAGCGACAACAAAATCAACGTCTGTGGCAATATCGTCGTCGCTGAAAGGTCGTTCTAGTAAATCAACACAATCAAGCGCACGAAACTCACGCAAGGGCGTTGGGGCGACTACACGTAGTTTTAGCCCGAACGATCGAAGCTGGATCGCCTTCTGGAGTGCGACGCTTCCAGCGCCTACAATCAAACCGATCTTATCCGTCAGATTGATCAAGAAGGGAAAGTAAGCCATAGTCTGTCCGATCTAAAAACACAAAGCGCGCAGATAGAACTGCGTTAATTAGTCTGATTAACAGAACGATCATACGCCCCCTGAACGACTTGAACAAAGGGTTCCCAACCGAGTCGTTGGAGCGTTCCGGCGAAACGTTCGCCACGATTGGCGTTCTGTTCGAAATAATCGACGGTGGCGTCGCATACGCTAAAGAGCACGTTCTCGTCAAAGATAATCGGCAGTATGGCGCGCCCTTGAACCACATTGTTCCCAAAAGTACCGCCGAAGGACAAGAGGGTTCCCTTTTTACCAACCATGGCGCCTTTGGGACAAACGCTTGCACAGCGACCGCAATGATTGCATTTCTCGCGATCAACGGTAAGCGTTTTATCCTGCCGATTTACTTCAATTGCCTTTCTTTTGCAACACTTTTGGCACGCGCTGCAAAAGGCACAAGAGTCAGCGTTCCAGGAGGTTTCTACCGCGCCTTTAGCGCCTAGATCGTTCTCTTCAGCTTTCAGGCAATTATTAGGACAGCCGGTGACGCCAATCTTGAATTTATGAGGCAACGCGCGACCGAAATATCGCGCGTCCAACTTACACGCCAAGTCGTAGGCGTCGATTGCGCCGCTGGGACAACATCTTCCGCCTTGACATGCGGTAATGGAACGTACGCGTGGACCGGCGGCGCCAAGGAAGACGTTCGCTTCCGCAAGTTCCTTTTGAACAGCGTCAATATCCTCTAGACGAATGAAGGGAATTTCAATTCCTTGGCGCGAAGTTAGGTGCACATAACCGCGACCATATTTCTGCGCAACCTCAGAAATCCGTTGTAGTTGTGTGGAGTCAACGTGGCCGCCCACAACGCGTAGACGCATTGAAAAGTGGTCGGGCTGAATCTGACGCATATATCCATTCGCTTTAAGCGTAGCGTAATCTGTAGCCATTTAAGACGCCTCTGGTAAATCAATAGAAAGACGCAATCTATAGGGTTAGCCGATACATAGCGTCTTTTAAACGGTTAATATTTATTTGCTTGTTTTCGATCTACAGTAATCGTAATAGATTCGGAGTTTGGTTTGGTGATAATCCAGTGTGACAAATCGCCTTCGGTGTGCACGCGCATGAGCGCGCCACGACCGCCGACGTCAGCGCCGAGGTAATACGCGACTGCGTTGAAGCGACATTCTTTCAGGCAGGACGCGCACCCCCAACAGTCCTCAGGGCGTTTAATTTCCGCTTTGTGTTCGGAATTAATATGGATCAAATTACCGGGACACACCTCGACACAGGATCTGCAACCGACACAGGAAGATTGATCAATGTGAATACTCATATGTGTCCTCCCCGGGGTTCAATTGCCGTAAGATCATTTTAAATTCGTTGTCTGTAAATACTGAATTAACAAAGACTTCCCATTTTTTATCGACCTTGGGGAAATCGGTATTGACGCCAAATCCGGGCCACCGAGTCTCGTGACGTTCATTCATATGAGCAATGAGCGCACGACACAATAAGAGTCGATCCTTCAGTTCGTAAAACCTCAACAACTCATTCATATCATCGACATGAGCGAGATTGATAATCTCTTCCAGCTGTCTGATCTGGTCGCTTGCCATGTCGAGTTGTCGTGCATTATAGCGATAAGCAGGGCTTATTCCGCCGGCATAGACGTCCATAACCTTTTGCATCGCCTCTTCCAGTTGAGTCAGGTCATAAAGAAAGAACGCTTTCGGTTCCAACGCCATTTGATACTCTTCGAACTTTTTCTCAGCGTCAGGATTGGGCGACAGATCCAGTTCGTCCGGATCGTCGGAGATATCGGCGAGGATCGCTTCCGCGGCAATTTCTCCTTCGGCTAAAGCGCCTGTAACGAACTTCTTAGGAGCGCCCCCCACGACGTCGCCGGCGGCGTAGAGACGTGGGACGGTAGCGCGTCGATCGACGTCGACCCAAAAACCGCTTCCGGTGTGTCCTCCGACAACATACGGCTCGGAACCTTCAAACTCAACGTTACACAGTCTAGGACGTCGACCGCTTTCGAGCCAACGTAACGTTTGCGCTGGCGCCATATTGAGATAAGCCTTTAGGAGGTCGTCCTCTTGTTCTTTTGTAACGCCAACGGTTTTGAGATAACAAGGACCTCGTCCTTCCAGCGCTTCGTTCGTTGCGCCATGTGCGCGTCCGGAGGTGGAAAGACCATAGCGTTCGGAGTAACACTCTCCCAAGCAGTTAATCTCTTTGGCGCCGACGCCCAGCGCAATCGTACCGGTTGGCGCGATAACGTCTTTGCAACGTTGCGCAACGAAACGCATTTCCAAACTGGTCATTTCAGCGCCGGCGCGAATACCCATGGCATAACCAGAGCCGACGTTAAAAGGAGAATACCACATCTTATGACGAGAGAACCCCGGGTTATTTGGTCGGTAGAGTCCGGACGCCCCGCCACAAGCGATCAAAACGGCGCGAGCATGGATCAAATAGCGTTCGGGAAATTCCACGGCAAAGCCGACGGCGCCAACGACGCGACCGTCCTTGAGAATCAGATCGGTCGCATTGACATGGTTATAAACCTTGATATTTTCGTATTTCTGAGTTTCTTTAGCCAAAATCGGCTTGATATTTTCGCCGTTAATTTTGACGTTCCTTCTCCCTCGCGAAACGTAATTGCCATTGGCGTCTTTAAGAAAGACCAGCCCCATTTGCTCCAGATCGCCCGCAATACGATTGAACCGCAAGGCCATCGAACGAACGAGGTCGTCGCGTATAATTTTCGCGGCGTCCCAGCGTACGTATTCGACATATTCGTCGACGGAGTAACCATCTGTGATATAGGCGTTAATTGCATTCACGCCAGCGGCGAGGCAACCGGAGCGTTTAATATTAGCTTTCTCGAGAATCACAATCCGTAAGTTCGGATTCTTTCTAGCGAGAGTAATTGCGGCGTAACATCCGGCAGTTCCACCGCCAAGAATGAGCACGTCAGCGACAACTTCATTAAGTTTGAGGGAACAGGTCACGATCAGATTACCACGCTTTCTTTTTTGAGGGATTCATTATCGTGTAGTTCAATTGTATCGCCTTTGATAACAAAGAGACGATAGACGAACACGTCAACCGTTTCTCCAATTTCAATCATCGGATCATTGATACTACGCGTAGCGGACAGAACAAAGCCGTGAATCCTCACGCGAATTTCCAAACTATCCCCTCGAAAAATAACGTCTTCCACCAGACCTTCTTCGGCGGAACTGAGGAACTGTTTGTTTTCGCCTTTCTTAAAGACCGCAATAAATTCGGGTCTAAGAATCGCCTTGGTTCCTTCGCCGACGTCATGGAAGAACTGAAAGCGCGCGTAGTCGTTCACAACAATGGAATTACCAATAAACTGAGCGACAAAGGGCGTTTTCGGATTGGTATAGAGTTCTCGTGCCGAACCGATCTGTTCGATACCGCCATGATCTGTCACGATAATGTCGTCGGCGACTTCAATAGCTTCGTCCTGGTCGTGTGTAACAAAGATACTGGTAATATGGAGATTTGTGATCATCTCACGCAACCAGGAGCGCAGTTCCAGACGAATTTTGGCGTCAATCGCGGCGAAAGGTTCGTCGAGCAGTAACAGTTGTGGTCGCGGAGCCAGAGCGCGCGCGAAGGCAACGCGTTGACGCTGACCACCGGAAAGTTGGCTGGGATATCGCTTTTCAAGACCTTCGCAATTGATCAGCTTGAGCAATTCGTGGACGCGATCGTCAATTTCCGCCTTGCTCGTCTTTTTAACACGTAGACCAAACGCAATATTGTCGTACACGGTCATGTAGCGAAATAGCGCGTAGCTTTGAAAGACGAAACCGATCCCACGCTCGCTTCCGGGCACGTCGTTGACGACCTTACCGTCGATGAGGATTTCACCGGAATCAGGAGTCTCAAGACCCGCTATCATACGTAAGATGGTGGTTTTACCACTACCGGAAGAGCCAAGAAGAGCTACAAGTCGACCTTTTTTGACGCCTAAATTAACGTCGCGCGACGCTTGAAAATCGCCAAATCGTTTGTTAATATGGCGTAATTCAACATAGTTTTCTTCAACTTTGTTTTCAGCGCTACTCATTATTCACAGCCTCCTTTACTTACTAATATCCAGCTCTTTATTGCCACGTTTTTCCAACCACACGCGTAATGCCAGAATAATGATTGCCAGGATCACCAAGACGCTCGAGGCGCCGAACGCGCCGGTAAAGTCGTAACCCTGATAGAGTAACTCGATATACAGCGGGAGCGTATTCGTCTTACCGCGTAGATGACCGGAGAGAACCGAGACCGCGCCGAACTCGCCCATGGCACGCGCCGTGCACAACACCACCCCGTAGAGTAGAGCCCACTTGATGTGCGGCAATGTAACCTTACGAAAGATCGTAAAAGTTTTAGCGCCCATGAGAGCCGCGGCTTCTTCTTCGTCGTTTCCCTGCGCCGTGAGCACGGGAATGAGTTCACGGGAGATAAAGGGAAAGGTGACAAACACAGTTGCCAGCACTATACCAGGGGTAGCAAAGATGATCTGGATACCAAACTTATCGAGGATCGGAAAGAGCCAACTTTGGCGACCGAAGGTCAAGACGTAGATCAAACCAGCGATAATTGGTGAAACCGTCACGGGCAGATCGATAAAGGTCGAAATGAGCTTCTTGCCACGGAAGGCGAACTTTGTGAGCGCCCAAGCGGCGCACAGACCGAAGATCGTATTAACGACCACCGCCCAAAGAGTTGCAACAATCGTCAACCAGGCGGCTTTTAGCGCATACTCGTCTGTGATCGCGTTCCAGTACGCTTGAACTCCCTGACGTAACGCCGTAACGACAATGTACGCCAGCGGAAGAATTAGGAAGACAAATAAGAAGATCGAGCAACCGATAATCAGCGTCCATTTCAAGGCGCCGGTATTTTTTCGTATATCCATATGCTAACCTCCCTTCTTATGCCAAGCCGCTCACGCGCCTAGAAACCACGCTCTGGAGAATTGCATTCACCGAGAGAATAACGAACGCCAAGGTAAGTAACACCAGTGCGATACTAGTAGCGCTTGCGTAATCGAATTCCTGCAACTTGGACATAATCATAAGCGGGGCGATTTCCGTTTCGTAGGGAATGTTACCGGAGATAAACACGACGCTACCGTACTCGCCGATACTTCGTGCGAAAGCCAAAGTAAAGCCTGAAATCAGCGCTGGCAGGATTTCAGGAAAAATCACCTTCCAGAAGATTCGACCGCGCTTGGCGCCGAGAATCATTGCCGCTTCTTCATATTGAATATCGATTTTTTCAAGAACAGGTTGGACAGAACGCACAACAAACGGGATACCGATAAAGACCAACGCAACTATAATACCGAGAGGAGTATACGCGATCTTTATACCAAAAAGGGAGTCAAATAATTTGCCAACCCAACCGTTAGTCGTAGTCAGATGCGTCAGTGAAATACCGGCGACAGCGGTCGGCAGTGCGAACGGAAGTTCTATGACGCCGTCGATAAACTTTTTACCAGGAAATTCGTATCGCACCAGCAACCACGCGAGCGCCAGACCGAAGACGGCGTTAACAAGGGAGGCGATTAGAGACGTGCCAATACTAACGTAGTAACTTGAAAGAACACGTTCGCGCGTAATCACGTGCCAGAATTCCGCAAACGTCAGTTTTGCTGAAAAGACAACCAACGAGCACAGCGGAATCAAGACAACCAGACTCAAAACGGCGAGCGTGACGCCAAAAGAAAGACCGAAGCCCGGAATAACGCTTTTTGTTTTGCGAATAATCATTTAGAACCGAACCTTTCTAGCGCCACGCGCCGTATGAAGTTCTCCGTCTGATTCCCGAAAAGCTCACTTTTCATAGATCTGATCAAAGTAAGCGCCGTCGGCAAAGTGAACCGCGCGTGCTTTTTTCCAACCGCCAAAGTGGTCAATATTGGTTAGCGTGACATTGTCGTTAATCCACTTGCCGTCTTCAGGAATCTTATTGACAACAGAGTCGTTCGAATCAGAGACGTAGCGTTCATAAATCTCTTTGGAACTAGGACGGTAGAAGTTTTCCGCCTCCACTTCCTGAGCCTGGTCGGAATATAAGAAGGAGAGATATTCACTAGCCGCCTCAGCCGCGCCATGTTTTTTAGCGACTTCATCGACCACAGCCACGGTCGGCTGGCACAAGATTGAGACAGAGGGCACGACAATTTCATATTTCCCGGGGTATTCTCTTAGCGCGAGGAACGCTTCGTTTTCCCAGGCAACGAGGACGTCGCCCTGACCGTTTTCAACAAAAGAGGTCGTTGCGCCGCGAGCGCCGGAGTCGAGAACGACAACGTTTTTATAGAGCGCGCGGATCGATTCTACTATATCTTTTTCTGTCTGACCTTGCTGTTCAAAATAGTACCAAGCGGCCAAATAATTCCACATCGCGCCGCCGGACGTCTTGGGGTTAGGAGTAATCACGCCGACGCCGCCCTTGATCAAATCGTTCCAATCCTTGATTTGTTTGGGATTTCCTGCGCGAACGAGAAAGACAATAGTTGAGGTATAGGGAGAACTGTCCAGAGGGAACTTAGAGACGAAACCAGGTTCAATCAGTCCGGCGTCCGCGACAACTTGAACATCGCCTTCCAACGCGAGCGTCACGACGTCGGCACGAAGACCATTGGCCACTTCAAGCGCTTGTTTGCCTGATCCGCCATGAGATTGAGTCACGTGAATCTTTTTGCCCGTGAGAGTCTCGTAATGAGCCTCAAAAATCCTGTTGTACGCTTGGTACAACTCACGAGTCGGATCGTAAGATACGTTCACAATTTCCAATTCCGAATCATCGTTGTTACGTGACGCGCAACCGGTGAACGTAAGAGAACCTAGAACTGCGGTAAGAGCGAGGAGTAAAGTAACTTGGCGTTTTGTCATGGTAATATGACCTGCTTTCTATGTACAGGTATTGGGGGAATCGACCGACCGAACGCTTCTTGTTCGCCAAAGAAAGACGACACGCTGGGGACGTCTAATAACGACATGGACATACATGGACAAAGCTCACTGAGAGCAACCAATCGTTCCATACAACAGTTCATGGCTATTCCTGACCTTCAAAGTTCGGCGGTTATTTCAATTCCTACATTTTTAGTAGGTTTTAACAACGCCCGCAATTATAGCGCTTAATTTGAACCCGTCAAATCTAAAATATTGATAGTTGGTAATTGATATAACTGATAACAACAACCTGAGCTATAGACATAATATCTACCTTGTCAAAGAACTGCGCCGAACCGAGGTAACTAGGACAAATCAAGTATTTAACCAAGAAAAAGGTAAGGCGTTACGCCACAAAACAGACGTAACGCCTTATTGGATATATCGAACGGAGATTTCTCTGGGATCATTTAACCTTAAACTCAACGACCTGCTCAGGCAAGTCTTGTGAGCGTAAGATAACGCGCACGGTGTTATCAGCGTTGTTCGCGCACGTGCGAACGACCAGTAAGGCCTTTCCATAGAAGAGACAATGCTTAGCGTCGGCAAAAGATTCGCAAGCAAGTGGATTACCGTTTCCAAGACCGGCAAGGGTTCCGGCGCCTTGAACCTCGACCTCAAAGGTATTGTCGGCAGTACGACATGCAATACCGTCGGCGTCAAAGGCCTCTATGGGAATGTAGATAAGGTCGTCATTGTCGTAAACATCAACATTAGAATACTTAGTATAGGATCGACCTTCGGGTAGCATTTTGATAACAGCGACCTTACCAGCGGTTTTTGTGGTATATCGCGCGATTTCTTCATCGCCTTGATAGCACACAGCGAGTAACTCGCCCGGTTCGTAGACGACGTCTTCCCAGCGGAGTCGATATTTATCGATAATCCAATAGTACTCGGGCAGATCGAAGGTCGCGTCCTTTGGCATTTCCAGAGTACGCGTGAGGTCTTTGTACTTTCGCCCGAGGGATTTGCCATTGAGGAATAGCTCAGCGGAGTCGCCGCTGGTATAGACGTAGACGGGCACGACCTCCCCTTCCCTGCCTTCCCAGTTCCAGTATGGGAGGATGTATGCGGTTTTATCGCGTTTATTCCAATGGCTACGATAGAGGTAGAAACGTGATTTCGGCGCGCCGGTGATATCAACGATCCCAAAGTAGCATAGGTTTGCGTCCTTTTGGAACGGCGCGGACTCGCCGATGTAATCGAACCCAGTCCAAACGAACTCTCCGGCGACATATTGGTCCTGTAACATGCGTTCGAAGTCGTATTCGGGGATATCACGCGGTCCGTTGGCGGAGACGAGGTCGTAACTATCGACTTGTTTAACTTGGAAGTCGTATTGATCTTTTTTGACGGGGTGATGTGGATCGAAGTAATCACGCGTGGAGAACGCGGAGGCCGACTCGGTGTACACGACTGGCTTCTGGGGATAGCTACGTCGACCGAAGCGGTACTTAGCGCCGTAATTCCAGCCGTGGACGTCAAGAGGAGATATAGCGTCATTTTTGGGAGGGAAATCACCGATGGCGCTCTCGACAAAGCAACCTTGACCAACAAGTCGGGAGCTATCGTACTGGCGCACGGCGTCGGCCAAATGCGCAACGCGTGCTTTGGCATTGGTTTGCGGATTAGACGCTCCTTTGGAGTTGCGTTCGATATCGGCGATTTCATTACCGATAGACCAAGCGATAACACACGGGCGATTACGGTCGCGACGCACAAACTGTCGCGCTTGACGAGCGCTAAAAGCAAAGAAGTCGTCGTCGCTACGCAGACCGGCGGTACCGTCCCATTTGTCAAAAAGTTCGTCCCACACGACAAAACCAAGCTCGTCGCAGGCGTCCATAAAGGTCGAGGAATTAGGATTATGACTGGTACGAACGGCGTTCGCGCCCATATCGCGCATGATTTCGAGTTGGCGACGTACCGCTGCAGGATGGGAAACTGCGCCAAGAACCCCTTGGTCGTGATGCAGATCGACCCCGTAAAGTTGCAAACGACGTCCGTTCAGAAAGAATCCGTTATCAACCGTCAGTACAGCGGTTCGCACGCCAAAACGCTCCACGGTTTGGTCGAGGCGCCGACCGTGTTGGTCCTCAAAGGTCACAACGGCATAATGCAAACTGGGCTGGTCGACGTCCCACGCTAAGACGTGTGAAAGCTTGACTTGGAACTGGAACACCGGCTGGTCGTCATACTGAGGATATCGCTGGGAGTCTTGTAACGTATCGTTTTTCTCGGCGTTGACTTTCAGACTGAGACTTTTGGTCTGTTTAGCTAGTTCCTTGCCGTCGGGAGCAAATATTTGTAGCGTAACATTAGCGTCGACAGCGCTTAGAACTTCAGGGGTCACGTCGACAGATAAGTCGGCGTCGGCGTAGAATTTACCGGTCGATTCGTCTTTATTAACAGAGACGTTGTCAAAGCTAATCTGGGCGGCGCCTTGGGGGAGCCATAGCTCATGCGATACTTTGAGCAGTTTAACGTTACGATAAACCCCCAGCCCGGGGTACCAGCGGGATTTGTGGTCGCGCGCGTCACAACGGATCAGAAGCTCATTCGTCTGATCGAATTTGAGAAAATCTGTGAGGTCCACTTGGAAACCAAGATAGCCATAATCCCAACCGCCCGCGTAAAGACCGTTGACATAGACCTCGGGAAAGGACATAGCGCCGTCGAGTTCGAGAATAAAGCGTTTGCCTTTATCGACGTCATCGGGACGATAGAATTTACGATAAATAACAACGCCACGCCATTTAGCCATGCCGGTATCGCCGTCGAGCGATTTATCAAAACCCTGCTCAATTGCCCAGTCGTGCGGCAGGCGAACGGATTGAAACTCTTCGGTCTTTTCCGCGACAAGTTGATCGCCGCGTTGGAAAGTGCGAATCGACTCCTGACGAATATTTTCAGGAAGAACCGCAGCACAGAACCAATCGTCGTTAAAATCGCAGACGCCGCGTCTATCACCGGGGGCAAACTCGCTAGCGCAAAGCGCTTCCAACGCGCTGAGAACCAAAAGTCCACAAAGCGCGACCAAACCAAGTTTTTTAAGTGTAAAGGACATAGGCGTCTCCATGAAAAAAGGGCGTAACGACTTGCAGTGCAAGTGTCACGCCCACAACGTGTTAGTCATTGACGACAAAGAAGGAAACAGCGCCGACTGCGCATTTGTCGGCAGGAAGCTCGCCGAGCGCTTCAATCATTTGAAGCATACGCTCCAGGGACAATTCAGCGCAAGGCGAATCGTAGGAAAGCTCTTGCAACTCCTGCGCGCTTACCAGAGGTTGAGGCGTCACAATCACATAAACCTCTTCAAAACCAACGGGACCGAGTTCGTTGTAGTCTTCCTGACTGATCTGCCCATTCGGGGAAAGAAGCTTACCGGGAATTTCGCAGTTGGTTTGCGCAGGAACCTTGGCGTTACCGGGTTCGATAAAGTAGTTTGGCGAGTGGAGGAAGTAGCGACCGCTCGTACCGAGGTTAACGATCGTCAAATACCCGGCGACGGGACTAACAAAGTCGAAGGAGATCGGCTTACCGACGCGCACGGTATTTTCCTTCAAACCCGGGCAAATATCACGCGGCACGAGCGAGGCGAAACGAGTGGTAATCGTCGGAAGGGTCTTCGATTGAGCGCGTTGTGCAAGGGTGGCGCTCACAAATTCTTTCGACTTCGTAGCGCCTTCTTCCGCAAGGGTCTGTGCGTCGACGCCCATGACGTGCACAAACGCGACCGCCTCGTTGAATATAAGCTGGTCAGAGTCGTTGGCTGTGAATTGGACGTCGGTAGACTGAACCGCGTCATTAACAGTAAACGGGTTATCCGTTGGCTGAACCGCGTCGTTGACAATGAATTGTTCGTCAGTAGGCTGAACCGCGTCATTGACGGTGAACTGGCCGTCAGTAGGCTGAACCGTGTCGTTGACGGTGAACTGGTTAACGGTAGTGTGAACCTGGTCGTTGACGGGGAGCTGGTTTTCGGTAATCTGACGAAGAATTTGAGGAAGATTCGCGCTGAGCTGTTGTACTTGATCTTGCAATTCTTGGAAGGCCTTGTTGGTATTCTTCAGTTCCTCTCGCGCGACCTCAAGTTCCGATTGCAATTCCTCACGATAAGCACGCGGTTTTTCACGCAATTCGGAAATCCGAAGTTCCGCTTCCAGGCGTTCGTATTTTCGTTGACTCTTGAGGCTATCACGCTCCTTCTTCGCTAAAATCCGTTGACGACGCACTTTATCGCGTGCGGCTTCCTCTTCCATCAGACGTTCGTAGGAGTCGAGAGTCGCCTTATGCTTACGTCGTTGTTCGGCTTGTTCGTAGTCGGAACGAATCGTTCGTAAATTCAGGTCGTGTTCCAAAGTTTCACGCAACGCGTTTTCTTCCTGCATGCGTGCGGCGGCAAGTTCTTCTTCCTCGCGTTTGGCGTTGGCAGTATCGGAATTGTAGGCGACCGTCACGTCATTGACAACAACGCCACAACTCTGCAGGCATTCGTTCAACTGCCCGGCGATCCAATCCGGGCAAACGGCGTTTTGTTCGGAGATTAGGTCGTAGGTATATTGAACGAACATAGGCGTCAAGCGAGTGAGCGCCTCCGGCTGCAAACGCTGTTCAAGCGTCAGAGGAACGATCTCGTCGTACACTTGGAAACGACGTAGATTAGCGTCGAGGAAAACATGAGCGCTATGGTTCTGAGTCCATCCAATTACGCACGTTGCCTTGATCGTCAAGGCAAATGGCACGTCGGCTTGATCTTTTAACGTCCACGACATTTGAAGCTCAAAGGGACCGGTCTGAACCTGTATCAGGTACGTCGAATCATCAATGGCGGTTATGTCAGAGACTTTGGAGACAGCTTGACAAGAGTCAAGCGTGTATTTGCTTTCGTTTTCATCGAAGCCGACGCTACAAAGAAAGCTCGTCGTATCGGGCGTCGCCAAGAAAGCGCCAATCGACGCCTCGATTTCGCGTTGACTACCAAAGATCTTTTGGAGCAAACCTCCGCGGTGGTACTCCTGTTTGAAACGTCGTGCGAGGAACTCGGTTGTCATTTTGATTTATCTCCCATGGTCATGTTACGTGGCGACGTTACGTCATTATATCCGATCAAAGATACGGAATCAACGATTCATCCCTACGTTATATAGTCGTTCTCTTCAAGTATCAGGTTCTTGCTGACCAGACTTACTTGAACTACTGTTGTATATTAACTGAAATTCTTGGTTTGTCAATAGACATAAAAAAATATTTCTCAAATTTACACGATTTCTATTCTGGTAAGATCTATGGGGCTTTGGCGCTACAAAATAAGGGATACGCAAATAACGACTCGTGCGAGATACAATTGACACAAAAAGGCGTGCCAATTGCGTCTCGCACGAATACAGGGAAGATAGGATCTAAACCAATCCTAAACGAATAAAACTAGACGCCTCATACGAGTTTAGTCTTTATCACCGCATACGACATGATCTTCATATTGAATAGGAGCGCACAAACTCCCATCACGATGAAGACAATGCTCGAGAGTACGGAGGAAAAATTCGGGGCGGTTATAAACCACGCCAAGATCAAATCGATCGCGGTGTAAAGAGCCAAGGTAAAGGCGTTGATCTTGTTCGATTGATGGGTCACCATCTCTTTAATAAAGCGAATCGTAATAATCGGCAGAATTAAAACAAAGAGTCCCCAAAGCAAAAAGTTTTGTAGTCTCCATACAACGCGGTTGCGAAGGTCTTTGTTATGGCGGTCTTGTGTCAAAGACGAGCCTGGTTCGCCGGTGACCGCGCCAATTACCGAGTCAATTGCCCCGGAAGGCTTGTGTAATTCGTCGACGTAGACGTCTTCAAAGACCGTTTGACCGTCTTTCACTCGTACGATTGAATATTTCATTTCCAAGAATGAACTGTCGTCGATCGTTTCAAAGCGCGTCACGTCGGCAAACAACGTCACGTCGGCCTTTTTACGTCGAGCGTAGCGTACAAGCTCTTCAATGGAATTCGGAGCATATTCCGACGCTGAGAAGGAAGCGCGAAAACGATTACGCAGGGACTTAGGCGCTATATTAAAGGCGCCGCTACTAAAAATTTTATTGCGTAGGGCGTCGCTCAGAGCGTCGGTCGAATCGTTTCGAAACGCTGGGAGGACAATGTTCCGAAAGCCGTATTCGTCACGTTGATTTAGCAATTCGCCAAGGATGTGATCTGTGGCGTTGACAACGAGGCGTTGACGACTCGCGTCTGGTATAGGTTTGGGCGTCTTGAATTTCTCATAGACCTCACCGGTCAGACACACAAACAGGAGGATCGCGAATATGTAAAATAGAGGCGACGACCAGGATGTGCCTCGTTTGAGTATGTACAAGCCGTTTAACTTCTTTAAACTTAGCATGTTATCCCCCAAAATATTGTTGTTTGAAACGAACGAAGCGTATTAAGGAGTCCCAAAACTACCTTTTAGACGCGCCTAATCGCCTTTTCTTTTTCTCTAAGTCCCTCAGTGTAATAAACAGCGAAGCCGTTACCGTGCAAGTCGTCGAAAGCCTTCGAAACTTCATCGGCAGTTAATTCACTACGATTAACGACGTCTTTTACACGAATATTACCGGAATAATTTTCGGAATACAAGGAATTAACAACTCTGCGCACAACGGCTACAACGTCTTTACGCGCAAACGGTTTCAACGCCTTACGTAGCGACGTCATAGCCGGAGCCATAGCCGTATCGTCGACATTATCGAGCGCAATCCACTCGTTGTCACTGAATTCACAGCACACGACGTCCGGAGCTCTCTTTAAAACGTCAGTCAGTTCAAGTCGACCGCACACGCCAAGAGCTTTGAAATGCAACGCGTCTTTCGCTGGAAACTTCGATTGGAAGACTTCGTCCATAACGACAAGTAGACGAGAACTGACATTTTCTGTACGCTGAGGTCCACGGAACAAGTTGATCGTCAGACCCGTTGCAAAAGCAACGCTCACGTAAAAAACTCGATCAGTTTTCGTAGTGAACTTATAAAGTCGGTATTCCAAGTAGCGCTGGCGATCAAACCATTCCCTTCGAGGAGGCAGATCGTTGGGCGCTCCAAAGACCTTGCATGCCAGACTTACAAAAAGCTCATTCAGGTTAGCGTCTTCGATCAGTTCGCAATGTAAAATCTGTTCAGAGTTTATACCGTCCAGGCATACGTCCTGAGTTACAAGCGCTTTCAAGTTAGAGTTGAGCGAATCCAGATACTCATTGCGTATTGTTTCGGTCTCACTGAAGTCATCTCCTACCAGACACGAATCGGGGTAAAAGTTCTTCTGACGTTGCGTTGGACTCCAGGCGTAACCTCTTTCACGGAAGTCATTCCTGTTCTCCGGGCTATCGGGCTTGTAAAGGGATCTGGGTTCCTCTGGCGAGCCGATATAGACGCCATATTTGAAAAGATTGCCGTGTTGATCGCGTGGCAGAACGTCGCCTTGCTTAAACTCGACGACGTATTTGCGGTTGAATTCCTCGTCCGTGATAGCGACGTCGTTCGCGACATTATTAGCCACCGTACATGAGGCGACGGCGAAACGAGCGACGTATTCATAAGGCACGAGCGCATAGCCGGGTCGTCCCACGGGCGAAAAGGCGGCCCAATTCTCGCCCCAGGAGTTACGCACAATGAAGTAACCGCCGCCGGGTACGCTAACGTTGTCACGGTAGCCGGTTATCAGCATGGCATGACTTGACTGGCAAGGGGGTTCGCCGGGAAGCGGTAGTGTGATTTTACCGGCATAGTGTGTCATTTCCGAACCGAGCCAGCTGTCAAAAACGACCAATTCCACCGCCACTGGCAACGGAACGCCTTCGGCGCCGGAGAGGACTTTCTTGTATTCTTCAATCGCGCTCGGGGGCAAAGGGCGTTGTCCCAGTACTTTACGCGTTTTGGAACATTCAATGAGAGCGTCACATTGAGAAGAATCAAGATCGAGCTCTGCTAGTTCCATCCCATCAGTCGCCTCGGCAAATTCTTTTCGTGAACAAAGCCCGTACTCACAGGCGACGCTCATTGCGTATTCAAGGCGCGAGCCATATTGATTATTTTGAAAACCGTTTTGCTGAAGCGCCAAATAATGGAGAAATTCCGGACAGAGACTTTCCAAAGGTTCGTCCCCTTCCGGCGCGCGACTCCAAGCAATGAGGTCGCAAATCGCGTGTGCGACACAGGTTGGATCAGAACGTTGATCACATACGCCCCCCCAGCGTTCACTGTTCAATTCAAACGCTGGCGGGGTTGGAATGGACGTGTCAAACGCTTCGATGTTCTCGAACGGACGCAGACAAAAACATCCCGGTTCGGCCATAAGCTTATTGAGCTGTTCGCTTTTTAACTTACCGCTAAGAACAGGCGTTTGTTCGCGAACGGTCTTTGAGTTCCGTTCGCTAAGGAACTTTTCACGCGGTAGACTACCGCAGAAGTTATATAACTTCGTGAGTTCTGCGTCGAATGCGGAAGAGGGAGCGCATTCGACTCGCTTGCGCCAAGACGCTTCAACTGCGGCAATAACCTCTTCCACGCTTTCCAACCAGCAAGCGTGTGCGACATACTGCCAAGCGGGAGGGAAGTTAATTGCAGTCAGTGGGGTTGCGCCATTGATAAACATCTAGTCGTCCTTTTACTTCGGATGATAAGCCTCTTAATTGTAACCTAAATTTGGTTGTTAATGTAGTTGGACAGGGAGCTGGCGAGTTCCTCGGCCTCCTGCTCACTGAGATTGAGCAGTTGGCGCACACGCGCTTTACCGCGATTCGTCACGAACTGACCGACCAGCGCCATTGGATTATCGAGACCGTGGGTCGCCAGACGCTTGATTTGTTGGTTCGTGAAAATTTGTTCGAGGTACTCACGGTCGCTTTGCGCTTTGGCGCGACCGCGAATCTCACGCGATTTAGCCGCCATTTCGAAGACCGGACTATCAAGCGCCGCATTGGCGTTGAAGTCGTACTCTTCTTCCAATGCCTCGGCGTCAGTCAGGTTCGTTTGGGTCAGCAACCAACGGTCGACGAGGTCACGCTTGAACCGCCAGAGACGTCCGATTTTCACGCCAGGGAATCTTCCGGTTTGCAACAGTTTGTAGACTGTCGACTTCGAAAGATTGACGTACGAGCACAACTGATCCAAATCCAAAATCTCGTTATTAGCGTCTTTCATAATAAAGCCTTTTCTTTCAATGACGTCCAAGACGCTCGTTTACGGTTACTTTCGAGCGTCCGTAAAAAGTTACAAGGTTTAGGGTAGGAGTCTGGCGGGAACCTTATAAAACCAAACACAAACGACATTACTCGTCCTGATTGAAATCGGGAGTCGTACCGCCGTTTTCATGAGCCTCACGCCACGCGGCGTATTTCTCAAGAGATTCCTGAGAGTTTGTCGCCGAAGCTTGACTACGAGCTTGAAGCAGATCCGCTTGTTTGATACTGTTCGACGCGTCGCGAGTTTCAATAATACGTTCGGCGGCAATTTTCTTTGCGCGAGCCGCCATGCGCGCTAGGTCGGAACCGCTAAAATTAACGGCGTCATCGGCAATAGCGCGCAAATCGACGTCCTGGTCAAGCAGTTCAACCTTTGGAAACTGCTTGACAAGAATCTGATAGCGCTCTTCCGCTGAAGGGAGATCGACATAGATCAAACCGCCGAAACGGCGAATCACTGCGTCGTCTATCAACCAGGGCATATTGGTCGCGCCGAGGAGAAAGAGCGTGTTCTTACGCTTTTTAATTCCCTCGACCATTTGCAAAAACTGTTCGACTGAATTAACCTTTTGGTTTCCCGCACGACCGAGAATACCCTGAATTTCGTCGAAAAAGATTACCGCGCGTTCATATTTATCCGCCGCGTCAAAGAGAGTCTTGAGATTCTGTTCAGTCTCGCCGACCCATTTGGATTTAATATCCGCGCCAGAAACAGCGAAAAATGCCGCGTCGACTTCACCCGCAATTGCGCGTGCGATAAAAGTTTTACCGGTTCCGGCAGGTCCCCAGAGTATCGCTCCGCCGCCCGCGGAGACGTCAAGTTGCTTGTACACGTCTGGACGCAGGAGCGGATTGATAAGATCCTGCATAACTGTCGTTTTTACTTGATCTAGACCGACCACGTCGTCGAAGCGATCCGTTGGACGTTCTAACATCCAGCGATTCCCATTGATATCACTGGTTTCCTCACCCTCGCCGTCCTTGCCGCCGGAATCTTCGAGGATCGTCGTTTGGCGTGCGCTTAATTCGCCGATCTGTTTGGCCTGCGCCAGAAGCGCTTCGCCATTACGAACGTAGGCCCAAGCGATCTTCTGGTTATTAACACGAAAACTCTCGGCCAGCTCGTAGGCGCATTTTGCAGCGGCAAGCGTAGAGGCGCGAGCGTCGTCGAAACACTTTCGCTTCAAAGCAGCGACAGCGGCGGCCTCATGAGCTTTCTTTGCGTCTAGTATAGCGTTCATTTCCTAAGTTTACCCTGTCGTTGTGTCAGTTATTCTTCTTCATCTCGGCCAATTGTTTGTCAATTTCAGAGCTACCGGCAGTAATTGCGCCCCGCAGACCGTCATTTGTTTGTGGAAGTTCGGTTTGTGGCGAAACCGTACTAGATCCGCCAGTGACGCCGAGCGCAATTTCCTTTTCCAAAAGCTTTAAATCGTCTTCTACGGTTGCAACTCCATTTTGACCGTTACCAGAATAGACGCCAAACATTTCGCGTTCTAACTCGGCATTGTAAGGCATGTCAATGGCTTCGCCGACGTCTCTAACCTTGCCTTCCAGTTCGGAAGTAACGCGATCGAGCTCACTTGCGAAGTCAATGCCGTCGATATTTGCAAGTCCACTGACGACATTCTTGAGAGGAACAAGGAAATCGGAGCCAACCGTCAGGAACTCGGAGGAATCAACCGCAAACTCTACGATATACTGCAGGTTGAGGAAGCGGTGCAAAATGCCTTCGTTCTTTTTGCGCAACAAAAGTTCGCGTTGCGCACGATCTCGTCGACCTTCGCTGAGATATTTACGAGCCAAGTCCCAGCGATCGTCAATACGTTTTTCAAGTGAAGAAATCGCGTTTGCCAGTCTTCCCCTTTGAATTTGAAGATTTTCGCGATTCTTCTCACGCTCACGACGTTCCGCAAGTTCTTGACGAGCGCGATCTCGTTTACGTTCATCGTCGCTTTTGAAAATGTCATTCCACGCCATATATACTCTCTCCTAGTCTTAAAGGATTCTCAGAGTTTATGCCAAAGTTGACGCTTCTGTACGATACGATCCTGTGCGTCGACAGAACGTTCCTCCCCGTTTGTACAGAAAGAAACGCGTCTTCGTTTAACTAATTATTCTCGTCCAATTCTGCGAGTCCCTCTGCGATACTTCGCACGCCCTGATCAAGGTCTTCGAGAGACTCAGCAACCGTATCCTTCGCAGGAACTTGTGTCAAAGTTTGCTGAACAGACGAAACAGGTCGAATAGGTTGAACGGGTTGAGCAGGCTGTACTATCTCAACAGATTCGGGAGTCGTCTCAACCAATCCTTGCTGGGATTGTGCCGCCGCTTGCTGACCTTGCTGTTGAGGAGTCGGTTCGACCTGCCAGGAGTCCGTCCCGACATAGACGCGTGAATTAAGCTCATTCAACGCGACGTCGCCGTCGTTCATAAGCTGGAAGATCTGATCAACTTCAACAATGACGTCGTCAATATCTTCGTTTTGAACCGGAGATTCGAGCGCCAAAATGATACTGCGTATCTTCGCGATCGCGGATTGACCTAACTCGTAGTTACGAAAAATGATCGCGAGCTGTTCGTTGAAACGATTCTCATCGTTCACGTACTGCTGAAGTTCACGAAGGTAAGTCTGACGTAACATACCAGCAGAAGAGTCTGCTTTCGCTTGAGCGTTAATCTTCTTCTGCTCGATCTGATGAAGTTCGCTACGCAGATCCTCCAGCCTGTCGTGATTCGACTTGACGCCTTGTTCAGTTTTGGCAAGCTTATCTTGCCACTTCTGAAGATTACTCTTACGCAAGTGAAGCGCTTTAAGCAAGAAGTCTATAAAATCGCCTAATGTCATGTTTTTCCCTTCGATTGGTCACTTTTGTGGCAAAATTACCACCAGCGACGCGACGTCACTGACGTGTAACCGCGTTTACTACGACTAAACGTCAACCGTTCTGTGTTAACGTATAACGTGGTAAATTACGTGTTTCAGTCCACATCTCGACGTTGACTATCCCATATTATCCATAATTCTCCCCACCGGTCAAGTGGGCTCTCAGAAAAATTTTGCTTTAATTTCAAAAAAATCAGAAATACTCTCGCCCAATGGGGGATTAATCCAAGTCTAACATAAGTCACAGCGTCATCCGCAAGCGTTACAACGCCATGACTTACGTTATGCCATTGCGACTGTGTCGTTCCCACTTTCGAGGAAATAAGACCGCTCGTCGCCAACGGGAAACTATTCAATATCAAATTCGAAGTTCTGTTTCTCGGCGGTATACCAAGCGTGTTCACGCGTCACCGGAGAAATAGCGAAGAGCGGCGAGAAGGTGCGAAGTTTGCACTTCTTCATATCCTTGGAGAATTCCAGGATTTGTAGCCATCCGTCGCCGCCGTTGCCTTCCCAACCGCCTCCCATCGCTTGCATATCGCAAAGCAGTTGAGAAACGCTCTTGCCAGCGGCGTTGGCGTCAACGCGAAAACCGGTACAACCGTCCATGTTGTCAGCTGTAGAATGGTGTCCACACAGAACCATTCTGATATTAGCGGTCGGATAAACTAGCTTTTCCCAGATCTGTTCACCGGCGCAACCGCCAGCTTCATTCAGACCATAACCTTCTTTAGGATCGCGCTGGCAGTCCTTGGTATAGGGACGCAGATAAGAGTGCGTCACCAGGATACCGAACGCGTCTTGATTCTCTGGTCTTTCAAAGACGCTCTTGGCCCAGGCGAGCGCTTCTTCGCGAGGCGCAAATTCGACCACTACCAATAAGACGCGTTGACCGTCGGTTCCTTCAATCTGATACGCCGCGTTTTCTAGCGACTTATAACCGTAGGCGTTCTCAAAGGTTTCGACCAGCGATTCTTTCCATAAGGGATTACGATCAATGGGGAAATAGTCGTTAAATTGCGTTTCACGATTCAGCGAGGAACGCGTGCCGTAATGATTCCCATCGGGATAGATGTAAGGACCGTAGTCATGATTGCCCGTAGTCACAATATATTGACAAACGCCGTCGAGGCGCGAGAAGGCGCGAGACGTCATTTCCCACATCTGTTTACTAGTCTGGTTCGCGAATTTCCCATCGGGGTATTGAAGGTTATTGGACTCCACCAAATCGCCGACGCAGACCACTTCCTTAATATTGAGCTTCTCGACGCTTTCCGCAACCCATGCGGTCATAAGGTCGTAGATACCATGGTTGCGACCATAACGCGTATACGCCTGAGGGTCGGGAATCACGATCATCGACCACCCGCCGTCGTATTCCAACGCAGGCTCTACGTATTGACCAGGAGTCGACTGTTGCGCCTGAACACTCAGACACGCCACGATCGACGCCGCCGCCAACAGAATGAGAAAAGACGTTACTTTACGGAACATTTCGTAAATCCTCTATCTTTGTTACAATTTACATGTCTGTAATAACCAAGACGTTGTCAAAGACGTCTGAAATTAAATCGTACGCGCATTCAGGCAGTTAATCAAGTGGCGCGAGCTTTTACCGATAAGAAAACAAGGACTTTTTCGTCTCAAAAGCCGCTAAAAAGACGCGAACTCGCCAATCGGATAATTGTCACGACGTCGCCACGGCGCTATACTACAAGGGGTCGCACGCGACAATGTTAGAAGCGTTCATCGAACGTATCTGACTCAAGGGCGGTCGTCTTGGCGCTTGAATTCAAATCGCGTCTTCACTAGCCTGACGCGTGAACCATGACCGTTTGGGCGCTTTAAAACTGAAAGGAAAATTAATATGCTCAAGAAAATGCTACTAGCGCTTTGTGTGCTTATGCTCTTCTCGACGTCCCACACCGACGCCGGCGCGCCGCGATATTATGCGCAACTGTGTAATAATTGTGCCTTCGGCTCCAAAATCGAATACTGCGTGAAGTGCGGAAAATGGACCGGAAGTAACTACTACAGCGCTGGGTTGTGCACCAACTGTGGCTTTGGCAATAAGAGAGACTATTGTGTCAAATGTGGCAAATGGGTTGGCTCCAACGGAAAGCCTGCAAGATTGTGCAACAACTGCGGATTCGGCAATAAAAAAGAATACTGCGTTAAATGCGGAAAGTGGGCAAATTGACGCCAAGCTACCATAAGATTATTCGCTCTATAGGAACGTCTTGTGACGACAAATAACACGCCGTTATGGCAACGCGACGACGCGCCATATAATCAAAAGTCGTTCTTTCGCGCATGCCTCGATTGTTGGCGCGACGCTATCGCCAAGGATAATTTCAAAGTCGTCGTGATTTTGACCTATGCGATCTTCGCGCTCACTCTCTGGAAATATATTCCAGCCGCGCCGAAATTTGCAGACCCGCAAACCGGCGTCAATCTCCTCGCTCAGAACTTTGGAAGCGGCGCCACTGTCGTCGTTCCAATGGACGGGTCGTTGGTTCATTCAGTCAGCGTGGTCGATTTCCTATGGAACGCGCGCAAAATTTGGGCGGCGTTTTTAATCATGGGCGTGATTCCTGCGCTCATTGTTAAGTTTGTTTTTCACGAGAAACTCAGCGACTACGGAGTGACTTTCGGCGTCAAGAGTTACACAATAAGAAGTTTCGTAACCTTCGCGCCTGTACTTCTTGTTGTGACGATTTTAGGTTCCGGCGACCGTGGATACTATAACGTCTACCCCTATAATCCAATGGCGCCCATCTCCCATGGATTCATGATAGCACACTCCCTGATGTACCTCCTGCTCTATTACACCGCCTGGGAGTTCATGTTTCGCGGATTCATACAGCTTGGACTAGCCGACCGTCTCGGCGCTGTTCCAGCGTTGCTTGTACAAGTCGTCGCCTCAACCATGCTACATTACGGTCACCCCGCGGGCGAAACTTTCGGTTGCATTGCGGGGGGCGTCCTTTGGGGATTCCTGGTCTTTCGCACCCGCTCACTGGTCTCCGGGATAGGACAACATGCGCTAATGGGTATCGTACTGGACTGGGCGTTGACTATACAAGCGCTATGACGCCGAGTGGTCGCATATTACAGCGAGTGGATTAAGATAACTAAACAAGCCCGAAAGATCGAGTTTGATCCTTCGGGCTTGTTTACTGTATATACTATTATCGTATACGACGATTCTCAATCGTTAGGCTATGACGTCTGTCAGATCGTACGGGGTGTTACCAGCGCTTCAGAAAGAACCATTTTTCCGTCAGAGCTCGCAATTCATCGGGCAGAACGTTTTCACGACGCTGGAAGACGCCGAGCCACTGATCGTTTTCATCGCGCAGAAGCGCCACGTCGACGGGGTCGTCCCCAACGCTTTCCGGCGAGAGTATCACTTTCAGGTCGCCGATTTCAAAGGAGGTTAGCTCAGCGGCCGCCAGAGCGTTGACTTGACCGTCGTCGTCGAATCGTACCGCCAACAGACCGTTAGCGCGCGCTGATATCTCGGGCGATTCCTCGCCACTGTTGAGCGTAACCCTTTCAGAATCCAGAACGATCGGATCTCCAGCAAGATTCTCCTGCGCATTGACCCACAATACGGTTCCGTCCAAGAAACGCGAGAAGCATTTTAAAGGAGGACGCACCCCGGTTTCTGGGGCATATCCGAAATTATAAGAATCCTGTTCCCATTGGGTTTGCCGTATAACCCCAGTCTGTTCCAAAGCTGTAAGCGACTCCTGAACTTGCAACGCTATCTGCTCATCGCTCGCGTCGGTCGCGAGATTGACAATCAGCGTCTTTAGTTCTGACACAGACCCGAACAAGCGTTGAAATTCTCTGTAGGCGTGCTCGTCTGACTGACTCTGACCGTATAAAACAATCAGGCGGTATGGCTGGGCGCCGTAGCAGAGCAAACCGTCTTGAATATGCCAATAGGGGGAGCCGTCAGGACGCGTCGCGGTGATTTGATCTACGGGAATTAAGTCGGCGGGATAGCCTGCGGTGGAGAAGTAATTGCAGATATTAACGCCAAATTTATCATATTCGGGTCGCAGTGGATTCGCGGCGCCGTAACGACTAAAAACAACCGCCACGGGCGAATCGATCGGGGAATCGCCTAACAGATTGAAAATACGAATTTTACTTCCGACGCGCGCGGCGCCGCACGTGTCGATAATTGGCAAGAGTCTGGAATCGAGCGGGTGCGTAGGGGAATTTTCATCGCGCGGATAGATCGCGTGAGTATGAACACGCCCGCCGGAGGCAAGAGCCGTCCAGTGTTCCCAGAGATACCGCCCGCCCTCGCGAGCATAGAACATATTAATCCAATGAGACTCGGTTCCTTTGGCCATCGCGTTTCTGGCGCAGAACGGAGCGTATTCGTCCGTTTGAGCCACGTCGCGAATGGAACGCCACCACATGAGTCCATTTTTGCGTGTTTCGGGTAGATTAGGCCATGCGTACCACGTGCAATGCACGCCGACAAAGACGTCGTCGCCCCAAAGTTCTTTTGTAAGCTCATAATTCTGAACTTCATACTCAAGAACACGATCGGAACACAACTTGTTAAAGTCGTCGATCACTTGTGCACGACGCTCGTCCTGACCGACCTGGGGACGAAACGCCAGGAAGAGATCTTCGACAAGATCCGCTTGGTCATAGCGTTGAGCATAGGCGTTCTGCATTCTCGGGGAGAACCAGAAATCGTCTAGACGGCACGTACGATCAAAACAGGGCGGAAACCCCCACTCGTCCTGGCAGACGCCATAGGCGTCGACGTCGGCAAATGATTCGTAGACTTGACGTTGGAGCGCTAAGGTCTCATCGGCAAAGACGTCGGGATAGCTATATCGAAACGCCACGGCCACGGCGACTTTCGCACCATGTTTCGCAAGTTCAGACGTTTGAAAGCTGACGCGAAAATCGTTATGGGATTCTTCGTTAACTTGATAGCTGCCAATAGGTTGTGGTTCCAGGGGTGGGATTTCCGGAGCGACGGTCGCAGTATCCGCCACGCGTGTAATCGAATCGGGTATGACTTGACCCCGTTCGTCGACGTTATAAACCCAGACCTGAACCAAGCGCGCGCCACGAACAAAATACGGCTTATTCCCTGTATAGTGGTCGGTGAGAGTCGGCGCGCCAAATTCCAGCGTGGTAACTGATTCCTCGGACTTGAGCGACACTTCTTTGAAATAAAGACGCTCTTGCGCAAGATCGGGACGGAGCTTTTCAAAATCGTAACGTGCAATTCGCAAGTCGATATCAATCAACGTTTTAATACCATACTTATCCCGTGCGTAAGCTACGGCGTCTTTGGTCTTTGCGATAAGCTCGTGGTTATTGAGAATCCAAGAGTTTGAACGCGTGGTAAGCGTGAGCGCGTCAAAAGCGCCCCATGGCGCGATAATGTCGACATACTCCTTGGGGTCGTTCTGCTCGGCCACGTTCCAGAAGCATCCAAGGTCTGGCGTCACTACGTTCCCCTGCCAAGTAGAAGGCAGGCGATCAGCCGCTTCGGGATTCAACTGCGCCGCTGGTTCTGCGCTTAACGCGCAAACATAAGTTGACACAATACAGTAGCTAGTCAGCCACACAGTCACAATGTAGAGAATTCGCAAATTTTTTGTCATGGCGCTCTTTCTACAAATCAAAAGGGACGCGATCCTACGATTAAGAACTTCGGTATAAAAATATAACCGCGAACGTTACGCGGCGCAAGAAATGCGACCTCAACAAACGTAAAATGCGCATAAAACTCGAGGTTACAGCATAATAGACGCGCTAGAAAACGTCAAAAAATAAACGATAGAAAAACTCGTAATTGCTCTTTACATAACTAAAAAAATTCGACACTATCCGGTAACCAAAGCGACAAACGTAGTCGTTTAGTGGAAAAAAATGCGCCGCGTGCAGCAAAGACAATGACTGTCAAGTCCAGCGCGAGGCGTCGCCAATACAGAAGCGTGCATTATCGAATATGCGTTGCTTAGGAGTTTGACGTCCGCGTGAGACGTGTCAAGGAGAAGTAACAGTGAGAAAAGTCAGTTCGCTCGTCGCGACGCTCGTGTGCGTCGCACTGTGTGCCGTCGCCAGTTTTGCTCAAGCACAACAACCGACGGCGCCACAACCCGCCGCTAGCGCCACAAACAACGCTACAAACGCTAGAAAATCCCTTATTGTCGGCGTGGTCGATCTGCGCTCGATTGTGCAATCTCACCCGATTATGGTCGATGAAATTCCCGCTTTGGGCGCTAAGTTGCAGCAGGAAAACCTCGAACTGGTGAAGGTACGCCAAGAAGCGGAACAGAACATGGCGAAACTCGCGCAAGAGTTCAAAGCTGGTTCGCCCGAATATGAAGAGAGAATCGTCGGGCTGCGTAAAGAAGTCAGCGACGCCCAATTCAAAGCCGCCGAAGCGCAACAGAAGATCATTGCGCAACGTACGCAATTGCTCTACCGCGTCTTTAAAGACCTGCAAGCCGCCGTTCAAGCGGTTGCGGTTCAAAACGGCGTGATTATCGTCCACGCGAAGGTCAAGCTCACCCCCACTCCTGACTCGAACGTCTCGGAAGAAGTCGTCGCGCTGGAAGAAGCCGATAACAACACAATCGTCTGGAACCGTCCGGAATGCGACCTGACCGATGCGGTCATTAAGCAACTCCACGCGACTGTTGGCACGCCCAATGGCGATCTGAACGCCTCTAACTCCACCCCGCTCAACGCCAACCTTGGCGCGCAAGCGCTCAGCGCCGCCGCTACCCCCGCTAACCAACAGCCCGCTACTGCCGCCGCCACCGCCGCTCGCCAACCCGCCGCCGCTCAGCCCGCCGCACGTACTGCTAACTCTACCGTGCCACAACGCCGATAAAACCGATACGAAAACACGCGATAAAATAATCTACGCGCGTCATATGAACGGTTGCGAGCAATCGCGCGACGCCATGGCGTCAAGTTGATTAATTACAGTCAAGCCGTCGATTCTCTCGACGGCTTTTTTTGCGCTCGTGTCACACTTTCTACACGCCGTAGCGCGCTGTGCGCTTACTCAAAACGCTACTAGCCTTAACAAGGAGAGATTCGCTTGACACAGAACGTTATACGAGTGGAGTCGTTACGTCGACAAAGAACCCTCGCGAAGACAGTAGATATTTCTGGGTTCGGATACTGGACCGGTCAAGACGTCGTCTTTTCCTTTAGACCCGCGGAACCGAACGCTGGTATTCGATTTATACGCGACGACCTACAAAATTCGCCTGTGATTCCCGCACGTGTGGAAAATCGCGTTAAAAAGCCCAGGCAAACAAGTCTAGCGGTCGGAAAGGCGCAGGTCGATATGGTCGAGCACGCGCTAGCCGCCTTGCGTGCCGCGAGAATCGACAATTGCGACGTCGTTGTCACCGCTCCAGAAGCGCCCGGTCTTGACGGTTCCGCCGCCGCTTATCTAACCGCTTTTCTCGAAGCTGGTTACATTGAGCAGGACGCTGAACGCATTACGGTCAAAATCGATTCTACAATTACACTAGCGAATCTCAACGGCGCTCAGGGCGAACTCAGATGCGAGCCGAACGCGCAGAATCGTATGATATGCTCCTACCAGCTACTCTACGATCAGCCGCGTTGCATCCCGAATCAAGAGGCGTGTTTCGATTGCAGTTGTGAGCCGGACGTCTTTCTCCGTGAAATTGCAAATTGCAGAACCTTCTTAACCCTTGAAGAGGCCGAATATCTTCGTAACGCTGGCATGTGCCAACGCGTGAGCGTTAAAGACGCGCTTGTCTTCGGACCACAAGGACCTATTGAAAACGTTTTACGATTCCCAAACGAATGCGCTCGACACAAACTGCTCGATTTCATGGGCGACTTTGCCTTAGCGCCGGTCGATTGGATCGGAGAGTTTTACGCCTGTAAGACTGGACATGAACAAAATGCCGGAGCGTTGCTAACGTTACTGCAAGAGGCGTCGCTCATGTAATGCAAACGCTCGCGGCGCTACCCTGCCCTTGTGACTCAAACGCTTGAGAATCGGACGCTACAATCACACGCCAGCGCTTAATCGCTGGCGTCTTTTTGTGCTTGCAATGTAGATATCACGTTTAAACGCGTCGTTTAGAACGCTATACGCTTCCATGCCAATAAAGGAAGTCTATTATTGATAAATATTACGTCAGCGAACAGAACAAAGGTGAAATATCTATCTACGAGCAACGTCTAGACTTGGCTCCTTTATCATAAAACTGTTTTTCTGTATTTTGCTATTTTGCAATTCTGTAATAATCGTTAGAATCCTCACGCAACTCGGGACGTAATGTACGTTGCATTTTCGCACGTGCAAGCGTTTCCCTTCGATCGAGATTTAAGGATAAATCATAATGGAGCAAGTGCGAATAGGCGTTGTTGGAGCGGGACGACTCGGCGGTTTTCACGCCAGCAAAGCGGCGAAACATTCGTCTGTGCAACTCGCCGGAGTGGTGGACGTTTGCCAGGAGAACCGTGAACGCTTGGCAACGCAATTCCAGACGCGCGCCTTTGCTACGCCTGAAGAACTGCTACCGCACGTGGACGCCGTCATTTTAGCGACTCCATCGATCCTGCACGCGTCTTTGGCGCGCAAATTACTCATGGCAGGCAAGCATTTACTCGTAGAAAAACCGATTGCCACCAGCGCGTCAACCGCTCTAGAGCTTGCGCATATGGCCTCCTCGCGTGGTCTGGTTCTACAATGTGGTCACGTTGAACAGTACAATCCTGCATGGAAAGCCGCACTGGCGCGGCTGAGCGACGTGCGAGCTGGCGTTGTACCAGCGTATATCGAGGCCAAACGCGCGAGCGGTTACACCTTCCGTTCCACCGACGTCGGCGCCACCCTCGACCTCATGATTCACGATCTGGAACTGATTCTCTCCCTGATTCCCAGCGAAGTGGAAAACGTCAGCGCCTTTGGCGTCACGCAGTTCGGCGGACATGAAGACGCCGCGTTTGCTACCTTGGAATTCGCAAACGGCTCCATTGCGCGTCTTAGCGCCTCGCGAATTGAAATGACGCCCGTGAGACATATGACGATTCGTCAAGCGTCCCAATGTATTGACGTCAACTTTGCCACGCGTACCGCCACGCTCATAACTCCCAGCGTCCACGTTCTTTCCGGTCAGTATTCTCCGGAAAAGGTTTGCTACGCGCAGATTGCCCCGCGCGTGCCGAACTTTATGCAAGAGGAATATGCACAGGTAGAACTCACGCACGAACCGTTTGACGCGTTAGAGTTGGAAATGTCGGACTTTGTCAACGCCATTATGTATGGCGCTCCGTCAACGGTACCCGGCACGCGCGCGGCTAAGGCCGTCGCAGTCGCGGAAATGGTCATAGAAGACCTGCAACGTCGCGCAGATCGTTCTGGTCAAACGCGCAGACTCCGCGCCGTCGCGTAGGCAGGTTTACGCGTAAGTTAAGCGTAAGCAAGAAAATAGAAAGAACAGAACGTCACGTCCATTTCTTCGTGCAGACGAGACGTTCTGTTCTTATTTCAGAGCATATCGTGAATAATTTCTTCCGCCTCTTCCATAATATCTTGCGAGAGAGACACGGTTCCCGCCTGAGCGTTGGCGATTGCCTGCTCCGGCGTACGCGCGCCACAAAGAACAAAGGCGCGTTCGTAACGCGAGGCAACCCAGGCGATAGCGAACTGTCCGACCGTCAAACCGACGCGTCGTGCAAGTTCGGAGACGACGCCGAGCATACGATTGACCTTTTCGACGTTCGCCTTAGAGAACTTGGGATTGTTTGCGCGCAGGTCGCCCGGTTTGTAAACGCGCTCCGGGTCTAGTTTTCCGGTAAGCAGTCCGTTCTCCATCGGGGAATAGGCTAAAAACGCGAGATTCTGTTCCCGACATAGATCGAGGACGCCGTTCCTTTCCACGCTTCGATCGAGCATGGAATAGCGCTCTTGATCGGCGCTAAGCGCGCCGTACTGACTGTATTCTCTTAGCTGAAAGACATTTGCGTTTGAAACGCCAATGGCGCGTATCTTTCCTTCGTTGCGCAACTCTTCCAAAACGCCCATCGTCTCCGCCACTGGCGTGGTTCGATCGGAAACATGATGCACTTGCATGAGGTCGATATAATCGGTTCGCAGGCGTCGCAAGCTATCCTCCACGCCGACTCTAATCACGTCGGGACGCAACCAACGATAGACGGCGTAGGAGCTCATCTGCGGCGTACGACCATTGTGATCGCAGAAGCAATGCCATTCGCCTCGACCCTCTGGTTGAGGTTGTGTGAACCAGGACAAACCGCATTTCGTCGCCAAAACGTAACTATCGCGTCGACGACCACGCAGCGCGCGACCGACAGTCTCTTCGGAACGTCCAAAACCATAGATCGGCGCCGTGTCTATGAGAGTAACGCCGTGGTCGAGCGCGGTTAAAACCGTGCGTTCCGCTTCTGCGTCGTCACAACCGCCCCACATCCAGCCGCCGAGCGCCCAGGTTCCTAGCGCTACGACCGACCCGACAAGACCGTCGGTTGTCAGTTCGCGTATTTGCATGATTCACTTCTCCTATGCGCGAACACGCGCGCTTTTCGACTTATTTGATTTTTCTTACGCCACGCGATACAATAGGGTCGACGCGACTATCCTATGATTATGACAGGAACGCGTCAAAAGTCGAGTCGCCTAGCGCCTCTATTAAACTAGTCGCAGACGCATTTTCACTCATATTGGTCTAGGAAAGTTATTATTATGAGACGTTCCGTAGTGTTATCTCAATGGCTCCTTTCAGCCGCGACTATCTCGTTAGTCTTGGCGTCACATGCATTTGCGCAACAACAGCAAATTGCTCCGCCAAATTACGACGAAAGCAAAGTTCCCGCCTACGAATTGCCCGATCCACTGGTAGCGCAAGACGGGCAGGTCATCGACACGGTCGAGTTGTGGACACAAAAACGTCGACCGGAAATTCTCGAACTCTTTAAACATGAAATGTTCGGCGTCGCGCCGGAAGCTGACCTTTCCAAGATCGCGTTCGAAGAAACCAAGACGGTTGACAACGCGCTCGGGGGAAAGGCGATTCAAAAGGAAGTGCGCGTGTACTTCGACGCGCCCAATCCCACTCCTTGCATCGACCTATTGATCTTCATTCCCAAGGGGCTTGACCATCCCGCTCCGGCATTCCTCATGCCAAATTTCCAAGGGAATCAGACCACAACCGACGAAACCTCTGTTACCGCATACGAAGCGAATGACAAAGCGCGTAATAAGGACAAAGACCTCGAATCGTTGCGTGGCGTCGCTAAATCTCGTTGGGCGTTTGAAAAAATCATCGACCGTGGTTACGCTATTGCGACCTGTCATTACGAGCAAATCGACCCCGACTACGACGACGGCTTCAAGAATGGGGTTCATCCGCTCTTTAAGAACTTTGATATCAACGCTTCCGACTACACCTCCACTATTGGCGCTTGGGCTTGGGGACTTTCTCGCGCACTCGACTGCCTAGAGACGATACCGGAAATCGACGCGAAACACGTCATAATCGCCGGTCACTCTCGTCTCGGTAAAACCGCGCTATGGTGTGGCGCAAGCGATGAACGATTTGCCGGCGTTATCTCCAACGACTCCGGATGTGGCGGCGCGGCGCTCTCGCGTCGTGAATTCGGAGAACGCGTCGATCGTATCAACGCCTCCTTCCCGCACTGGTTCACGAAGAAATTCCACGAATATGGCGACAAAGTCAATGAGCTGCCGATCGATGAGCACGAACTCATCGCGCTCATTGCGCCACGTCCGGTCTACGTAGCAAGCGCTCAGGAAGACCAATGGGCGGATCCCAAGGGTGAATTTCTTTCCGCGCTCAATGCCGAGCCGGTCTACGCGCTCTTTGGTCTCCCGGGTCTGGGCGTAACTGAACAGCCGGAAGTCAATACCCCGGTCGGGAAAACGATTCGGTACCACGTCCGCACTGGCGGTCACGACGTCACCGATTACGACTGGGAACAGTACCTCAACTTTGCAGACGAAGAAGTCGTTGGCAAGTAAGACTAATGGAAGTCGCCAGTTGCGCGCTTCATTTTACCTTCGGCGCTTGTTTCTATCTGGTCGTTCTTTTCCACGAGAAACAAGCGCGTCGTCTTAATTTAAAGGACGCGTTATGTCACGAAAACCCCAATCCGACCACGCCAACGTCACAACGTCTTCCCCTGCTCTGTTACTTCTGGTAGTTGTCTTTGCGCTGTGTTTTCGAGGCTTAGCGCTCTTCTATTCTCTCGACTCCTTCGCCTCCGATCCCGACGATTACAAACGCCTTGCCATTAACTGGCATGAGAACGGCGTCTTTGGTAAGAATCAAACGCCGACCGCGTTTCGTCCTCCCGTTTATCCGCTGGTTTTAAAAACGTGGTATGAAACAGTTGCGGTAAAAGTTCCGCATAATGAGGATACAACGCGTTCTTTCGATTCTGCCGACGTGGATCGAAATGAAAAAACAAAGTCAGTCCAGACGTCGCAACGCCCACTCTTGAGTCGTGAAAAAATCGCGCTGGAACCAAACGCCGCGATTGCATTACTGCATTGGATCCTCGGCGTCGGCGCCGTTGTCTTCGTGTACCTCCTGGCGCGACGCGCGAGTATCGGCGTGCCATGCTCGTGCGTCGCGGCGCTACTGTTGACCCTCGACCCCATACTTCTACAGCAATCGCGTCTGGTCATGACCGAAACCCTCGCAACCTTTTGTGCCGCGTTGCTCTTACTCTTGACTGATATTGCTCTGAAGTCGAGAGGACGCGTATACGACTGGTTCTGCTACGCGAGTCTCGGCGCTGTGGGGGCGCTCGCGTCATTATGTCGGCCGACCTTCTTTCTCTTCTGCGCATTCCTCGGAGTTGTGCTCCTGTGGCAAGAGGGACGCATGAAGAAGCAATACGCTCAAGACGCGACTATTCCACGCTGGCGCGCTAGCGATGCAATACGACGACTTTGCGTTTGCATACTCTGTGGCGTCGCAATACTAGCGCCATGGGTTCTGCGCAACTACCGCGTTTTCGGCAAGCCGATTCTTGCGACGACACACGGCGGATACACCCTATACCTCGCCAATAATGAACAGCTCTACGCGCATTACGCCTCTGCTCAGCCGTGGGGACTATGGAATCCTAACGCCTTCCACAATGCTCTGGAATCCGACTATCAGCGCGCGCTCCAAGACGCTAAAGTCGCCAAAGGCTCAATTGAGGACGAAATTTTGCAGGACAAGTGGACGCGTAACGCCGCCGTTGAAACGATTAAAAAGAACCCGCAGTGGTTCGCGTACTCGTGCTTCGTAAGATTTTGTGAACTATGGCGACCGCTGCCTCAACGTGTGGAAAGAGAATTTGGTCCAGTGAACGCCAATTTGCTGGAATATGCGCGCTATGCAGTCGCCGTTTTTTATGCCCTAGAACTTCTACTGGCGCTGCTGGGCGCGTTTAAACTTTATCGCCGACGTAAGACGCGCCAGAACCTAAAGGGCGCAACGGCGCCTAACCAAGCCGATCAATGCGTCGGCTACGTTTGGCTCGCGGCAACGTGCCTACTGCTGTCCATTCAGCTACCACACCTATTCTATTGGACAAATATGAGAATGCGCGCGCCGTTAGAGGTCGTCGTCGTACTCTTGGTCGCCGTAGCGCTTCAAAAGCAGTACAATCCTAACAACCCTGACAATCAAAACAATCAAAGTTCTTTATAAATTCACCCCTTTTTACACATTTTTTCGAAATTATCTTTGGAGAGGAGCGTCTAAGGACTTTCATCTTTCAGTCTTGACTTTATAATTATAGCGTTTTTATTTTACAAGGAACACAACGCGTTCCTTGGGCGCTCACGTGTGCGATACACTGTACGCTTTGGTTGAGTTTAGAATACCTACGCGGATTACATTAATCGTCAAAGGATCTTACAATGCTACGTTTTATAACCTTGACCTTCCTTATCGTCGTGTCGGGGCTATTTAGCCTGGTTGCGACTGCCCAGGACGTGGTTTTTGAAGATCAATTTGAAGGTCGTCTGCAGCCCGGGTGGGTTTGGGTGCACGACAATCCCGCGCGTAGACGGTTTGTGAACGACGCGCTTGAGATCTTTACAGAACCATTTGCCAATGGCGAGGCGCGCAATGCGCTTTTGAGACCGTTGAATTTCCTACGTTGGCAAAACGGTCGTTTGCAGTATGCCTATCGTATTGAGACGGAATGCTCTTTCCTTGAGAAGCCCACAGAACAGTACCAGCAGTGTGGGGTATATTGGCTTCAGAACGAGCGCGTCATCTTTAAACTCGTCTTTGCTAATATCGACGGCGAGTTATATGTCTTTCCAGGCAAGGCGCCATTGGGCGTGAAAAACGGCGGTCGACTACGCATTGACGTTGTTGGACAAAATATTGTGGCGTCCTTCTGCCCTGAGGATGAAAAAATCTTCCAGCGCGTCTACGAAGGAAGAATCAATTCCACTCCGAACGATCGCATTAGCCTGCAATGCTGGAATGGTCCCCAAGCGTCAACGCCACTCGATAACTGGGTCAGATTCCGATACTTCCGCATCGAACGACTAGAATAGCCACAGTGCGAATACGCCGCCAGCGCTCCTCTAAAGCGGAGTCTGCGCAACCCAGACGCGGCGTTCTACGTTGTCATTTGTGCCGAGCCGATTGACATGTTAAAAAACGTTGAAATCATCTGCTTTCAGGCGTGTTATCTACTCGTCTTTGTTTTGGAATGCGTACGACTTGCCTTTGCGCGTAAAAACAAATGGCTAGCAGTTGCCGCGAATGTCATGGCGATCGCTGGTTGCGTTGCACACGGCGCGTTTCTCTATTACAACGACCTACTACAAAACGACCATTTTTTCGCTAAGGTCAGTAGCTGGTTTATCCTATTTGCGTTCGTACTAACGCTCATTTCCCTCTACCTTTCCGCGGTCTATCGTCGCACGCGTTTTCATTTATTCTTCATGCCGGCGGCAATTGTGTTGATTGTTGTAGCGCTCAAGGCGGGCAATGCAACCTTTGCGCGCGAGGGCACGGCAAATTGTATTCAGGCGACTCACGGCGCCGCCCTGGCGATTGCGGCGTCCCTTTATTTTTTCGGGGCGCTCAATGGCGCGCTCTTCCGCCTGCAACGCAAGCGTCTCAAGAATCCAACGTCCAACGCCTCCTTGCCATTGCCAACAATCGAATGGCTGAATAAATCGACGCGCTTGGCTGTGAACAGCGCAACGCTCGCGCTGGGAGTTGGCGTCCTGTCCGGATACTACCTACGCTCGTTTACCGCCTCACAAAACGAAGCGCAACTCGACCCCGTCGCTATCGGCGCGACCGTGCTCTTTATCCTAGCGCTCGTGGAAAGGTTTACAGGTGAATTTCTTTCCAAGCGACGACTCGACGCATGTGTGAGAGATTCTAGACTTGCGTTAATCGTCTTTATTATCCTCTGCGTACTCCTTTATCTTGCGGCCTTTACGCGCAATGGGCATTTTCGCAAGCTCACGATTGACGCCAATTCGGCGTATAACGCGCAGTCTGAGTTCATAACGGCATTGTGCGCGGAGTCTCCGCCGCCGTGGCGCGATAAGTCGTGCTTTTAATAAAGCGACGCCTACGTCATTTGCCCCTGAAGAGCGTTTTGCCTCTTTGTCGATATCACGCATAATTTAGCGTCTGTGTTTTTACACGCCCCAAGGAGTCGTTTAATGACGATTCAAGTTATCGGTCTTAATAGTCACACCGCGCCAATGTCAACGCGAGAACTCTTCGCGTTCGATCAACACGGCGTCCAGGAAAGACTTGCGCTATGGCGCAAGCAATTCCCGGACGTTGAGGCGACGCTATTGTCGACGTGTAATCGCACTGAATTATATTTCGCGACCGAAGCGCAGACCAACGCGCCTGAGTTTCGCGAAGTCTTTCCCTTTCTCGTCGCGCGCACCCGCCGTGACAGTCAAACCGACGTTTCATTTGACGGGAGCCAAACGTACCTCCAGACCTTTAAAGGGTTCGACGCCGCTTCACATCTGTTTGCCGTTGCTTCTAGTCTTGAGAGTATGATCCTTGGGGAGCCACAAATCCTCTCACAAGTCAAAAACGCTTATGAAATCGCCGTACAAGCGCAGGCGACCGGTCCGATCTTGAACGAGGCGTTTCAGACGGCCTTCAAAACGGCCAAGCGCGTCTCGGTGGAAACCGACCTCTTTAAAAGGCGCGTAAGTATTCCAAGCGTCGCGATTGTTGACTTTGCGTTGAATATCTTCGAAAAGCTCAGCGACAAATCGACTCTCGTCCTCGGCGCGGGCGAAATGGCGGAAGAAACCCTAAAATACCTCGTTGAATACGGCGCTCAACAGATCACGGTCGCCAATCGTAGCCGTGACAAAGCAATCGATTTGGCGCAAAGATATCATGGTAAAGTCGCCGATTGGCAGGATCGATTTGACCTTATCGAACACGTCGACCTAATTATTTGCGCCACCGGAGCTACCGAGCCGATCGTAACACTCCAGGACTATCAGAGGTTGGAAGCTAAACGCAAACATAAACCGCTCTTTATCTTAGACCTATCCGCTCCCAGAAATATCGACCCAGAACTCGGAAAAAGACCTGACGTCTACCTCTATTGTGTCGACGACCTAGAAAACGCGTGTAAGAAGAATCAAGAACTCAGAGACAAAGAGATTCCAAAGGCGCGAATCGTCATTCAAGAGGAAGCGAAGCGCTTTATCGAAGAAATTGAGGCGCGACAGTACATCGACGCCATTAAGGATCTCAGAGACGCATGGAATCATGCAAAAGAGATCGAAGTACAAAGACTTTTGCGCAAGATCAATTGCTCCGAAGAAGACCAACAGGAGATTCGCTACGCATTTGACAAACTTGTCAATAAGCTACTGCACTCCCCTACCGTCTCTCTGCGCGACGCCGCTAAATCGGAATCTGCCCCAAAGATCGTCGAGCTCGCCAGAAGATTATTCCGACTCTAACCGCCTCAAAATTTCGCGATTCCAAGACGTAAGTTTCAGAAAAAGACCAATAAATAATCAAGACGCGTTTGACCTGAATCAAACGCGTCTTGATTTTTTAAGATACGCGCGAATATGCCGTCAAAGGCGATTCGCGTCTTCAAACGTAGAACGTTGTCGTCACGCTCGTAATAAGAGCCGCAACCTTCGCAGAAGCGCCATAATACTGCGCTTGGCACGTGAGTATCGCCAAGCAACTCAGAACAGCAAAAAATGCGGCAAGCGCGAGGAAAATATCGGTCAAACTATACTGAAACTTGCGACTTCCGCCAATCAACGCGAGGGGAACGCTAAGCAAGAGTAGCCCCAAACCGTCAAACACCCCGATGAATAGGAAGGAATCAGGACCAGCTTGCTTGTATGCAACCGCGTCGACAAAACCGAGGAAAGCCACCGTGAGAGCAAACCAAAGCCAGTAGAACCCGACGGGATTGTCTGTATTAGACGCGGGTTTGTCTTTCTTAGCCTTCTTAACCTTGGGTTTCTTCGCTGTCTTAGCCGCCGCAGCCTTAGGAGTCTTCTCTTTTTTGCCGCCCTTCTTTTTGGAAGTCTTCGGCTCTTCACTGTCCTCTTCTTGAGTTGGCGATTCGCTAGGATTGCCCCATCCTTCTTCGGATGCGCCCTCTCGAGCGGATAATTCATCTTCGGGTGGGTCGGTCTTATCTGTAGGGTTCGAGTCCACCTGCACGCCAGCCTGTGAATCGGAATCGAGGGTATCAGAATAGAATGGATGAGTCGACTCATTGTCGATATCGCTTGCAGACTGAATATCCTGATTATTATCCTCTACCTTAAGTGTACCGTCGGAACCTTTCGGATCCTCAAGGCGGCCGTCTTTATTATTTTTGTCGTCGGTCATTATTATTCTCCAGTAACAATACGCCGACCGACTAATGTCTATCGTCGACGTCTAATCATACAGCGGAGCTTGCTGTTAGAATCCATCGTGATTCTACAATCCGCGATATATGCAAACTCAGCACGAATTATTTTCTCTATTTTATCATCATTGTCAAGCAAAAGTAAAAAATTTTACCTATTTTCGCCAAAGTAATATTACAACACTGTAAACAGTAGTATTCGGGCGCGCGAGAACACGGGCAGAGCGGCGACGTCGTCGTTCTTGTCGAAAGATTGCCTGGCGCTAAAATGTGAGAGAGAAATGTATTCACTCCTGCATTGGCACGAAACCAGGGTCATGAGTTATGTCAGAGAAAGCGCCCCTTCGAACCGTCAGACCGTCCAAGTGCGACATTCCGCCAGAGGAACTATGCAAGCATTGCAATGGAAAATGCTGTCGTTATATCGCGTTGCCGATCGACAAGCCGACGAACTACGAGGAATTCGATTTCATACGCTGGTATCTCTACCACGAAAAGGTCGCCGTCTTTGTGGAAGAAGGGGCTTGGCACCTGCTCGTCATGACGCCATGTAAAGCGTTAGGATCCGACAATCGCTGCACGGTCTATCAAACGCGCCCACAAATCTGCCGAGAATATTCTACCGCAAAGTGCGAATACGAAGACCTTTACCTATTCGAGCAATATTTCGAAACGCCGGAGCAGGTGGAGGATTACGCGCGCGCTTTGCTAGGACCGCGCCCAAACGCGTCCTTCCGCACCGAAAGTCTTGACGACCCGCCAATACAAGACTGACCTCGCCAACTGTAACCCTAAGAATCGTCGACGTTTATAAAATTCACGGAGATTGTCGTCAATGTTCAATCTCGCCAAAACCTTTAAATCTGGATCTACTTACAAGTCGTTTTTCCTCTCGATCCTCACGGTCGGTCTAGCCATTGGACTCTACAAAGGCGTCATTGACAACTACTTTGCGGAAGTCGTTCATATGTCGGCGTTTGATAAGGGCGTCTCGGAATTCTTTCGTGAACTTCCGGGGCTGTTACTGGTCGTGATTTTGGCGGCGCTATACGCCATGTCCGCTGAAAGAATTTACAAAATCGGAGCGGTCGTCATGCTAGTGGGCATGACGTTGCAAGCTATTATTCCTCCCTCGCGTACGCTGGTCATCTTAGTGACTTTCATCTTCTCCACCGGCGAACACATGCAACTAGGCATGCGCAATACCCTTTCGTTAAACTTCGCTCGTGAGGAACATGGCGGATCGGCGCTCGGGTATCAGAACGCAATTTACCAAATTGGGACGCTGATCGGTTTTCTGACGGTGTGCGTGGTCTTTCTATGTCACAAAAGCACGTCGAACTTATATAATCTCATCTTTGCCGCTAGCGCCGCCTTTGTACTACTGAGTTTTCTCTCGCTCGCCAAAATGCGCGGTAGAAGCGAAGCGGACGCTACCACGCGACGCATTTACTTCCGCAAAAAGTACCATAAGTACTATATGCTCGAGATCTTTTACGGCGCGCGTAAACAGATATTCTTTACCTTCGGCCCTTACGCGCTGGTACTGTTCTATCACGCCAACGCATTGACGATTAGTTTGCTCTTTGCAATTTCGGCAATTACCTCTTTTTTTGCCGCGCCCCTGATTGGCAAACTCATCGACCACATCGGGTACAAAACCGTCATGGTGGCTGACACGATCATTTTAGTCGTCGTTTGCTTCTTCTACGGGTTTGCGCACCACCTCTTTCCGATGCATTTCGCCTTTATTGTGTGCTGTGTAAACTATGTGCTCGACGCGATCATTTCCCTGGCGTCCATGGCGACGTACGTCTACGTGCAAGATCTTTCGGATAATCAGTACGAGATTAAAGCCACGCTGACAACCGGTTTATCGCTCAACCATCTCATTACAATCCTCATCGCGCTCTTTGGCGGTTGGATCTGGAAAGTCGCTGGTATCGAGACGCTCTTTACAATCTCCGCTATTTTAGGTCTGTGTAATAGCGCCTACGCCGCGACGATCAAGGTTCCCAAACATGCCAAAGACCAATTGGAACCGAGCGTGTCGAACTTGGAATCGCAAAATTAACGCTACTTACGCGCTCTTCGCGCTAAGAAAGCACAACTCAATATTTAATAAGCTATTATAATAAAGAGGTTAACGCTATGCGTAACGTATCCTTACTCCTCGCGTTTGCGTTTGTTTTTGGCGTCGTCGCTACCTTGACGTCGTACCCCGAGCGCGCGCGTGCTGACAATCCCTTTGAAGCGCCTCAAAATCTCGACGTGCAGACCTACCCTAAAGACAAAGTCGTCTCATTTGAAACGACCGCGAATAAGTCGAAACTCTTCCACCGAGACGACATTGACTTTTGTCAAACACAGACCGACGCCGACGTGACCCTAACGCTCGACGCTCAGAAACGTTATCAGACCATCGACGGTTTCGGCGCCGCCATTACCGGTTCCACCGCCTACAACCTCTTGAAAATGCCCCAGGACGCCAGAGTCGCGCTCTTAGAAGAAACCTTCTCCACTGAGAAAGGACTTGGATTCAGCTATGTCCGCGTCTCGATCGGGTGCTCCGACTTCTCACTGAGCGAATTCTCACTGTGCGAAGAACCGGGCTTGGAAAATTTTGCGTTATCCCAAGAGGATCTCGACTACGTCCTGCCTGTGCTCAAGGAAATCTTGAAGATCAATCCTAATCTCAAGATCATCGCCTCGCCCTGGACGTGTCCCAAGTGGATGAAGGTTAATAATCTCAGAGATTTAGAACCATTTGACTCTTGGACAAGCGGTCAGCTCAATCCGAAATATTACCAAATCTATGCCGAATACTTTGTGAAATACCTACAGGCAATGGCGGCGCACGGCGTAACGGTCAATGCGATTACTATGCAAAACGAGCCGCTCAATCGTGGCAACTCCGCCTCGCTCTTTATGACCTGGCAGGAGCAAAAGGAATTTGTCAAAGCGCTCGGACCGGCAATTCGCGACGCGGGTATCGACGTGGAGATCATCGCCTTCGATCACAACTTCAATTACGACTCCAATAAGCCAGAATGTCGCGATCAGTGGGGATATCCGCTACATATTTACGAGGACGAACAGGCCGCGCAATATCTCACAGGCGCCGCGTACCACGCTTACGGAGGCAATAAAGAGGAAATGAAGCGCGTGCGCGACGCACGACCCGACAAGGGACTGTATTTCACGGAACAATCGATCGGCGCCTGGGGCTATTCTTTCGAGGGAGATTTCATCTGGTTCATGCGCGAAGTGGGAATCGGCGTGCTAAATTACGACTGTAAAGCGATTATCGTCTGGAATTACATGCTAGACGACAAGCGCGGTCCCTACCGTCCGGGCGGCTGTTCCATGTGCTATGGCGCGGTCAATCTTTCTACGCGCGACTACGCAACGGTCGAACGCTATTCACATTATTATGAAATCGCGCATTTTTCCAAAGTCTTCGCGACTGGCGCGCAAAGAATTCACATTGAGCAGAGCGCCGCACAACAGGGACTGTACTCCTGTGCTTGCGTCAATCCCGACGGATCCTACGCAATGGTTCTACTCAACGAACAAGACTCGCCGGTTACCGTCCGTGTAAAAAGAGGCGAGGAATGCTTTACCGTCCCCTTACAAGGCAAGAGCGCTCGTTCGCTATACTGGCAAGCGCAATAACGCCGACTAACAAACGATTAGAACCGCCGCTTTCAACTTAACTACGCTAAATTTAATGGTAATGATATTTAGCGCGATATGACAAAGGAAATAGCCTAAATCGTCGCGCTATTATTAAGCCTGAGCGTCCTTTGGTCGAAGCGATAAACAACGAAAATAAAAGGACGAACTCCCTGTGGCGTTCGTCCTTTTGTTTTAAATATCCTACCTTTACGTCGCAGTACGACTTACTTGTTTCGGTTGTACGGAATCGTAAAGTCGAGGTAATTCATGTCGTCATAGCGGTGATATTCATAATGCGACGCGTTCTTCATGATGATATTGCGCGCGAAGAGAGAATACGCGTCGTCTGACGTCATGGGGTTAAGTTCTTTTCCTCCATAGAGATAGCGCAACTCAATCTCTTTCTTCTCCGTAACGCCAATCGAGAAGGAGAGCTCGTCGACGTAGAGAAAGAAGAAGTTGTCGAAGAGTTCTTCACACAGATCGACCAGGAGCTGACGACGTTCCGGCTCCACGAGGCGCTTCATAGCGAAGTCGTCAATCTTCGCGTCAAAGCGATAGAAGTCGAAGTCGTCTTTATTGATATCGATACGAATCGTGTCGACGCGACGAATAAAGGCGCGTGTGAGGTCGCGTTTAGGATGGTCGAAGATTTCCTCCGGCGAGCCGGATTCATAAACGACGCCTTGATCCATATAGAAGACGCGGTCGGAAACTTCGCGCGCGAAACGCATTTCGTGCGTTACGATCGCCATTGTCATCCCGGATTCGTCCGCCAGACTACGAATTACGCCGAGCACTTCGTTGACCATCGTCGGGTCGAGCGCTGACGTCGGTTCGTCAAAGAGCATAATTTCAGGGTGCATTGCCAACGCGCGCGCAATTGCCACGCGCTGTTGCTGACCGCCCGACAATTCCCAAGGGAACGACCACGATTTACCAGCTAGACCGACTTTATCGAGAAGGTCGAGCGCTTCTTCCTTCGCTTGCGCCTTCGGCATTTTCAAGAGCGAAGTCGGAGCGAGCATAATATTTTCCAGCGCGGAGAGGTGAGGGAAAAGATTGAACTGCTGGAAGACCATGCCCATTTTCATGCGCAGACGACGGGGATCCATTTCCTGAGTGTCTTCACCGTCCACAAGAATCTTACCGTCGTCAGGCGTCTCCAGAAGATTGAGGCAGCGCAAAAAGGTGCTTTTGCCAGCGCCGGAAGGTCCGACGATCGAGACAATTTCTCCCTTCTTGATCGTTGCGTCGAGATTATAAAGAACGCGTTCGTCTTCGAAGCTTTTGCACAAGCCGCGAACCACGATCATATCTTTCGTTTCGTTTTCAGGGCTCATTCGTTCACCTGACCTTTCTGCGCACGACGACGATTCACCGGGTTGAGGTGATATTCAAGATAAGCAAAACCAGACGCCAAGAGATGCGCCACTGTGAAGTAAATCACCGCGGTCGCGATCAACGGAAAGAACGCTTCGTATGTCTTACCGCGAACAATATCGCTCGCTTTCGTAAGGTCTTGGATCGCGACATAGCCTACGATAGACGTAGTTTTAAGCAGAGAAATAAATTCGCCTTTATAGACCGGCATAATGCGTCGCGTCGCGATCGGGAAGATCACCTTACGGAAGACGTCAAACCGACCGAAACCTAACGCGCGCGCCGCTTCAATAAGACCTTTGTCGATTCCGTCGACGCCGGTGCGCATCATTTCGCCGGCGTAAGCGGCAAAGTTAAACGCCAGCGCAATCGCCGCCACCATTTCCCCTTGGATTTTGAGGTTGGTGAACACGACGTAGTACATAATCAGGAGGATCACCAGGATCGGCGTGCCCTGAACAACGGCAATATAAACCTTTGCGGGATAGCGTAACCACGCGCGCTTAGAACGACGCATACAGCATTGCACAAACGCCAAAAGGGTGCCTAATACCGTCGCAACGACCGTGATATAGATCGTTACCAGCAGACCTTGTAGCAATAGTCTCCAGCGATTCTCTACGATAAAGGTCTTTTTGAAGCTACGCTTGAGTTTCTGATAAAAAGTGAGGTTGCGTGCGATCTGTTCTTCCTGTTCGGAGTCCGCCTGCGCTTCCTCTTCCTCGGCGCCTGCGAGCCAACGACTCTTCAGCACCATGATACCAGCGGGACAATCGATGTAGTCGTCAGAGAAGAGCATGGTCTCTTCACGTTCCGGCGTTTTATCGAGGTTGCCAACAGCGAGGTCGAGTTTACCGCTTTCCACGGCGGGAAAGAGCGCGTCGTAGTAGAGCAGTTCGAACTCGAAGTCCATATTAAGATAGACTGCCAGGCGCATGACGAACTCGGTATCGAAGCCTGACATTTGATTTTTCTCGACGTCGAGGAAGGACATCGGGATATTCTGCGGGTCGTTTCCGATCAGGAGCGGTTTGCCTTTATTAATGGGATTTTCCGGTTTGGGGATATCCGGCAGAACCGGGTCTTTGGTTTTGACCCAACGGTTGTACATTTCGTCGTACGTGCCGTCTTCCTTGTAGAGTTTAATGAACTCATTGACGCGATTCATGAGTTCTTTATTACGGAAAGGCGCGCCAACGGCAATGTGACCGACGCCGACCGTTTCATCAAGGACATAAAACGCGTCGTTTTGAGCCGCGGCGTATTCAAGGGGCGGCTTGTCATAAGCGACCGCATCGATCTTACCAGACTGCAAGGCGACATAAGCGTCCGCCGGAGTGGCGTAGCTCATGATCTTCGCATTTGGCAATCTCTCTTGCGCCATACGCAAAGAGACGGTTTCTGTTTCGCCGCCCACGCGCATACCGTGCTCATTAAGATCGTCAAGAGAATGCAACGGCGTCATAACACGCCCGCTGCAGCCCTCGCCTGCTAAAAGCGCCAGGATAGCTACTGACGCCACACAGAAATAAAGAAAACGACGTCGCCATAACGACGACGCAGAACCAGACCCTACAATACCAAGAATCGGAGTCCGCATCCTTCACATGCCTCACGTAAACGTTGTAAACACGATTACCTACGCTTTTATTGTGCCGTGTCGCCTGGGACGCAGACGCGCTAAATAGCGCCGCGTCAAACCGAGGAACCGCTTCCCTCGGAAGGTCGACTTTATGTTAAAATGGTGAAGATTGAGTATAATCTGTGAAACATATTTGTCAATTAATCCGCCGGTTAAAAAATAGAAAAAACTAGATTTTGAAAACTTGCTAATCGTTTAATTTAACACAGGACGTCAAACTCGCCAAAGCGTTGATAAAACCGAAGTTAAACGCAGGTACAATATCTATAAACAGACGGAGCGACCGCAGACATACTGCCGTCGCTCCGCTATGTCAAAAACTACATGTCTGAAACGTTACGACTTAGAGACGACGCTCCTTGATTTCCGACTGAAGATCGGCGATAAAGGCGTCAAGATCAATCGCGCCCATTTCGCCCTGCTTGCGACCGCGCACCGCGACCGCGCCGGTCTCTTCTTCCTTCGCGCCGACGACGCAAAGGTAGGGGACAAGGTCGTTACGCGCAACGCGAATCTTCGCGCCAATCTTTTCGGAGCTATCGTCGAGCGTGGCGCGAATACCAGCCTCCTTGAGCCTCTCAACAACCTTTTGACCGTACTCTTGGTATTTCTCGCTGATCGTGAGCACGCGCGCTTGTTCCGGCGATAGCCACAACGGGAAAGCCGCGGCAAAGTGTTCGATGAGAATACCAGTGAAACGTTCGAAGGAGCCGAACGGCGCGCGGTGAATCATCACAGGCTGATGAAGCTGACCGTCCGAACCAATGTACGAAAGATTGAAGCGTTCCGGCGAAGGAAGGTTATAATCGAGCTGGATCGTACCGAGTTGCCATTCGCGCCCGAGGCAGTCGCGCACGACGAAGTCGGCTTTCGGACCGTAGAAGGCCGCCTCGCCCTCGACAATCTTGAGCTTCGGCAGATTCATTTCGTGGCAGACTTTCTCCAACGCAGCTTGTGCTTTCTTCCAGACTTCGGGATCGCCGACGTACTTCTCACTGGTCCAGTCGCGGAAGCTCAGGCGAACTTCGTAGTCTTCAAAGCCCATGGTCTTGAGGACTTTTAGCGTCATATCGATGCAGTTTTTAAATTCCTCTTCGACCTGGTCTTCGGTGCAGAAGATATGCGCGTCGTCTTGGGTAAAGCCGCGAACGCGCGTCATACCGTTGAGTTCGCCGGACTGTTCGAAGCGGTGGACGTTGCCGAATTCCGCCAGGCGTAACGGCAAGTCGCGATAGCTACGCGGTTTCGATTCATAAACCATAACGTGCAACGGACAGTTCATCGGGCGCAACAAGTAGCGATCGCCCCCGTCAACGGTGATCGGCGGGAACTGACTGTCGGCGTAATAGGGATAATGTCCGGAGGTTTCGAAGAGTTCAACGCGACAGATCACCGGAGAATACATCGGCTGATAACCGCGCTTAATGAGTTCTTCGTAAATGAAGTTTTCCAATTGTTTACGAATAATCGCGCCCTTAGGGAGCCAAACGACCAGACCGGAACCAACGCGTGGATTCACCATAAAGAGTTCATGACGCTTACCGAGAACGCGATGGTCGCGTTTTTTCGCCTCTTCAAGTTGAGTCAGATAGGCGTCGAGTTCTTTTTTGTCAAAGAACGCCGTGCCGTAAACGCGGAAGAGCATTTGGTTATTAGCGTCGCCCTTCCAGTAGGCGGTCGACGTCGACATGATCTTAAACGCGCCGATGAATTTCGCGGAAGGAATGTGAGGTCCACGGCAGAGGTCGACAAATTCACCCTGTCGATAGAACGTAACGCGTTCATTTTCCGCCAAACCGGTCTGAAGGTGTTCCACTTTCAGGGTTTGACCAGCGTCTTGCAGAAGTTGAATCGCCTCTTCGCGCGAAACTTCAACGCGTTCGAACGCCTCGTCCGCCTTGACGATTTTGCCCATTTCCTCTTCGATCTTCGCAAAATCTTCTTCGGTAAAGGGCTCTTTCTTCCAGAAGTCGTAATAAAACCCGTTCTCGGTCGTAGGTCCGAACGCCAGTTGCACGTCTTGGAAAAGACGCATGACTGCGCGCGCCATAACGTGAGCGCAGGAGTGACGCATGATATCGAGCGCTTCGCGATCCTTTTTGGTGAGCAAGCGCAGTTGCACAACGCCGTCGTTCGGCAACAGTTCCGTTGCAGAGATCGTCGTCACGGTCGCCTCGCCGGTAGGATCCTCACTGGGAGTGGTCACGATCGCCGCTACCGTCGCTTTGGCAAGACCCGCGCCGATTTCAGACGCGACGTCCAATGCGCTGACGCTTTTATCATACGACTTTTCAGAACCGTCTGGCAACAGAACTTTCAACATGTTAGCTTCCTTTGTTACAAACCAAAAAGGTCGCCGGTCAATCGACGACGTAAACGCGAAACGAGCCGGGACGTGCCCTTGCGCGCCGTCGCGTCAGAATATTGGCTTTATTTTATCTGATTATGCAAGTTGATAAAGAGACGGGGCGCGTTTTTTTCGTTTTTAACCGCCTTGTGAATCCTCCCTTGCCGCCCCAACGACAACAGCGCGCAGTAAAACTTTACGTCGCGATATTGAAGCGCGACGCGTCTAGGAGTATAATTCTCACAAACGTCGTTACCGTATGCGTTTTAAAAATACTAGCGTTTTCCACGCAAATGAGCCGACCAAGGCGCTAATGACTGCGTCGTTTGTTGGCGTCTGACATGCCAAATTTATTTAATAGGAGTTCAGAATGAATCCTCTCTCTCGCCGTAATTTCCTTAAAAGTAGCGCGGCTCTTTCGGTTGGCGCGACTCTAACCGCTCATGCGGTTACTCCGCGCGTTCACGCTGCGGAAACCAATATGCTCAAGCTCGGTATCGTCGGTTGTGGCGGGCGTGGCTGTGGCGCGGTCGGTAATGCTCTCACCGCCGACCCTGAAGTCAAGTTGGTCATTGCCGCGGACGTCGTGGAAGAACGCGCAAAGGCTGGAATTGCCGGTCTAAAAGATCAATTCGGCGATCGCGTTGCGGTCGATGAGATCCTCGTTGGATTCGACGCCTATAAGCAAGTGTTGCAGTCCGACGTCGATATCGTACTGCTCACAACGCCTCAGCACTTCCGTCCTCAAATGCTAAAGGAAGCCGTGGCCGCGGGCAAGCACATCTTCGCGGAAAAACCGGTCGCGGTCGACGGCGTCGGCGTTAAAATGATCCAAGACGCCGCGGAAGAAGCGAAAGCCAAGGGTCTGAACCTGGTCGGCGGTCTGGTCAATCGTTACGGGGCTTCCGCGCAAGAGGTCATGCGTCGCATTCAAGACGGCGCTATTGGCGATATCGTCACCGCGCGCGGCGATCGTATGGGTGGTTCATGCTGGAAGAGACCGCGTACCGAAGGTCAGAACGAGATGGAATACCAGATGACCAACTGGCTGAACTTCTACTGGATCGCCGGCGATTATATCAACGACGTCACAATTCACCAGCTCGACATTGCACTGTGGTCCTTCAACGACGCCACGCCAATCGGCGCCTACGCGCTCGGCGGTCGACTTGTGCGTCGTGATACCGACGCCGGCGATATGTACGACTCAATGTCAGTCGTCTACGAATTCGCCGACGGTCGTTCCCTTTATGCGTTCTCCCGCCAGATTCCCAATTGCTTCTCTCGCGGTGAAACGACGATCAACGGCTCCAAGGGGCGCGCCGTCATCGGCAATCTTGAAGCCAAGGCCAGCATTTACGTCAATGGCGAAGAAATCAAAGTTCCGCGTGGCAATACGTCTGGTTACGTCGTGGAACACAAAGTCCTCATCGACGCGGTGCGTAGCGGCGGTCAGACCTACGTCAATAACGCCAGCTACATGACCAACTCCACAGGTTGTGCCATCCTCGGTTGCATGGCCGCTTATACCGGTCAGTATGTTACGTGGGACGAAATGCTCAAATCGACCGGCGACAAACCGAGCGCCTACGCTTGGGACGCCACTCCCCCGACGCTACCCGACGAAAAAGGACGATACAAGATCGCACTGCCTGGAGAAGGTTGGGGTTATCTCGACTAATTGAACCATGTGTTCAAATTACCCAAGCGTTTAGACGCTAATTTTATACTCGCTCGCAACAGTGCGTCGATCCTTCCCGTACTGTTGCGTTCTATCGTTTTACCCCTCCCCATTCCTATGCTTACCAGGTAATTCGCCATGTCCACAGAAACCAAAACCATCTCCTGGGGATCGCGTTTGGGCAATTCCTTCAAAGGATTGCTCTTCGGTCTGATTTTAATTGTCGCCTCCGCTGTACTTCTATTTTGGAACGAAGGGCGGACGATTAAAATGACAAAAGCGCTCAAAGAGGGAGCGAAAGTCGTTGTAGAAGCCACGCCTGACGTGGTCAACTCCGAAAATGACGGCAAACTTGTGCACCTCAGCGGCGACGCACAAACCGACGACGTCTTGACAGACGATTTCTTTGGCGTGCAATTGAACGCCATTACGCTCGAACGCAATGTCCAAATCTATCAATGGACCGAAGACGTCCATGAAGAGACTACGCGCAAATCGGGCGGTTCCCAAGAGGTCAAAACGACTTATTCCTATCGAAAAGAATGGGTCGAGGGACTCGTTGATTCCAGCGCTTTCCACGACTCCGGTCACGACAATCCCACCAGTGTTCCGGTGGAATCCATGACTCTCCACGCGGCTAACGTACAACTCGGCGCCTTCCAACTCAATTCAACCCAAATCGATCGCATCGGTAATTACAAGGATTACTCGCCTAATAGTCAAATCAAAGACGCCACAGAGACCACGACTACGCCCGAAGAGACCGCGCCGATAGAAGAGCCCAGCGCTCAGTACAACGCCGCCGAGAATAACGCGCGATACGCTCAAGAGTCCGAGCCGCTAATCACGATTAACCCTGACGAACCGGCTCCCAGTATCTCCATCTCGACCAACGATGCGCCCGCGACCATTACCGTGACAGGGGACGACGCCGATAATAACGACGCAAATATCGCCACGAACCCAACCGACGTAAACGTCTCCACTAGCGCCGAACCCGACGCGGTCGATCTGACACACGTCAACGGCTTTACCTTTGCCAATGGCGTCTATTACAAAGGCGATCCCGCCAACGCACAAATCGGCGATATTAAAGTCGCCTTGCGATACGTTCCAACTCCGAGTACTATAAGCCTTGTCGCTAAACAAGTTGGCAATACCTTCGAACCTTACCTAGCCAAATCGGGCGCCAATGTCGACCTCTTCGCCGACGGAACAAAATCCGCCGAGGCCATGTTCGAGCAGGCGCGTAAAAACAATCAGTTAATGGCTTGGTTACTGCGCGCGCTCGGCGTCTTCCTGTGCTTTATCGGATTTAAAACTCTCTTCCAACCCTTGGAAGTTCTGGCTGACTTCATCCCCTTCTTGGCGAAAGTGGTCGGTTTCGGCGCGAGCCTCGTCTCCGCTTGCTGCGCCGGGTTCGTCAGCCTTGTCGCCATTGCGGTCGGTTATCTCTATTATCGCCCGGTCATTGGCATTACGCTATTGGTTATTGCTTTCGGTTTGCTCCTCTACCCCTTCATGAAGGGCAAAAACAAGGCGAAGGAAACCGTCTGAACAATAGCGGCTCTTATATTCAACTCGCTAAACGTCTACCTAATTGATGTTTAGCGCATTAAAATCAGCGACGTCCCGATACGAAATACCTACCGGGACGTCCTTTCTTAATAAGACGCGTCCAGGAGCGTTTAATGTCACAGGCGCCTATTAACGCAAATAATACAACGCGTTCGCAAAAGAGCGGTAACGACGCTCAACGCGTCTTAATGAAAAATCTTAAAGAGGCGCAACGTGCCGTCAGACGCGTGGATCTCACCGCTACCTTTTGCGCCTTTTTAACCATCGCGCTCGCCGCGTTACTACTGGGCGTACTACTGGACCATTGGATCTTATCTCGTGGTCTGTCAGTGCGTGGAAGACTCTATTTTGCCATAGGCTGGGTCGCTTTTACCCTGAGTTTTCTGATTATCCGCTTGATTCCTATTTTTCGTCGACGCGTCACCGCGCTCTACGCCGCGAAGGTTATCGAACAGACTCAAGAGGATCACAACAATCTGACGATCAACTGGTTACAGTTATGTTGTAATCCTGACGGAACGCGTAAAGCACAGCAATCACAGGGCGACGTCAACCCCGCGGTACTATCAGTCGTCGCCACTCAGGCCGCAAGTCAAGCGCGCGCTCACGCTAATGAACTAACCCTTGACTGTACCGTGCTCATTCGCTGGGGCGTCGCGCTCACCGTAACGGTCGCCATTTGCGCCGCCTACCTGGTTCTCTCGCCCAAAAATTCTTTCGCCTCCGTCGGACGTATTGTCGCGCCATTTGCTGAAATCGAGCGTCCACAAGCTCTTAGCTTTCGTTCGGTCGAGCCTGGAAACGTTACCGTCTACCTCGGCGACTCCCTTGACGTGATTGCAGAAATCGACGGCGTCGGGTCGCGTACGGTCGAACTACTCTATTCCACAGAAGATCAACGACTTATCGACGTGCCGATTGAAATGGAGGCGCTTGGCGGCGCGCGCTACAAGGCGAGATTTCCGCAAGGCGAGGAAGGATTCGCCGAGAACATGACCTATCGTATCGCCGTGGGGCGACAAACTAGGTTCGAAAGTTCTTCGGATACTTACGCCGTAACAACGCGTCCGCAACCGTCCTTTCGCGTGGAACAGATCCGTCTGAACTTCCCGAAATACACCGGTTGGGAAGAAAAAGTTCTCAGTGACCAAGGGGATATTGTCGCGTTGGAACAAACCAGCGTTGAACTACGTGCGCGCGCAAACTCGCAATTACAGCGCGCTTACCTCCTGCCCAACGGCGACGTAAGACGCGCAATCAAAATGACAATCGACCCCAACTCGCCTAATTTGGCTACTTGTCAATTCAACCTCAACTGGAAAGACAACGATCGAGACGCTGCCGTCCAGGAATTCTCCACTTACCGTGTTATTTCCGTTGACGTCGACGAGCAAGAGAACCGCGACGCGCTCGATCACAACGTTACAATTCTCCACGACTTACCCCCGGAGATCCAGTGGGTTTTCGATCCGCCACAAGACGACTTATGGCCAGTCAATCACACGTTGCAAATCAAAGCGCTTGTGCAAGATCAGGATTACAGCTTGCGCGCGGTTGAGCTACATTTCGCTTATTCTGAACTAAATCAAGGGGATCAGGACGACTCGCGCCCCGACCCGGAACCGGTTAAGTTGAAGTTGAGAGAAACTACGCGCGTACCGCTATCCTCTGATCCAGACGGACCGTCTCCATACGTCGGCGCGCAAACGGTCAATTACGAATTAACCCCCGAAAAACTCGGACTCGTCCCGGGCGATGAAATCGAATACTGGATCGTCGCCTTCGACTCGATGCGCCCACAGGCAAACGTCGCTGTCTCGGAAAAAAAACGTCTGGTTATTGAAGAACCGAGTCAAAGTCCGTTCGAGCAAAACCAAGAGGACGAAGAACAGAAGCAAAGCGAAGACGATAAGCCGACAAATTCAAACTCGCCCGAACAGGGACAAGGACAGGGCGCCAGCCAGAACCAGGGGCAAGGATCCGACCAGAACTCTGGTAAACAGAACTCCGACGACGACCAAGATTCCCAAGGCGACCAAAACCAAGACGGTCAGGGCGAAAACTCTCAGCAGACCGACTCTGGCGAATCAAACGACGATCCTTCCGGCGAGGATTCCGGCGAGCAGAGTGAAACCGGCGACGATCGCCCAAATGGCGACAACGAGAATAACAGCGAAGGCGGCGCCCAAAACCAGACCGGAGACTCCGGCGATTCGCAGGACTCCACTGGAGACTCCAGCGAGGATCAGGACTCCGAATCGAAGACTGAAGGCTCGCAAACCGGTTCCGACGACTCCCAGTCGAGCTCAGGCGCGGAACAGTCGGATAGTAAGAACGCCAGTGACGCCTTTGAAACCTTACTCAATTACCTCCGCCAAGAAGAAAACGCTGAACAGGGCGACGACGCAAACGACGGCGACTCCCAAGACTCCCAAGAGGACGCGCAGGGAAGCGCCGCCGACGTTAACAACCAGTCCGACGCCCAGCGTGACCACAATGATCGTCAGGGTAGCGGTAATAACAGCGAACAGAGCCAAGACAAACCACAGCAGGAGGCTAATCAGCAGGACGAAGAGCCGGTCGATCCGAATTTCAACTCGCAGGAAGATCTTCCGGAACCGACGGAAAAGCGCAATATGCCAACGCGTACCAGTCCGGACAAGCCCGAGGACGAGTCCCAGAGTTATCTCGCCAATGATCCTCCCCCGCTCGACCCAAACGTTAGACGACAAAATGGCGAAGTTCAACCCGATGGAAATAATTTCCTTGCGCAAAACGCCAATGACGACGACTTAGAAAACGCTACCGACTCCAGCGGTCGCGAAAATATCACCGCCGATCCCAACAATCCAAACGACCAGCGCGCCTCGACCAAACCCGATAAAAACGCGCGTGAAATCAAGGGAAACGGCGCTAATCCGGAAATCGACGAAAACACTCAAGTCGATCAGACTCAACCTGAACGCAACAACCAGCGTTCGAATAATTCCAATCCCAACGCCGACCAACTAGGCGACTTAGGTTCGCAAGGTCAAAACGCGTCCACTTCCGATTCAAGCCAATCTCCTTCGGCAGAGCGCAACGACTCCGCGCAAGGGGACGAGCAGAACAAGGGGAGCGCCGCTGGTAAAGCGCCCGGCAACGATAAAGAAAATCAAATGCCGGAGGAAAAAGGGGGAGGAGGAGGTTCCGGCGCTGGAGAAATGGGACTCGGTCAGCAGACCCTCGCGCCCGCGGACGCACCGAATTTACAGTACGCTGAAAAAGCCTCCAATTTCGTCCTCGACTATCTAGAGAACGCACTAAAGGACTCGGTCGATCCGCGCCTACTCAACGAGCTTGGATGGTCCGAAGAGGAGCTACGACTCTTCTATGAACATTGGAAGAAAATGCGCGAGCAAGCGCTCGACCCAAACAACCCCAATGCGAAACGAAACTATCTCGACGCGTTAAACGAGCTTTCGCATGATTTCTACGCTGATCTCGACCCCAACGAGCCGCTCGTTCACCTACGAGAGGGACAAATGCATGAAAGAACGAACACTGAAGCAATGACAGAAGCGACGAGGGTCAAGACCCCAGAACGTTTGCTCGAGCGTGTACGCGCATTCAATCGTGGCGTCGCAAACGCTGGAGCAAAGCGCGAAGGCGCAAAATAGTCGAATGAAAAATTTCGTCCTTTTTCCCTCTTTTTACATTAGGTCTTTTTTCTCGAGTCGTTTCAATTATAATAGAACTTTACGGCGTGTGTCGCGATAGTATGTGCATGACGATAACGTCTGTTTTCATGCCAAGGATCTTAACGCGAACAAATATGGCGCCGTTCGCAATTATACATTCACCTTATAAAATAGGATTCAACATACATGGGTTCGTGTGCAGAATGGCTCAGCATGAAGGTTTTTACCGCCGTTCACGGCAATAACCTGGTCTATAATACCTGCTGGGAAGACCCTCGACTCGACAAACAAGCGTTGGAGCTGACCGGAGACGACAATGTCCTTGTCATTACCTCCGCCGGATGCAACGCGCTCTCTTATGCAATTGGCGGCGCGAAACACGTTTATGCCGTCGATATGAACTATCGCCAAAACGCAACGCTCGACCTTAAAATCGCCGCGATCAAAGAACTGGACTACGAAACCTTCTTTAAACTCTTCGGAGAAGGTCGACTCCCGGGCGTGGAAAAAATCTACCGCGATAAACTGCGCAAACACTTGCCCGAAATGTCTCAAAAATATTGGGATCGATACGTCAAGAGTTTCTTTGATAATCGACGCAGTACCTTCTATTTCCGCGGTACTTCCGGATTCCTCGCCAAGCAGATCAACCGCTATATCAATCTGCGCGGTATGCGTAAAGGACTCAACCAGTTGCTAAACGCTAAGGATCTCGAGGAACAGAAGCAGTTGTGGGCTCAGTTCCGCGACCGTTTTTGGTCCTGCACGATGCGTTTCATTGTCAATCGTGACACGACAATGTCGATGGTTGGCGTTCCGAAGGATCAACGCAAACAGATTGAAAAGACTTACGGTCAACTCGTACCGTTCGTGCAAGAGTGTCTGGACACAATTTTCGGCGTCCTGCCGATCCAAGACAATTACTTCTGGCGCGTCTACGCCACCGGTCAATACACTCGAACCTGTTGTCCGGAATACGTTTCCGAAGAGGGGTTCCGTATCCTCAAGGACGGCGCTATCGAGAATGTCTCCAGCTACACCAATACCGTTGAAGGCTTCCTGCGCGAACATTCCGACCTAAAGATTAGCCGCTTCATTCTCCTCGACCACATGGACTGGCTCTCCGATAAATTCTTCGACGCGCTTGTCAACGAATGGGACGCCATTCTCCACTGTGCGACGCCTCACGCGCGCGTTCTATGGCGTAGCGGCGGTCTAGACACCTCCGGATACCTCCACCGTGTTCCGGTCACCGTCAATGGTAAGCAAACCACGCTGGAACATATCCTTAGCTATCATAAAGAACAAGCGGCCGAGCTACACAAACTATGCCGCGTTCACACCTATGGCAGCTTCTATATCGCCGACTTGCTAAACGACTAAACCCGCGTGCTTTACGTCCGTTTTACGTCCCTTTGTTTTACAGTCGTTGACCGAACGAACACTACCTTGCGCCCAAAGAACCTCGTTCGTCCTTTGGGCGCGATTTTTTCAGCGCCACGAAATCGCCATGATCTCGCTCATACCCTGCTACAGCTTAGAAGACTTCTCTATCTACCGCAAATCCTCTGACGTCGACGAAATCTTCGCCGCTTGGTCCGCGCTCTATCATCCCGCGCTTGTGGCACACTTCGGTCAAGCGCCTAAATGGGAAGCCGCTGGAAGTCCCTCCTCTGGACAACCGCCAAGACTCGTCGTCATTCCCCCGTGCGCGGAACTCACTGTTCCACATAATTGGATTAAAAACGCTGAAAAAGACGGCGCTGTCGTCATTCGTAAGCTTTCCTCTCGGCAAGAGATACTCACAGAAATCTTTCATCGGCTCAAACTCTCGCCAAAAACCGGCGAGCCGCTCGATGAGAATCAAATTCAAAACGAACTATCTCAAGAGACCACGTCCGCTCTAACCCCGGCGCAGATTGCACAACAAACGCTACAGCGTCACTTAGGAGACGTTCCCCCTACCCCGCCAGAGCCCAAACCAGAACCGCTGCCCTACGACGACGTCGTTGAAACCTTCCTCGCCTGCGGTCTATGCTCGCTCTTAGAGGAACTACTTACTCGTAAATTGCGCTATATGAGCAATTTAGACCAAACGAGTTATAATTCTCGCATTCTCGAAGCCGCCCAGGCTTACGTCGCAAATAATCCGGAAGAGTGTGAGAAGAATCTTCAAAAGGCGTTTGACCTACTCGCTCAGGCAAAGGAATACTTCTTCCCGACCGCCACAAAATTCCTTGATTTTACTTGGGTTCTGCCAGAAGACCTAAAAACCCAACTCCACGCAGAATTGAAGAAAAGGCGTACGCGAAACGCTCCCTCGAATATCGCAATCACCCCGAATTTGGTCAAAGAATGCCAACGTAACTTCCCTGAGACTTTCAATTTACTCAAAGAGGAAGTCGAAGCAAAGCGCGTTACACTCATTGGCGCCGATAAATGGGAAGCGCCCCTCTATCTCCTGTCTCCTCAGGAGATGGCGCGGCAAATCTGCCAAGGTCGCGACGTTTACCGCGAAGCCTTTGGCGTCGCGCCGACGATCTTCGCGCGACGTGAGGCCGGATACGCGCAAATTATGCCGCAAATCCTCAAACTCTCCGGTTACTCCGGCGTCCTGGCGCGAACTTACGACGGATGGACTCTATTATCTCAACCGACCGATCGTTCGCAAATTCGTTGGCAGGGTCGCGACGGCTCAACGATTTCCGCCTTGTGTAAACGTCCGCTCAATGCTGAAAGCGCCGAGGAAATCCTGCAACTGCCCGATAAAATCGGAAACTCCTATTACTCTGACGACGCAAGCGCTGTTATCTTCGAGCATCGTCCCAATACCGAGTCGATCTGGCTCGACGACCTACTGCGTATGGATCGTTACGCGCCGGTTCTCGGTAAGTTCTATGACGTCGCCGATTATCAACGCGTTACGCGTGGTTCCGGCGACGCGGAAAAATTCGTCAAAGACCATTTCAAAACCAATTTTCTCACTCGTAGCGTGAATCGTAAACGCCCTGACGTCACGTCGTTATGGCAACGTCGGCGCCGACTAGAACGACTCGTCCCCACGATTGAGCGTCTGCTATTTGAACTACGCGCGAGAACCTTTAAGGTCAAAAAGAACTCCAATGTACAGCTTCTCTGGGATGAAACGATCCAATGCGCCAAAAGTATAGTAGAGCAAACGAATAACCTACTACAACAGATTGACGCTGTTCTACTGGCTAGCGAAGCGACCGATGAGGCGCTAAACAACTACGACGCCAATACATTCGACATGGCGCTGGTAGAAATGGAAACCGCTGTCAACGCGCTTTTGTCTAGAGCCGCAGAATTTCTCAACCTCGCAGCGCCAACGGGCGCAGAAGAAGATACTTACGGTCGACTCTTTGTCAACGCTACCTCCTCCACGCAAGAGACGCTCTGGCAAACCTTTCGTGTCGACGATTCCGACGAACTCGACGCAAAAGAACAAGCGCTCATCGACGCAGTCAGAGCCAACTTAGACGCCACGCCCGAGGCTAACCTTCGCGTCTACAACGACCAAAAGGCGCGGCGACGTTATTACTGCCTCACACTACCCGCCGGCGCGTCCTTGTGGATGGAAGAACTCAATGGACTGGAATATCGATTTGAGCACAAGCCATTCTGCTATACGTCCGAACCGCTTGATATCAATAAGGTTGAAACCGACGCGTCACAAGACGCCGACGTAACGTCGTCGCAGCGCGTGGACACGCCAGCCGCTCAACAACAGCCTCGTGGTTCATTCTTTAGGCGCTTTGCCGATAAGTTCCGTGTCGACACGCCCAATAGCGCGGCGCCTCAATCGCTCCCTGGTCAAGAGGAACAAGACGCATTGATCCTCGCAGAGTATGTCGAACTACGTCACAGTCCAACGGAAATTGAGAAATTCTATCGTTTACGCAACGACCTCTTCGAGCTAAAGATCGACCCGACAACCGGCGCGGTACGACGGCTCACAACGCTCAAAACCACCGGCACCTTTGCTCACGGGCTATTACGCCAGCCGACCCTCGGCAATCGTTTCGCATGGGACGTCGCAATGAAGCTCGATTCAAATCTCGGCGAACACGACACGAGGTCGCAAGAGACGTCCGGATACGGCTATACGCTCAGCGCCGCGGATAAGATCACTGTACTGCATCGTGGTCCATACTACGGCGCCATTCTCATTCAGGGGCGACTGCTCGCGCCCAATGGTCAGCTGGTTGCCTACTATCAAGAGCGCTTGCAAACGCGTATGAAATCGCCCGTTATTGACGTGACTATCGCATTTACCACTCAGATTGTGCCACAAGAGGGTCCGTGGGACTCTTACTACGCATGTCGGTTCGCTTGGAAAGACGAAATCGCAGAGGTGTGCGGAGGCGTGTGCGGCACTCTCATTGCCACGGAACGAGACTATCTTCAAGCGCCAGAAGCGGTTGACATTAGGAGCGATGAAAAGGTCGGCGTTACCGTCTTGAGCGCGGGTCTACCCTATTTCCGACGACTCGACACGACGCGACTCGACGCGATACTCATTCCTCCGGGCGAAACGCGGCGGCAATTCAATTTCAGTATCGGAGTCGACCTAGACGACCCTGAAAACGCCGCCCTCGACTATACTGACGCTCCGTGCTTCGTCCTTGAGAAGGTCAGAAAGCCCAAACGCGAGTTAACAAACTACTTAACTCTCGATCAAAAGAATGTGAGAATACTCCAAATTGAGCCCCTGATCATCGCCGACCAAGCCGCCGACCGCCTGCACAACGACTTCGCCGGTCTACGAGTCACGCTACTGGAAACCCACAGCCAAGCGACTAACGTCAAGCTCAAGTCCTTCTTCCCCATTGAGAAGGTCGAGCCTATCGATTTCAACGCCGATCCGATTAAGGATCATATCCCGCTCGCGAACGCCAACCTCATCGAACTAGAGTTCAAACCTAGACAAATCCGTATCTTAAAGATCTACTTTAAGTAACGCTCACGCTAAGGATACAATTGTAACAGCTTCATGACGCCCTGACTGGTCACAAATTCCAGTTTCAGGATAGACGTCTTGTAAGCCATTCCTGAGACTAACACAGGAAACAATTACGCTGTTGTGGAAAGGTGAACCACGTAGCGCGACTAATCCGCTTGCCCGTCGATAAATCCTCTGAATTTACCAACGGGCTGGATATAGAAGGACTTGATGAAATCTTTCAACGGAACTTACCTACTAACAACCTATGAGCAAATGCTTTAAAACGCTTCCTTAATATCGCACATGACAAACCCATTGGGGAATGTCAACCGAAAAACACGCGCGAATTGGAGGCACGCGTCTGGATTGAGCCTCTATTCCCTCAGACAAAAGACGAATTATATCAGAACGAAGAAGAACTGCTGAAAAATTATGTGGATCTTTGTTCATTGGACGCAACTTATGATCTAGAAATGTTCCTTGAATGCGATGAGAGAACAAAAGGCGTTTTAGCAATCGCTCAAAGAGGCTCCGTGACGTCGTTGACGCCCAAAACGAACGTCTATTGAAACAAGAAATGCCTCGAAATGAAAGACAAGGTGCGCTCCGCGCTATTAGTCGCTCCTCGACTTATCATGCTACATATTCTCTGCGCCAAAATGAGATCGACGGCTCTTTGGGGCGACTATGACGCTAAAACAACGGAACAGGAAATCAACGCCATTCAACCGAATCCAACCGTGGCGGCGCAAGAGTGACTTGAAAAGAACCGTTTTACCTGAAAAAACGCCTATAGCAAGGTCAAACGACGCTCAGACTACCCCAGATGGGATATTGTCTACGACGGCTATGCTCTTGAGCGCCTAACGCCAGAAATTCAGGAACTGTAGGACAAGTACAAGAGGCTCTGGAAAGAACAGGAATCACGC
>JAUNMR010000009.1:0-47865 GCA_030537455.1 Planctomycetia bacterium | reverse complement strand
CAAAGCAACGTCAATCAACGACTTACTATATTATACAAGACGACGCCAGGCGCTTCGTTGCGCTGGCGTCGTCTCGACGTTTAATTCATTTGGAGCCTGAACTATTCAGAAGAGGCAAATGAGATCATTCAATACTAAACTCATTGGGCACAACTTCGTTAGGATTGGAATCGTCAAGATTAAACACAAACGAATTCTTTTTACCTTCGACAACCTCAGCGGTCAGACCGGACGTCTTAACATTGCCATAAACCGCAGGAATGTGGAAAATGGTTTCCGACTTGAGAATGCGATCGCCCATGGGGTCGTTTGGATCGCGCTCTTCCTTCAGTTCGGACTTATCAATTGTCACGACATACACGCCGGGCTTAGCGCCGTCATTCGGTTCGTAGGCTGACAATTTCGCGACGCCCGATTTATTCGTGGCGCCACTGGAGAAATCGCCAGTTGTCTCCGAAGTAAAGACGACGACCGCTTCATCGACGGGCTTACCGTTATAGGTAACCGTAACGGTCACAGGCACAGTACCGTGTTTATTTTTTCCACAACCTGTGGTCACGGTACAGCAAAGCGCCAGTGAAAGAACCGTGAGAAATACAAAGCGTTTCAACATACAAGGACTCCTTGGCGTCGATAAGTTCGTTCAACGATTTAGAGCGAAGAAACCGTTTCGCCCGCGGCTTTGGTCACCATCGCGCCCCAAACGCCATAGGGACTCGCCGTTGCAATATCGGGGTAACCGCGGCATCCGGCTGACTGATTGCCACAATCAACCGTATCGGAAACAAAGCGAATCGAGCCGTCCATCATGCAGACGTTCACGCCGCCGGAATGGCGACTAGTCGGCGCGAGTGCAAACTGACTACCGGTGTGCGCGGTGCCGTCGCTAACAAGCACGCTGTTGGGCGGAGTGTACGCGGTCAAACCGCTGAAAAGAATAACGCCGTCCCAAGCGCGGAAACCACGAAGCACGCCGTAGGATTTAAAGGTTCCACAGGTTGAAAGATAAGAATGGGTGGAACGATTGAACAGCGGCGTGAGGTTTGCGGGGTTCCAACCGGTGGAACCAGGTTTGGTCACACAGTCGCCGAAACTCGCTACTGCGGTGGGACGAATACCTTCGGAAATGCCCATCGTATTACTCGTACCGTCGGTAATCGCGGCAAGAGTAATCCATGCCTCAAACCCAAAAACGCCAGAGACCATAGAGCCAGACGTTAAGGTGCCGCCAACTACTGAACGATAGGGACGGTCGCCCATAAAGGCGTAGTAGTCCGCAATACCAACTGTCTGAGTCGGGTTGTCGTTCGGAGATTGATCCGGTCCGCCACAACTGGGACAAAGATAACCGGTAAACGTCTTTGTCCAAGGGTCGACCGCGTCATAAGCGCCATTGGCAGACTGCATCATCGAGTCGTAAAGCGCTTGCTGTTCCATGTAAGGAAGGAGCCACACGCGCCAGCTTGTACGATTGTTGCCTGCGAATGTCGCGGCGCCACGTGGATTACCGCTGCGCATCGCGGGAAGACCGCGCTGGACGTCGTGATAATTATGCAAACCCAAACCAATCTGCTTCAGATTGTTAGTGCATTGCATACGACGCGCCGCTTCACGAGCCGCCTGAACTGCTGGAAGTAAAAGACCAATAAGAATGCCAATAATAGCAATGACAACTAGTAACTCTACTAGCGTAAAACCATGCGTAACGCACGGTTTGGTGCGAAGAATTCGTTTCATGGCTACTCCTAAGTAAGTCACGAGAACTCGAAGAGAACTCAATAGCCGAAGTACTAACAACCAACCTTCGCCAGTATACGAAAAGGACGTCAGCTGGAACCATGTATACTCTCATTATAACCAAACGCGCGCTTTGATTCAACTTATTAATTAAAAAATTTTTAATTATCTACAAGACACAACTACCGCTTTCATACTCTTCTTATAAGAAATCACAAACAGATTAACTCGTAATGGATCTATTTTCCGAGCATAAATGATTTAACTTTTTATTCTAGGCATATAGTATAATATCATTAACACAAAAGACCGAAGCGCGCCTTAGCACGACACGCTTTGGTCTTTTATTTGTCGATAGAAGGTTATCTTCGCCGTCTCAAATGACAGGTTGTTTCGACACGAAACCTTACAGCACGCCCACCGCATGCTTGAGACGCTGGGTCGCCAAGATAGCGTCGTATTTGGCGTTGGCAAGGTTACTTTTCGCTGCTGTCAGCATTGTCGCGGCGTCGAGCGCTTCGGTGTGGTTGAGCAGTCCCTCTTGGAACGCGCGGGAGGTTACGCGGTAATTCTCTTGCGCCTGTTCCAATGCGGTTTGAGCCACTTGTACGCGTTCGCGCGCTTCCTTTTCCGCTAGCCAGGCTTGACGTACCTGTAGTCTGACGCCAGACTCGGCTTCTTCGCGCAGACGCGTGGTGGCGAGCGCTTCCTGACGCGCCGCATTCTGACGTGCGCGACTCACGCCGCCGTCGAAGGGCGTCCAAGTGACGCCGATCGCTGCGGTGGCGTTGGAGTTATCTTTGAGATGACTATTTTCGAAGTAGGAATATGCGCCAATCGCCGCCACTTGCGGGCGTACGTCGGCCTTCACAGTATCAACATGAGCTTGGAGTGCGCGGGTCTGAGCGCTGAGAGCTTGCAGTTCTGAACGCGTACGCAGGGCAGTTTGGGTCAGTTCTTCTAATTCCCCTAATGGCATAACGGTATCGACCTCTGCGATCGCCACGGGCGTATCGAGCGGTCGCCACAAGACGCGGTTATAGGTCGCCTCGGCAAGTTCCTGGGCATTGGCTAGGCGCAGTTCCATTTGCTGAGCTTCACTAACGGCAACCTGTGCCGCGAGCACGGCGTTACGCGTGAGCATACCGACGTTTTCCATACGCTCCGCGTCCTGGAGATGGCTCTGCGCCGTCTGAACTGCCTCAATCGCGACCTGACGTAACTGACGCGTGCGCAATACCATAAAGTAGACTTCGGACGTTTCGTATTTTACGTGCTGCTCGCCAACCTCAATCCCGGCGCTTACCGCTTGCGTCAACGCTTCGGCCTCGCGCGTGAGCGCGTTCACACGTCCGCCAAGGTAGATCGGAATCGTCACCGAAGTGGTCGTGGTCACAAAGTTACGATCGCATAAGGGCGTGTCAATCTGATATTGCGTCGGAAACGAAGCCAAGGCCGGGCTGATCAAGGACGCCATAGAGGGCGGTAACGAACCAACAACGCCGGAAAGCGCATTGGACAGATCCACCTCCGAGACCTCGGTCGGTTTATTGAGCATACCGACGTAAGCTGTCGAATTATTAATTTTAGGATTGCGCAACGACGTCGCCGCCTGAGTCATGGACTGCGACGCGCCGCGTTTCAGAGCTAAAGCGCGTTGCGTACGACTCTGGGCAAGAGCGATCGACGTAGCGTCCTCAAGCGTCTCCAGGTACGTTTGTGCAGAGCTCGTGCTGTTCTGTGGCGTCAAGGATTCAGCGCTCGACGCCTGCTGCGCCACGCGAGCGCTGGTCGGCGCAACGCTTAGCCGCGACGCGACGAACTCTGTGTTAGCGCGCGTGAGATTTACACGCGTGACCTGCTCCTCAGTTCGCACAGGCGTCGCAGGCACAGCGACCACAGGCGCGGCGACTCGTGGAATCTGAACCGACGCCGTAGCGTTTGCTGGCGTTTGAACCGACGCAAGCGTCGTTGTGGCGACTATTGTAGCGGGAGATGCGGAAGATTGAGGCGTCGCAATAGACGACGTAGAATCGTTTGTTACAGATACAGACGATTGAGCGGAAGTTTGAATCGCGTTAGCATAGGGCGATGTGTGCGAACGTGGAGGCGTTGCGTAGGCTGAAGAGGACGCCACGCGCGTATTAGCGGCGGCTTTCGGTATCGTCGACGGGGCGCGACTCACGCGATGTTGAGCGCTAGATCGTTGAGCCGGCACGTTACGCACGGCAATCCCACTTGGTCGTACGGAAGGCGCGTTTGCGCGTGGCGAGGGAGCGCTCACAAGTTCGTCGGTCGACTCCTCCTCGGTCATTGAGAATTCGTTCCAGTCGATGGGCGCTACACTAGCGGGCGCCGCATAAATCGACCGTGCCATTCTATCATTCTCTTGTGCGTCTAGAAAGGACGTTCCCAATAGAAGTCGCCCGAGTAGCACGATAGAAATCGCCGCTCGTACGCTCCGGTCACGCCGCTTAACAGACGCGTCATTACGCGTGTGTTTGACGTTTATATTCCAGGTGTGTTTCATGTCACGCTCGTTTCCGCAGAAGACAGCAAGATCATACAATCAGCGCTGTCAGCGCCGCCAAAACATTTGTTTTAACTTGTAAAAGTCTTATTTGTATTAAAATCGGCATATTTTAACCTTGCTCTTAAATCGAATTGAGCTCTTTTTCACTTTTCCTCTAAGACACACATTTCTTTGCGCGTAAATTACCCACTCAGCGCGATGGAGTTGCAAAGGTCGATAGAAAAGCATCGTATGATAAGAAATCGAGTAGGGGGAGTTCTCCTCCCCCCTCAGACGCCGCCGTAAGCGTCGCTCGGCATACGGCGGTTCACGTAATATCAGAACTTAACGTTCTGTGTGTTTTCTTCATTTGCGTTCTTTATAGTTTATCTCGCCCTAGCAACGCTGTATCTGCTAATATACGTTTTACCCTTCCTGCTGTCAGACGCGTCAAAGAGACATACGCTATGATCACACATTACAATGTTCGGTTCATCGCGGCTTACGTCGTCTACGACGAACTCTGCAGACTTTTCATTATTACTACGGTGGAACCGCCAATGAGACCTCGCGAGATAAGCGCCGAACCTTTCCCCCGTTTACCCTTATGTTTTACGACTCAAGGTTACGGTTGTCTTTTTGGATCTTTGACGTCTTTGGTCGGTCCATCTGCTTGAAACGCCTTGGCGTCAGGTTTCTGTTCGTGGAGTCACGGTTTCGCTAATGCTTCCTCTCTCCCACGCCTCACAACGTGCAGCTTGCAAGTCGCTATCAGATTCGTCGGTAACGACGCTCCTGGGAACTGTCACCAAGAATTCGAAACATGCCGCCATACAAAATAGGCGCCCTACCCATTTGGATAAAGCGCCTATTGCTTTTCACGCTGGACGACTGCCCATCGTCTAGCATTTCACAGTCAAACCGCGGGAGAATTAGAATCGGATCGAGCCTTGCACGACGAGTGTGTCAAAGTCCATTTTTTCCTTCGCCTTACCGCTCTTCGCGGAATTGACGAACGCGTGTTCCCAGTTAAAGGTCCAGAAGGTCTGTTCGTTCCAGAACCAGTTAAAACCAGTCGTCAAACGATTAACCTGACCGGCAGTACCGTCGAAGTTCTTAAGGTCTTCCGCTTCGGTCCACTGCCACTTAGCAACCGCTTCCCACGCGCCGAAGTTCTGACCGATTATACGATTACGGTAGTCGACAAAGAGCGCGTCGTCCGACATCTTGACCGTACCGAAGCGCGCGGTCTGTTTAACATAGGAGCGCGTGCAACCGGGCGTAAGCATCCAGCGAGTGGCAATGGAGGTTCCATAGGCGTTGCCACCGCCGTCGGAGACACTGGAAAAGTAACCTTCAGCCGTTGCGGCAAAGCCGCCGCGTTGCCACGCCGTCTCGAGATTAGCAACGCTGTAGGAGCGACCGTCGAGCGGAACTTTACCGGTTAGGAAGTAGGGGTTCGTACCAGACCAGCCGAGACCTTGGGAGTTAAAGTTCCACGAATTGGTATCAGTCGGACTAACCCACATGTAGCTACCGCCGAAGTGTAGAACCTCTTGTACGAAGCCGTTGTCGTCTTCCACGAGGATCGGGGCGCTTGTCAAACGAGTATTAAGAATCAGACCGGGGTCGTCGTTATTAATACGATGCGGTGAAGTCGAGAGACTATTAGCGGCAAAGGCGCCGAAGAAGGCGCGAGATTGACGATCTTGGTCGAAGTAGGTCGCCGAAATACCAAGACGACGACCGGGACAGAAGGACGTGGAGTTCTCGTCGAGCATGGCAAAGACGCGATCATAGTTCGCTTCCACGCTCTCCATACCCAATTCAACAAAGTAATGCCCGAAAGCGAGGTCGCCGAAGTACTTCGTGTCTTTCACTCGGAGCCAAACGTCTAGAAGCGTAACATTGCCCGTGTACTTGAAACCACAGGCGTATTCAAAGACTCCGTGACCAGAACCGGAGGCGACTAAACGAATATCGCGATAGCCGATCGTATTCTCCGCGTCCCCAAGATTCTCACGAGAGACGTCGTCCTGAGAAACGAAAACCGCGTCGGCGCGCGCCTGACCAGCGATCTTCGTATTGAAAGCAGAACCCGGAGTATTTTTCTTAGCGTTTTTCGCCTTCTCGTCGTCAAAGCTCTTCTGCAAAGATTCCGTCGTCTTCTGCAATTCCTCTAACTGACGTTGCAGATTCTCAAGAGGATCGGAACTAACCGCGCCTGCGTCCTCGTCATTCGTAGCCTGAACCGCTGTGATTTCCACGTCGGACAGAAAAACGTCTGAATGAGACGCATAGGGCGATTCGGTAGTCGCATAGACAACCGCGCCTGAATATGCGGGGGAAGGATTCTGCGAGACACTAGGAAGACTAACGCCTGAACCTGCGCTTTGAGCACGCGATCCTTGCGCGCTATAAACGCTAGGCGATTGTCCCCAAGTAAACGCGTCTGTCGCAATCCCTGCGTAACAGACTCCAAATAATGCGCACCAAAGAGCGACATGTTTAAAACTTGTCTTTTTCATCATTGGCTTCGTTAACTTGTTTCTAATTGTGCTTGTCTCTATCGCCAAGTGGGATATGTCACTACAATCGTCAAAGCGCAAAATACCTATTAAACTTATTTGATTTTAAAACTACTTTTTTTCAAATATTTCCTGATATTTGCTATAGCTATAACTAACTACAAAAAAAGGAGATCCCGATGAACAAACCAACCTGTTACTACTGATATAATCAATACATTTTGACGTATTTAACACGTCAGTGACAACATACTGGTTCCAGACGACAATACCTAAAGAAAACGCGCGCCTACACTCTCACGCGCGCGTGAATTAAAATATAGAACTCCCTTGGTCGCTATGACCAGGGATTATCGCGATAGATTATAAAGCGCGATCTTCCGGTCGAGCGTTGTGCGTTCGATCCCTAACGCTTTGGCAGACTTGCTTTTATTCCAGGCAAAATGATTGAGCGTCTGCAAAATGAGACGACTCTCCATGTCTTTGAGGGTCATTGGCTCAAATTCTTCGGCGCTCGTCTTCTTTGCGCGCGGCGCTTCTGAGGGAGCGGAATCATTCCCGGGGGCTTCGTCAGACGCTTCTGGCTTCGCCGGTCGCGCGACAGATCCGAGCGCGGACGTCATGAGGTCAACGTTGTTAATCGTCGGGGGATTGCCCATGAGCACGGCGCGCTCCACGATATTTTTAAGCTCGCGCACATTCCCGGGCCAGCGGTACGCATTGAGGGTCGCGCGCGCTTCCGGCGAAAAACCAAGGTAACGACGACCGGTCTCCTGAGAGAACTTATCGAGAAAATAATCCGCCAAAATATCAACGTCGCCCTGACGTTCGCGTAGAGGGGGAACGTTGATTTCTAAGACGCGCAGACGGAAATAGAGGTCGCTACGAAAGCGACCGGCGCGCACCTCTTCTTCGAGATTACGGTTCGTCGCGGCGACCACGCGCACGTCGACGGAAATTGGCTTATTACCTCCGACGCGTTCGAAAGTCGCGCCTTCGAGCACGCGCAAGAAAGTTGCTTGCAATCCGGGGTTCATTTCCGCGATTTCGTCCAAAAAGATCGTACCGCCGTCGGCCGCTTCGAATTTCCCGATCTTAGTCTCAAGCGCGCCGGTAAAAGCGCCCTTCTCATGACCGAAAAGCTCGCTCGTGAGAAGGTTCTCTGAGAAGGCCGCGCAGTTAAGACACACCATCGGTCCCAAGCGTCGCGCGCTACGTTCATGCATGGCGCGCGCCACGAGTTCTTTACCGACGCCGCTCTCGCCGCGAATCAACGCCGTTGCCTTAGAACGCGCCGCACGATCGATCAACTTATCGACCGCGCGCATGAGAGGAGAGGCGCCGATCATTTGAGAATTCTGTCCCAAAAGATTGCGCAATCTGCGATTCTCTGTACGTTCGCAGTCAAGGTAGGCGGTTAATTCGTTCTCACGTCGAAAGAAATCGAAATTGGACGCGCGCGAGGTATTCTGCGCGTCGTTCGGATCGACCGCTTCGCTAAAATCACGTTGAGGCGCAATCAGAAGCAGCTCGCGACCAATTTGGATTTTCGAGCCGACAAAGATTTCAACGCTCCCAGAGACAGTCGCGCCGTCGACTATCGTGCCATTACGGCTATTAAGATCAAACAGTCGCCATTTTCCGTCGCGTTGTTCAATTGTGGCATGAAAGCGACTGCATCGCTCGTCATTAAGCGTAACGACATTTTCAATAGCTCGCCCAATTGTCGTGGGCTGTTCCGGTCTCAAAAAGAAGGCGACTGTCGGAGCGCCGTTATGAAAACAAACAATTTCTAGTTTCTCGACCATTGCGACTATGCTATCCAAGATGAAAACGCCTATCAATTCCCACGCGAAGCCAGGCGCAACAACGCGTTAGCGCTATTATAGCCAGTCGCGACCGATTTGCAAGTTTCGACCCTAGCGGAGCCTTACGTTAGAAGCGCGCGCGACGTCAGGAGGATGCGGAAATAATGTCGTCAAAAGACCTGTTCTGGGAAAGATTCCAGGAATTCCTGACGAATCTGTTCAGCAATTTCACGACCGATCGTCGACAAACTCGACGACGCAAAGATCGGATTAAGAAGACAGTTCGAAAAATCATAGATCGAAAACAGATGAGGAGGAATACTTTCGATCTGCTGATATGCGTTCACGCTCAGATCGCTCAGACGAGTGGCATGATAGCGCGTGGAATCTTCCTCTAGCGCCAGATCACGATAGATCTGCGCACGACTGGAACGCAAACGTGCCAACGCCGAAACGTCGAAGAGAATCAGACTATTGAGCTTTTGATTACTCAGAAGCGCCGAGCCGTCGACCTCCCAGGACGCGTTCACAAGCGTCAGAGGATGGTCGTGCAGACAGACGATCGAATGATCCAGATTCAGTTCGAACGGTAAATTCTGCTCTGTGGAGTCTTCGGCGTCTATACGCGTTAAACAGGCGCGTCCAACCAGAAGAGAATGTTCCGCTATTAGCGAAAAGACGTTGCTGTGACACTCGCGCGCGTCACAGGTGAAATGAAGAATTGCGCCGGAAACGTTCACGCCACAATCGACCAGCTCATAACGATCGCCATAAGTTTCTGAACTCACAAGAGACGCCTCTCCACGAGCGAGAACCTTCTCCAGTCGCACGTGGAAACCCTGCTCAGACAATTCGTCAAGAGAACGTGGATCCTGCGTAACATATGACGTCATGCCGTCCATGAGGTTCGTCTGAATAGACGTGCGAAAGAAGGACACGTTGGAGTGCAGCGGCGCGGTAAAGACGCGAGAGTCTTCCGTATTCATATTGCAGACGGTCAGCGACGAGTTATAAATCGCCAACGAGGAGGCGCCGACCGATTCAAAGACCGACCACTCCGACGCTACGACGTCCTGCGAAGGAACGGTAAAGTCTATTATAACGTCACGTAACGTCAGTTCCGAACGATTAAGGAGGAACATTCTCTCACCCCAACCCCCGTTGGCGGTTTCTGGCTGTTTGAACCGAAGGATCGGACGATAGCCGGCAGAGGCAAAGATTTCGACTTTACGGTCGACAAATTCAATCGGTGGGGTAGAGACCGCGCCGTTGTATTTCAATTCAATCTTTAGGGCGACGCTTGAATCGCGCGACGACGCATTCGCCAACGCCGCCTGGAGCGTCGCATAACTATTCGCGCGCTCGCCTACCCCGTCGACAACGCGAAGTTCTTCCTGAAGAACGCCGCTAGCGCTCGGGACGTCAGGACGCGGCGGCGTCGCCATGTAGCTGTTGTACGCGCGAGAAACTGCGAGGGACTCGCCATCCTCCGGCGACATGACTTGCAAGCGATCGAGCGCGCGCGTTTCGAAGCTAGGTTCCACTGCGAAAGCGCGCCAGGCAAAGGCGACGCGTTGCGTCGTGCCAAAAGAGTCGCCGTCCTGAAGATAGCCACGAACCAAATCACGAGCGTCGTCCGCGGGCAACGTTGCGTTCTTTTCCACAGGGACGCCATAAGCACGAGCGTAGAACGCGTCGAGCGCTTCTGCGTCGTAGACACGTCCGACCTCATAGGGCGTCGCGCCGTTCGACTCGGTCGTCGACGCTGCGCCGGAGCCAGTCGTTTCGGCGAGATTTTGAGCGCCGGAACCGCTCGTATCCGACCCGGTCGTCGTTTCCTCCGGCGTATTCTCTTGAGAGGGGGGGATAACAACAACAGGACTGGTGATTTGCGGTAGCACAACGTCGCCACGATTGGACGGTGAATAGAGATACCCGACACACGCCAAAAGCGCTAGTACCGCGCAGACGCCTGGCACGAACCGCCAAGGCGAGCGTCGTTTGGCGCCGGAGGCGGTAGTTCGATCCTCATAAGAAGAGTGTTCGCTTAATCTTAATCCGAGGAGATCGGCGATGGAAAGTAAATCGGCGATGAGCGACTCCGCGTTCTGATATCGATCGGCGGGATCCTTTTCCATCATTTTTTTAATAACCGCCGCGATTTCCACGGGGATATTGGGATTCGCCTCACGCACGTCGGGCGTCTTATTGCCTTGATGCTGCAGTAACTTTTGCAACATCGTCCCCTCGGGATAGGGAGGCGCGCCGACTAACATGAAGTAAAAGGTACATCCGAGGGAGTAGACGTCGCTACGTGCGTCTGCGGTACGCGGGTCGAGCGCTTGCTCCGGAGAAATATAATCGAAGGTACCGAGCGTCATACCGCTTTCGGTCAGGTCGTCAGAGACGTCGGTACGTAGTAGGCGCGCCAAGCCCATATCGATGAGTTTAACGCGGCGTTGGGGCGTTACTATAATATTAGACGGCTTAACGTCGCGGTGCGTGACGCCGTTGGACGCGGCGTGACCGAGCGCATCGGCCGTTTGCAGAACGTAATCGACCGCCTCGGAAAGCTCCATAGCGCCATGTTCGCGTACGTAATCGCGTAGGTTGGTTCCCTCGACAAATTCAAAGGCAATATAAGGCACGCCGTCGACATTGCCGGAAAGATAGACCTGAGCGATATTTTCATGATTTAAACGCGCAGAGGATTTCGCTTCATTGAGAAAGCGCGCGACAGTCGCGGCGTCTTGCGCGCGGCGCCGTGGAAGTACTTTAATAGCGACCTTGCGTTCCAGGTCGCGGTCGATTCCTTCATAGACGCGCCCCATGCCTCCGCCGCCGATATAACGAACGATCTTAAACTGACCGAAGTTCGAACCGGGCTTAAGTTTTTCTTCCTCGTCGTCGTTATCTGACTCATGAGTCGTAGTAGCGACGTGAGAGGAACCGCGAAGGCTACGCGTGGAGATTACCGTATCCAGGTCGTCGGTCTGGTCGGAATAGATCGCCTGTTCGCCATGGGAGAGCGCAACGCCTTGCCAAGAGGCGTCACGAGAGGCAATGACGCGACCCAACGACGCAGTGGTAGAGGCGCCAGAGTCGAGTGCGTTGTGTTCAGCGCCGGAGTCTACGTCGCGTGCGGAGGATGCGTTCGACTCCACAGGCGCGTCGTACGTGTCATGTGTGTGCGACGATTCGCGCGCATCGGAATGCAAACGTGAATCGTTATTAGGAACTAATGACGAGTCGCTTGCCATAACGCATGCCTCCCAAAAGAACGCGCCTCAAATCAATGAGGCGCGCCGGAAACCAAACCTGCCCCAAGCAAAAAAAATCGCGGGACAGGAATCTAACAAGTCTCAGTTGCAAACTCTTAGAACATGAAGCGATTGAACATGTTCTCAACCAACTCTTGACGACCGCTAGCGTTCGGGGTGATTTCGCCCTTGTTCATCATGTAATCGAAGAGGGTCTTAAAGGTGTGTTTACCCGCTTCAATTTCAGCGCCGACGCCACTGTCCCAAGAGGCGTAACGTTCTTTCAAGAGCGCGTCAAATTCACCGGAAGCGCGCATAGCCGCGGCGTTCTTAAGACCCTTGGCAAACGCGTCCATACCGCCGATATGAGCGTAGAACAGGTCGAGGGGTTCGAAGCTTTCACGACGAACTTTCGCGTCGAAGTTAAGACCGCCCGTGGTGAAGCCGCCGTACTTCAGAAGAACGTACATCATCTTCGTCGTCATATAGACGTCGGTCGGGAATTGGTCGGTATCCCAACCAAGGAGCATATCGCCGGCGTTCGCGTCGACCGAACCGAGGAAACCTTGGCTCGCGGCGTATTCCATTTCATGCTCCACGTTATGACCGGCAAGAGTCGCATGGTTCGTCTCGATATTCATCTTGACGTCTTTGTCCAAACCGTAGGCGCGAAGGAAGTTAATACACGCCGCACAGTCGAAGTCATACTGATGCTTCGTCGGTTCCTTCGGTTTCGGTTCGAAGTAGAACTGACCCGTGAAGCCGATTTCCTTCGCGTAGTCGACCGCCATATGCATAAAGGCGGCAAGGTGTTCGGTTTCGCGCTTCATATTGGTATTCCAGATGCACTGGTAACCTTCACGCCCGCCCCAGAAGGTATAGCCTTGCGCTTTCAGTTCCATTGAGACTTCCAACGCCTTTTTGACCTGTGCCGCAGCGTATGCGAACGCATCGGCGTTACAGCTGGTCGCTGCGCCATGCATAAAGCGAGGATTGCCAAATAGATTCGCCGTTCCCCACAGCATCGTAATGCCGGTGCGTTCCGATTCCTCTTTGAAAATCTTGACGACTTCGTCGAGGTTCTTGCAAGATTCCGCGAATGTTTTGCCTTCCGGCGCGACGTCGCGATCGTGGAACGCGTAGTACTGAAGACCAGTCTTCTCCAGAAATTCAAAGAAGACGCGAACGCGTTTTTGCGCGTTTTCGATCGAATCGGAACCGTCGTCCCAGGGACGAAGCATGGTCGGAGCGCCAAAGGGATCGGCGCCGTTCATGCGCATGGTGTGCCAGAACGCGCAGGAAAAACGAAGGTGTTCCTTCATCGTTTTACCTTCCACGACCTCATCGGGATTGTAATAGCGGAACGCGAGTGGATTCTTAGAATCTGGACCTTCGTATTGAATCTTAGAAACTTCTGGAAAAGCGACCATTGAATAAATCTCCTTCATAGGTCAAAAATGGACGCGAAGACTCGCGTCACGGGAACATTTTATTTTAATGGCGTGCGCCAAGCGATAGCAAAGCGCCAAGCGTCGCAACTGAAGTATACCAGACGCGCGCGCTCATGGAAAGAAATACACGTCCAAAATGGCGTTTTTTTCAGAAAAACAACGCTTATGACACAACAACGCGTTTGTTCTAGACCAGACCAAACGCGTTGTCGCTGATTGTTCAAAAATAGACGCGCGTTTTACACGAGTCGCTGGCTCAGATAACGCCGCGAGTACGAAGGAAATACACGACTTCGTCGCCGAGTTCTTCCGCAGAATTCTCAGAGGCGTCGAGCGTCAGATCGGGCGCGATCGGCGCTTCGTAGGGATCGTCGATTCCGGTGAAACCCTTAATTTGACCGGCGCGCGCTTTCTTATAGAGACCTTTGGGATCGCGCGCTTCACAGACCTTCAGCGGGGTGTTGACGTAGATTTCATAGAAATCGCCCTGATCAACGACGGCGCGAACGGCGTCGCGATCCTTACGATACGGACTAATAAAGGCGGTCAAGGCGATAATACCGGCGTCGACAAAGAGTTTCGAGACCGCGCCGATACGACGAATATTCTCTTCACGATCCTCGGCGGAAAAACCAAGACCGAAACGTTTGCCAAAGGACGCAGAGTATCCGCGAGATTCCAAGATTTGAGGCGAAGCGTTCAAAGAATGACGCACATTGTCGCCGTCGAGGACAAAGCTGTGCTTGCCCATTTCATGAAGTTTGTGATCCACCACATTCGCAATCGTGCTCTTGCCACTACCGCTTAAGCCGGTGAACCAAAGAATACAACCACGGTTGCCATTCAACTTTTCGCGCTCGGAACGCGACGTCGCATGTTCGTGCCAGTAGACCTCAACGTCAGGGGAACTCATACTCTTCTGCCTTAATAGCGAGAAAAATCTCGCGCCTTGTCTAAACGTTATAAAAATAAACGCGCGCCTGCAAAGACACGACGTTTGCCAATAGTTGTTTTCATTATAGTTTTATTGACAATCTCTGCAAGAGCTTAATATCTTTAAATGTCAATTTCCCTTGAGCAGTTGGAATAATATCGCACGTCCAAAATATAAATAGTACGTCAATTAACGATTCTTCGCGAGATTAGCAATTCTCTTCTCTTCCGCGCTTGCCAGACGAGTGTAAACAGGTAATAATTGCGCATAATCGTCAAAATCGCCTTTTTCAATCCGACGCCACGCTGCAAGCGAAACGCCTTCGGCGCTCGCGTGCTGAAATTCCGGCGCCGCTAACAAATGTGCCTCAGTCGCCAGACCCTTCTGCTTTGCGCGTTGGAGCGTGTCGCCACAAAAGAGCGACTCCGACTTAGACGCCGCGAAGAGTCGAGTCAGAACGCTCTCGTCCCTGAGTAGCTCCGGTACGCTTGCCGCGGCAAATTCAGAACGTGAAACAGACGAATAAGGAAACGCGCGCGACAGATCTAACCAAGCGGCGCACGATTCTATTCGATACGCGCGTGTAATGCGCCAGGGAGCGTCTTGACCAAGCCAGTATTCCCGAACGGCAACGTCCCCGCGCTGTGCGTCTAGACCGATGGAAACGACCCTATCGCGCTCCACGCTCGGCGAATGATGCAGTTGCGCCGCAATTACGTCGAGAGTATCGATCGCCAAAACCTTCGCGTTCACCGCCCAGGCAAAAAGTTGCGCCGTGGCAACCCCGACGCGCAAACCGGTAAAAGAACCGGGACCGATCGCAAGAGCTACCGCCTCGATTGACTTAGAGTTCCAGCCGACCTCGCCCAAAATATCAGAAATCGCTGGCGCAAGGGTCTGTGCGCTACGACGCTCCGTATCAAGCGTCAAAGACTTCACGATCACGCCGTCAACGCTCAACGCCACCGAGCCGGACACGCCGGTTGTTTCTATCGCCAAGAGCTTCATACAATATGTCCTTGTCTAAACGGGGCGTCGACAGATCGGCGCGCCCGGGTCTTTCGATTAGTATACCGCCGGCGCGGTTACAAGTCAGGGGGGCGTCGATTCAAAACGATACAACACGCCTGTTTTACCGGTTGAAAAATGATCTTGCGCCTATTTTAAACTGTCTCTATAATCCTCAAAATCGTTGCGCACAGCCTATCCACAAGATAGTTAGGCGTCGCTTACAATGAGCCTAAAAAGACGTACGCGTCGTTAGACCGCACAGAAGAATGAAGACTACCACACGTACAAATCGTCATAAGAACGCAAAGCGACGCGAATATGGCGCGTCCCTTTTACGCCTATGTCTTACGCTGGGCGTCTGTGCGGCGCTATTGACCACATGTGCGTGCGTCAACGCTCAAGATTCTGGCAATACGGCGCATATCGTCTTTTTCTCGATTCCCGTGGCGGAGCAGGTCGCGCCCGTCTACGCGAGCGCTTCCACCGAAGCCTATCAGACCGGCTCAGTTCTACGAGACCGTTACGTAGAAATTTATTTCAAAAACGCACAAGGGTTCTGTGCAATTCGTCCCCCCTATGGCAGTTTCTCGTGGGTTAATGCAAAGTTCGTACGAGTCGTCGACGACTCCACCGGTTACGTCAACTCGCCCAATGGCAAAGTCGCCCCCGCGCGCGTGGGAGCGGACTCACCCGCACAAAGTACTATTGTCCAGGTCGGACTGAGGCACAATCAAAAGCTAAAGCTCCTCGGAAAAGTCTCGTTGCCCGACGGTTCCCAGTGGTACAAAATCTCCCCACCGTCGGGGGAATTCCGCTGGATTAAAGCAGAATCGCTCGTACAAGACGGCGCTCTGGAAAAATTACCGTCTAAGCTCACAACACAAGAGGAATACCTTGCGACGGTTGCGCGTGCGCACGACGCACATAGCTCTACCGCGCTCAATGCGCAAACCTCGAACGCCTCAAGCCAAGCCAACTCCGCGCAATCTTTTAAACAGCGCCTCGCTAAGTTAAACGCCGACGCTATGCAAACGATGCAGAGCGACGACGTCACGCAAGAGCGCCTCAACGAACTGGCCAAACGTGCCGAAGTTCTCTTCGATTCCGCCGAAAATGACGACGACCGCTTCCTCGTACAGTCGATCTACGACGGCATTAAGAAATACGAGAAGAACCGCCTAAACAAACGCGCGAGCGAACCGAGTCAAGACGCTCCGCGATATCCCGAAGAACGCGTCAATAACGGCGGTTACGGTAGTAATAGCGCACAAGACGCTCAGAGCGAACAAAACCAAACGCCTCGCGCCTATTCACAGGAAATTCTCAGTCAGTTACCGCCCGACGCGCGCCCTATCGCGCTACACAATACCGACGGTAGTCTCGTCTGGAACGATCCTAATGGCGTCTCTGCGCTAACCGACGAACAAAACGGCGGTCGCGCCGCTACTTTTAATTCCGCAAATTCCGGAATGAATACCGCGCTCATTAACCGCCCCTATGTGCCGGAAAATTCAGCTCAGTATCCTAACGCCACGAACCCATACCCTGTGGCGACAAGTCAATTCCCGGGCGTTATCGACCAATACACCGGGGCGACGTCACAATTTCCAGACGCGGTAACTCCCTATTCTGGCGAGTTCTATGGCGTTCCGCAAAACGTGGCGCCACAAAGCTACGTCCCACAAAACGGCATACCGTACGGCGAAGCGCCTCAAAACGGCTATTATCAGCCGTGGCCGAACGACTCCTTTACAGCGCCAAACGGCTATTATCCAGAGTCCGGCGAGGGATTCGAGCCCTATCTCTGGCAGGGCGTTGGCAGTCCTACTTTCGGCGCGACACAGACGCCGCGTCAGACCGAGGGAGAATCGATCGCGCTCGCTCCCAACGCTATGAACGACGCGCGGCAAGTCGCTACAAACAAATCCCGACTCGGATTCGCTTTCTCCAGCGCTAACTCGCCCTTCCGCGGTCGTGCTAAAGAAGCGCGTCTGGCCGCAAATGACGTCGCGAAAACCGAAAGAGTCAATCCCGCGAGACTGCCTTCAATCATTCCGCCTACTGCGCATGCGATCGTACCGCCGCCAAATTACGCCGTGGCAAATTATAACCCGAGTAGTCGAGCGAACGCCAAACTGCGGGAAAACGCGCGACAGTCCGAACTAGCGCAACGCGCGCCCAAAACGCCTTCCCCCGACTCTGCCACTACCACGTCGCAGACGGCTCTTGCAAACGCGCCGAATAAGCCCGAACCCGCTGGGCAAATCGCCAACGAAACACTCGTCTTTCAAGCGCCGCTTACCGGCGTCAAAACGCACGACGCAACCACGACTCGCGCCGCTGACCTCAACGCGCTCGTCAATGCTCAGAATCTGGACGCGTCGCGTCAGAACGCGCCGGTGCGAGCCGTCTCTAATGAAGAGCCCAAGAATAGAACCCCCGAAGAACGACATGAACGTCAGATTGGAGCCTTTGTCCCGACAACTGCGCAATCTTACGATCATTTCGACGCCAACGGCATACTCATCGCAACCCCTGAAGCGCAAGACGGCGCGCCAAAATACGCGCTACTTGCCCCTGGCGAGGATTCTTTCGCCGTAATCGCCTATCTGGACCCACAAAAGAACGTCGCGCTCGACCGACTCCTCGGTCAGAAAGTCGGCGTTAAAGGCTCTACCGGTTCCGTTACGATCGACGGAGTTGCGCATAAACTCATCATCGTCTCCTCTGTCTACTTGCAAAAGTAACCGTAACAAGACTTATACTTCTATTATAATCTTCCCACGCGCGCGATTCGTACCTCGCGCGCGTTCTTTTTTGCTCTCAATTTGACTCAAGCCTGTCGCCGATTCGTCTATTTCTACTTTGTCTCTTTAATCAATAGAAACATTTCTGTTCCATGACGTTATGCAATCTTTGTATAAAGAGCATAACGTCGTCGTTGCGCAAAAGCGACATTAATTTGCGTACTTTTTATTTGACGTCGCGCGCCTGATTACTACTCTAGTTTGATAGCGTTCCATCACGCCAACAATATTTGATTCGTCTGCAGTAAATCCTCAGGAGAAGACCATGTGCACGACAATTGAACGACACGTCGCGTCTGACCTTACCATGACGTCCATGCGACGTTTAACGCTATCCCTTGCATTTGCAATAGTACTGAGCGCGCTCGTCGCAACGTCGTCAGCACAAGAGGAAAACGCGCATAATCCCATGATATGGGCTGACGTGCCCGACGTCGCTCCGCTACGCGTCGCGGACCAGTACTACATGAGTTCCACCACAATGTTCTACTATCCCGGCGTGCCGATTATGCAGTCGAGCGACCTGGTAAATTGGAATATTGTGGGGTACGTCGACTATCAAGTTCCAACCGAGGATGAACTGCAACTGCTCAATGGCAAACACGCCTATGGTCGCGGAACTTGGGCCAGCTCTCTGCGATTCCACAACGGTCAATTCTACCTCGCGGTCTTCTCCGGTACGACCGGTTATACCTATATCTACTCCAGTCCTACCGTCGACGGAGAATGGAAGATGCGCAAATTCAAGCCGATGTGCCACGACTGCTCGCTCTTCTTCGATAAAGACGACACGCCCTATTTGATCTACGGCAACGGAAATCTTCGCCTAACGGAACTAAAAAAAGACCTTACAGGTTTCCAGCCCAACGGAATTGACGAGGTCATTGTGCGAAACGCTGGGGCGGTTGCCGGCGGTCGCATCGGTCTAAACGCCGAGGGCTCGCAAATCTTTGAACGCAACGGCAAATATTACCTCTGCAATATCACCTGGCCTCAGGGCGATATGCGCACAGAAATCGTCCACGTTGCCGACTCCATTCGCGGTCCGTATACCGGTTCGGTTCTCTTTAAAGATCGTGGAATTGCGCAAGGTTCGCTACTAGAATGCTCTGACGGATCCTGGGCGGCGATCTTCTTCCGTGACGCCGGCGCGGTCGGGCGCATTCCCTATCTTATGCCTGTGAAGTGGGATAACGACGTCCCGATCGTTGGCGTCGACGGCAAAGCCCCTGAAACCCTCAATGTACCGCGTGACGCCAAACCTCTTGGCAATATCGTGCACAGCGATGAGTTTCAACGTGACGACGCGCTACTGCAACGTCTGGCTCAAAACGCTCAAAAGGACGAACCGGAGTATCCACGCGACGCGCTACCGCTGGCATGGCAATGGAACCATTACCCTGACATGAAGAACTGGTCGCTACACGAGCGCCCGGGCTGGTTGAGACTGCGAACCTCTCGCGTCGATCAAAATCTACAACAAACGCGAAATATCCTAACGCAGCGCGTCTTCGGTCCAACATGCTACGCGCAAATCAAACTCGACGCCGCTAATATGCTCGAGGGCGACCGTGCCGGGTTGTCCCTCTTCCAACGTAAATACGGTTGCGTCGAGGTGGAAAAACGACAGAATAAACTATACGTTGTCCAACGCGAAGCGGTTTTACAGCAGCGTTTAGAAGAAGACCAGGTCAAGGTCAACGAGGAAATTGAACTTGAGTCCGGCGTGCAAACGCTCTACTTCAAGGCCGAATGCGACTTTCAGCGCCAAGCCGATTTCGCGCGCTTCTTCTGGAGCGTCGATGGAAAACAATGGCGTTCCATTGGCGCGGACTTGAAAATGGTATACACTTTGCCCCACTTTACCGGCTATCGTTTCGCGCTCTATAACCAGGCGACCGAATCGGTCGGTGGTTACGTTGATTTCGATTATTTCCGTATTGATAATTAACTCCTTGTTTTAACGCTATTTATAACTTGGGAGACTTCGCTCATGACTATTCGACGCGTATTAATCGTCTGCGTCGTACTGGCGATAAGCCTGACCGCAACTCTACAAGTCGTGCGCGCGTTTGATGATATAATCGCCGCCGATCGTAAGGTCGAGCCTTTTGCGCCTAGCGCCGTAAAACTTCTGCCCAGTCCCTTCAAGGACGCGCAAGACAAGAATTCACAATATCTTCTTTCCGTTGACGTCGACCGTTTGCTCTCGCGCCTACGTGAAAACGCCGGTCTGGAGCCGAAAGCTCTTCGCTACGAGGGATGGGAGTCACAATCTATCGCGGGTCATTCTCTTGGTCATTATCTCTCTGCGGTATCGAAGAGTTACGCCGCCACGGGCGACGAACGTTTTAAAGAGCGCGCCGCTTACATCGTTTCGGAACTCGACCAGATCCAAACCACAAGCGGTTCCGGTCTTTTAGCGGGCGATAAGCGTTATTTCGAGGTTTTTGATCAGATAGCGCATGGCGATATCCGCTCTCAGGGCTTTGACCTCAACGGTCTGTGGGTGCCCTGGTACGTTCTACACAAAATCTTCGCTGGACTACTCGACGCATATCGATACTGCGACGACGAAACGGCGCTGGTCGTTGCCAAACGTCTGGGAGACTGGGGAATCGACACGCTCGCTGAGCTGAATTATGACCAGATGCAAAAGATGCTCGCGTGCGAACATGGCGGTACAAACCACGCTTATTACAACCTTTACGCCGCCACTGGCGACGAAAGATATCTGCGTCAAGGGGATCGGTTCTATCACGCCGCTATCCTGGATCCGTTGCGTCGACAAGAGGATCAGCTCGCGGGAAAACATGCGAATACGCAATTTCCGAAACTCATCGGATTGGCCAGACGCGCGCAACTCCACGACGTCGAGGACACGCTCGACGCCGAAAAGACCGTGGAGTTCTTCTGGAAGAGGGTCGTCCAATGCCACAGCTACGCAATTGGCGGAAACTCCATGAATGAACATTTTGGCGAACCGAATATTATCGCGGCAAGACTCAACGGAAACACCTGTGAAACCTGCAACTCATATAATATGCTACACTTATCACAGTTGCTCTACGAAAGAACAGGCGATCCGCGATATATCGACTTCTTTGAACGCGCGCTTTATAACCATATTCTCGCCTCGCTCAATCACAGCGACGACCCCGAGAAACTCTATACCTACTACGTCCCGCTTCAGACCGGATCCTTCCGCACATACTCCGACCGCGAGCACACTTGGACGTGCTGTCACGGTACTGGCATGGAGAACCATGCCCAGTACAACACGGAGATCTATTACCACAGTCAAAATGGCAACGAGGAAACGCTTTACGTCAATCTCATGATACCGTCGACCCTGACGTGGCAAGAGAAAGAGCTCTCAGTAACGTTGCAGGGGGACGGTAAATTCATTATCTGCGCCCAAAAGCCTCAAAAACTCTCTATAAAAGCGCGCATTCCCTGTAATTGCAAACTTGACGACGACGCCGACCTCAAGGTCGACGACGACGGATACGTGCTACTGGGCGATGAATGGCAGATCGGCACGCGTCAGATCGACTTCCCACTGCAAGCGTGCTGGCAAATCGAATCGCCGCAAGACGATCCGAACCTCGTCACGCTACGTCGCGGACCGATCCTCTACTGCGCCGTGCTCGGCTCGACTGAACAAACTCTGGTCGCGTCTGTTGATGAACTTGACGACGCGCCCAATGCGATTGTCATACCGACGATCGTGAGCGAGGAGAAATCGCCGGAAGCCTTCCTTGCCCCAGACGCTTTCCAGACGACGTCTTTCTTCGAATTGCCTAAGAAAGTTACGCTTACCGCAACTGAGCCGAAGCCAGTAGAGTTAATTCCTTTCTATTGCGACCAGGAGAGATACGCATTGTATTTCGAATACGCTACGCCCGAGCGTTGGCAGACCCGACAAGAGGAAATCGCCCAAGCGCGTGAATTGCGCCTCAAACGCCAAGCCGCCACAATTGACTTCTTTCAGCCCGGTGAAATGCAAGCGGAACGCAACGCAAACTTCGACGGCGTCAACACCAACCACGGGGAATACCGCGGTCGCAAATGGCGCGACGCCACAGACGGTTACTTCGAATTCGATCTGAAAGTCGATCCCGAAAAAGATTGCCGACTACTCGCTACGTATTGGGGCGACGAAAGTGGCAATCGCAACTTCAAAATCCTCGCCGACGGCAAGCAGATCGGGCAGCGCAAACTCCTGCACGATCGACCTGGAAAATTCTTCTTTGACGTCTACGAACTACCGAAACCGTCGAAGGGAACGACTTTACGCATTCGTATGGAGTCCGTCGACCGTGCGATGGTCGGCGGTCTCTTTGAAGCGCGCGTGGTCGATAAAAACGACCTGAAGCTCTTTATCGACGACGCGCAATAATACGCATATGAGGCGAACGCCTCTAAGCATACAATAAATTCCTATCCTCAAATAAAAGGAACGCTATATGACTATTTACAAACGTTTTATCTTAGCGCTCTGCTATACGCTTGCGCTCGCTGGCGGTTTGACGCGCGCTCAAGAGACCACGGTCGTTATCGACGCGACGTCGCAGACCGAACCGATCTCGCCTTACATCTACGGTCAATTCATTGAGCACCTGGGACGCTGTATTTACGGCGGTATTTGGGCTGAAATGTTGCAGGACCGAAAATTCTATGACGCGCCCGCGCTAGGCGTGTGGTCACTCGTGGGCGAGGCGAAATTCGCACATGAAAAAGAGGGCGCATTTGTCGGGAAAGCGTCCCCAAAATGGAATAGCGACAACGACGACGTTTTCGGCGTGGAACAAGCGAACCTGCAATTTGTCGAGGGGCGCGATTACGTCGGTTATATTTGGACTAAGACTCAAGAAAACCAAAAAATCGTCGTGCGCTTGACTTACGGAAACGGCGCTAACACACAAGAGGTCGCGCTGGGCGAGCCGTCAGAAAAGGACGAACTCGGCTACGTCAAACGCGCCTTTACCTTCCGTGCGAAGACGGGAACCGACGGTAAAGTCTTTGGCTCCTTGGCGATTCTCTTCACCGGCAAGGGCGAAGCAAGACTGGGAACCGTCTCGCTCATGCCCGCCGATAATATCGACGGTATGCGTCGCGACACGTTGACATTACTGCGCGAACTCAACGCCCCGATCTATCGTTGGCCCGGCGGCAACTTTGTGAGCGGGTACAATTGGAGAGACGGAATCGGTCCAAGAGACAAGAGACCGCCGCGAAAGAACCCTGCGTGGCAGGGAATTGAGCACAACGACTTCGGAATCGACGAATTCATGCTGTTCTGCAAGCATATCCAAACCGAACCCGATATCGCCGTGAACACCGGCTCTGGACAAGTCGATTCCGCGCTGGCGGAACTGCAATACGTCAACGGCGCGGCAGATACCCCCGAGGGGAAAAATCGCGCTAAAAACGGTCACGCCGAACCTTACGCCGTGCGATACTGGTGTATTGGAAATGAAATGTTCGGTAACTGGCAGATCGGACACATGCCGACGGAACAGTATGCTCTCAAGAATAATGAATTCGTCGACGCGTTCCGCCAGGCGGATCCGAACGTACGCCTCATCTGTGTCGGCGACGTGGGCAAATGGGACGAAGTCATTCTGCGCGAATGCGCTGAGCATATCGACGTACTAAGCGAACACATTTATACGCAAGAGAAAGGCGACGTCGTGGAGCACGTTCGCCTACTGGCAAATCGCATTCGCCAGGTGGCGGACGCGCACCGTAAGTACCGCCAAGATATTCCGCAACTCAAGGGCAAAGACATTCGTATTGCAATGGACGAATGGAATTATTGGTACGGACCTCACGTCTTCGGTGAACTTGGCACGCGTTATTTCGTCAAGGACGGTTTGGGCGTCGCGGTCGGCCTACATGAGTACTATCGCAATAGCGATATCTATGAAATGGCGAACTATGCGCAAACGGTGAACGTCATTGGTTGTATTAAGACCTCGCAAACCGGCGCGCAATTCGAAACGACCGGTCTGGTACTGAAGCTCTATCGCAATCACTTTGGCGTGCAACCTCTCATGGTCGAAGCCAAGGCTCCTTACGACGTCGCCGCCGCGCTCACTCAAGACGGCAAGACCCTAACCCTTGCGATCGTCAATCCGACAGAACAAGAGGCGAGTTTTAACTTCCAGGTCAATGGACTCCAGCTCGCCAAGGGCGCGACCAAGTACGAAATCATCGGGAAAAATGCCATGGATTACAACGATCCTGATCAGCCGCAAAAAATTGATATCGCACAAACGCAAACCGACGACGACCTTGACAAGGGCGTCAAAGTTGCGCCGTTGAGCGTGACGCTCTTTGAAATCGCTGTGAAATAAGATCTTCTTTCCCGCGCCATTACTGTGATTGCGTCCCCAGCGCACAGTGACGCCAAGACTCGTGCGCGAATAAAAAAACAACGGCGCCGTTAAGAGCTCGTATCATCCTCTTAACGACGCCGTGTTTGATTCTCAACGATAACGCGCCTTCGTGGCGACTACAGCGCGCGCAAACGCAGTCCAAAACATTTACGCTCATGCTAGACGCAACCGTGCGTCCCTCTGCTCTCGCTGGAACCGTGTGCGAGTTTGTGTGGAGTTCACCGCTATATTTCTTTGTATGCGTTTTCTCAGCTTGTCGGATGAATATCGCTGATAGAACGACCAAGTTTTTTCTGACCCGTGGCGCTAGACGTCACGCGACGACGCTTAGGAGACTCTGACTCCTGAGTTTCTACCTGCAGGAACGACATAATCTTATCGCGCGCCACTTCGGGATCTTGAGGAGAGCCAATCGTCTCGACTGCGTCAGAAACGCCAAGAAGAACCGAGCGTTTCACGCCCTCGCGAATCCATTCGAAAAAGTTGAAATCCATTTCAGACCTCCTAATCGTAAAGCGTCTATCACCGGGATAAGACGCTGTTCGTGTCGTTTGATAGGGGGACGGTAACAAAGATTCTCAAAAGCGTCCAGAGCAGTTTTGCACTTTTTTCGAACCATTCACGAACAATTTTGACGTCGTTAAAGAAGGACAAGTTTGTCGCGGAGCAAGAAATACCTCTTAAAAACGCGGAAGAGTCGTCAAAAGAAATAATAATTATAGCGTAGTTGTGCGTTCTTCCAGACCGGGAAGCTCCTACGCCTTTAAAAGGTCGACAGCGCGTGGGAGAACCTCGTCAATCGCCTCGTGAAAGACAATTGACGCTTGATAATCCAATGACGTCGGGGTGTAATTAATCACAATATAGGGCGCGCCGGCGTCGCAGTCGCGTGGCAACCCCGCGGCGGGATAGACCTGTAACGACGTCCCTACGATCAAAAGCGCCTGCGCTTCCCACATAGCGCGACGCGCTTTGGCAAATTCTCGCTCCGGCAACGGCTCGCCAAAGAACGTCACGTCTGGCTTGAGAAAATTGCCACATTCGCACAACGGCGCCTCGCCGCGAAGCATGGCGTCATGAAAATACTCACGAGGATATTGACGAGCACAAACCATACACGACGCCGTACGAAGCGTTCCGTGAATCTCAGCCACACGTGTGGACCCGGCCTGTGTATGGAGCGCGTCTATATTTTGCGTCACAACGTCAACGCGCTTACCCAGACGCTCGAGTTCCGCAATCGCAAGATGCCCGCGATTGGGACGCGCCGAACTAATCAGATCGTAGAAATCTTTAAATTGCGCATAGAACTCCGCAGGACGCGTCTGAATAAAATCTATTGAAAAGAGTTCGGCCGACGTCGTACGATAGATCCCCGTGGAAGAACGAAAGTCGGGAATACCGCTGGAGGTTGAAATACCCGCGCCGGTCAGAAACGCAAGGCGTTGCGACTGTGTCAAAATCGTCACAAGACGATCTAACCTGGCCTCAAAATCGTTGTTCAACGCTTGCGTTTCGTCCATTATTGTTACCCTCTGGGCGGAACTGGTTCTCAGACGCCAAGATCAGTCGTCGTCGTCTTCACCGTCTTCGTCGTCATAATCGTCGTACGAGTATTCGTCCTCTTCATCGTCGTCATAACGATTATAATCGTTATAATCGTCGTCCTCTTCGAACGAGTCTTCGTCGTAATCCTCGGGATCCTCGTCGCGTTTTTTCGACGCTTTGCCTGAATCGTCACGTAGAAAAGGCTTAAGACGTTCATTAACAGACTCGCCCGGGTCGTCATGCTCATCGTCATTAGACGACGTTTGAAGAACATCATGCACGGAACTGAAGGTACGCCACGCATGTTCCTCCCAGGCAATACCGGCGCGCCGGAGCCGACGCTGACGTTCTAGCAGATCCTCCTCCTGTTCAGCGGCGCGAAGTTCTTCTGGCGTCATCGGTTCATCCTCTTCCCAGAAGTCAATATCGACGCCGGTGAGGTTCGCGATCAGCGTGTGCGTCACAACGTCAAAGACGTCCTGATAACTCACGTCGTCACTCTTGGAGCCGAGATCATCGAGCGTCTGCCAGTAGATGACGTAACCGTTCCGTTCCCCGCGAAAGATAAGAGCTTGAGCAACGCTCGCCATATCGAGGAAAAAGAAGTTAATCTCAAAGCCCTTGAGTTCCTGCTCCGCTACGTAACGCTTGATCTCCTCGATCTCCAAACCGCTGTATTCCGAATACATCTCACGGAGAATCGACTGAGCGATTTCCTCCAGGTTCGCTTGCAAGGGATAGATACCAAGAGCCCAAAAATTACCGGCGGGACTGTCGAGGGAGACTGTGTGGGTATTTTTGTCCCAAGTCTGAGCCTGCATTTGCCAGTTATTGGGATAGATAAAACGCACCCCAAGGTCGTTGTACTCTTTGTAATTCTTTGCCATGCTAAACCTGCTGTGCGCCTTGCGCGACCTCGTATCTGCGACTATGGCGCGCGAAGAACTCTCTTTCTGTTTACTATTTGTGGATAACGCGCGTCTTTCAGACGTCTTTGTTAATATCGGAAACCAAGCGATTCTGCCCGACGACCTGCTCTATCATTTCGCACGTGACCGGGGCAATCAAACCGTTTTCCGTTACGATTCCAGTGATAAGCTCTGCCGGCGTGACGTCAAAGGCGGGATTATAGAACTTCGCCTCGTCCGGCGCGGTCTGTTTGCCGTACCAATGTCCGATTTCACACGCGTCGCGCTCTTCGATGGGAATCTCCTCGCCGGCGCCAAGGGTCAAGTCGAAGGTAGAACGCGGCGCTACGACATAGAAGGGAATATTATGAGCACGCGCGCAAAGCGCTACCATGTAAGTGCCGATCTTATTGGCAGTGTCGCCGTTGCTGGTAATGCGATCCGCGCCGACAAAGACCGCGTCGATCTTACCTTGACGCATAACCGTTGCCGCCATTGAATCGCAAATCACCGTCGTCTCAACGCCGTTTTGCGTCAATTCCCACGCGGTCAATCTTGCGCCTTGCAGAAGCGGTCGCGTTTCATCTGCGTAGACGTGAATACGCTTGCCCTCTTCCTCATGAGACCAGTAAAAAACGGCAAGCGCCGTGCCGTACTGACCCGTGGCAAGACCGCCGGCGTTACAATGCGTCAGATAAGTTCCGCCGTCGCGTGTGAGTTCCGCGCCATAACGACCCATCGCGCGACACAGCTCTATGTCTTCGCTATGGATCGCTAACGCCTCGGTAAGCAAGGCGACTGCAAGCTCCTGTACCGTCTGCTTACCACGCAACGACTCGCATTTCGATTTCATGCGATCGAGCGCCCAGAACAGATTCACCGCCGTCGGACGACTCGTCGCTAAATACTTCGTCGTCTCATCCAAGCGGCGGAAGAACCCTTCCTCGCTAGGGGTACGATAAGTTCCGTCCACGTCGCGAAAACACGACTGCATACCAACGCACACGCCGTAGGCCGCGGCAATACCGATCGCCGGCGCGCCGCGAACACGTAACGCTTTAATACCCTCCCAAATCGACTCGATCGTACGACAGTCCAAATAGGTCAATTTAGTAGGCAATAAGGTCTGATCGAGCATCTCCAGCCATCCGCGGAGAAACACGTCAAACGTAGGTTCTGCCTTGGCCCCGTCTGGCGCGCGCCACGCTAGCGGTATTGTTTTATGTGTGCTGTTGGACATAGTGTCGGTAATTTCTTTCCAGGGGATGAACCTATGAACGCATACATGCGTACATATCGAGCTTAAACGGCGTTCATTATACTGTGATTCCACATTGCGCGCAATGAAAAAATTTCCTTTTTCCATCCTAGCCACGTTTAGACAGTAAGATAAACGCAGTATTACATCACAAACAAGACACACAAAACAGGCAATCTTTATAGACTACACAAAATAAACGCCATATAGCCATATTAACGATTATTTCTATGGCAACTGTGTCGGCATAGCAACCTGGGAGCGTGTTCCCTCTATTCTTGATTTTGACGTCTCAGCACGATACAATCTGACAGGGCGTCGTGCCCGATTGATTTGTTACTCGCATTGGGAGTCGCCGGTATGTGCCGCAATTTACTCATTTTCCTACGCCGTACGTCGAAATGTCTCGCGTTCGCTCTGCTTCTAACCCTACTGACGTCGACGTCGCAACATACGCTCGCGCAGGCGCCTAACGCCGACTCCTCGCAGGTCGCGCCACTTGCTTTCGACTTTGAATCCGGCTCTCTTGAGCAGGAAAACTGGCAGATCATTCAGGGGCATAATAGTAAGCCTCTGGGGAATCGCAACGTAGAGTTTCACAATAACGCCACGCCCTACGACAAACAGGGACGATATTACCTCACCACCTTGGAAACGACAGACTCCGAGAATCCGACGGACGAGGTTCTATGTATTATCGAGTCGCCGGTCTTTCGCATTACCGGTTCCTGCGCAACTTTTCTCGTCGGCGGCGCTGGCAATCGTGAGGAGGTTCGTGTGGAACTGGCGCTCCTCGATGAAAACTACGACGCACAGCCCGTGTTAGTGGTCCGAGGTAAGGACAATCAAAAGCTCGATGAAGTCCGATGGGATCTCACGAACTATCGCGACAAGCTCGCAGTGATTCGCGTCGTTGACCAAGCAACCGGTTCCTGGGCGCACATTCGCTGCGACGATTTCAAACTCGACGCCGCGCTCGACCTTGACGCCACTCAAGCGCGCCGTCACGCCCTCGAAGAAAAGGCGCGAGAGGCGCAACGACTCGAAAAAGAAAGACGCGAACGCGCCTTGGTCAATCTCCCGGAAAAAATCCTGTACGTCCAAAGACGCCAGTATCGCCCGGACCATCACAACACCGCGACAATCTTCCAGGCAGGCGAAATCAACGAAGGAAGCTTCCAGGGGGGCGGCGCCCTGAAAATCTGGGACAAGCAGACCGACTCCGTCCAAACGCTATTGGAATTGCCCGAGGGAATTGTGCGCGACCCAACCCTCTCCTTCGACGCTAAAAAAGTTCTCTTCTCCTTTAGAAAATCGCGACAAGACGACTATCATATCGCTGAACTGGCTCTTGATCTACAACGCCCCGCCATTGTGATCACGCCGGAAACCTCTGCGGAGGATATCGCGAAAATCCAAGGGTTCCGACAACTTACCTTTATCAAAGGCGCTTCCGATATCGACCCGATCTACCTGCCGACCGGAGAAATCGTCTTCTCCTCCACGCGCGAGCCGAAGTACTGCATGTGCAATCGCCACATTATGTGCAATCTCTATAAAATGACGCGCGACGGTGAAAATATCGAGCAAATCGGCAAAAGCACGCTCTTTGAGGGGCATTCCTCGCTCCTGTCTGACGGCCGTATTATCTACGACCGTTGGGAATACGTCGACCGTAACTTCGGCGACGCGCAAGGAGTTTGGGTCGCCAATCCCGACGGAACGCGTCATGAGATCTTCTGGGGCAATAACACCGCGGCGCCTGGCGGAGTGATCGACGCCAAACCGACTTGCGACGACGATTCCGTCTTTGTCTGCGTTCTGGGCTCTTGTCACGACCGACCCTGGGGCGCCGTCGCGCTCATCGACCGCCGACTCGGGTTAGACGGACGCAAGCCGGTCCTACAGACTTGGCCCTCGGAGGCGATTAACTGGGTCGACGACTCGCCCGCGAGCGACCCGTTTAAAGAAGCGATACGATACGACGCCTTTACGCAAACCTCGAGAAAATATGAAGATCCCTACCCGCTGGAAAACGGCGATATCCTCGCCGCTGGTCAAGTCGCACGCGACGAACAGATGGGACTCTATCTCCTGACGCAGGACGGCGATGCGATCCTCTTCCATACCGACGAACCAGGCTGCTTCGACCCGATTCCACTAGAGCCGACCGATCCGCCGCAATCGCCTGCGAATCGTGTCGACCTCGCCGACGCCCAGGGATACTTCCACATTACCAACGTCTACGAAGGCTTCCAGATGCAAGACGTTCCCAATGGCGCGGTAAAATACCTCCGCGTCGTGGAATCGCCCGAAAAGAGATTCTGGACCGAGCAAAACTGGCAAGGAAGCGGAACACAAGCGCCTGGTATGGCTTGGGACGATTTCAATAATAAACGCGTCCTCGGCGTCGTGCCCGTCAATGACGACGGAAGCGTGTACTTTGCCGTGCCCGCGGAAAAGTTCGTCTATTTCCAACTCCTCGACGAAAACAAAATGCTCATTCAGTCGATGCGTAGCGGCGTCATGGCGCGACCGGGCGAAACAAACGCCTGCGTCGGTTGTCATGAAAGCAAACTCGACGCGCCCGACTCGCTCGCGCTTTCCACCGCTAACGTCGCCGACGCCAAACAGTTGCAAAGCGATTGCGTCTCTAATCGACTCTTTAGTTACACGCAAGAAGTTCAGCCGATCTTCGATCGGTACTGCGTCGCGTGCCACGACTACGGCAAGCCAGCGGGTGAAAAGCTCCTGCTCGCCGGCGACCGCAACCCCGCGTTTAACCTCTCTTACTGGCAGATTCGCTCCAAAGGGCTCGTCAAGGTCCCAGGCGCCGGTCCTCACAACGTTCTGCCGCCGTACGCTTGGGGCTCTACCCAAAGTAAGCTCGCGCAAGTCGTCCTCAATGGTCACGATAACAAGGATATCGACGCCAAACGCAAAGAACTAGGTCTGTATTTCGATAAAAATTCCGACCCTGACGCCTTCCTAACGCTCATGACTTGGATCGATATTAACGCGCCCTATTACCCGTCTTACGGCTCGGCATATCGTGACAACCCCTACGGTCGTTCCCCTTTGACCACAGAGGAAACCGCTCGCTTGGAAGAACTTGTGCAACTCAAAGGACTACAGCTCGCCGAAGCAATCCTCTTCGATCGACCGGAACTGTCCCCTTGCCTCAACCATTGGGGTTCCGCTCAAGCGCTTTCAAGTCCGGAATATCGCGAGGCCCTTGATATTATTACCAAAGGAAAAGAACGACTAGCTCAGCAGGATCGTGGCGAAGACGAAAACTTCCAGCCCGTCGCGCAAGTGGAGATTGACCAACAACTTCGATATGATTATTTCCTCAAAAGACAAGAAATTGTCAAAGACGCTATTCGACAAGGGAAGACGCTTAACGATCTACAGATCAACGAACTCATCGGTTCGACCTGGCGTTAAGACACTCTTCTCACTCTGTTAAGTCATGACAATTACACTCCTTTCGACGAAGGAACTCAATATGCCGCAATCAATCGTTAGCGCGTCCCGACGCGTCTTCTTAAAGAGCGCCGCATTCACAACGCTCGCCGCCGGGTTAGGAACGTCGATACTAGCGCAGGAGCAAAAGCCCATTCCCGTTGACCTTACGCTCGAGCCGAATGTGTCCGATGAGGATATGACGAACGTCTATGAGCAGGTTAAAACGCCCTATAAGTACGGCGTAATCATACCGCAAGAGGACGGCGACATGGTCGACTCCCCCACTGTCTTTCGTCACAACGACAAGTGGTATATGATCTACCTACGTTTCGTCGGTCAAACCGGCTACGTTGCGCGCCTGGCTCAAAGCGACGACCTACTCCACTGGCAGAAGCTTGGCACAGTCGCGCCCTTCCGTGAAACTGGCTGGGACGCATGGCAATGCTCCCCCTCCGCGGCGCTAATCGACCATAACTTCGGCGGTTCCTATAACATCGAACCTTACGACGGAAAATACTGGTTCACCTATATCGGCGGCGCCGGTAAGGGATACGAACCTGACCCCTTGAAAATTGGACTCGCTTACACCGAAGACCCAAGCTCGCCAAAGCCATGGACTCGCTTGGAAGAGCCCATTATGACGCCGGAAGACCCCGACGCGCGTGAGTTCGAAAAAACCACATTGTATAAAACCAGCGTCATTTGGGACAAAGACCAAACGCTCGGATACCCCTTTGTCGTCTTCTACAACGGAAAGTCCGTCGCGTCCGGAGCTTCGGTCGAACGAATTGGAATTGCCGTCTCAAACGACCTGATACATTGGCGCCGATTCGGCGACGGTCCGGTCGTCGACAATAAGGTCGGTATTTCCGGAGATCCGCAAGTCGTTAAAATTGGCGACCTTTGGGTCATGTTCTATTTCGGGCATCGATGGAAGCCTAAGGCGTTCGATACCTTTGCCGTCTCTCGCGACTTGGCGCACTGGCGTAAATGGGACGGCGCCCACCTGGTCGAACCGTCGGAAGAATTCGATAAAACCTTTGCTCACAAGCCTTGGGTTGTTAAATACGACGGCGTCGTCTACCATTACTACTGCGCGGTAGGCGACCAGGGACGCACAATTGCTCTGGCGACCTCTAAACCGCTGAAATAACAACTTTACGTCACGTTCTTTTGTTTTGGACGCACGATTTTCCCATAGGAGACGATATGTCGACGTCATTGCTTTCAACCTGGGCGCGATTCACGAGTTTGCTCATTCTCATTGTCGCGTTCGTATTGCCTTCACTAAACTTAGCGCTTGCGGCAGAGCTTGAGCGTCCGCTCGACCGTCACGCAATTGTCGAGCGTCATGTGATCGAAACCGACGCGTTAGAAGCGCTCCTACCTGTGGCGAACGGCAATATATCTTTTAACGTCGACGGCGCTGGTATGCAAACCTTTCGTGGCGACGTCCTTTCGCACTGGGGATGGTTCTCCGAGGCGCTGCCCGAAAAGTTCGTTGGAGAAAAAGCTCTCGATACCGGCACCTTTGCCACGGGAAGACTGACCGGCTCTGACCCCTTCCCTAAGGATAAAGGCGATCTGTATAACTGGATTCGCCAGTCCCCGCACCAGATGAATCTTGCGCGCACGAGACTCTTACGCGCCGACGGTCAAGAGTTAAAACCAGAAGATATCAAAAATCTCAAAAGAACGCTTGACCCATGGACCGGCGTGCACGTCGCAGAATTTGAAATAGACGGCGCTCCGGTGCGCGTGGCGACCTGTATAAGCAATGAAAAGAACCTTGACTCCACCGTCGCGCTATGCATCGATTCCAAGCTAGTGCGCAACGGCGCGCTCATCGTCGTACTTGATCTGCCCTATCCTTCGCTCGATCATGGCGCCTGGACTGGTCTGTTCGGCGACAAAGCGCCCCAAACGCCTTTTGTCTTTACTCGTGCTAACCGCGTACATGACGAAAGCGCCGCCATTCTTGAGCGTACGCTCAAAAATGATTACGGTCGTGGCGTCATTGGCGATTTCTCCTACGACGTACGAGTCGACGCGCAAGGCGCCACGACGTCACAACGTGCGAACGAACCGGCGATCGTTGTGACCCCCACGCGCCAAGACGACAGAATGGAAATCTCTATCTGTTTTGACGGCGGCTCTTACGTCGGTTCGCCCTGCGATCACAGCGTACGCGACGCCGACCCTTTGAGCTATGACGAAGTCGAAAAGGAATCACGCGAACGTTGGGAAGAATTCTGGCGCTGTGGCGGCGCGGTCGATCTGTCCGAGAGTGAAGATCCACGATGGTTTGAGTTGGAGCGACGCATTGTCCTCTCGCAATTCCAAATGGGCTGTAACGCCGCTGGCGACTGGCCCTGCTCGGAGTCCGGTCTCATTGCGATATGCCCATGGAGCGGGCGGTTTCACTTGGAAATGGTATGGTGGCACATTCTACACTGGTACGTTTGGGATCGCGCGCAGTATGCCGATAAATCTATTAATATCTACGACTTCGTCAAGGACGGCGCTCGCGAACTGGCGCGGCAACTCGACTACCGTGGATACAAATGGCAAAAGGAAATTGCCCCGGACGGTCGAACCGCTCCATGGGTCGGGAATTTAGCGCTACTTTGGAAACAACCGCACCCGATCTTCTTTGCTGAAATGGAATACCGACGCAATCCGACGCGCGAAACACTTGAGCGTTGGCAAGATATCGTCGAGCAGACCGCCGAACACATCGCCGACTATCCTAAACAGGATGAAAACGGCGTTTATCACCTTGACCCTGTCATGCCCCCGAGTGAGTTGGGATTCACCGTCGACACTGTCTTCGACTTGGCATACTGGCGATTCGCGCTCGACTATGCCAATCTGTGGCGCGTACGTTTGGGCGAAGAACCAAACGCAAACTGGCAGAAGGTTCGCGACAATCTTGCGCCACTGCCACAGAAGGACGGCTATTACGTTCACTCCGCACAGTGGTCCGACACTTATGTCAAGCGGAACTGGGAGCATCCCGATCTGGTTGGTGTTTACGGAATGTTGCCGCCGCTTGAGGGCGTCGATAAACAGACGACCGAACGTTCCGTTGAACGCGCGATTCAAACCTGGCAATGGAATCGTTGCTGGGGCTGGGACTTTCCCTGGACCGCTATGGCCGCCTCGCGTGTCGGTCGACCCGAACTGGCGGTCGATATGCTACTAAACGATTCGGTATGCAACGTTTACGACGTTTCCGGCGTTAATCTCGGCGGACCTGCCGTCGGGGGCGGTAAAGGCCCTTATCTGCCTGGCAACGGCGGCTTGCTTTACGCAATTGCCGGAATGTGCGTCGGGTACGACGAATACGCGCCCAAAGACGCAAACGGAGCGCCCTTACCGGAACCGTCTTCTGGCGACCAAGCGCCCGGTTTTCCTGCAAAATGGAAGGTCAAATGGGAAGGTCTTAAAAGACCGCTCTAATATCTCTGATTTGATTGAAGTCCTAGACGCACAATAGATAGCGTAGCGATCAGCTGACTGCGCGTAGACGCCGGTCATTCTTCGACAAAAAGAGCCGCCCGGTTCAGGACGTGTCAAACGTCGCGAGCCGGGCGGCTTCTTTTTTAAAACAAATTACACTAGCGTATTCGATAGCTATCCGCAACGGCAGACTATTGCGCCACTGTGGCGTCGTCAACGAGCGCCAGACGGAAACCGAAACGCACGCCGCTGTAGGACGGATTACTACTGTAACGATTGGCAGAACGGGAATTTTTGGCAAAATTAAGCCACCCGCCGCCACGAAGAACGCGATTGGAACCGGAACTGGGACCGGTCGGATCTTTTGCGGCGTCCTTCGTTTGGTAGTAGTTATATTCATACCAATCGTTTGTCCATTCCCAAACGTTTCCGTGCATATCAACCAAACCCCATCGGTTCGCGGGGTAGGAACCGACCTCAGTGGCACGTCCTACCGACCGGGTTTTAGTCTTATTGCCGTAGGGAATGAGACCGTTGGAATTGGCTTTAGCGGAGTCGAATTCCGCGCCAAAGCTAAAAGGCGTCTGTGTGCCAGCGCGACACGCGTATTCCCACTGTGCCTCGGTGGGAAGCGCGTAGATATAACCCGGCTCGTCGAACTCGCTACGCGAATTAATTATGTCAATAAACTTCCGACAGTCATACCAACTCACGGAATCGACGGGAAATTTCGGATCACGGATCGTACTGGCATTACCTCCCATAACGGCGTTCCACAACGCTTGGGTCGTTTCGGTCTCCGCCAGCCAGAAACCACGTGTGAGTACGACGCGGTGTAAGGTTTCATTGGGACTTCTTTCCTCTTCCTCTTGAGGACTTCCCATGAGGAACTCACCAGGCGGACACCAGCGGAATTTCACGTCGACCCCAGCGATCGTCTTGATCATGAGGTCGCCAGCGTTACCGGAATAGGAGGCGCCACGCTGACGTGGAGGACGCTGACGCACGGTCGGCTTCGGCTCGCTCTCTTGTTCTGGCGCGCTCGGCTCCTCCACGCCGCGTGCTTTCGCAATGCGCTTCTTTAAACTAAGAGAATCTTGATCCTCAGGGCTAATCGTCAGCGCGCGCGCGAGTCGTTCTTCCGCGCCGGTCAAATCGCCGCTTTCAAATGCAATGAGCGCCTGCTGATATTCAGATTGAACCGCTTCCTCTTGACGCGTTACAATTTCGTCCAACAAGGCGGCGTACTTTTCGTCCTCGGGGAAATTCACCACGGCGGTCTCTACGAGCTCGCGCGCGCCCTGATAGTCCTCCCGAGAAAGCTTGGTACGCGCTAAGTAACATTCTTCTTCCGCCTCTCGACGTTTATCCACCAGCGCCTTATCATTCTCTTCCGCCTCTTTCTGAGCTTTAGCGCGTCCCTTAGCAATTCGGTCTTTCAAATTCAAGAGCGTTTCGTCATTGGGAGTATAACTCAATGCGATGCGATTATAACGTTCCGCCTGATCGTAATCTTGTTCGCGATAGGCTTGCACTGCCGACTTATAGGCGTCGGAACGAGCGCGCGCGACGCGTTGGTCGACGTCATTTTGCAATTGACGGTATTCTGTCTTTTCGGGCGCGTCTTTAACGGCAAGTGCGATCTGTTCACGCGCTACGAGCAGGTCGTCGTTTTTAAGAGCCTGACGTGTATTATCGTAAGCGCGTTGTGCGCGTTCTCGTCGCTGATTGCGAACCGTGTCGACCGCCGCGTGCGCTTTCGCTCGCTCTAGCTCCACGCTAACATGACGATATGCTTCGGTTTCTTTAATGTCTGGATTTGTCACCCCTTCGAAGACGTCGTTGACCTTATCGACTTGACCTTGTTTGAGCAACTCAAGAGCGTCCTTTTCGAAGAAATCCAGCAACTCGCGATCATCACGCGACCAGCCGTCGACGGTAAATTCATGCAGAAGCGTACGGTCGATTCCCCTTTCGAATCGAAAGTACGGCTGTAAGTTATGCACGGGTCTGCGTTCGGCGCGAGAATATTTTTGCGCCAGTTCCAAAGTTTCGTTACTGACGTAGTTGAGGATTCTACCGAGCGTAACTGGTTCGTCTTTCAGATTGATAGGGTTATTGTCGCTTTGCAACGCGGCCAAAAGCGCGAGCGCAAAGAGGCTGTGACCTTGTGCGTTCCATTCGATCGCAACTTGATTCTTATCACACCCTTGAAGATAGACAAACTCTTCTGGCCAGTCGTCGTCGTCGATAAAGAAACTACCGACGAGCTGCTCCTGGTCAGACTCGGATAATTCGATGGTTTTATTCTCGCGACAAACGTCCAGGGCGAACCATTTCAAACGCGCAGGCGTGGCAATCAGGCGCGAAATCGCCTCATTGAGAGAAACGCTTGTGGCGCGTAATTCCGTTAAATCTCCGACTTGAACGTCGTCGGGAATAAAGAAAGACTCGAAAGTCTCCGTCGTCTGAACGCCATAGCCGGAAAAATAGACAAAGACGTCGTCGCTCTGATGAAGGGAATCGCAAAACGTCTCAAATGCGCTCTCGATATTCTCTTTAGTTGGAGCGCCTATATTTTGGCAACTATTCACTGATTTTGAACTGACGACCGTAATATCATCGCCGGGAACGCCCAGGTCAAGGAAAGATTGCGCAAGCGCTACGACGTCGTTAGACGCCAATTGCGCCTTACCGCCCTCCTCGAACGGCGAGGTATCGCTCGAGACCAGAAAGACTCGCCAACTGGCGTCGAGACTACCTGTTTCCCCCAAAAAGGGAGAGGCTGCGTGACACAAACTTACGAAGAATGTGAAGAACAGCGCCGACGTCACAAGGCAAGCGAATATATGGCGCCAGGTATTGATTCGGTTCAATTCGGTGAATCGCATTTCAATCGTCCTCAAAGGTTTCCACTGCAATGGCGCTCATGCGCCGCGCGCTCTAGAATAGAATTATAGCCGTCGTCAAGAAACTCACAAGTCAGCGCGACGTACAAGGCAAAACAGGAAGACGCCCCAAAGCCAACGTCCGTAGGATGCGACATAACATGAGAAAAAACAACAGTAACGCAAGATACGTCATGTCGACGTCCTTTATGCGCGTAGGGACAGTCGAAAAAAACGTTAGCGTTCGTCACATCGGGTTGGTCGTTCTATCCGTAGGCTAAAGCCAAGCGTAAATAACACAAGGGCGTCCTTGAAAGGGCGTCAACTGGATTATTAGCGCTGCCAGGGAGAGTATGAAATTACCTCTAATACCGCGTGGAAAATTGAGGCTACTATAAAAATTCTATAGATATTACTAACGGATACTGGTCGGTATGATTACGGCTAATCCGTGGAAATAATCTTTTGAGCGCCTCAGAAAGAAAAAGTCGCTTGGTCAATTGATAAAACTTGAAAGACAAAAAAACCTCGTCGCGTAAGGTAACGCAACGAGGCAGAAAGATTGTCATAGAGAGGGCGTTCAACCCGATAAGCGTTGGAGAACAGCTCAGTCGCGTCCCTGCATTTTCTCCGCGGTGGACCACAACCCGGCGCTCGGCGTGCTAATATAATAGACCTCTTCGCCGTCTTCCATGATGTTAAAGCCGTTTTTCATCTTATCGGGCGAATAACGCTGGAGCGTTTCGTTCAGATCGGCGTAACCGAAGCAAACGCTTTCGATCTCTGCGCGCGTGAGATGACCAGGCGCATAAGTGATCTTAAAACGCCCCTCGGAACTGCCGTGGATCAAATGCGCTGTTCCGTGCGTCAGATCCTGAAGAACTGGTTCGGTTCGCCACAAGCGCATGACGTTCTCCGTCCCGGAATAACCATATGCACGAATCAGAGCGTCTACGTCGCTCTGTTCGCCAAAACGCTTAAGACCCGGTGCGATTATGAGCAATTCGCCGCCGTCCGCCATCGCCATGCGCGTGCGATAGATCGCCTTGTTAGCAACCCAAGTACTATAGAACTCGTCGCCCTGCATAACAGCGACCACCTTTTTGAGCGCCGGCGTAATGGTCACGTTTTGACGACGCGAAGCGCGCGCTGCGTCAAGGTAGACGTCAAGGTCGTCCCCGACGTAAACGCCGGTATGAACCAATTCGTCCTGGTCGTTATACGCCATAGTCACTTCAAAGAAGCAATCCGGTAAGAAGCCCAGGAAATCCTCTTCCGCCTTATTGTAGCAACGACGCAATGGCGTCAGGAGGTTACCGAGGTTATTCTCAATTCCACAACATGCCGCCATCATGTGCGAGGCGCAAATTGTCGGTTTACCGCCCAAACCAATGAAATAGTTCTTATTATGGTTGGCGAAACCAAGAACCTCGTGAGGCACTACGTGACCGACATTGATCACCAGATCCCACTTCTCCTTCACCAGTGCGCTATTGAGCGCAATGGGAATAGCCCAATCGGCCTTGCCATTGGAAACGTCCTTGACAAAACTCGCGGGTACCTCGCCAATGAGCGTTGCGCCGTTACGCCAATCGTGCTTGAGAATCCGTTCCTCGGGGATCGTGTGGAACATCCATTTGTTTTGCTCCGGCGTATGCGGAAGATGCTGACCGAGCGTGGGAATAACATAGACGTCGGCGCCGAGATTGCTGAAATAATGATAAAGCTCTTCGGTAATCCAACCGGCGCCGCTATGCGCGCGCGTAATATCGGGCGGCAATAGCAAAACGCGCTTGGGGTTGCGACAAATTCTTTCACGCGCTTCTTCCGCCGCGCGGCGCGCTAATTCCAAAACGCGAGCGCTAGAAAGCGCGCCCTCTTCTACAAACCAAGACATGATCGTTCGCCTATTTCCTTTTCATATGTGTAAGCGGTAACGCTAGTCGCGTCGAATATTCTGCACAACGTCGTAGATCACGTCGCGTAGCTCTTCAGGCGACACGTCGTCAAGGGTTTTGCCACGGCGTTCAAGTTTTTCGTTCACTTTCACCGCCGTTTCCTGCATGACTTCGTGAGTCTGCTCACTACCGCCGACTAGCGTAAAATTCTTACCGCGCGTTAGACGCGTGTGACCGTCTGTCGCGTCCAGACCAACGCCAAGCATAGACGCGCGTCGTGGAGCGTTCTCATCCGATTGTGGTCTATTGAGCTTCATGTTAATCTCCTTGTAGTCGCCGGCGTACAAAAGGCGTCGGCGACTGTGACGCGCCGAAAACGACTACGCGTTAAAAAAGCGCTGTGGTAATCATGCTTACTAAGGCTTATCGACCGATACGCCCTTGCAGTTCAGCGAGAAGGTCGTCTTTCTTTACGCGAATCTGCTCGAGCGTATCGCGATCGCGTAGCGTCACCGTACCGTCCTTCAGAGTTTGACCGTCGACGGTAATGCAGTACGGAGTGCCGATTTCGTCCTGACGACGATAGCGTCGACCGACCGCGCCTTTCTCATCATATTGAACCGACATGCGCTTTTTGAGTTCGCCATAAATTTCCGAGGCAACCTCCGGCATACCGTCCTTTTTCACCAGCGGGAAGATCGCCGCCTTGACAGGCGCCAAGCGCGGATGGAGTTTGAGATAGACGCGTTCTTCTTCTTTTCCACCGTCGGCGGTCGGAGCAGAGTCGACCTTATAGGCTTCGCACAGGAACGCCAGGGTCGCGCGATCCGCGCCGGAGGACGGTTCGATCACGTGGGGAATAAAACGTTCTTTACGAAGATCGTCAAAGTAGGACATATCCTTGCCGCTACCGCGCCATTTCGGAACGCCATTGGCGTCTTTTTCCAGAACCAGTTCGTCTCCTTCGCGCGTCAATTTGCCTTCGCTGTGGGAGCGAAGGTCGAAGTTACCGCGGTGCGCGACGCCTTCCAGTTCGCCGAATTCTCCCTCCGAAAGGAACGGAAACGCGTATTCGATATCAGCGGTGCCGACAGAATAATGCGCCAGTTCCGCCTTGTCGTGCTCGCGCATTCTCAGACGCTCGCTCGCAAGACCCATATCGACGTACCACTGGAACCGACGATCGCGCCAGAACTTATACCACGCTTCCGATTCGCTCGGATGGCAGAAGAATTCGATTTCCATCTGTTCGAATTCTCGACTACGGAACGTGAAATTGCGAGGCGTGATCTCGTTACGGAAGCTCTTGCCGATCTGACCGACGCCGAAGGGAACGCGAACGCGCGTGCTATCGACGACGTTTTTAAAGTTGACGAAAATTCCCTGCGCCGTTTCCGGACGAAGGAAGGACGCGTCGTCGTCGCTACCGAGCGCGCCGACTATCGTTTTGAACATAAGATTGAATTCGCGAGGTTCCGTCAACGTGCCGACATGCTTCGCGTCCGGTCCGAGAACATTGGAGAAATCGCCGTCCGGGAAGGAGTCGATTCCCACGACGTCTTCGTCCCAAACGAGGGAGGCGGCGTCTTTTTTACGCAGACCGAAATATTTCAAAGCCGCCTGTTCCAACGCCTCACGTGTTTGTTCCGTCTCAATTGTGGTCACAAAGACGCGAACTTCGCTCGCCGGCGCGCCGTTTTCTCCGTGCTTGAGACCTTTAACCCAGGATCCTTTGATATGATCGAAACGATAGCGTTTCTTCGTTTCGCGACAGTCGATCATGAAATCGTGGAAAAGGTCGTAATGACCGGAGCATTTCCACACTTGCGGATGCATAATAATCGAGCAGTCCAAGCCAGTCATTTCAAACTTACCAGGCGCGCCGGGCAGAACCGTCATTTCATTGTGACCGACGACCATATCATTCCACCACGCGTCCTTAACGTTACGCTTGAGAAGAACGCCGAGCGGACCGTAATCCCAAAAACCGTTCAGACCGCCGTAGATTTCGCTCGATTGAAATAAGAAGCCACGTCGTTTGCATAGCGCGACTAAATCTTCCATCCGCATGATTTGTTTCCTTGTTGCTAATTACGTCAAATAACTGCGACGCCAAGGCGTCTCAACGTCGCTAAACGCGCTAGCGCGTCGGGGTTGACTGCGCTACGCCGTGAAGGATTGCTCCAAACGCACTTCGCCGACGCGGAATTCCGCCACGACGTCAAAGGCGTTGAGGTTGGAGGAAAAGACGACGTCTGCGTCCAAGCCAATGCGACGCAAATTGCGACCGCCCAGACTCGCGCGCAAAGATTCCACAAGCGGTCGTTCGCTCGCAACGCGCCACTGTTCGCTCGATACTTCCGCCTGAACGTTTAGATCGACTGACTCTTTCGCGCGAGAAATTCGCTCTACCAGCGCTCCGGCGACTAATAGATCCTCTTCGGTAAAATTACCGCCGGTACCAGCGCAGAGAATCGAAAGAAGTTCTCGATCTTCCGCCAGAACGCGTCGAACTACCGCGTCGAGATTCACAAAGGACGCCAGAAGCACAACGCCGCGACACGCGAGAATCGTTCGCGTACCGTTGGTGGTGGTAAAGAGCAAAGTCTTATCCTGCACGCGCTCGCGCGTATAGGCGCACGGGGAATTATCCAGGTCGAAACCGGGAATTAATTTCCCCTCGCGCTCGCCGCCGAGAATAAGCTCTGACGCGCAATGCGTCGCCTGAAGAGCGCTCTTGGCTTGAAGAGCTTGGTCGACTGTTTCAAAGGGAATCACTCGACGCGCGCCATTAGCAAGCGCCGTGGTTATCGTCGTGGTCGCGCGAAGCTGGTCGATTGCGATCGCAATGCCGTCGAGCGGCAAATCGTACGCCATATCCGGCAATGGGTATACGTCGATACGCATTAAGGAATCGTCCTTCCCAAAAGGTCGAAACGCGCCGACCGCGACTGGTCGAATCGTTCAAGCGCGCTATAATAACCTGCATTGAACCGACGCGTCAACGCGACGCAAGTCGGAATGACACAACGCAAGCGTGGTAGTGTATTATAAGGAAAAATCCAGATGGCAAAAGACGCCGAAGCCACAGTCGAGCAAAAAAAGCAGGTCGACAAATCCGCCGTGCGCGTACAACAGATGTTTGGGGAAATTGCGCCAAAGTACGATTTCCTCAATAATCTGCTCTCGGTCGGTCTGGCAAAATACTGGCGTCGACGATTTGTCGCGGAAGTTTATAAGCGCTTGGACGTCGTGCAGGCGCTTGACGCGTCGCGACCTCTGCAGACCCTTGACGTCGCCACCGGCACTGGGGACGTGATTATCGAGCAACGCCGACAATGGCGCCGACGCGGTTTCAACAAGTCGCGAACGTTACGACAGGTCGGCGTCGACTTTACCCCGGAAATGCTGGTTCTGGCGCGGGAAAAAGTTGCCAAGAGATTCAACCTCGCGTCTGACGCCAACGCGCTACAGACGGTGGAATTTCTCGAAGCGGACGGTTGCGCGCTACCTTTCGACGACGCCGCGTTCGACGCTGTTACAATCTCTTTTGGACTACGCAATATGGTCGATCTAGAAAAGGGAATAGCGGAAATGGCGAGGGTTTGTCGACCCGGCGGATGCGTGGCGATTCTGGAATTTACGCCAACGAAATTTCCTCTCTTTGCGCCGATCTTTCATTTCTATTTTCACCACATTCTACCGTGGATCGGACAGAAAGTCTCCAAGAGCAACGCCGAGGCGTATCGATACCTGCCCGAAAGCGTGGAGCAATTCGACAAGCCGCAAATCATCCTCGACGCCATGGCGCAAAACGGTCTGAAAACCACGCGTCGCACGCCGCTAACCTTTGGCGTGCTCGCTTTTTACATCGGAAGTAAAATGTCCGAAGGGAACTAAAGCGGTTTCGTAACCGTCCCCGACAGAATCTAGATTCTAGTTCCATTGACGCAGATTTGCCTCTTATTAAGATCCCTACCAACTGGGGAGAAAGAAATTGCAAAGCAACGTCTTTACGTAACCGGAAGAGAGTTGTGATCAGCAACTGTCGAGTATTGCTTTTTCTGCCAGCGCCTAAGCGTCGTGTAGCGGCAAATTACCTCGCGCGTCTCGTCGCGACTACCTTGACGGAAATCACTTGATTTCACGTATAGGCGAACATGGTAAGACCTTCCAGAGTTTTTTCCAGCGCTGGAACTTCCTTATTTGTGTGGTATAATAAATAATAGCTCCACAATGCAATTTGATTAATTGTAACCACTGTATCAATTACAGCGCTTTTTTACGCGCGCCTTTTCGCGGTGCGAAAAGGCGAAAAATTTTTAGCAGGGGGGTGAACCCCCTGCTAAAAATTTTTTAAAGGACGCCGCGCTGGTAGTATCCGCGTCCACAATCCACGCCGGCTTGGCTCCGCCAAGCCCTTTGACGTGGATTGGTACGCTCCCGTTAACTGTACGCAAACCTATGCCTCCATACTGCGGGCGCTTACGCGCCCCCGGAAGGTAACGCTACCGGACTAGGGCAAGCCGGAACCCGCAGTTGACGCGCAGGTACTCCGGCGTGCTGCTGAACCGGATCGCTGACCGGCAGCCCTCGGCGTCGAGGCTCCAGGAGCCGCCGCGCAGGACGCGGTTAGAGCCGCTCTCCGGCCCCGCCGGGTCAGTCGTGGCGGACGAGCTCGTGTAGTAATCTTCGTCAAACCTGTCCGCGCACCATTCGTTCACGTTGCCGTGCATGTCGTACAAACCCCAGTCATTCGGGGAGTAACTCTTCACCGGCTTGGTCGATGAGCCGTTATTCGCCTTGCTATTGTCCCACGTTGTACCAAAGTTATATGCCGTCGTTGTACCGGCACGACACGCATACTCCCACTGTGCTTCTGTCGGCATGGCGTATTTGTAACCACTTGGCAACGCACTACTGTAACTGGCGTTGAGCTTCTGAACAAATTCTTGGCAATCGTTCCAACTAAGATGCTCCACTGGTAGCTGTTTATCGCCATTGAAATGACTGGGATTATTACCCATCACCGCCTCCCAAAGTTCCTGCGTCGTTTCCGTCTCTGCTACCCAGAAACCTTTCGTTAGCGTAACTTCGTGTTGCGTCTCATTAGAGCTACGAGATTTCTCGCTCGTCGGACTGCCCATCTGGAACGTTCCGGCTGGCGCCCAGTGGAAGTTCACTTTAACCCCCGCGATTGTCAGCGTTTTGAGGGCGCCCGCTTTGACCGTGACTTCTGGAGCATAGTCACTAGGATAATTTTGCACAGTTGTGGAGTTTGTGGTTTGAGCGTCTTGCGCTTGAGAATCCCGGACTAGGGCAAGCCGGAACCCGAAGTAGATGCTCCAGTCCCCCGACTCGTAGTAGCCCCGGTGCGCCGACCGGCAGTACACGGCGTCGTCGCGCCCGGAGCCGCCGCGCAAGACGCGGGAAGAGCCGCTCCCCGGTCCCGCCGGGTCAGTCGTGGCGGACGAGCTCGTGTAGTAATCCGAGCCAAACCAGTCCGCGCACCATTCCAACACGTTGCCGTGCATGTCGTACAGCCCCCAGTCATTCGGGGCATAGCTCTTCACCGGCGTCGTCTTCTCTTTGTATGCGCCCTTTGTACTTGTGCCATATGGGTAATTACCGTCGCAGTTCGCCTTATCGCCGTTTAGGACGGAACCGAAGTTAAAAGGCGTCGTTGTACCAGCGCGGCAAGCGTATTCCCACTGGGCTTCCGTCGGCATGGCGTATTTGTAACCACTTGGCAACGCGCTACTGTAACTGGCGTTGAGTATCACAACAAAATCTTGGCAAGCCCCCCAACTAACATAATCTACCGGTAACTGTTTATCGCCTTTGAAAGAACTGGGATTCTTACCCATCACCGCTTCCCAAAGTTCCTGCGTCGTTTCGGTCTCTGCGATCCAGAAACCCTTGCTTAGCGTGACTGTGTGTTGGGTCTCGTCATCGTAATGTCCTACCTCGCTCTCCGGACTGCCCATCTGGAACGTTCCCGCTGGCGCCCAGCGGAAGTTCACTTTAACCCCCGCGATTGTCAGCGTTTTAAGGTCGCCCGCTTTGTTTCCGCTGTTATCTACTATCGGCTCTGGCTGGGACGTCGGATTTGGTTTGTCTGGAGTAACGGGGGGATTGGGAGTCACCGACGTCTCCGGCTTGGGGGGAGTCGGCTTCAATGCCGCTATTTGACGCTCGTAGTTCGACGCCGCATTCGCGTCTAGCTCCGACAAAAGTTCATTCAAACTTTCAGCTTTCTCAAAGTCACGGTTGCTTATCGCCTGTTTAACCGCCGCCGTCACGCCGACTTTGAGCGTGTCTGTACGAAATTCCTTATATTTTGAATCCGGAACTCGTTTGATCGCTTCGTCTATATACGTTAACGCTTCCGCAAAGTTCTTCGCCTTGAACGCTGTCTGCGCGTTTGTATAGAATTCTTCCGCCTTTTGCTTCTTCTTCGCTAACTCGTCGTTCTCTTCCTGCTGACGCTTCGCTTCCTGGAGCTTCTCATTGAGCTGCTTGTATTTCTCCGACGCCGTGCCCTCTGGGTAAAAACCTGCGATCGTTACAAGGGATTCCTCTGCTCGTTCGATATCGCCATTGGAAATATAGTTTTCGAAGTTCTTTACCTCTTGCCACTGGTCGCGCGTGAGTCCACCGACACGCAGATCCTTTAAAAAGGTCGCGTTTTGAAGGCTGTAATTGGTTATCGCCGGCTTTTGGACACACGGCTTATTCGAACGGTCGCGACAACGACTCGCTAGTTCCTCCGTGCGCGTCTGCACGTAGCTCAAAAGGTCGACCAGCTTTATTTCGAACTGTTCCGACCGATCCACCGGGTTGTCGTCGTAGCTAAGAGCCTCCAATAGCGAGTAGGTCATAAGACCTTGCTCTAGTTCCGGAGATTCGATCGAACACTGACCGTCTTCACAGCCCTGCATAAAGATAAAGGTTTTCGGAAGACCAGAGGAGTCGACAATACAGTCCTTGGCGACGCCTATACTCTTCATGTCCTTATTAACAGGATTCGGCTCGTCGTCCATATATTTCGTCGGGTCGTTGCGACACGCGTCGACCGTCATCCACTTGAGATTCGCGGCGCTATCGTTCAACGCGGTCATCATATCGTCAATTGAGATCGACGTTTCTTCAATTGACGACTTGGACGTTACGTCAACGTCCTGGGGAGCATAGTAAGTGCGCTTTTCACGTTCAAAGCGAAAACCATGACCGCTCAGGTAGACAAAAGCACAGTCCCCTGGTTTAAGACTCGCAATAAAACGCTCAAAGGCCGATTCGATGTTGCTCTTATTGGGAATCAAATTGCGACGTGCGCCCGTAGTGAGAATCGTTATATTCGTCGCAGGAACGCCTAATTCAATAAACCGCTCCTCTAAGGCCTTTACGTCTTTGACGGCATAGTGAAGATCGTTTTCCTCGTCCATATTGTCATATTGATTCGTCCCGACCAGAAAGAGCTTCCAGCCGGACGTCACATGCACGTCCTTGTCCGCCTTCCCCTCAATAACGATCGGCTTAGCGTCCCCCAAACCCTTGCCGCGAACATTCGAGCCGCTCTGACCCGCCGCGCGTACGCTCGATAAACCAAAAAGAATACCACATGCAGCCAAGCCTAACGCAAAAAGCGAAAGCGCCGCTATGCTTCTGTGTCGATTCTCTTGCACGTCTAGCCTCTTTGTTTCTTTGTCAACTGACGCCTAGTTCTTGCACGCCAGCGTCTAACGAAACGCCAACGTTCTTTCACGCCATTGTACCACGGTTAGGCAAATTTAAAAGCGTGGCAAGTGGATTAAATGTAGAAATCTTCCCCAAGATAACGATTCAGCCTCCGGATAAAACGAACCAGCCGCTTCAGCGCCCAGACGCCCTATTATACGCCTAGCTAACCCACCGACCAAAACCACCAACCCGCTATCACGCCCGCTCTGCGTTTTTTTACGCCACGGGCAAAGCCCGTGGCGC
>JAUNMR010000068.1 GCA_030537455.1 Planctomycetia bacterium | reverse complement strand
CCTCGGGCGTAATAGGCGCGGCCAAGAGCGTCGACGCGCCGAGCAACGCTAAAACGAGGGCGAAAGCAAATTTCTTCATGGGATGGTTCCTGCTGGTTTATACCTGTAAAAGCGTGCGAAACGCCACGCCGTATATTGTCAACTTCTGTTTGACAAATACAATTGTAATGTAAAATAGCGCACTGTGCAAGTTCTTTCGAACCATCGTGACGTTTTTAAACTGATAATAAACGCCTTGAGAGCGTAAGAAAGAACTAATCGATAATAAAAGAACGATACAGTCGCGACCGGAGGAATTGGAAAAAATCTTTTTCAGCCGGTATTTTTTCCTTTACGCGCGCGCGCAACGCCGATATAATCGGGGGACGCGTCACTGGCGCGTGAATGCTGTAACGACAGGGACGCCTCCTGGAGACGAGCGCTGTGCCAGTACCGACGAGCGCTATTAACCGTAGCGTCACGCAACTTTGTCGCCGTGTGGAACGTACGTGTTCTGCTTGCGTTGCCGGCTCGTGGGAACTTCGCAGAAGCCTCCGACGCGACGCGTATGCGGTCAACGGGCGCGCAACACTTCCATACTGCGCGCAAGCCTGACATGGCGCGACACGGAAAGAAGTCGACCGCAAGTTTGTTTAGACAAGCGCGCAAAACGCGTTGGATGCGCACAGTAGACACGCGACAAGGCGACAGGGGTTAAAAGTTCAACGCGACCGCCTCAGTTTCAAAATGGTAAACATACGCGTCAAAATGATAGACATACGCGAAATAGAGCGACTTACGCAAGCGCCGATTCTGCCCTACTACATGGACAGTCTGAAGGACTTGAAGGCGATCTTAAAGACGCGACCCGCGCTGTGTCTCAAGCATAGGCACAGTGAGGGAAATGACGCTCAACACGCCGCTGATAATTTCGCCTCTGATCGTCTGGCGTTGCGCGTACAAGGTCTATGTTATTATTACGGTTACGGCGTGGAGCGTAGCTATGTTAAGGCGTCGGAGTTCTTCTATCGTGGATGTAAGCAAAAAGACCCCGAGGCGATGAATCTCTTGGCTATCTTGTATTCAAACGCCCAGGGATTGCCATATCGACCGCAACGCGCCTGCGCGATCTTTCGATATGCCGCACGACTCGGTTCCACAAGAGCCGCGATTAATCTTGCGATACTGTATCAAAACCTGCTCGGCGTGGAGAATAAAGAAGAACCGGAAAAATATTGCCAACGCGAGCTGCCACGGAAGGATTTGTACCGATATGCCGCTCAGCGAGGCAATCTTGACGCGGTCTGTGAACTTGCAGAGTTTTATCAAGAGCAAACCGACATGCCTCATGAGGAAGCGACCAAGCGCGCTAAGGAGTTGCTCCAGTACGCCGCGAAAGGCGGAAATTCGCAAGCGTTGTGGCTATTGTCGGGCTTAAGAATCCCGCATTTCTCCTCGAGGAGCGAGCAGATAAAGACGCTCATTCAGCTCGACCGCGCTGTGAATATGGGAAACGCCACGGCAAGGTACGTCTTGGCGCACGTGCATAGAGTGCGTCAGGAGTACGACGAGGCGCGACTGCAACTGCTAGCGGCCGCAAATGAGGACGAACCCCACGCGCTCAAGGAACTCGCTGAGCTAATCTTACAAGATAAAGACGATCCAGATCAGCGTCGACATGCCCAAAAATGTTGGCGTCGCGCCGCAAGGTTAGCAGAAGAGGGCGCCGCCGCGCAACAGCTCATGACCCTCTTTGCGCCGCGTTGCGACCAGTCGCAAAAAAAGTTGTATGATTTATACTACATGGCGCTAACCACACGATTCAACAATGCGCCTTTTGCCAGAACGATGTTAGAACGATTGGCGTTAGACGACCAGAAGAACGAAAAGCTCATGGAATTAGCCTTCAAGGCGCTCATTCGCGTCGCGTTGAGCGGCGACGCACAAGCCATGTATTATCTTGCCAGGGAGAGACTGCTTGGAGAGTTCTTCGGCGACCAGGAGCGCAAACCCGAACTCGGCGTTATCGGAGCCAAATGCTTACTAGAGCGCTACCCGAGGAATAAAAAAAATGCACAATGGCATTATGAAGCCTGTGTCTTACTGGCCAGGAGCTTTTGGTATGGCGTGCATGGCTCAGGCTATGAGTATTGCTCCGCGGAAAAATATAGGCAGTTGGCCGACGTCATTGCACAATATGAGCAATTTAGAAGTCAGCTCGCAGGTTCAGAGACTTTCCAGCTGTGCTATGCTCCGAAAAAAGTTAAGGAGGACTTCGGCATGACGAAACTACCGTTCAGACCGACGGTCAGATACTACGTTCGTTGTCAAACGAACAAGCTCAAACGTTTTTTTAATCTATTTAGACACGTAAAACGCGGGAATAATAGCGTTCAGACGGTTTAATTCACGACTGAACGTCCATTAGGAACGAACGTTGCCTCGAGCGCTCCGACGGCGAAAGCCATGCTCGAACCCATGATGATTGTAAAAGGATTCAATGGTATGTCGGAACAAATGACTTCGATTGAACGCGACGCCTTCTCTGCTCAGGAGAACGCTCCAAGCGCACAAACTCGCGCCGAGAACTTTAACGGCGAGAGATTGCTACTCGACTGTCAAGAGCAGACCGAAGAGTTTGTTACGTCTGTCAGTGAGCGAGCGCCCGAGCTATTGCAACGTGTCAATGACCTCAGCGGCGACGAACTTGCCGAATTGGGCGTCGCTTTGCTCTACGGTTTGGGCGTTGACTGCGACGAAAAGCGTGCGTTTGAGCTACTTGCCACAGCTGCGGAACAATCGAGTCAATTAGGCGTCTTCTACTTGGGTATATGCTACGTCGACGCGGTCGGAACCGCATGTGACTGCCAGCGTGGAACCGCTTTACTAAAGGCCTGTGCCGACAAGGGAAACGCTCAGGCCATGAAGAATCTCGCTATGATCTACGCCTCCGGTCGACTAGGCGTTGAAGACTTCCAGCAGGCCTGCGAATGGATGACGCGCGCCGCCTTTGAAGGGGACGCCGAGGCCACTGGGGTTGCGCTACAACAGCTTTTGTGGGAAGACGTTACGCGCGACCTCGACAAGGGCGTTGCGCTCGCGCATGACGCGGTCAAGCGCGGCGATTGCGACGCGGCGTTTCAACTAGCGATCTGTTACGCGCAAGGTCTGGGCGTGCCGAAGGACTATCAGCGCGCCTGCCAGTTATACGAAACTTCCTCCGAGCAGGGCGACCCCACGGGGCTACTGGAGATGGCTAAGTTGGCCATGGAGAACGAACGACTGCAAGACGCCGTCGAACCTTGTCAGAAGGCTATGCAACTCGGTTCTACTCAAGCGGAGGAGCTTTGGACCCAAATCCAACCCCTTATCGAATCAGCCAGAGAGCCCCAGGCGTCTGAACAAGGGGAAAAGGACGAGGAAGAAGACGCCCAATCCTATGTTGGCGTTGAACTTCAAAGCGCTGCAAATGTGGAAGAGACTGTACCGGCTCAGGCGACCCTCGAGACGCCGTCAGCGAACCAGTCGCACGAGCAAAGCGATTGTGGGGACGACGCGCAAGTTCACGCCGCACTGGCGTCGACCGCGGTACAAACCGTTGCAGAGGAGGACTTATCAGGCGTCGCCGCGTCAAATGAGTCTGACGCTTCTGATTCGACGACAACCACAGAAGCCGCGTGTGAATCGCAGACCGAAGAGACGAGCGCCGCCTCGACCCGCGGTGGACTTGTCGGTTTTTTCAAAAGTATCTTTAAGAGATAACCCCTGGACGCCACGCGCAATCTTCCGCAAGCGATTGTCCGATAATGGTTGGATAATAAAAAAAACAGCGCAGAGTCATAAACTGATTCTGCGCTATTTCTCTTTTCTAGGGGGGAGCGCGCGATCTGTTTGATTGCGCGCGCTATAGTCGTGTTCGCCAAATACGTCGTTGGAGGGGGCGGCGACGTTGAATTACGGTCGACGATACCAGATATTCGAACCGGCGCCACAAAGAACGATGCGACCGGAGTCGACGAGCCGACGTAGGATCGCCGCGGCGGACGCTTGTGAGATCATAAAACGTTCTTCGACGTCGGCACAGGTTATGGCGTCGCGCGTTTGGAACATTGAAAGAACGCGGCGTTCGCGTTCCGACAGGAGGCGTCGACGCGAGCTGATCACCGGCGCGTCGTCTTGGCGCTTCGCGTCCACGGTGAGCGAGCGACGCGTAACGACGCGTTTACGCGGCTCTGGCTGTGGTTCCACGACCTCCTGACACGTCGTCGTGGGCGCCACTGATATCTTGACCGGAGCGTAATGCGCCACGCGCATACTTTCTTTATCCTTCTTATGACGACGACTCTCCATGCGCTGCTCATAAGCGTTGTAAAGAGTTGATTTAAAGAAGCGTTGTGTCGCGTTGAATTGCGGCTTGAGCACATACCCGTCGTACGCTTGGCGGATCTTCTGAAGACCGACGCCGCTGGTTTCCACCAGGTCGAGGGTATAGAAAACCTTGGCCAGCATGGGGTTGCGTGGCGCTGAAACGCCCAGGAGCGCTTCCTCGAAGCTTAGACCGAGCGGTAGACCACCGTAGGATACAAGCTCAAGATGGTCGTGATAAAGCCGTGCGATTGTCGAAACGTTTTCGCGATAATCTCGGTGAATGATCGCATTCAGGAGTAATTCGCGCAGAAGTTCCGGGGGATAATCGCGGAAATCCCCACGGTTCGTGCCCTGAAGACGCGAGAAGACGCGATTGTACTGATCCAAATATGCGAACGCGTCTTCATACTGCTGGAAGATTGACCCGCTCAGCTCTAGGCGATCGTGTAACTGATTCTCTTGAGTCCCCTGGAAAATCGCCACTTTAATCGTCGATTCACACTGATCTGAAAGCAAACGCGCCAGGTTCGTATAGGTTCCCACTGAGTCATAAAGTCCAAGAGCATAGAACTGCTGGTCGTCGAACGGCGCCTTATGTTGTTCAAAAACGCTGCGTGCCTTTGAGAAGGTCAGCTTCTGATTTAACGAACGACTCAGTTCGTAACTATTGTTGCTACTGATATTTATCAAACGCACAATATCAGCTTGAGACGCCGGAATCGACTGACCATTGGCGCGCAGAAGCACGCCGTCTGGCGTTAGCCCGCGACTATTGAGCCAGTAGGGTCGCGAAGCGCCTTGACTTACGCGAACGACAACCACGCGCTTGCCCTCTACCGTCTCAACGACGCTAGCGACATAATCTAAAGCATTGGGGGAAATACCTTCCGACACTAGTTTTGCGACGCGTGCGATGATTTCACTGCCGTTAGCCATGTCATTTGCGGCGCCAAATTCGTCAAGACCGATGTAAATTGTGCCGCCCTCGGTATTAAGATACGCCACTACAGCGCGTATGATCGCGTCGCTATAGTCTCGTGAAAACTCCACATTTTTCCCTTCGCTGGACGTGTCGGTCATGGCTGCCTCGGTTTGAATTGAGTGGCGCGCAAGGTTACCCCGCGCAGGTTAATTGTTCGATGGACGACGTTCACGACGCCTGGCTGTCCATGTTTTATTATAACTTGCCCTTTTTATTGTTTCAACCGCGAAAGACGTTAAAGCTAGATTTCCTAGGACTTTTTAATATCGACATGATAAGATTAAACGATTATATTGAATATATTGATTAAAAGCAGTTTAACGACCTCTTTATTCAGATCGTAAGGGCAGGTCAATTCGCCGTCTTCCTCCTGCGGATAAAATAAACCACACGCCCTGCCTCCCGCCTTGCGTTTTTTTACGCCACGGGCAAAGCCCGTGGCGACCTGCCCGTAGGGCAGCCC
>JAUNMR010000036.1 GCA_030537455.1 Planctomycetia bacterium | reverse complement strand
GTGGTCACTGAGTCGGCTGGAACGTTGGGACATTATACTAGCACGGTTCTATTGGCGGTTGAGTATCAAACAAGTAACGGGGGCATAAAAAATCGGCGAGGCTCCAAACGTAGCGACGCCGATGATATTAGGATAACGATAACGCCGAGGACGTCAATTAAGAGACGAAAAAATCATCGAAAACGCCCAGACCAAGCAAGGGCGCTAGCTAGCAATGGGAGCGGGTACAACGAGCAACCGCGCGGCTAGCGAGCGCTGGGGTTCAGGGTCTACTGCTGCTGTTGACGCTGTTGTAAAATTCTCAGCGACTCAAAGTAATCCCTGGCGACTTGCCTTCTCTCAATCGGAATATTATCGTCATCGAGGGCTTTTTCTAGTTGTCGCGCGTACTCGCGTTCGTCGAGGTCGTACTCGAGCGCGGCGGCTTGTGCGTCGGCGGAGTCCGTTTGAGCGCGTTCGACGGAGGTTTCGCCTTCTTCGTTCTCTTGACCTTCGATTTTAGTAAGCTGACGCTGCGTTTCGAGGTTGGCGTCTTTGCCCGCGAGCGCGTCGACCGCTAGATTAGAGGACTGCAACGGCTTGCCATTGGAGCCGTCGGCGCTCTTGGTTTGCGCCTGCTGACCCGCGTCCTTGGCGCCGCCCTTTTGCTTGTCGGCGTTGGCGTCGCTGTTGTTTTGCGCGGAGGCACAGCCCATCTGGCAGTTGGCGCAAGCGCCGGCGCAGTTGGACTTGCACAAGCCCAGACGCGCCATCTGGCAGTCGAGCTGTTTGGCGGTCTGCTTATTGGCCTTTTGAGTACGCGCCTTATTGGCAAGTTTACAGGCGGTGTTCTTACAGGAAGCGCACTTGCCGCTCTGTAGTTCGTCGGCGAGTTGCTCGGTGAGTTTGGCGGTCTGTTCGTCTTTGCGACTGCGCATGATCTCAGCGGCGGAACGGAGTTTTTCCGCAAGGGCCTGACGGTCGCGCGCAGTCATTTTTTCGAAATCGAGCTTCTCCAGTTCGTCCGCGGCTTTGTCGTAATCCCCCTCGGCAAAGGCGTTGGCAATTGCGCGCGTCATTTCCGAAGCATAGAGCGCGTCACCGAGCGCCTTCAGACCTGCGTCTGTCGCTTCGATCCCTAGGGAGTCAATTGTCGCCTGCATCTTCTGTTCCAGCTGAGCAACGACCGCGAGCCCCTGCTTGGGATCGTCGGAATTCTGCTCAATGAGCTCCGCGCCCTGGGCGAGCGCTTCGCGTAGATTCTGCAGTTCGACGTTCTCAGGATTCTGCTGCGCGAGTTCCTCGATTGCGGGAATAATCTGCTCGCGTAGCTCCTGGACGACGTCAACGACTGTTTCATTAGGAGTAAACGCCATGGCGTCGCCATTGAGGGAGGCAAAGGCGACGAGGGAAGTGAGCGCGGCACAAATGGCAACGACAAGGCACTTAGCACGATAGCGTTGCGGGCGAATCGGCACGACGTCTTGCGGCGCAATCTTAGCGACGCGCTGGAAGGAATCGTTCATTTGCAGGAGTTCAAATTCACTCGGCTCGCGGTTTTTCGTTGCCGTGAGTAGTTCCGAGGCGGTCACGCAACGTTCGTCCAGACAGAAGTTTTCGTCGATTCTCTTTTCGGCGTCATAGGGGTCGAACTTCGCCAAAAGCACCGACACGGCGGTCGCCAGTAGCGCAATGACGAGGATCGCGCAAAGATATAGTCCTGGCGTGGTCGGAAGCGCATTGAACGCCTTCATAACGACGGTGAAGACCAGCGCGACAATAAAGGTCAGCATGAAGTTATTCGCGGCGGCGTCGAGGACCGTGCGCAGTAAAATGCGCGCGCGCGACCGCTCAAGTAGCCGACGGAAATACGCCTCATTGCGGAGGTATTCCTGTGAATTTTTCGTCATTTTATTTTCTCCTGACGTCAGCGCGCCGATCCGCGTGGTTTTGAGCGTGCGACGCACGGCGTCGTTCCTATTCTATTATAGTCTCAGCCCGCGTCTTGCATAGACGTCGAGCGCATAGGCAATGAGCGCAATTAAGAGGAGCGCTAGTCTCAGTGAAATCGAGCGCGTTGGAGCGGTTAGCGTTCCTTGGGCAATTTGCGGTAGTTCCTCCGGCTGGGGATTGAACCGTCCGCCAGTGGTCTGGGCAATGGCTTTGAGCGCGTCCTCGTCGACCGGTCGTACGTCCGACTCGCTCGCGCGCTGGAGTGAGAAAATCCGTTCCAGCGCTAGCGCTTCGGGGTCGGAGCCGTCGGCGCTACAATTAGCGACCTGAAGCGCGTAGGGCTCCTCGAGGTTGATTTGCGCGCGCGCACGATACACGCCGGGGGCAAGTTGACGCGCGTCGACACGTTGGGCATATTCGCGCTTATCAACGAAGGACGCCTGTAATTGCGCGCCGTTGAGCGCGTCGCCGTAAGGGTCGTGCGCGTCGATTGTTACCACGGCGTCGTGATTTTCGCGTCGCACGTCGCACTGCGAGTTTGCGTCGTCTGACTGCTTTTGCAAAAAGCGCAAGGTTTGAGCCCAGAATGGCGCGAAATCTTGCCAGTCGAGCCATTCTTTCGACCATCGTCCGTCGACGTCAGAGGTAAAGACCGCGGCGTAACCTAGCCCGAAACGCCACAGAACCATGAGCGGCTGATCCGTTTCGGTCGATAAAACGCGTTCCGCCGTAGGTTTCGTCTCCACAACGACGTGTCCCAGTAGCGGGGGAGCGAGTTCTAAGTCGATATTACCGAGAATTTTATAGGCGCTGGCGTCCTCCATAACGAGGAAGGGCGTCTCCTCGAGATTCGACTTATCGGCGAGTTTTGTTTCTCTTGCAAAGATTTGCGGCACATAACGCGGGTCGTCACACTGGTAATATCGCCCCTTACCATCGGAGGCGAGTTTCTCCAGTAGAAACCGGTCGCAGTCCGAGCCAATACCGACGCTGCTAATGGTGATATTATCGCCGGCGGCGCGACGCACGACCGAGTCGTAATCGCCCGGTACGCTTTGACCGTCGGTTAAGAGAATGATATGCTTGAACTTAGCGTTCACGCGCATGAGGTCGTCGGTCGCTTTGCTCAGCGCGGGGTAAATATTCGTCGAACCGTCCGCGACCAGTGCGCCGATCATTTGCGACACGGCCGTGGCGGAGGTTGCGTTTTGAATCGGAACGATCTCACGCGGCGCGTCGTCGAAGGCGATAACGTCGATATAATCTTGCGGCGCAAGGAGTTCGACCACGCCCTTTGCGGCGTCTTTGGTGAGTTCGAGTTTATCGCCGTCCATAGAACCGGAACGGTCGAGAACCAGCGCAATGGCAAGACTTGGCTTCTCTTTGTCCTTTTCGAAATTCGCTTTCACCGGCAGTACGTCGTCGAGCGGCGTTCGCGCGTAACCGACGCCGCCGAAGGCGTTCTCGCCCCCGGTGACTAATAGTCCGCCGCCGAACTCTTTCACGTAGAGTCTCAGCGCCGCCGTCTGTTCTTCGGTTAGATCGGTTGAGGCGACGTCCGCAAGTATGACCGCGTCGAACTGTTGAAGCTCCATTGAAGAACTAGGCGCCGCGCTTGCCGGTCGTGTTTGGAGCGTAACGTCCTGCGCGCGTAAGGCCGCTGTCAAGTTGCGCAGACGTTCCGGAACCTTAGAAAGCGCCAGGATTTGCGGTTTGCCGCGCGCGATAACATAGGCGGACTTGGCGTTGTTGTCGAGACTGTAATCGTCGTCGGCGTCAAGGGTTGCGAGCAGTTCAAGATTGCGCTGGTTCTCTTCCGCGCGCGCTTGAAATAGGAAACGATTCTCCCCTTGCTGTAGTTCAACCTGGCGTTTTTCGACCAGTAACCCCTGCTGAAAGAGGGAGATGGAACCGTCGGTAGCGACGGAACTTAAAACAATCGCTTCGACCTGGTACGGCTCGCCCTGACGTACGTAATTGGGCGCGTTTAGTTTCACAAGTTGTACTTCTGCGCGCGCATTACGCGGTAGCGGCACAGTACTAACACATGGCGCGTCGGGATACAGCGCTTGACGGAAGTCTCCTTGGGTCTGCACGCCGTCGGAGAGCAGAACGATTTGCGAGCGTCGAGTGGGATCGAGCGAAGCGTAGGCAAGCGTGAGCGCGGTCTGCAGGTCGGTCTGCGATTTGAGCGCGTCGTCGAGCGCGTCGGCGTCGAGGAGACTGGGCGCTTGTGCGAAGTAAATCGTTCTCATAAGAGCGGTTGGGTCGGCCTTGTGCGCACGCGCGAGGTAATCCTCGAGTAGTTGTGTCGCGCTCGGATCGATCGAATCGCTCGCGTCGATGAGAAAGAGCGTTTCACGTCGGTCGGACTTCACGGCGAGCGCCAGTCCTGCGAGCGCGCCCAGTAGCGCGAGTAGTACGCAACATCTTAGCGCAAAGACGCATCTGGTTCTCGCGGGCGACATTTGCGTTAAGTTTCTGCTCCACGCCAGCGCTAGTACAATGAGCATAGGCGCGACTAACCAGAGCCAAACCGGATGTGTAAAGTAAAGCGACATATTAAGTCCAACTATAATTCAAACGGCGCGTTAGGACGTTCGCGTTATTCGAGTTTACGGCGCGCGTACAGATAGAACTCCACGCATGCCAGTAGTGTCGCGGCAATCGCTAAAATGAACCACAACGGCGTTTGTGCATGAGCGAGCGCAACCTCCTGGGAAGCGGTTATATGGTCAAATAGCCCGTGGGAAAGGTCAGATTCCTCACGCACAAACTCAGCAACATTGGCATAGTCGTAGTCTGATACCCCGCGAGCGTCGGCGACAAGGTTCGCAAAGAGGATCGGAAAGAGCGATTGCAACGCCAGAGCCGCGCTTTCGCACGAGAAATTAAAGACGTAATAGACGTCGTTACTGTCGCTCGACTTAGGCGTAAGCTTAATAACCAGAGGCGTTTCTGGAGCTTCGGCGTAGATCATAGCGTCGTAATCTGCATTGAGCGCCAGCGGGCGAGCGCGGGTAATCGATGCGTTTCTAAAATTAACATAACGCGTGAGTTCACGATCGAGCGAGTCCTCCACGACTGTCTGATCGAGCGGCTCGTCTAAGTCGAAGAGTTCGCAGGAGTTGCGTGGCTCTAGGATCGCCACGCGCCCCTTCGGGAGCGTTTGCGGCGTTTCTTCGCACAGAACCAGTAGCGCGCCTTCCGGCACGCTTTCGGGCATTTCCTCGATGATTTCGACCTCAACGTTGGGCTGCGTGCGAAAGACGGTTTCAACAAAGAGGCTGTGTCGACCGTGCAGTAAGATCTTTAACGGCGGGAATTCCTCGAGGACACAGCTAGCCTGGTCGTCGTCGGTTCGCGCGTTTAACGCGGTTGACGCGTTAGGGTCGGCGAGGGTCAGTATCGCGCGTAACTGCCCGCCTGCCGCGGCGCTATTGCTCACGACTTTTGCGACCACTTCGTGCGGTTCCAGACGATAGGTCGGCATATCAATGGGCGAGTCGTCTAAGTCGAGCTCTAGCGCCACGTCGACCGGCTGGTCGGTATAATTCGCCAGTTCAATAAAGGACTCAAAGGAATCGATCGCCGAAGGATTGCGTCTTGAACTAAAGGCAGTAATGGCGATATTTCCGCGCGGTTGACCCAGCGCAGTCCAGTGAAAAGTCTCGTCCGCCTCGATCTGCTCCGCAAACAGCTGAGCGTCGCGAAATACCCCGTCGGATAGAAAGAGGATCGAGGCGTCTTCGCGCGCGCTCTGCAGAAAACGCGCCTGCTCCAGCGCCGCGAGCGCGTCGCAGGGCGCCTCGGACTGTTCTATCGATTCCAATTCGCGCAAAGCGACCTTCGCGTCGCTGACATAGGGGCAGACGACCTGAGCGTGCGGCGCGGTCGTCATGACCAGAACCTCTTGGGCGTCGCTTTTATGTAACACAATGCGTTTGGCAAGTTTAACGGCGTCATCGAAACGGGAATCAACGCCGTTGTCGCGCGCCGCCATACTGGCGGAGTTGTCGAGTAGAATAACGAGGGGACGACTAGCGCGTAGGAATTTTGCGCGCGGTTCGCACAGCGCTAAGAGTACGAGCGTGGCAATGAGCGTAGCGATAAGCGCGGAGATTATTCGTCTTAACTTAAAACTCGGCGCTCTTGCAACGCTTTTGCGAAAGGCTTCCTCCCACAAAAAGAGAGTGGCGACGTGTTTCTCCCGGGTATTTGCACGAATAAAATACGCGAGCAGTACCAGAGCGGGAATAATCGCCAGCCATAGCGCGAGCGGATTGACAAAAGACATGGCAGACCTATGTTTTTGCGCTATCGCGTAAAAGCGACGTCGCGCGTAACGTTAAGGAGGAAGGCGTCAAAGGGGGTATCGATTGAAGTCGCGTAATATCGCGCGTTGCGTTTAACGCACGAGGCGCGCGTTTGAGCCAGGAACGCTTGAAACCTTGCGCGATACTTTGCGAGCGCGGCGTCGTCGACCGCGAATTTCTGGCGACGTCCGGACTCAACGTCGACGAACTCTAAGTCTCCTAGCGTCTGGGGTTGCGCTTCTTCCTGTGTATAGATTTGCAGTACGATCGGCTCGAATCTTCTCGCGAGAATTTGCTCGAGCGAATCGTCGATCCCATTGGGGTCGTAGCAGTCGCTAATGAGGATTGCCAAACCGGGCTTGCGCAGACGCGGCATAACGTCGCGCACCGCGTCGCGCAGATTCGTGGCGCTCCCGCTGGGCTGGAGCTTCTCCAGAAAGCTGGCAAGCTCCAGAAAGCGTTCCTTACCGCGCGCCAGTGGAAAGCTCTGCTCGGCGTGGTCGGAACAGGCGACAACGCAGACCGAGTCGAACTTATTGAGCGAAATATAGGCGAGGGCGCCGGCTAAGCGTTTGGCGTAAATGAACTTAGGATCGTCCGCGGACGCGCCCATACTTCGTGAGGTATCGAGCAGACAGTAGACCGGCAGGTCGCCTTCCTCCTGAAACCGCTTGATAAAGAGCGATTCAAAGCGCGCATAGACGTTCCAGTCGAGATTGCGCAGGTCGTCGCCGAAGACGTAATTGCGATAATCGGCGAACTCCACGCCTCCCCCGAGCTTGGCGTTGCGACGCGCGCCAGAGGTCTGACCGACGAACTCCTTACGCGAAACGAGCGAGAGGTATTCGAGCTTTTTGAGCGTTTGGGAATCAAACATAATCGCCTATAACTTTACGAACTGCAAGACGTCTTGAACAATGGCGTCGGAGCTGACGTTTTCCGCCTGACCTTCGAAGTTTAGAACAATGCGATGTCGTAGAATCGCCGGCGCAACGTCGAGCAGGTCTTTTTTCGCGACGTTATATCGACCGTCGAGCATAGCGGAAATTTTAGCGCCCAGCGACAGTGAGATGGCCGCGCGCGGCGAGCAGCCGTACCTGACGAAACGCTTGACCGATTCCGGGGCGTTCTGCTCTTCCGGTCGTGTGGCGCGTACGATTCTCACGAGGTAATTGAGCAGTTCTTCGGCGATGGGTAGTTTTTCGGCCAGGGCGCTAGCGCTGAGCACGTCCTCGGGCGTAAGAACCGGTTGCAGCTGCGTTTGCGTGCGCGCGGTGTGGTCGCGTGTAATTTGCACGAGTTCTTCGGTCGTCGGATAGGGCACGACAATCTTGCAGAAGAAGCGGTCTAACTGCGCTTCGGGCAAGGGATAGACGCCCTCTTGATCGAGCGGGTTCTGCGTGGCGAGCACGAAGAACATTTCCGGTAGCGCGCGCGTTACCCCGCCGGTGGTGACTGAATGTTCCTGCATTGCCTCCAGTAACGCGGACTGGGTTTTTGGCGTGGCGCGATTGATTTCGTCCGCCAGGACAATATTGGCGAAGAGCGGACCGGGCTGGAAGTCAAATCGTCTGCGACCGTTATCGTCTTCTACGAGGATATTTGTGCCTGTTACGTCGGCCGGCATGAGGTCGGGCGTGAATTGAATACGCGCGAACTTTCCGCTGATCGCCTGCGCTAAAGAGCGCACCAGTAAGGTTTTGCCCAGACCGGGCACGCCTTCGAATAGGACGCAGCCACGCGCGAGCATGGCGATAATCGCCTGGCGAACGACTTGACGCTGACCGACGAGTACTTTTGCAATTTCGGATTCGAGCGCGCTGATCTTATCACGCGTGAGGTTCAATTGAGTTTGGAGATCGATTTGTTCGTTCATAGCGACTTGGCGTCGTCCTGTCTAATGTCTATTGTAATGAGAGTTATAGAGGTATGGCGAGTAATTATTCGCACTCTTCTTCGCATTCGTCGTCGCAGTCTCCGTCGCCGGTGCAGGGCAGACCGGAGTTGGGGCAGATCTTAACAGCGTTTTGAGCTTCTTTCGCGGAGACGTTGGCGGCGTTGGCGTCGTTTGACTTGCCCTTGGAGGCGACGCAGATCACGCCCAGAGCGCCAAAGAGCGCCACAATCACGACGATCGAAATAATGTTCTTCTTAGCGTTCATTTTCATATCCTTTTACGTTATGCCCTAAGAACTTAGTAGGACTCGATGTTGTTATAAGCTAGTCTAATTCATTTACCCTGGGCGTTTAAATTACGCCTCGGGCACGTCGGCTTTGACCTCGTTGGCGACGTCGCTGAGGAATTGCAGTAGTTCACGCCAAGTCGGTAGCGCGTCGGGGTCGTCCTTGTTTTGCAAGAGCGCGGCGCATTCTGAGGCGTTAATGAGTTCGCGAACCTCATTGTTCAGCCCAATTTCCAGCATGACGGGAATAAAGGTCTGCACGTAGGTATTAATCGAATCGACCGTCTCCATAGAGCCGCCGACGCGCTTGTCGGAAGCGAGATCGGCGTTGCGTAGTAGTCGCAGAAGTTCCAGGAGTTTCTTTTCAGTCAATTGGACGTAACGCGTTTTGGTTTCTTCATTATCGCTTAACATACCATAAGTGTAAATACGCGTGAAGAAATACCTTTCGTATGCGGGGTGGTCGTTTTCATGGTAAGCGCGTTCCAGGAGGTTCAAGAGTATATCACGATCGAACCCCTTGCCGTTCTCGGGCAGGAAGCGCTCGATCGCCAGACACAGCGCCAGAGCGTCGTATTTAAAGCCGTCGGCACAGAAGACGTCGAGTTGTAAATCGTCTTGTAACGCTTTTTGCGCTTGATCAATTTCCTGCAGTCGTGCGAGTAGTTCAAACTGCAAAACCAGTGCGGCGCTTTGTCGCACAGGAGAGTCGTTTTTGCGTTGTGCGTAGACGTCGCAAATATCGTCGACCTTTTGGGCGATTTGTAGCAGGAAGTCGCGTTGCTTGTCGGGGTCGAGCGCAAGTAGCGCGGCGGTGGCGAGGGTTTCGGGCGAGTCGTTTTGCCAGGTGACGATCGTGTGTGGGTCGGCGAAGTCCGGGTAGGGTTGGTTCGGCTCGTTATTGGGTTCGATCGATTCCAGAAGCCATTGCACGAGGTATTCGGTGAATTCCGCGTTCGGATTGCGCGCAAAGACACGCGCGGCGACCTGACGCAACGCGGCGCGCGCGCTCGGGTCGGCGGAATCATTATTCCACAGATCCTGTAGCAATTGTGCGGCGGTTTCGTGCGTTTGGGGCGAATCGAGTGCGTCGACGATATAAGTCAAGGACGCATAGGCATTTGCCGCAACTGTATCGTAGGGGCAATCCTTAAGGAAGAGCAAGTCGTCTTGGCGCGTCCAGAAACTCGGTCGACCGGAGCCGGCGAAGTAATCCTCTGGCTTGCGACGATAAGCGCGCATGAGGAAATCGCGCGCCTGCTCCGCCTGTCCGACCATCGCGAGGGTATCGGCGTATTCGGCGATAACGCTAGCGTCGTTGGGGAGTTTCGACGCCAGCGCGGTGAGAATTTCCACCGCTTTATCGGTCTGCCCCATCTGAATATTGATCTGCGCGAGTCTCATGAGCAGGTCGTAAGCGCCCGGGGCATTTTCAACCAGACGCTGTAGCGACTCTTGCGTTTGCGGTAGTTTTCCAGCGTAAGCGAGCGCGGCCAAGGCTTTAGCGCGCAATTCAGCGAGCGCCTTGGGATCGCGCGAGGTCCAGGAGGGAACGCGGAAGACGCGCACGGCAAAGGCGGCGTCGGCGTCGTCTAGCGGCTGAGAATTATCTGCACGCTCGATGAGCGTATCGAGTAATTGCGCAACGACGGCGAAGTCAGACGCGAACGCTTGTAGACGCGCGCGAATGATTTCCGCTTGCTCCTGCGCGTTATTAGCGCGCAACGCCGCCCACAGTCGCGTCGCTTCCGGTTCGGTGAGGCGACGACCGAGTAGACGTTCGGTCGCTTCGCTCTGTCGCGCCCTAATCGCGTCGTTCTGCGTCGCGGGGAAGGCTTCTAAAATAGCGAGTTCCAAAGCGTTCGATTCCGTTAGGCTTACCGGAGCGATCTGCAGGAGATATTCCAGCGCCTTGTCGTCTTGGTTTTGGTTTTTCGCTAAGAGCGCAAGCGCCACGAGCGTAGGCGTACGCTCGCCGCGACGACCTTCTGATAGTATCGTATTGGCCTTGGCTTGCGCGTCCTCGACGGTATCGGTCGGCGTTTCGCCGCGGTCGATCGCCTGTAGCGCGTCGGCAAGTTCCAGATTCAGCAGACGATAGCGCGGTTCAAGGGTCGCAAGCCGTTGCGGAAGCTCGGTTTCCACGTACTGATAGAATTTACGGTATCGCGTGAATGGGTTCGACTCCAGGGACTGGTTGGCGTCGGAAATATCGAGCGCAAAGAGCGCGCCGCCAATGTCTTCCAGTAGTTTGCCGGCGGTCAGGATCGTGTCGGGACGCTCTTGGTCGTACAAGGTCTTGTCGATAAGGTAGATCGCCAAATTAAAGGCGACTTGTCCGTTACGACTGAGGTAATTGAGCACGTCGTTGGTCGCATAGGTCGGCGCGACGCGAGTACGCGCGTCCTTCTCTTGGAAAAGAGGCGCCATTTCAAGTTCAGTCTGACAGGCAAGTTCGAGGATCTGGTAGAGTCGAGTCTGAAGTTCTTCGAACGCGGCTTTGGTCTGCTTGTTTTGCGCGACGCCCTCGAAGAGGTCGCGACGATTCATAGCGACGAAGGAGCCGAAGACGGCGCGGCCAAAGGCGAGTTTAGAGGCGAGTAACTCGTGAACGTCGATTGTTTTGAGCGCACGCTGCAGTTCCGCTTGATCGCCCTGGCGGAAAGCGCGTCGCAACTCCAGACGCGCCTGAGCCGCAAACGCCTGACCGAACGCTTCGCGCGCGTTGGTCACGTCGGCGCTATTGCGGATCTGACGTAGCGCGCTAACTTGCGCGTCCTTAATACGTTGAGCGAAATCCTCAAAGGTCAACTCTTCTTCGTTCGGGTTGACCGTGAGCAGTACGTGATAATCCTTTGCTCCAGCGCGTGCGATAAGCTCTTGCGCAATCTTCGCCTGGGCGGCGAGACGACGCTCGTTGAGCATGCGCGCGAGCGGATAGGCGCTGGACCACAGAACGGAATCGTCCGCAACGTGATTGGCGTCGAGGGAGCGTTGTAATGTGTCGAGCAGGAAGGTCGCCAGTTCCTCGGCGTCTTGACCCTCGGCATTAGCCAGGCGCGCTAAAGCATTGGGGAACGCCTCGTTACGCCAAGCGTCGTCCCGATCGGCGAGGGATTGAACTAATAGGGCGGCGTCCTCTTGTAATTGTGGCGCTAGGCTTAGGAACGCTTGGTCGTCATTGCCGAAAACGTTAATCCACATCGTGTGATATGTCAGCGCCGCGTATTGCATCTTGGCAACGTTCGTGTCAGAACTATCGAGCGCCTTTGCGATCGGCGCGACGAAACTTTCCTTTAAACGTTCACTGAGATCTTCATGGCTTTGAATTGGAGTCTGATCATACAAAGCGCGCGCCAGTAGCATATCGCAGAAGAGGGAGGCAGCCCCATAGGACAGGAAGTTCGGGGTCGGCATTTGCGGCTTAGCGAGCGCGGCGTAGGCGGAGCGAACGTTGCGGTCGGTTAGCTGTAATTTATCGCGATAGACGCACAGGAGGGTCTGTTGAGCGAGCGCTCTAAAATCTTCCGGGGATTTGAGCGAGTCCAGAGCGCAACCTTTATATGAACCGAGCGTCCAGGCGTCGCCGGAAATAGTAACTGCGCCGGAGGTCTGAAGCGCGCGTTCGAACGCGACGAGCTTACTTGATTTCGCCTGGGGGGATTCGTGTAAATTTCTGAATAGAGCGATATCGTCGTTGAGCTTAGCGTCGTTTGTCCATGCACGTAGCGCCACGCGTCGTGCAAGGACTTCCCACGAGCGCGGGAATTTAGCGTCGATGACGTCGAGCAACTCTTGTGCGCCCTGGTAGTCCTCGATGGACAGAAGCACGTCCACGGTTTCAAGTTGTTTCCATAGCGGTTCGCGCGGGAGAATATGCGTCTTTAAGTATTCGCGACTTTTCGCTTTGTCGTCAACTCGCCGGTAGAGCGCCAGGAGTCGATCCATTTCCGCGGTCGATTCGTCCAGGTCACAAAGCTTTTCCTGGTAACGAATCGCGGCGTCCATGTCGTTCTGCAGTTCCGCAAGGTTCGAGAGGGTGTGCAGAAGAAAGGCGTCGTCCTGGGCGCGCGCGCCGATAAAGGCGGCGACGTTCTCTAGGGTATTGCGCGCGGACTGGTAATCTTTCACAGTCATCTGAGCGCGCGCGAGGCAGTAGGCGTTTTCGCGACGCGCGTCCTCGCCGGTACGATTGACGCGCAGTCGTTCGGACAGTTCCTCAAATCGGTCGAGTTTGAAGTAATATTCCGCGAGCGCGGTGACGATCGAAAGCTTGTCCTCTAAACGCGTTAGGTTATTGTAGATCGTCCAAAGGTGATTGAGCGCCTCCTCGGTTCTGCCGATTTGATCTAGTAGCGCGGCCAGTCGTAATAGCGAGGCGCGATCAGACGGGTCGAGTTGCGCCGCGGTTTGCAGGAGTTCAATTGCTTCGTCGTACTGTTGCGCTTCTAGTAATAACTCAGCGCAACTTCTATAGTTAGCAGGGTCGGCGGCGCTCTCTTGCAACGCGTTGTGCACGGCTTGCAGCGCGTCGTCGACACGTCCGAGTTCCAGTTGTAACTTTGCGACGCCGCGGAGGTACTCGACCTTACGAGTCGGATCCTTTTCTATAGCGACTTGTAGTAGTTCCAGCGAAGTCTCCGGGGTTTGCGACTTAGCGATAATTTCCGGCGTGCGTTTGAGTAAGGCGACGTGCTCGATCGGCTCGTTGAGCGCGGCCAGGAGCGTCTTGGTAGCGCCGTTGGGGTCGTCGTAATACAGTAACGCGGCCAGTATTCGGTCGTAGAGGTAGGCGCGCGCCTCGGGGTCGAGGGAATCTTGCGCCAAGCGTTCCTGAAGCTGGTCGAGGAACTCGCGCTGGTCGGCAAGTTTATCGTGGTAGGTCAAGCGTTTGGAGAAGGCGCGGGTACGTTCCTCGTCGGTAGAGGCGATCTTGTCGAGTTGATCGAGTAGTTCATCGAGCTGGTCGAGTATGTCGACGTCGAGTTTAAGATCGCACTGTGTTTCGAGATAGCCGAAATTTTCCGGCGCGAGCGCAACTGCGTGAGCGATCGCGTCGAGCGCTTCTTCTTTGTAATTGAGCGAGCGCAGGAATTCCGCACGCTTAGACCAGAGCGTTGGATCGTTCTGGACGTTTTGTGAGAAAGCGTCGAGCGTGGCAAATGCTTCGGCGTCGCGAGAATGCAGGAAGTAGAACTTCGCAAGGCTCTTAACGACCTCGAAATCCTCGGGATTTTCACGCGCGAGCTTTTGCAGTAGCTCTTCCGCCTGCTGATTGAAGTTATTTTCCGCGAGTTTTTCGGCGATAAGTAGCGCGCCGCCAAGATTTTCCTCGTCTATGGCGCTGGTCCACAGTTCGATCGCGCGTTCCTGACGCTGTTGCACGCCGAGCGCGTCGTTTTTGAGCGCGACGTCGCCCCAGGCGGTTAGATCAATACGCGAGAGCGCGTTGAGTTTTTCAAGCTCAGTATATCGTTTATCCGCCTGGACATAGTCGTTTTGCGCCAGCGCCAGTTCGATATCGACGCGACGCAGCTCGATATTTTGCTCCGCACGCAGTAGCGCGGTTTCAATCGTCGCGTGCGCCTGGTCGTACTGTCCCAAAGCGCCATAAGCGACGGCCAGTCTTGCGGCGGCGTCGAGGTCGTTGGGGACGCTTTCGAGTCGACGCTGGTAGTATAGCGTCATGCCGTCGTAATCGCCACGTAGTAAGAAGAGGTATTCAATTCGGTCGCGGATCGATTGGAAGAGCCAGTGTGTCGGGGCGAGCTTATCGAGGGCGCGTTGGAAGCGTTCTAGGGCGGCGTCCTGCTCGCCTAGACGAATGAGCATATCGCCGGCGGCGACGTTGGCGTCGACGTAAGTCTGGACGTCGTTTTTCTTTTCTGCGAGCGCTTCGATGAGGTCAAAAACATTGGCGGCTTTGCGGAATTGACCGGCGTCGGCTTGAATTTCCGCCACACGCTGTAGTACGTCCGGGTCGTCGGCGTACTGCGCGGTCATATCGTCCCAAATCTTTTCCGCTTGGTCGTTTAGCTGTAACTTAGCATAGGTCTGACCGAGTCGCTGTAGCGCGTCGAGTCGCTCTTCGTCGGTCAGTTCGGTCTGTAGCGCGCGCTCGTACTCTTGGCACGCCTGGGCGAGTCGACCTGAGGTCAGGAGGATATTGGCGAGCGCCAGGCGCGCTTGCGGCGCGTTCGGTTCGACCTCTAACGCCTGTGAAAGAAGCTCTTCTGCGTCGGTGAGATTATTACGTCTCATCTGCAGTAGCGCGGCGACTGTTAAGGCGTTGGCTTTTTCCTGACCGGTTGAGGTTTCGGCGAGTTTTTGCGCGTGGGCAATGAGTTGCTCGACTCCGTTGCTACGTTGCGCCGCGTCGGCATAGACGCGCTCAAGCGCCGCGCCAGGACGCGGATTACCCAGAAGGATCTTCCAGTAACGCTCGGCGACGCGTGAAGTTACGCCGCTGGCGCTATTGGCGTCGGCGTTACTGCGAGCGCTGGCGGCGCCACTGTCGCTTTGTCTGGAAGACGTTCTGGCGGTTGATCTTGTGGACTGTTGAGCGGGTAGGAGGGTCGTCAAAATGGCCACGAGTGAGACGGCGACGGTAACCGTGACGAGCAAACGAAAGTTCGAATTGAACGAAAAACGCGACATGTAACGACCCTTAATGGTTGGGTTCTGATATAAATCAAGCTCAACCGAGCCGACAAATTCTCTTGGCGGTTCGATTGAGCGTTGGCAATAGCGCTAAAAGACAACCGTCAGATTAATCGTTTGCGGAGCGAGTGCCCATAGCGCCCCAGACGCCGTGGTACGATTTGCCGTATTCGGTAAAGCTATTGTATCCAATCTTTTCGACGGCATTGCCATTGATACTGGTATAGTCGACGTTATCGGCGACGAATCTTACGGAACCGTCGACCATAACGCAGTTTACGCCGCCGTGATGATTACTGCTAGCGGTGAGCATACCGCCGCTTGTAAGTTCGGAGCTGGCGATACACGAGGGCGCGTTCGGCGGAAGAATCGTCATAAAACCGGTGTAGACAATAGCGCCGTCGGCGAAACGCTGCCCGGACCAATTTCCAATTTCCGAGTCGGCGACGGAATCGACAATATTTCGCCCCTTAGCGAGGTTCATGCAACCGTCGACAGCGTTGTTGCCTTTGGCGACTTCCACGACCGTATTGACAAGCGTAGCGGGCAACTGAGATTGGGACGAGGTGATAATTCCCGCTTTCTTAACGCGGATATTCCCATCGCCGACAACACGTTCGCTCATAAGGATCGTATTGCTCGTACCGTCGGTGCAACCCTTGATACCGTTCCACTGCTGCGTCGCGAACATTCCGCGGTCGGCGTTGCAAATATTGGTCTTACCGGCGCCCAGTACGCCGGCAGTATCGCCCGCCATATTGGCGCTGTGGCAGGGGTAGTCGCCGTAACAGAGGCGATAGTTGGTTTTAGCTTGACCGGAGTCGGATTTCCCGGCGGAGTCGGAGGGACACAGGTAATCGGGAATCGTATTGATTAACGCGTCTTGTGCGGGGGAGTCGGAGTTGATATCGACGGTGAAGACGTCATTTGCAATGGCGTCGAATCGCGCGACTTGTTCCATATAGGCCAGTAGTGGCACGAAGCCGGAGACGCGACGATACACGTCGTCGGAGCCACGCACTGAGAAGGCGCCAGCGGGAAAGCAGGTTTTGGTCGCGTCGTGGTAGTTCTGACAGGCGATACCGAGCTGTTTGAGACGGTTTGTACACTGCATTCTTCTTGCGGCCTCTCGTGCAGCCTGTACCGCGGGCAGTAGCAGTCCGATGAGAATGCCGATAATCGCAATGACAACGAGGAGTTCGACCAGTGTAAACCCGAGCGCGCGTGGCGTCGATTGGGAGCGGCAAATTTGATTCGTCATTTGAGAACTCGTTATATTGTGTGTAACGCGCGTCGCCAGCGGCAACGTCGGCGCTTATGTCATTTAGGGAAGTAACGTTGAACGAACGCGTTATTGTTCCGTCGCGCCGGACAGATCGATTTCGAATCGGTTTTTACCCTTGGCGTTAACGGTCGCGGTTAAGGGCGAGGTTTTTTTTACGGAGAACTCCAGTGGGATCGCGGTCACAACGTCAATGGTTTGCGGAGGTTCCGGTTCTTTGTAGCCGGCCTGCTGGCGCGCTTGCGACCATTGTTCCACGGCGTTTTCCTTATTGGCGATGTATTTTTCAACGGTGACGACATAGTCGCCTGGCAGCGCGCCCTTAATTCCGAGGGTTGAGAGTTGAAATTCACCGTTTTGATCTGTCAGAGCAGTAGCGAAGCGCGCTCCGTCGGCGGGATCGACTTGCTCGGGCGCGAATCCCACGCTTGCCCAGGCCAGGGGCTGACCCTCATACAACACGACGCCCTCGACGCGCACAAGTCCGGGGATTTTTTGGGAACGACAGCCGAACGCGCTAAACGTCAGCGCGCTGAGGCATAGAATCACGCTAATCGAAAGTAAAAAGGAACGTTGAGTTCCGCTAGTTGAGCGAGCCATATTGACCTCGAGGGCTGTGTGATAGTGGGAAGATTAGAGCTGACCGGGCGTTTCGCCGCCATTAGCGGAACCAAAGGCTCCCCAGACGCCGTAAGGCGACGCGCCGGTTTTAACGGGCGACGCGGACGGATCGCCGGTATCGACCATATTGGAGACGAATCGGCAGGAGCCGTCGAGTACTGCAACGTTGCAACCGTTGGTGTGGTTGCTGGACGGACCGGCCAAATAGGCGTAGAAAGAGGAGCAGGAGGGACCGTTTGGCGCTATGATTGTACTGAAGGTAGTGTCGAGCGCGTCGCCATAGGCCCAGTTGCGACCGCATAGGCTATTGATTGTGAGCGCAGAGCCCGCGGGCATGGGTTGGATGTAGTCGCCTCCGATTCCAATGAATTCCAAACATTTACTCGGAGCAATCGCGGCGCCTTGTGCCGTCGGATCGGGATTCATTGCAGTGCCGTATTTCCACGCCATGACGATATAAGTGTCGACCATGCGCAAACTTTTACCGCCGCCGCCGCTACCGACGCGACCGATCACGCGTTCACTAAAGCACGCGGTGTTAGAGGTCCCATCGGAGACCGCGGCGAGACTGCGCCAATCCTTAGTGAGGAAGGGTCCGCGTCCGACGCCTTTGATCTTATAGGTTTCCGATTCCGTGGTCTTCATGTGCAAGGGGAAGTCGCCGCTGGAGCCTAAATAGCTTGTAGCTCCAGTGAGGAAAGACGGGTGAATTGTTTCGGCGTAATAACCAGACGGGCACAGTAGCGCGGGAATTTGCGTTCGCCAGGGGGGCGAGCTGGGACTACTGCCAGAGATCATAATCGACGTGACGTTGATCAGACCAGGGTTTGTCGGGTAAGCTTGGATCTTCTCGAACAGCGACGTCTGCTCCATGAAGGGGAGCATAGGCACGAAGATCGAGAACCCGAAATCGGTGCGATCGGGGAAATTGTTATCGAGAGAGGGCAATTTCCCGTTGTAAACGTCGGCGTAACTATGAATCGCCAGGGCAAGTTGCTTGATATTGCTCATGCACTGCATACGATTGGCGGCTTCGCGCGCGGTCTGTACCGCGGGCAAGAGTAGACCGACTAAGACGCCGATAATAGCGACGACCACGAGTAATTCAACAAGGGTAAAGGCGTTGTGACGCCCACGGGATAATGTCGTCTCGGTATTTTGTGTAGTGGCGTGTGTCATACGATTGCTCCTTGAGGCGAACGCGCGCAGGCGTGCGCGTTCAATGGCTTGAGGTCTATGTGGAGCGAATGTCTATAGGGATCACGGCGGTTATGAAGTTTGGCTAATCTTACTATTATCCAAATACCGTCTGTAATCTTGTGAGTCGGCAACTAGCTATCGAACAGATAGTTAGCCACCCCTAATTTAGTTAGGTAATAAAAACTGGCGTTAGCCAGTTATAAAGGGCGGCGCACACCGCCGTATTTTTCGTAAATTGTCGGGCTAGACGGGACGTGGCGCCACGTCTCTTCATTCTCCTGCGTATTCTAATAGATTTGTCTAATTCGTCAAGCGCATCTAACATTTGATTGAACTAAAATATTTATTTCTTGATTACAGGGCACGACGACACAGGAGCGTGAGGTTTACGCCGAGTAAGCGATCTATTTTTTCTGTGATTGGCGTGTAGACGGCGTCTTTTTTGTTTAAAAGAGTGTACAATACGGATTATAGTCGGCGCGTTGCGTCGTGTTTTGTTCGTAAGGAATCATCGACATTGTCACACGCAGAGCTTATCGGAGTCATAGGAACCCTCGCGGAAGCGTACCGACGCGCGCGTTATGCGCGCCAAAGCGGTCTGTGCGCGACATTGCTGGGACAGCGCGGCGTTGGTAAAGAAAGTTTTGCGCGTCTAATCGCCGGTTCAGCTTGTGTCGGCGCCACACGCGTGAGCGCTCGCGAATTCCTCAGAGCGCGTTGCGATCGTTTAAGCGCGCGGCATTGGGAGCGACTCCTTCAGCTTATTGTCACGGGCGACGCCCAGTCGCCTCGGCGCGTCGCTGTGTGTTTTTGTCGTATAGAGGACGCTCCGGCGTCGCGTCAACGCGACCTTGCGCGCACAATCGACCGTGCCCATAGCGTCGTTCAGATTCTTTTGTGCCGAACCTGCGCCTCGTCGGAAGACGCATTGCGGGGGATTGTCCCAGAACTGGCGGCGATCTTCACACGCTTCCCGATAGCGCTACCGCCCTTAAGCGAACGTTTGGAGGATCTGCCAGCGTTGGCGACGCGCTTTTTGACGCAGGAGTCGAATCGTTGGGGAGCGCCCTGTCAGCCGCTGAGCGCGCGTGAAATCGAACGTCTCCGCGCGCTAGATATGCCCGGTAATTTGGACGATCTGCGTCGGATTATGCGCGCCGTTGTGCGTCAGAACGCTTTCCCCGAGAAGCTTGACGTCCTTTTGGCGACGCCGAGCGCTATGAATAACAGTCGCGCCACGCCGAACGACGTCGCCGCCCAGACGCTAGAACCGGACTCTTCTGACTTTTTAACGCTCGATCAGGCGGCGCGTCGACATATCGAAGAAGCGTTGCGTCGTTGTCACGGCGTGGTCGAAGGTCCCAATGGCGTGGCGACCCTTTTGCAGATCCACCCCCACACCCTGCGCGCGCGAATGAGAAAACTCGGCGTCGACTGGACCGCCTTTCGCGAGGTTTAGACGCCCTTGATAAAGCGCCGTCCTTGCCTCAGTCCTCGACGCGTCTGACATTTGTGACTATAAAGGAACGATATAATGACGACTCTTAGAAGGAGCGCCGTTTTTGTGTGGCGATCGCTGACGCTACTATTAGCGTTCTACGCGCTTCTCGGCTCAACCGCGCCAGTCATGGCTCAAAAGGACGTGCACGACGCGACTGAGCAATCCGCCGTACAAGATCCTAACGCTCCACGATTTATTCGAGCCGGCGCTGATCCCTGGGTCATTGCACACAACGGCAAGTACTACTGGAGTCAGTCGAATAACCCGACGCGCGAGATTTGGCTGTGGCAGTCCGATTCGCTCGACGAGCCTGGTCAGAAGAAGACGATCTGGCGCGCGCCACGCACTGGCGCTTATTCGCGCGAGCTCTGGGCGCCGGAAATTCATTTCCTCGACGGACGCTTCTATGTCTTCTTTGCCGCCGACGACGGTCGCAATGAGAATCACCTAACCTATGTTCTGGTAAGTGAAAACGACGATCCGTACTCGAACTACCAGCTCTGTGGACCTCTCTATACCGGCGACGACCTCGAAGGGAAGACCAATAATCGCTGGGCCATTGACTCAACGGTCTTGGAGCATCAGGGTCAACGCTATCTCATCTGGTCTGGGTGGGAAGACGAGCGTGATATTCAGTATCTGTATATCGCGAAGTTAGAACTTGACCCCGTTAGGTTGACGACGCCGCGCGTGAGGATCTGTAATAATTGCGACTACCTTTGGGAGCGAGTGGAGGAAACAAAAGAAACACGCGGACTCAACGAAGGTCCGGAAATTCTCTATGCGCCCAATGGCAGGGTCTTTTTGTCTTACTCCTGTGGCGCCAGTTGGTTGCCGACTTATAAAGTCGCGCTACTGGAACTGGTTGGAGACGACCCAATGCAGAGCGCGTCTTGGCGTAAATTGCCTGAGCCGTTTTTGCAAAGCGACGCTCGCCAGTTCGGCGTAGGGCACGGCTGCTTCTTGCGCGATAACGACGCTCAAATGCGATATATCTACCACGCGAAAGTCGAACGTTCGCCCGGCTGGAAGCGCGAGGTCTTCACACGTTTCGTCGACTTCGACGCCGAGGGACTACCGCACATTCGCTAACTTTAATAATCACAACTCTTGTGAGCGACTCCGTCGACGCGTCCCTCACATTGTATCAGAGGAACTTTTCATGTTGCTTTTCATCGAATATCCTAAGTGCACGACCTGTCGTAAAGCGCGAAAGTGGCTGGAAGAGCACAAGTTAGAGTTTGAAGCGCGTCATATTCAAGAGACGCCGCCCAAGCTTTCGGAACTCAAGAAATGGAATAAACTTAGCGGTCTTCCCCTTCGCAAGTTCTTTAATACCTGCGGTCAGAAATACCGTGAGTTGAATCTCAAAGATCGCCTTGGCGACATGAGCGAGAAGCAGCAGTACGACCTGCTTGCTAGCGACGGTATGATCGTTAAACGCCCGATCCTCGTGACAGAAGATAAGGTTCTGGTTGGATTTAAAGAATCCGAATGGGAAGAAACGCTCCTGGGTAAATAGTCCTCGACGCGCAAATTAGTCGCCAACTGATTGAGAGACGACGCCTATGTCAATCGCTCGCTCGAACTTAACGCGGCGCGTACTTCGCGCTTTGAACATTGTCCTGATAGTCTTTGCCAGCGCGATAACGTGTAAGATGGTCGCGGCGCAAACCGCGTCGTTAGACGCGCCGGAGGAACCGACCGCCGTGTCTTCCGGAGACGATTCGCCAGAGTCTGCGTCGACGTCGAGCGCCGGTAAGTCGTCGCACGAACAGAACGCCGCGCGTGTGGCGACCGGTCGCGTCTGTGTGAAATTGACCGAGCCGTTCGGCGTCGACCGTCGCACGAGCGGTTTCGACCCTAACGCAACGCAGACAACCTCCTCAGAGCATAAACCGGCGCGCTATACCGGTCTGTCGGTACTCGGTCGTCCGATAGCGGATTTCCGTCTCAGTAGCGGTCGTGGATTCTATCTCGTGGAGGACGATTCCGGCGAGTTGCTCTGGTTGCCACAACGTATTATCGAGTCGGTGGAAGAAGCGCCCGACGCGACGGTCGAAAGTATTCGCGAGGCGATGAAGAAGACGCTCGCGGAAGAACTTGGGGACGGCTTTCAATTCAAAGAGACAGAACATTTTCTCTTCGCTTACGACACCAGCGAGGGCTATGTCGAATGGTGCATGCGTCTGTTTGAAAGTCTCGAAGACGGCTTTCGTCGTTACGCGTTGCGTCAGAATTTCGAGCTCAATACGCGTGTCGAACCAATGCCGGTTTTGATCTTTGCGTCGAAAGCGGAGTTTTTGACCTATTCGATTCCCGAAACCGGCGGTTCAGATCAAGTCGCCGCGTTTTATAGTATGCAGACCAATCGCGTGGCGCTTTACGACCTCTCGCAGGTAGAGGGCGGTCGCGAGGAGGGTAAAACGCGTCGACGTCGTACCCTACTGGAGACAAAGGAGTTTCTTTCGCGTCCGAACGCGGCGTTCAATGTGGCGACGATCGTACACGAAGCGACGCATCAGATCGCGTTCAATCGCGGTCTGTTTCTGCGTTGTGGTCCGATCGCTCTGTGGTCAGTCGAAGGTCTGTCTTTGCTATTTGAAACGCCCAATGGGAAAGCGTCGCAGGACGGCTGGGGCTACCGTAGCAATTTCCCGACCAACGAGCGCCTACTGAAAGTTTTCATTCGGTATGTCAATTCCAATCAGTTGCGCGATCCATTGCGTTCCCTAGTTCGTCAAGACGTGTTCTACAAGGACTTAGAAGGTTCTTACGCCTTCTCATGGGCGCTCTTCTATTACCTCTATAAGAAACGTCCGAAGGATTTGGCGGCCTATATGACAGAAATGTCAAAGAAGGATCCCTGCGCGGTCTATACGCCCGAACAACGCGTGGAAGATTTCGAGAAATTTTTTGGCGACGATTGGGACAAACTCACAACCAATCTGTTTAAGTTCATTAAGAAATTGTAATCGCAGCGCTTACGTCCCCTGACATTGGCGTCGGTTGTTCTGCCGATCTGCGCTATAAAATGTAGAACAGAGGCGTTCTTATGAAAACGCTTAATTTAAAGACATTACTATGGACGCTCGCGCTAACGCTTCTGGGCGCCGTTCTTTGCTGCGCGCATAGCGACGCCTTGGAACCGCCGCGTTTTTCCACAGGCTTTACGCATTTTCTACCGCATTCTCCTACCTATCCTAATTGGGAAAAGATCATTCCGACCGGTCCGCAGGTGCAAATACCGGAGCGCCCGTTAACTCCGGAGGAACAAGAGTTTAAAAAAGAATGGGAGGAGGTTCAGCGACAAGCGAGTAAAAAAGAGTCGCAAGGGAAACCGATGGAGGCGATGGAATCGCTGATTCCGACGCTCCTTAATGAGTTTGGACCGCGCGCTAAATACGGTTTCACTAAGCATTTCGTCTTTATTTACGATACTAGCGACGACTACGCGCTGTGGACGTCTTATCTGTGCGAAAATGTCGAAGACGCATATGAGCGTTTCGTTAAATACCTAGGGATCGGTATGTCCGAACTTACCGAACCAATGGTGGTGATTATTTTTGCGCGTAAGGCCGACTTCGACGACTATATGACCGCGCATATGTCGGACTTCAAAAATCGTAAGAATAAGCCGATCGGATGCTATTTCTCCGGACCGAACCGTTCCGTCCAGTTTGACTCCACCGGTCTGGAGGAGCAACTTGGCGCCGTGGAGCAGTCCAAGGAAAGACTCAGTAAAAAGAAGCGTCAAGAGCGTTTTCGCGAAGCGGTTGCGGAAATCTTAGCGCGCCCGGAGTCTGAGAATTTTGTCTCTGTGCTCATTCATGAAACGACTCACCAGGTCTCGTATAATCGTGGAATGTTCTGCCGCACCGGTCGCAACCCGACCTGGGCCATAGAAGGTCTTGCGATGCTCTTCGAACCGCCCTGTGGCGAGCCGAAAGACGGCGGTTGGAAAGTTGAAAACGATTTCCCAATTAATCGTCAACGCGTTCGTGAGTTTCAGGCGTTCGCACGTACTAATAAAGACCCGAGCGTTGTGCGACGCGTGGCGACCGCGGAAGAGATTAACGGCGACGAAGCGGGCGCCTATCCGGTCTCTTGGGCGCTCTTCGCCTATTTACTGACCTATTATCCCAAGCAACTATCCCAATATTTGCAGGACAATATGGCGGTGGGTCAGCGCTCTAGCTATACCAGTAGCGAGCGTGAGCGCGATTTCACGTACTATTTCACTGACAAATGGGATCGACTTTATACTGAACTTTGCGCATTTGTCGACGCGCTCGCAATGCAACTTGACGGGGTCGATCCAGAAACGGCTCAGACACAAGCTCGTGCAAAGTACGGTCTGCCCGACCCGCGCGAGGAGGCGAAACAAAAACAAAAGCGCGTCGGCAAAAAGCCTCGTGCGCAGAAGGACGACCCCAAATCGACTTCGACGCTCATGGTCGAAACGGAAGATAACGCCGAGCCCGCCAGCGTGGAACCGACCCAGAAGCCCGAGGAGGCGATTGACAAACCGCGCCGACGTCTCTTCGACGAAATCGACTGGGGCGACGACGAAGAAGAGCAGGGCGCTGCGACGCCAAAGCAAGAATCGCAAGACGCCCCGCCGGAACAGGCGGAGCGCCCCAAGGAACAAAACGCTAAGGACGAGAATGTCGACACGCCCAAACCCGAGGGCGACGCCAAGTCAGAAGGCGACGCTAAACCGGACGCTCCTCCCAAACCGGAGCCGGTCGCGCCAAAGGACTCGGTCGACGACAAGCCGAACGACGCCCCTAAAATCCCCCCAAAACGGCGCATTTTCTAATGTGCTACGCCTCGGTTACAAGACAAGAGGTTCTATTATGCGCATGACAATTAAGTCGTGCCAATTATTCGTTTGGATTCTTTTGATTGCGCTGTTGTGCGGCGTGCGCTTTCCACAACCGCTCGGCGCGAGCGAGCCTCCGCGCTTCGACGCCGACCTGGTTAAACGTCTCGAAGGCGAGCTTTGCGCACGGTACGACGCTGTTCTATCACGCGCCGACTCGTCCAATCGGATGCGAGTGCGTACGACCGATCGCTTTATAATTGTCACCGACGCGAGCGAGTCCTATTTGGCTTGGCTTAGCGAACTACTAGAGCGCGTTGCGCAAGCGTTCGACCAGTTCGTTGAGACCATGGAATTCGAAGCTTGTGAATTAGACTCGCCACTGACGGTCGTTCTGTTTGCAACGCGCGAGGAATTCGACGTCATGGCGGCAGAAATTCGCGGTGAAAGCTACTGGCAGAGCGAATCGAAACCGACCGGGTTCTATAACGCTCGGTATAACGCGTGTTTCGTCTACGATCGCACCGGTTACTCTCAGGAAGCGCCCGGTATTTCCGACTCTCGCGAAGAAAGCGTCGGCGTCGGTTCGCGTCGACGTGTGAATCATTTCGCACGCGCTCTTAAGGAACGTGATAACTCTGAGACGAACGTCTGTACGATCGTTCATGAGACAACTCACCTGCTCGCCTACAACTACGGGTTCTTCTCCGCTAGGCGCGAAAGTCCCTCTTGGGCGATCGAGGGTATGGCAATGCTCTTCGAACCGTCGAGCGGTTCGGCAACTCTCGGCTGGCGTTTCGGTAAGACCTTTCCAGTGAATCGTCCTCGTCTGTATGATTTCAAAGACGGTTTCGAAAGCGACCCTAATCTGACAATGCTTCCCGAGGTTCTTTTCCACGACTCTTTCGCACAGACGCTTGACGATTACGGCTACGCCACGGCCTGGGCGCTCTTTTACTACTGTTATCGTAAGCGCACGCACGAACTTGCGGAATACCTCACGATCCTCGCCACGCGCCGCTACCCGGCGTATAGCGACGAAGCGCGCCGCGAGGATTTCCAGGCGTGTTTCGGTTCGTTGGAGCAGTTTCAGCAAGATTTTCGGCGCTTTATTAATAGGGCGCAATAACGTTACGACGCTCCTGAGCGCAACGCCCTCGCTTCCCATAAATGCACAGCGTCTTCTTGTCGCGACGCCTTTCGCGTTTATAATGGACAAGGGCGCGCCGAAATCGATTTTTGTGTCGTCGGCGCGCGCGTTCCTTTGCAGTCGACGCTTTACACGCGTTAGACCACAAAACCTTGGACAAGACTATCGACGTAATATTATGACAGAGATTAAGATAGCGGAATATGGCGCCAGCGCGGACTGTACCGGCTGTGCCTCATGCTATAACGCCTGTGCACACGGCGCATTGCAAATGACGCCTGACGCGGAAGGGTTTTTACGTCCGACATTAGAACTGCAGTTGTGTCGCGGATGTCGGCGATGCGAACACTCTTGTCCCGGTCTACAGGAACTAGCGCCTCTGGAACAGAGCGCTTCGGAACTCTATGCCGCTTGGCATAACGATCCTGCGATTCGAGCGTCGTCGAGTTCCGGCGGGCTTTTTTCTGTCTTTGCGGAAGAAGTCTTTGCACAGCACGGCGTCGTCTTTGCCGTTGGATACGGCGACGATCTAACGGCACGGTTTTGTTGTGCGCACAACGTGGAGGAACTTGCGGCTCAGCGTGTCTCGAAATACGTTCAGGCAGAAGTGGGAGCGATCTATCGCCAGGTCAAGTCGGTTCTACAGGAAGGACGTGTAACGCTCTTTTGTGGCACGCCCTGTCAGGTCGCTGGCTTGCGGCAGTTCTTGTCGCGCGATTACGACAATCTCCTCACGATCGACTTGGTGTGTCATGGCGTTCCGTCGCCGTTGCTGTTCCGTAAATGGGTCGACTGGCTCGGCAAGCGTTTGGGCGACCCAATTAAGAACGTTAACTTTCGCTCTAAGTCTCAAGGCGGGTCTCATACGGTTCGTCTGACCTTCCAGGGTCCTAGGGACGTCGTGGAATTTCCCTGGCGCTCGCAGTTGGCCTCGTATATTGGCACGGTTTTTCTCAAGAATATCGCGCTACGACCGAGTTGTTCTAGGTGTCGTTATTCGCAAATTAAGCGTGTAGGCGATATTACGCTTGGCGATTTTTGGGGCGCCGAGCTACCGGCGACGTATCAGGCCGAACGCCACCTTGGCGTGTCGCTGGTCATAGTCAATAGCGCTCGCGGCGCCAAGTGGCGACAGAAGGTCGCCTCCGGCGCGACGTGGCTCGACGCGGAACTTTCCCGCGCGCTTACCGGTAATCATAGTCTGCGCAGTCCGGCGCCGGCTCACGCTCAGCGCGACGCCTTTATGGCGGCTTTGGCGCAGAACGATTATCCTACTGTCATTCGCATGTTTAAAACGGCTCTTTACGGCTCGTCGAGGACGCGATTTTTGAATAGATTAAAACGACTGGTAAAGTGACGTATCTTTATTAAGTCGTTGCGTCAAGAAGTTTACGAGGAACGGCATGGGATTGTACGAGGAATTAGTTTCTGGTCAGACGTGCGCGTCTGTGATCGGTCTGGGTTACGTTGGTCTTCCGATAGCGATTTCACTAGCACGTACGCTTTCTGTCGTAGGATATGACCTAAACGCCTCTAAAATATCACGTTACTGCAGCGGTCAAGATCCGACGCACGAAGTCGGAGACGCCGCCGTGGCGGAAACGACCGCGCAATTTACCAGCGACGCGACGCAATTACAACGCGCGCGTTTTCATATCGTAGCGGTTCCTACCCCGGTGCGGATCGACCACACGCCGGATCTGTCGCCGCTAGAAGGCGCTTGTCGTACGCTCGGCGCTAATCTCACGCGCGGCAGCATAGTAGTCTTTGAATCTACGGTCTATCCTGGCGTGACCGAAGAGGTTTGCGCGCCGTTGTTGGAACAATACTCCGGTCTGAAACTCGGGGTCGATTTCAAAATCGGCTACTCTCCAGAACGTATCAATCCCGGCGACAAGCAGCGACGACTCGAAACGATTACGAAAATCGTCTCCGGTATGGACGCGGAGTCCCTGGAACTGATAGCGCGCGTCTATGAGTTGGTCGTTCGCGCGGGCGTTTATCGCGCGCCCTCGATTAAAGTTGCAGAAGCGGCAAAGGTGATAGAAAATTGCCAACGCGACGTTAATATCGCATTTATGAACGAGTTATCGATTATTTTTAATAAACTAGGGATAGACACACAAGAGGTTTTAGCCGCCGCTGGGACGAAGTGGAATTTTCTGCGTTTTTACCCCGGCTTCGTCGGGGGACATTGCATTGGCGTGGATCCTTATTATCTGACCTATAAGGCCGAAAGCGTCGGTTACCACAGTCAGGTGATACTCGCCGGTCGGCGCATTAACGACGGTATGGGCAAGTACGTTGCGGAAAATTGTGTTAAAATGCTCATTAGAGCGAATAAACAAGTTAAATGTGCACGTGTTGCGATCCTTGGCGCGACCTTTAAGGAGAACTGTCCCGACGCGCGTAATAGCAAGGTCTTTGACGCGGTCGAAGAGTTGCGTGAATACGGCGTGGAGCCAATGATTTACGACCCAATAGCCGACCCACAAGAGGTGGAACGTCTCTATGGCGTCAAACTCGTGGAACTCAAGGACTTAACCAATCTCGACGCTATTATCATCGCTACGGCGCACGAGGTTTTTAAAGCCATTGCTCGAGAAGAGTTCGAAAAACGTTACGCTCAAGGCGTTAAAACCATAATTGACGTGAAAGGGATACTCAATCGTCAAGAGTACGAGAACGCCGGATTCATCTATTGGCGACTCTAACGACTGTGAAGTCAAGATTTACAGAATTTATATGACGTCGGCGCTAAGCGACCGAACAAACCAAGGAGTAAGCTGGAAATGTACGCGACACGATATGCCTTTGTTATGGCGTTACTTGCAGCGTTGTGTCTACCGTCTTCGGCCAATAGCCAGGACGACTCGACTTCCGCTCAAATGGAAGGTTATCCGGTTGAGGAACTTGCTCCCGACAGTTGTCCGCGCGTTCTCATTGACGCCGATCTTGTCGCGACAATTGACTTTACCAACGAATCAGAAACCCTCGACGGTTGGCAGGCGCGCGATGGCGTCACGCTTAGACGTGGGGAAAAGTCTCTGGTGATCGATTCGCAAGTCAGCGATCCGTATATCTTTAGTCCTATGCTGTCGACGCTCCTACAGCGCGCTGGTAAGCCGACGTCAGCTTTGCACGCCGGTCAGGTTCTGGTGAAATTGCGCGCCAGCCACGAAAAGCGCGGCTCCGGTCAGATCTTCTTCGCACAAGAGTCCGCGCCCGGTTACAACGAAGGTCATTCGACTCATTTCGATCTGGTTCAAGATCAAGAGTTTCACGACTATTACGTGCCTCTGGAACTTGACAGCGCGCTACTGCGTATTCGCTTCGATATCGGCGACTCACAAGGACTTGCGGAAATCCAACGCGTCGATATCTATCAGTGTAACTACGCGCCGGTGAAATTCACGCGCTCAACGATTTCCGAAGGCAAGTTGTCTTATCATTTGCTTTCGAACGCCGACTCACTCGTAGTCGACATGAAAAATTACGGGGTCGATCCTCGTCGTTCCTATCCCACCGCAACGATTAACGTTCGCGGCGATACCGAATACGACCTATACTATCCTCAACGCCTTCCTTTCGAAGAGATTAATGTGGTAGCGACCGTTCGTGACGGCGGTTATCAGACGTCGCGTCGTTTTTTCGCTTTTAACGAAGCTCTCGCTGACCGTGCTCTATTGGCAGACTCACAATGCCTTACGCTAAAAGACGGTCAGACTTCGATTAATTTCTACGACGGTCTCGGCGCCGACGTTATTGTCAACAACCAACGCCTGGCGGTGATTTACCCATTGATTTACGAAGAAGGGGACGGCGCTGAGATCCTCCAGAAGCAACAGGACTTCTCTCAACTCGAACAATACGTTAATGATTCTGAAGGGTCGAATTCTGGTCGACTTACCCCGGTCTTTCGTTCGATTTCTGAGGATGGGCGCGAAATTGAATTCTATCTGTGTCGCATTAATATCGACGCGGCGCGTCAGTCGCTCAATGACTACGCTAGTGAAGCGGTTAAGGTCGATTCTTCCAACCCAATTGCACGCTCCTGCTTTGTTAGCGCCGGCACACAAGAGCCCGATCCCTCGACGATCTGCGGGCATTTGACTTTCCGTCTGGACGGCAATCTGCTCAGTTACGAGTTTGACGCGCCTTGTAAAGTCCACGCTCCAGTGGTTCGCGTCCTTGGCGAATTGGAGCAGGCTGTTCTCCCCGGCGTGGAATTCCTCGATAAGGGCGAACACAGCTCCTCTACCGCTGATATTGAAACGCCTGAGCATGTTCGCTACGCCCCTGCGATCTCTTGGATTACCCAGCCTAACGCGACGATTCGCACCGATCGCGCGAGCGTTTCACTCCTGTATGACAACCCGAAAGCGCAGCCGATCTTTGCGTGTCCCGACTTCCTCGATTGCGACGCACATACCTCGCGTATGAATATTTGCGACGCTCATGGTTCCGGCGTTGTGCGTTTCGTGCCCTCGGAACCGTTGGAAGAGTCGATTTTATGGCTGGTTTTGAAACAAGGTCTGCCGACTCCGCCGACTCCGCCGCGTACTCGCCAGGCTCAGGACGCCTTTATTCTGCATAGCTTTGAGGATTCCGCTATTGTAACCGACTCCGGTTGGCGACACGCCGCGTTTGACCCTAACTCCGCCAATGACCATTTCAAACCAACGTACGGCGTTGATTTCCTCTCGACGATTTTCGAAATTTCCGGTCAGGCGCCGCAGACGCCTCGCGTCGATTTTGGCGGCGGTCATATCTCCAATAACATGTATTACTTGGCGACTTGCCAGGGACAAGCGCTCGTTGATATTCTTCAGTCACGATTGCAAGGTCTCTTAGCGCAACAGCAAGAGGACGGTTCCTTCCGCTACAGCGGTAAGTACCGACGCGCTCATTGGTTTGATTACGCCTCCGGCGACTGCGCCAATAAAGCGTACGCGCTCATGGAAATCTGGCGTTTGACCGGCGACGCCCGCGCTTTGGCAGGCGCTGAAAAAGCGCTCGCCTTTATTAATCAATTGCGTACGCCACAGGGCGCGCAAGTGTGGGAACTGTCGCTACATACTCCCGATATCATGGGCGCTTCGCGTTGTGTTCTTGCGAACGTTTTAGCGTATCAGGCGACGAATAAACAGGAGTATCTAGTGCATGCTCGTCGCTGGGCGCTACTGGGGCTTCCCTTTGTTTACCTGTGGGAAGATCCCGAACTAACTCCCGGCGTAGTTTTCCTGTGGGAAGATCCCGAACTAACTCCCGGCGTACAACCGCTTATGAGATACGCGACGATCGCCGTTTTCGGCGCGACTGGCTGGTCTGCCCCGAACTGGATGGGACGACCTGTGCAGTGGTGTGGACTCGATTACGCACACGCGCTCATTTTACTGTCCCAATACGACGCCACGCTCCCCTGGGGGGTAATCGCCGAAGGAATAGTCGCGAGCGCGGAATGCCAGCAGTATAACCTTGAAGAGGAACCCTACTATACGGGACTGTTGCCCGACTCGTTCCAGCTCGATAGCCAAAAACGTTATGGCCCCTATATTAACGCGAGCGCAATTCATCAGTTACGCTATATGCTCGACGGTCGCTCGACGAATATTACCGGCGTCAAGGTCGGCGAGAACTATGTCGCGTCGCCCTATCCCGCGCGTGCGGAAGGGGAACGCGTCGTTATCGACGCCAAGCCGGGCGCGAAATACCAGATTATGATAAACGGTCGCGTGCTGCAGACGATCGAATCGCAAGGGCGCGACGTCGTCGAATTACGTTTTCCCCAGTGACGTTCGCGCAACGGCTTGCGTGCTTGCGCGATAAGCTAGAAGCCTCTGAAAGACAACACTTTAGCTAAAATGACAGCTGTAGAAGAATTTGAACGATGGCGTCGACGTTCCGGCGGTAAGCGAGAGATTTTCACAAGTTTTTGTCCTTATCGCGTTTGTCCGCTGGGCGCTCACGTGGATCATCAGTACGGTCTGGTAACCGGATTTGCCATCGACAAAGGGGTTACCGTGGCGTATTCTCCGACAAATGGCGTGTTTCGCGTGCGTAGTCTGAATTTTCAAGGCGAGAAATCGTTCTCCCTCGGCAAGATACCCGAGAAGCAGAACGATTGGGCGGACTACCTTCGCGGCGCTGTTTGGGCGCTTTCGCGGCATTATCCGTTGCGTCGCGGTCTGAACTGCGTAATCGAAGGAACGTTGCCAATTGGCGGGCTTTCTTCTTCCGCCGCTGTCATTATCGCGTTTCTTTCGGCGCTTTTACGTGTGAACGATTTGGCGCTGTCGCGTTCGCAACTCATCGACGTGGCGCTTGAGGCGGAATCGCAGTATGTCGGCGTGTATGTCGGCAAGTTGGATCAGAGCTGTGAGGTCTATTCACAACGCGATAAATTGCTGTACTTAGACACAAAAGACGGCAGTTACGAACTGATACCGCGTCATCCGAAGACGCCAGAATTTGAAATCGCGATCTTCTTCAGCGGGGTCGAACGTAAGTTAGGGTCGGCGTTCAATATTCGCGTGGACGAACTGAAAGCTGCGGCCTATGCGCTTAAAGGCTGGGCTGGTATGGATTACGGCAAATTTATCGACACGCGTCTGCGCGAGGTGCCCTACGTGGTCTTTGAGAAGTTTTGCGACCGCCTGCCGGAACCTTGGCGCAAGCGCGCGTCTCATTTCTATTCGGAAATGGAGCGCGTTAAGGCCGGGGTGGAGGCATGGCGCGTCGGTAAACTTAAGAAATTTGGACAACTCGTTTTCCAAAGTGGACTTAGCTCAATTCAGCAGTATCAGACAGGTTCTGACGAGTTACGTACGCTCTACGAGATTATGCGTCAAACCTCCGGTATTTACGGCGGTCGTTTCAGTGGCGCCGGGTTCAAAGGCTGCTGTATGGCGCTGATTGATCCGTCGGCGCGCGACGCGATTTCCAGTAAGATTGAAACGGCGTACTTAAAGGAGTTCCCTAATCTAGAAGGGAAGTTCTCCATTCACTTTTGCCAAACAGCGGACGGCGCCGCTTTTTAGCGTCGTAAGAATAAGGCGCGATAAGATGATAAATTACGCGCATTTAGAGGACGTATTATGAAATGTATCATTCTCGCCGCGGGCTACGCGACGCGCCTTTATCCGCTCACGCTTAATTTCCCGAAAGCGCTTCTAAAGGTAGGCAAGCACACGATATTGGATCGCCTTATCGACGACCTGGATCAATGCGAGGCGGTTTCTGAGTTCGTGGTGGTCTCTAACGCGCGGTACTATGACGCCTTTAGTAATTGGCGTGATCAGAAAGTCGACGCTTGGCACGGTCTAAAGTCCCCGCGTGCTACGATTAACGTTCTCAACGACGGTAGTGAAACGAACGACGATCGACTTGGCGCGGTTAAAGATCTTCTCTTTGCGCTAGAGCATTACGACGCCGAATCCCAATGGCTTGTCGCCGCTGGAGATAATATCCTCGACTTTTCCCTTACGACATTTATCGATTACTTCCAGCGTCGCGAGGCGAATTGTATTATGCGCTATCGTGAGGAGGACGTATGTAAACTGCGACGCTGTGGCGTGGTTGAAATAGGAGAAGACGATCGCGTTCTTTCAATGGAAGAGAAACCACAAGCGCCGAAATCGCAATGGTGCGTTCCGCCCTTTTATGCGTACCAATGCCTAACCGCACAGGCGGTGCGCGCAGCGCTAGCCGACGGATGTGGATGGGACGCGCCCGGTAATTTACCGTCCTACTTGGCTTCGCGCACGCCGCTGTACGCCATGGAAATGCCAGGTAAGCGTCATGACGTCGGCGATCCGCAGAGCTATCGCGAGGCGCAGGAGCTATTTGGCTCCGACCCGGTGTAAATCTGTCTTGACGCGCGCGCGTTTCACGCGTACAATAACGACGATTGGCGCGTAAAGAACAGAGCCAGCAAGGAGAGGAAATGGCAATCTTTAACCGACTCGACCCCACGAAGCGTTATCTCATAACCGGCGCGGCCGGGTTTATCGGTAGTCATTTGGCGGCTAAGCTTGCCAAGCAGGGCGCGACTGTCGTCGGTTACGATAATATCAACGATTATTACGACGTAAATCTCAAACTTGCGCGAATAAAGAACTTAGAGGTCTATCCGAACTTTAAGTTCATTCGTGGCGACCTGGCTGAGCAACATTCGGTCGATTCGCTCTTTAAAAACGAGCGACCCGATTACGTTATTAATTTGGCGGCACAGGCCGGCGTGCGGTATTCGATCGTTAATCCGCGCGCCTATATCACGTCTAATCTTGTCGGCTTTTTTAATATTCTGGAAGCGTGTCGTCATAACGAGATAGCGCATTTGCTCTATGCGTCTAGTTCATCGGTTTACGGAGATCGTAGCGAGACGCCGTTTTCCACGCGCGACCGCGTAGACGAGCCGCTGTCTCTCTACGCTGCAACGAAGCGTTCCAATGAGATTCTTGCGTTCTCCTATTCCCATCTTTATAAGCTTCCCACAACGGGTTTGCGTTTCTTTACGGTCTACGGCCCCTGGGGACGACCCGATATGGCGGCCTTTATCTTTGCGCGCAAAATCTTCGCCAATGAGCCAATTGAGCTCTATAATAACGGCGATATGTATCGCGATTTCACCTATATCGACGATATTGTGCAGGGCGTTGAGAATATGATATGCAATCCGCCGAAGCCCGACGCGCACGGCAACCCGGTGAAAATCTATAATATCGGTAATAACAAACCGGAAAAGCTTGCCGACTTCGTTGCGATCATTGAGCGTCTGATCGGTAGGCAGGCGCAAAAGAAGTATTTGCCAATGCAACCGGGCGACGTATATCAGACCTACGCGGACGTCGACGACCTGGTTCACGACTTCGATTTCCGACCCAATACCCCGATAGAAGTCGGACTCGCGCGATTTATTCAGTGGTATCGTGAATACTATCAACCCGAGAGTGTAGATTAAACGACCTAATCGATATCGCGTTCAGACGCCCTATTTTACGCCTATCTGAACCACCGACTAAAACCGCCAACCCGCT
>JAUNMR010000035.1 GCA_030537455.1 Planctomycetia bacterium | reverse complement strand
AATGGTTAAAACCAACTGGGGCAGAATATTCTTGCTAAATACCTGGAAAATCAAAGGAACGACGTTATGGCTAAGACGACCAAGTTGTTTGACGAAGAAGAAGTATTGAGAATACATCTGAGCAACGTCGCCAGAGAAAGCTGGAAAAAAGGATACAAAAAGGGGTTCAGAGAGGGGTTCAGAAAAGGATTCAGGGAAGGGAGAAAAGAGACCGCCTTGAAAGTTGCGCGAACGGCGTTGCAATTAGGGCAAAATACAATCGAAGAAATCGCCTATTATACTGACCTAACGATCGACGAAGTAAAAAGGATTGCGGAATCGGAGGATTTACAAAAGTAACAGTCCTTTCTCTCCTGCAATAATCGAGCGTCGTTTGTAACTTCCTGTATCGGGCGTCGGAATGTTCTAAAAAGTCCGGCAGAACGCCCCTGCGCAAGGGTTTGCTTTGCGTCTAAACTAGCGCGCTAACGTGAACGCAGTATTCCAACGGGTTGGCGTAGAGATAAGCGCAGGTCACATGCGACACAACTATGGACGCTCGTTACGAAATCCCCAAAAGCGCGCGTTCTGACGATCGTCGTCGGTAAGATCTTCAAATTCTTCGTTTTTCATAACCGCAGAGATACTTTCCTCGTCTTCGGAGAGTTCCGCGGCACGTTTGACGTCAGGCACTTTTTCTTCGAATTCAGAGTCGTCGACATATGTCTCCTCGGGTTCCTCCCACGTGGCGTCAACTGTTTCTTCTAACATGTCGACATAGGCGTTGAGCGCGCGCTCTTTTTCCTCTTGGCTTTGACATGGCGTCGTCTGCAATTTCATGGCAAACTCGACCGCGTCGATATAGAGAATTTCGTCATTAGACCAATCGGCAGGCAGTTCTGTAGAGACGTTCGATCCGACGTTGGCGTCTTGCGTGACAGGAGCGCCAGCCACAGCGGTAACGTGCGGTTTCTCTGACTCCGATGGCTTGGCGACGCGTTCTTTCATTATAAACTCCAGACTTCACGCAATGGGTTATGACGTCATAACGACTTACTATAATGGCGATATTATACTCAAGCGCGCAAATAAATAAAAGGCGTCCTAACGACTTTTTACCCAGGGGGTTCGCCCGCACACAAGGGCGACCTCAAGGAACCAAACACGCCTGAAAGCACGGGGGAAAAAGGGCTGGAAAAACGCGCGCATTTCTTACAGGGGTCTAGCACAACGGGGAGTATCGTCTACAATAGTAGAACGCGCGCGTTGGCTGTATGTTTGTGTCGCGCGTCATAATAATCGGAAGAGAATCAATAGGAATCAGACAACGATGTATCGCACGAAAACTTGTGGCGAGTTGCGACGCGCCAATGTAGGCGAGACGGTAACGCTTTGTGGCTGGGTCGACTCAGCACGCGATCACAGCGGGGTTTTCTTTGTCAACCTTCGCGACCGCTATGGGAAAACGCAAACGGTCTTTGACGCCGCGGCCGATCCGGCGCTTTTCGAGTTAGTCAAGACGTTGCGTAACGAAGACGTGGCACAAATTACCGGCGAGGTACTCGCGCGTCCCGACGGTCTGGTTAATCCCGACATGTCGACCGGTGAAATCGAAATTAAAGCCACGAAGCTCGTCGTGCTCAATCGTTCGGCGGTACTGCCGTTCTTACCTTCTGCGCCAGAAGTTCCTTCTGAGGAAATGCGTCTGAAGTACCGATATCTCGACCTTCGTCGTGCGGAAATGCAACGCGCGCTCACATTGCGTCATCGCATAACCAAGACGCTACGCGACTACTTCGACGAAAACGGTTTTCTGGAAATCGAAACGCCCGTACTGGGAAAAAGCACACCCGAAGGCGCAAGAGACTATCTCGTCCCCAGTCGCGTCACACAGGGCGCTTTCTACGCGTTGCCGCAGTCCCCACAACTCTATAAGCAACTGCTCATGATCGCGGGTTACGACCGATACGTCCAGGTCGCGCGATGCTTCCGCGATGAAGACCTGCGCGCCGACCGCCAGCCGGAATTCACGCAACTCGACGTCGAAATGTCATTTGTGGAAATGGAAGACATTATCGACGTGATTAGTAAGCTGGTACAACGCCTTATGAAGGAAATCAAAGGCGTCGATATTCCGTTGCCGTTACCGCGTATTACCTACGACGAAGCCATGGAACGATTCGGTCACGACGCGCCTGACCTACGATACGGCATGGAGCTCAAAGATATTACCGAGATCTCTAAGACCGTTGATTTCAAAGTCTTCCGTAGCGTCGCTGACAACGGCGGGCGCGTGCGCGGTATCAATGTGAAAAACGCCGCGGATAAATTCAGCCGCAAAGATATCGACGGACTCATCTCTTGGACAGGCGAGCAGTTCGGCGCCAAAGGTCTGGTCTGGTTCAAAGTGGACGCAGAATCGAAACTCACCGGCTCCAGCGCCAAAAACTTTACTCCGGAAGCGTTGCAAGCGATCGGCGAAAAACTCGAAGCCGGTCCAAATGACCTACTGCTCTTCTCTTGCGGCGACTTCAATCTCACCTGCCGTACGCTCAACGGTCTGCGTCGAAGACTCGCCGCGCAATTAAAATTGTATGACCCCGAGGAAATGAACTTCTGCTGGGTCGTCAAGTTCCCTATGTTCGACTGGGACGAAGAGGAAAATCGCTGGGTCGCTATGCATCATCCTTTCACCGCCCCATTGGTGGAAGACCTGCCGAAACTAGAAGGCTCCGCCGAGGATATCCGCGCCATTCGCGCGCAGGCGTACGACCTGGTACTCAACGGTTTCGAAGCGGGCGGCGGTACGATTCGTATTCACGATTCGGAAATCCAGAACAAGGTCTTTAACCTCCTGGGCATGACGCGCGAGCAGGCAAAAGAGCAGTTCGGCTTCCTTGTCGACGCGTTGCAATATGGCGCTCCTCCACATGGCGGACTGGCGCTGGGACTCGACCGCGTCGTCATGCTCTTCGCCGGTATCGACAATATCCGCGATTGCATCGCCTTCCCGAAGACGACCAAGGCGAGCGACCTCATGACGGGCGCGCCGTCGGAAGTGGCGAGTAAACAACTTGAAGAACTCGCCATTAAGACAATGATTCCCAAACCGGAGCAATGAAACGCAATTAACTAACACAAGCGAACGCAATCGGCGCGCGTCGCGCTATCTACCACGCGCGTCGTCCTTGCGTGCGCTATCGTTCGGGACGCAGTTATTTCGGTCACAATAAGAGCAAGCAGATGACAGAATACGATAAAATTTCAGAAGCGGTTGCGGCTATTCGTCGCCATTGGTTGTACGAAGCTCAGGTCGGTATTGTCCTGGGCACCGGACTGGGCGCTCTGGCGCAAAGTATTGCAATTGAGGAAGAAATCTCCTATGAAGACATTCCTCACTTTGCGCGTTCCACGGTGGAATCTCACGCCGGTAAACTGATTCTCGGTCAACTTGGCGGTAAACGCGTGGTCGCTATGCAAGGGCGTTTCCATCTATATGAAGGGTATAGCGCCAAAGAAGTCGCCTTCCCTATTCGCGTCATGAAAGCATTGGGCGCACAGACGCTCATTGTTTCCAATGCCTGTGGCGGTCTCAATCCTCAATTCAAGCCTGGCGACCTCATGCTCATTGAAGACCATATCAATCTTCTAGGCGCGAACCCGCTCATTGGCGTCAACGACGAGCGCCTCGGACCGAGATTCCCTGATATGATCGAGCCGTATTCGCACGAACTCATTGCCAAAGCGCGTGAAATTGCGCTCAAGAACGGTATTGTAACCCAACAGGGCGTTTACGTCGCGGTGACCGGTCCGAACCTGGAAACGCGCGCGGAATACCGTTTTCTACGCGCAATCGGCGCCGACGTCGTTGGAATGTCGACCGTGCCGGAAGTTATTGTGGCGGCTCACGCTGGCATGAAGACCCTCGGGTTCTCCATTGTCACGGACATGGGGCTGGCAGACGCTCTGGAGCCGGTTAATATCGAACGCATTCTAGCCAACGCCGCGAATGCGGAGCCGAAAATGAACAAGATCATCTGCGAACTGTTGCAGACGCTCTGAGGACAGCGCGGCGACTTACACGCCTAGTGAAAAATACCAAACATGTACAACGCGGTCGTTTCAGACCCTTTGAACTATACAAAATATAACAGATAGAGCATTATGGCGGACGAGCTTAATTTATCGAACGAACAGCCCGCGTCCCAGCAGACGGCGAGCGTTAATTTCCCTCAAGAGGAAGAGAAGATCGTGCAACGTTGGCGCAAACTTGGCGTTTACCAGGAATCGTTGCGACGTCGTCGTGAATCGAATCGCGGCAGTTTCATCTTCTACGAGGGACCTCCTACCGCCAACGGCGTGCCTCACCCCGGACACTGCCTCACGCGCGCGATCAAAGACCTCTACCCGCGCTATAAGACCATGAAGGGCTACTTCTGTGAACGCAAGGCCGGGTGGGACACGCACGGACTGCCTGTGGAGGTCGAGGTCGGAAAAGAACTCGTCAAGGCCGGCTTGATCCAGGAGAACTCCAAGGACGAAATTGAACGATTTGGAATCGAGCCGTTCGTGCATCGGTGTATTGAAAACGTCTTCCGCTACACCTCGCAGTGGGAAGAACTGACCGAACGCATCGGCTTCTGGGTCGATCTGAAGAACGCGTACGTCACTTTCCATAAGTCTTATGTGGAAAGCGTTTGGTTCGCACTGAAGAACTTCTTCGACCGTGGTCTGCTCTATCAAGGTCACAAGATCGTGTGGTGGTGGGCCCAGGGGGGCACGGCGCTCTCCGCGGGCGAAGTTGGGCAAGGTTATCGTGAAGTGGGCGACCCGAGCGTCTTTGTGAGATGTCCCATTGTCGACGCCGACGCCCCTCAGTGGAAAGACGTCGATTTGCTCGTGTGGACGACTACTCCCTGGACGCTACCGAGTAATCAGTTCGTCGCGGTTCATCCGGAGCTGGAATACGTTGTCGCAAAGCTCCTCAATAACGACGCGACCGCTAATACGCGCGCAATTGTCGTGGCCAAGGCGCTCCTTGAGACCGTCGCGGCTAAGACCAAGAGTAAAGTGGAAATCCTCGCGACTTACCAGGGCAAGGAGCTACTCGGGCTGCGCTATGTTCCGCCGTTTGATTCCTTCTATGCCACGCTCGGTCAAAAGCAGGGCGCGCTGCTCGATGGAACGATGGAATATCAAGCGTGGCGCGTTGTCCCGGCTGATTACGTCACGACCGACTCCGGCACCGGTCTTGTCCATCAGGCCGGCGCTTTCGGTGAGGACGACTTTGCCGTTCTGCGTGAGCAACAGCGACGTTTCCAAGAGGGTCAGGGTCCGGAAATGCTCTGCGCCGTGGCGCCCAATGGCAAATTCACAGACGTTGTGCCGCAATTCCAGGGGCGCTGGGTCAAAGAGTGCGACAAAGATATCATTCGCGACATGAAAGAGCGCGGGATACTTTATTTCCAAGAGCAGTACCTGCACGAATATCCGTTCTGCTGGCGCGCGCAAAATGACCCGTTGATTCAATATCCGAGGAAGAGTTGGTTCATTAAGACGTCGGAATTCACTGAAAAATTCCTCGCCAATAACGCACAAATCAACTGGTTGCCGGAACATATTCGCGACGGTCGATTCGGCAAGTTCCTCGCGGGCAAGGTCGACTGGGCGCTCTCGCGCGAAAGATACTGGGGCACGCCGCTACCGGTTTGGATCTGCGAAGAGACCGGATATCAAGAGGCGATCGGTTCCTACAACGAACTGCTATCCAAGCCGGGCGTGCAGGGCGTCGAAGCGTGGCAAAACGCTCGCGATAAAGCGCGTGCGGAAAAGGGCGACGCCTGGACAGAGGAAGACGAAAAGCTCTGGGAACACCTCAAAGTACACAAGCCCTATATCGACCAGGTCGTTTACGACTCCCCGAAGGCGCCGGGCGCGAAGATGCGTCGCGTCACTGAAGTCATTGATTGCTGGTTCGACTCCGGCTCAATGCCCTTTGCACAATGCGGTTACCCGCACGTTGAGGGCTCTGAAAAGCTCTTTACCGAAAACTTCCCCGCCGACTTCATTAGCGAAGCAATTGACCAGACGAGAGGGTGGTTCAACTCCCTCGTGTCGATCTCCACGCTACTATTCGGCGATAAGGATTCGCCCAACCCGTTCAAAGAGTATCCGCACCCGTTCAAAAACTGTATCGTACTGGGACTTATGCTCGCGGAATGGTACGAGAACAACGCTGATAAAAACGACATTCGCCTCACCGAAAAAGAAGCGCTCGAAGCCTTTGGAAAAGGAAAATTCTCCAAACGCGTCGGGAAGATGTCGAAATCTCTGAAGAACTACCGTCTACCGAAAGAAATCTTCGACAAATACGGCGCCGACGCGTTGCGCTGGTACTTTTTTGCCAATCAGGCGCCGTGGAATTCCATCGTCTATAGTGAGAACGCCATTAAGGACAGTATGCCAGAATTCATGCTGCGCCTGTGGAACGTCGTCTCCTTCTTTAAGGTCTATCAGAAGATCGACGGTTTCGCGCCGGAAAAGGAACTCGACCTGGCGGCGCTCGCCAAGGACGGAGGAATGCTCAAACGCGAAACGCTCGCGACAGCCAAAAGTTATCGTCCTTACAGCGAACGTGCGGAACTTGACCGTTGGATCCTCAGCGAACTTCACGCGACGGTACAATTCGTCGACGAACGCCTCGCGGCGTATGACCACTTTACCGCCTGTGGTAAGATCACCGCGTTCGTTGATTCCCTTTCGAACTGGTACGTGCGACGCAGTCGTTCGCGCTTCTGGGGCGAGGCGAGCCAAAGCAAGAGCGACGCATACTGGACGCTTTACGAATCCCTGACGACCTTGGCGAAACTGATCGCGCCCTTTACGCCCTTCCTGGCGGAACGCATCTGGCTACAAATGACCGAAAACTTCGGCGACGTCGCACTACAGAGCGTCCATCTTGCCGACTATCCCGTGGCGTGTAACGACGCTATCGACGAAGCGCTTGCCAAAAAAATGGCGCAAACCAGAGAAATCGTCTCACTCGGACGTAACGCGCGTACCGTCGCTAAACTCAAGGTACGTCAGCCCTTAGCGGCTATTGAAGTCATTTTGAGCGATCCCGCTGGTAAGAGCGCGATTGAAAGCTACGTACCGCTCATTAAAGAGGAACTGAACGTAAAAGACGTTCACTTCGTTGAGCGCGCCGATCAATACGTTTCCTATGCAATCGTGCCGGACTTCAAAAAGCTCGGACCGAAACTTGGCAAGTCTTTACCGCTGGTCAAGAAGGCGCTCTCGTGTCTGGACGGCGCGCAAGCGAACGCGGAAATCGTCTCCACCGGTAAATTAACCGTAGCGCTAGAGAACGGCGAGTCAGTTGAACTCTCCAACGAAGAGGTCATTGTGCGTTTGAGCGCCAAGGAGGGTTTTGCCGCCGCACAAGGGCAGACCTCGGTCGTGGCGCTTGCGACTGAACTGACGCCGGAACTGATCGCGGAAGGTTATGCGCGTGAACTTGTGCGCGGAATTCAGGACAAACGCAAGGAGATCCAGTGCGAATACGTCGACCGTATTAACGTCGGCGTGCAGTGTGACAGCGCGGAAATTCAAGACGCCGCGCGCGCGTATGAGCGGTACGTCACCGGCGAAACGCTCGCGACGTCCTTCCAACTTCAACCGCTCGACGGCGTGGAGCCCACCGTGATGACAATCGACGGCAACGAGGTGAAGATTTACGTTTCCGTGGCGCGATAATTTGCGTCGAACTCCCGAACGTCGACGTTCCTAAACGATACTCAATAGGAGGTTTCAAATGACGTCGAGCAGAGAAAAAATGCCGATTGCCGTACTCATTTCCGGCACCGGTCGCACGCTCAAGAATCTCATTGACAAAATCAACGCCGGCGAATTGGACGTGGAAATTCGGCTGGTCGTGTCAAGTTCCAAAAACGCCTTTGGTCTACAGTATGCCGAGCAAGCGGGAATTGACGTCGCGATAGTTGAAAGTTCCAACTACGGTAATCGTGAAATGTTCAGCGAAGCGGTCTTTGAACCTTGTCGTTTAGCCGGCGTGCGTTACGTCGTCATGGCGGGCTATCTCAAGCTCTTGAAGATACCCGCGGACATGCACAATCGCGTGTTGAATATTCACCCGTCGCTGATCCCGAGCTTTTGTGGCAAGAATATGTACGGTCGTCTGGTTCACGAACAAGCGCTCAATCGCGGGGTAAAGGTCTCCGGTTGTACCGTGCACTTCGTCGACGACCATTATGACAACGGACCGATTCTGATTCAGGAAACGGTCAAGGTCAAGAGTAACGACACGGTCGAATCGCTCAGCGATCGTGTTCTGCACGAAGCGGAATTCGTCGCCTATCCTCGTGCGCTACAGTTACTTGCGGAAAACCGCGTGGAAATCGTCTACACCGAAGGCGAGGAACGACCGCGCGTGGTTATTAAAGACGAATGATTTATCCTCTGGGAACGACACAACGCAAATAACGTTGTGTCGTCCTTAATTTTTATGCGCCAACACGTCGTGACGCGCCGACCGCGTCCCACACATGCGTCTGACGATGTGCGCATTAGCGTTATGTCGTTCAATTGTTAAGTTCAGTGGTGCTTATATTATGACGTCTCTCTTTGCCGCCGCCGATCAGTCCAATCTCCTACCGCTGATTGCCACCGGCGTCTTCTTTATCATACTTTTAGGCATTGCCGCTTGGGGCATGACTAAGACGAAAACCACGGACGACTTCTTTCTGGGCGGTCGCACGTTAGGACCTTGGATTCTAGGTATCTCCTACGGCACGGCGTACTTTAGCGCAGTCGTCTTTATTGGGTTTGCCGGTCAGTACGGTTGGCTCTGCTCTTATAAATCATTCTGGGCGGGCATTATGAACGGTATCGTCGGTAGTCTTTTGGCGTGGTTGGTTTTAGGCAAACCGACGCGCACAATGACGCGACGTCTCAACGCCTCGACCATGCCGGAATTCTTTGTGAAGCGTTTTCAATCCAATGGCATGAAGATTTTCGGCGCGCTGATTATCTTTATCTTTCTACTTCCCTACTCCGCTGGCGTCTTTGCCGGTCTGACGTACCTTTTCCAAGAGGTCTTCCACGTGTCAATGACAACGGCGCTCACCGTCGTGGTCGCGATCACCGGTCTTTATCTTGTCTTCGGAGGGTACAAAGCGACCGCGCGCATTGACTTCCTGCAAGGAATGATTATGTTCTTTGGCGTTTTAGTCATGGTCATTTTCGTCCTGCGTTATTTCAGCGGAATCGAAGGCGTCAACGGCGTGGGCGACGCGATTGCCAAGTCGACTCAGTACTATCACGAACGTCTGGAGGGCACGCGCTCGGCGGTTCAAACGAATCCTTTCAAACCGATTCCCGGCGTGCTCTTCTGGTCTGTGGTCTTTATGACGTCGGTCTCCCCCTGGGGTATGCCACAAATGGTTCATAAGTACTACGCGATTAAAGACGAAAAGCAAATCAAGATCGGCGCAGTCATCTGCTGTGTCTTTGCGCTACTGGTCGGCGGCGCCGCCTACTTCATTGGCGCGTTCTCCCACCTACTTCCCGAAGACGTGTTGCAGAGCACGCTACTGCCGGATCAATCGGCGATCGACGTTCAAAAGCTCGTGCCGACGATCTTGGTCATGGCATTGCCGAATTGGTTCCTGGCGATTGTGCTACTACTGATCCTCTCCGCGTCGATGTCGACGCTCTGCGCGCTGGCGCTCACCTCCTCTGCCGCGTTGAGTATTGACCTTTTCAAGGGCTACATCGCGCCGAAAGCGCCGGAAAAGACGCAATTACACGTCTTCCGTATCTGCTGTGCGATCTTTATTGTTCTCTCCTACTTGGTGGCGCTCAATAATCCGACGTGGATCGTCGCGCTCACCTCGTTGTGCTGGGGCGTCGTCTGCGGTAGCTTTATGGCGCCGTACATGTACGGTATCTTCTGGCGCGGTACGACCAAGGCCGGGGCTATCGCCGGTATGGCAAGCGGCGCGTTGATCTCGAACGCGTTATATTGGGGCGTCTTCTTCCATAGTGGCGCTCAGGTCGCGAAAATGTACTCCCCGTTGATCGCCTCGATCGCAATGGTCGCGCCCTTCCTGGTCGTGCCGGTCGTGAGTCTGTGCACCAAGAAGTACGATCCGGAATTCATCGCGAACGCCTTTGATAAATTGCCGGATAAACAGCAAGTCGAAGCGTCGGCGGAAAAGAACGACGCTAAGCAAGAGGCGGCAAACGCTTAGTTTGAAAACCGCGCTATTTTACCCTGCTAGAAGAATCTAGCGAACTTTCATGACAACGGAGCGACGCGTTGCGGTTCACGCGCGTAGTCGCTCTGTCTGTATCTGGGAAAAATGGCAAAATTAGACTTGCGGTTTTTACTCATAAAACGATATATTCACAGACGCGCCTACTTTCGGCGCGACAACTGTAAAAAATTACCTGTTGCACGTTTTTTTTAACGCAAGAAACCACGCTAAGCGGCGTCTATCTGATTATGGACAGCGTACGCACGGCGCGGCGGCGCTAGCGACGCTAACTTGCAAACTTTACCGAGGCGGTCGAGCAAAGGATCGCGTCGAACTTTGTGGTGATAAAGGACGTCGAATGAAATATGAAAATGACGCGAGCGGCGCGAGAAAGGCCTCTTGGGCGCTCGTTCTCTTTTTACTCTGTGCGCTTGGTCTGAACGTAGCGTGCACCGGCGTGACGAATAATTCGGCCACCGGCGAGGAGTTACAGCCAGTCACGCGCGATCGTCAAATAGCGCTGAACTTCACGCGTATGCTCGAACTTCGTCACGTATCTCGAGCGAAAATCGACGTTGGCGTGTGCGAGCGCGGGCTGGAACTCTACCTCAAGGCGCTCGACCCCACAAAGATCTACTTCCTGCAATCAGACGTCGACCAGTTCACCGCCGACTACGCGCAAACCATGGCGTTGCGCGCGAAAAAAGGCGACGTGGAACCGGGGTTTGTGATCTATAACACCTTCCTCAAGCGTCTATCGCAGCGCTGTGAGACCGCGCAGAAACTCTTGGAAGAAAACAACTTCGACTTCGACGTTGACGAATACTTCGAACGCGATAAGAAGACCGCGACCTATCCCGCAAATGAGGAAGAGGCGCTCGACCGTATGCGTAAGCGCGTCAAGTTCGAACTCCTTGCGCTGGAAGCGGAAAATCGCGATAAAGACAAAAACGCTGAACTCAACGACAGTAACGAGGATCAACAGAACGTTGTGGACGCGACGCGTCCCGACGATCCCGTCTCGAAGCTCAAGAGACGATATTCCACTCTACTCAAGAGAATGCAGCAGACGACCAACGACGACCTGCTAGAGATCTACCTCACCGCCATCGCAAATTCGTATGATCCCCATACGACTTATATGTCCCCGAAATCCTATGAGAACTTCATGATTCAAATCGGATTGAATCTCGAAGGCATCGGCGCTACGTTGCAATGGGACGACGGATATACGATCGTCAAGCGCATCGTTAAGGGCAGTCCCGCGGAAAAGCAGGGCGAACTCAAGGTCGAAGATAAGATCGTCGGCGTCGGGCAAGGTCCTGACGGCGATATCGAAGACGTCGTCGATATGAAGCTCACCGACGTGGTCGATAAGATCCGCGGTAAGGGCGGCACAATCGTGCGTCTGGAAGTCGTGTCGCAAGACGGTAAAAAGAAGGTCATCTCGATTATGCGCGAGAAAGTTGATCTGGAAGACAGCGCCGCGCAGGCTGCGATCTTCACGCTCTACCTCATGCCGGACGGCTCCACTAAGATCTTGGAAGAGGGCGACGCCAATGTGCCGACCGACGCGGTTAGCTCAATTAAGATCGGCGTGGTCGATTTGCCGAGTTTCTATTTAGACATGAAATCGAAGAACTCCACGACCGGTCGTAGCGTGAGCGTCGACATGCGTCATATTCTGGAGGACTTCAACGCCAAGCAAGTGGACGCGTGTATCGTCGACCTACGCTACAACGGAGGCGGCTCGCTACCGGAAGCGGTCTCTCTCACTGGATTGTTCATTAAGACCGGCGCGGTTGTGCAAACGAAGCCGTCGGAATTCGGCGATCGCCCGCGTTCACTCAACGATCCAGATCCCGATATTGTCTGGACGAAACCGCTGGTCGTACTCACCAGTCGCCTCTCCGCGAGCGCGAGCGAAATTTTCGCCGGCGCTATTAAGGATTATCAACGTGGTATTATCGTCGGGGACGAAACCACGCACGGTAAGGGCTCGGTGCAAAGTATGAATGAAATCGCCGGTTCGATCTTCGGCAATCTCATGCGCGAAACGCCGAACCTCGGCGCGATTAAAGTCACGATTCAGGGCTACTACCTGCCCGCGGGCGAATCGCCGCAACTACAAGGCGTGCGCTCCGACGTCGTACTGCCGCAGTTCACTAGCGCTCTGGAGGACATTGCCGAGTCCGACCTCGACTACCCATTGACCTTCCAACGCGTTGACCCGGCGAAGTATCCGAACTTCCACCTCACCGAAGCTAGCGTTCTAGACGCGGTGCGTGCGAAATCGCAAGAGCGCGTCGACGCCTCGCCTGACTTCCAAGATGAAATCGAAAAGATAGAGCTGTATAAGGACAGTAAGCTTCGCAAAGAGGTACCGCTCAATCGCGAGAAGTACTTTGAGGAACTTGACAAACTCAACGCCAACAAGACGGAAACCGACAAGATGGAAGAAATCGTCAATGGCGACAGCGGGGTGAAGCGCGATTACTATCTCGACGAAACCCTCTTCCTCACGCGCGACTACGCCGACGCATTGCGTCTGCAAACGGCGCTCTAAGCGTTTTGGCGCCGACCGTTTCATCTATTCGCGACGCGACGTTCCACGCGAACGTCGCGTTTTTTTACCTGGGGCGCTAACGACGTTACGCTGGGAGAAGATCTGTTATGTCAGCGGCAGAATATAGTTATTCCGTGGTCATTGAGGGCTCGGAATATCACTTTAACGCGAATCATCTTGTCGTCTTTCCATGTCCGGATCAGGGCGAAGACGCCTGGCTGGGCGAGCCGTTGCATGGGCACGATTACCTTGTAACGCTGGAACTATCGCGCGCGCTCGATTCCGCCGGCTGTGTCATTAACTTTCTTGAGGCGCAACGTGCGCTACGACAGACGCTTACGAAGTGGAATTACACCACGATTCTAGCGCTCGACGCACACTGTCTGGATTATGTCGAGAAAGACGAGCAGATCGAGATCACCTTACAGGAGAAGAACCGCAGGCGTCGCTGGAGCGTGCCGTGCAATTCGGTCGTATGGCTTGACGCGAGCAACGCCACGGCGGAGGAGATTGCGCGCGCGGTTCTGACCGATTTTTTAGAAACGCTCTTAGGGGTAGACGCCGACTCGACCGAGCTGATTGCGACGCTCACGCTACAGGAGTCGCCCGGTTCCTTTGTGCGCGTCACACGACGCTAGCGCTGACCAAAGCGTCGTCAAGAAACGAAAAGCGCCGAACAGCGGAGACTGAACTGTTCGGCGCATTAACGAAAGCGTCAAGCGACTCGAAGGGTCGAGCGTCGCACGAAAGAATACGACGATTCGGCGCGTCGTACTCGGTGCGACAAGCTTGTGCGAACGTTAGAGAGAGACTCTCAATCGGCGTCGCGCGTGTGAGCGCGACGCTTGGTTTTTTCTTGCGCGTAGCGTTTAAGGAGCGCTTACGCGTTATATCGCTTAGAGATTCTGCTGTATCCACTCGGCGATCTGTACGGCGTTGGTAGCGGCGCCCTTGCGCAGATTGTCGCTCACACACCAGAAGGCGAGGGAGTTGGAGGCGGAAATGTCTTCGCGGATACGACCGACATAGACGTCGTCGGTATCGTGGCAATGATACGGAGTGGGATAAAGCTTATGCGACAGGTCGTCCATGAGTTTCACGCCTGGCATTGAGGCGAAGAGTTCGCGCGCCTTATCGACTGTGATTTTGCGTTCGGTTTCCACCAGGACGCTTTCGGAATGGCAATTCGCCACGGGGACGCGCACGGCGGTTGGGCAGACCTGAATGGAGGAATCGCCGAGGATTTTGCGCGTTTCATGCAGGAGTTTGAGTTCTTCTGAGGTATATCCGCGTTCCTTTTCGCTACCGATCTGAGGAATGCAGTTGAACCCGATCGGATACGGGAAGGTTTCCATCTCACAGGGAGCGTACTGATTGTTATTATCGAGCCAAACCTGAGAGCTCTTGACGAGGTCGCGATTGCCCTGAACGCCGGCGCCGCTAGTCGCTTGGTAGGTGCTCACAACGACGCGACGCACGCGCGCATAGTCGTGTAACGGCTTGAGCGCCACGACCATTTGCGTCGTCGAGCAGTTCGGGCTGGAAATGAGTCCCTTATGCTTACGGATCGCTTCGGCGTTTACTTCCGGAATAACCAGCGGGACGTCCGGGTACATACGCCAGTAGCCGCTTTCGTCGACAATCGCCTTAACGCGCTTGCGCGCTTCCGGAACGAAGTCGCGCGCTACGTCGTCAGGCGTGCTGGCGATCACAAGGTCGACGTCGTTAAACGCGTCGGGACAAAGCAGTTCAACCTTGTGTTCCACGCCATTGAATTGCAGACTCTTGCCAACGCTACGTTGCGAAGCGAGGAACTTAATACGCTTGTAAGGAAACTTGCGCTCTTGTAGCATACGAATAATCAAAGTTCCAACAGCGCCGGTGGCTCCTACTACTGCTACTGAATCGTACATGTCACGCTCCTTAAGGCGTCGCGCTACTGGCAACGGCGTCGGACAAACTAAAGTTAGTCTTGTCTAATTATTTTTACTATAAATCTGCGGTTTTTGCAAACCGCGCTTTAATATATTACGCTTTTTTAAAAGAACAAGACCCGACATTTCCATTTTTGAAAGAAAACAGCCTTTTTTTGTTAAAAATAGTTAGTCAAGTCTAACTTTTAAAAAGCCTATTTGCTGTTAATTACCCAACTTCCACACAACTCTCACTCTTCATATCGCTATTACTTTTCATCTCCAGAAGCTAACCCACCTCTGCGCAAATCAACACGACGCCTTTGTGAGTCCCTACTCTTACATTTACACGCCCATTAGACGTCATAAGTGATTAAAATCGCCCTATTTTTTGCTAAATCCTATTGACTTGCTAGGAATTTTTCTTACAATTCTAGCGCTATAATACGAATGACGCCACATGTGTCGGCGCGTCCTATTATATCTCACAAATTAAGCAATAGACCGCGTGTACAGCACGTCGGAACCTTGTCCCACACACGGAGGTTACGAATGTCTATTCATCATGACCATACCAGCCATGCGCACGGCGCCCCGGAGCAAGGCGCGCAACGCTCTGGTAAAGCGCAACGTCCCCATATCCATTCCCACCGCGCGCTCATTGGCTTCGACGAGCACGGCATACCGACCGTTACCCTGACCGCCGACCATATCGACAACGACGACCCCGACGCGTTCATTAGAGACTATATGAACGCCGTCGCTGAATATCGCAAAACATTTCCTTCTAAACAAGACGTCCTGGAGCAAACGCCCGATCCGGCGGTGCGCGAACTCATGCTCCGTGCAGAACAGCTCCAGCTCGAGACTGCGTTCGACCGCTTCGATCGCCAGAAGCCGCAGTGTAATTTCGGTCTGGCTGGAGTATGCTGTAAGATCTGTAATATGGGGCCGTGCCGCGTGACGACGAAATCTCCGCGCGGAGTCTGTGGCGCCGACGCCGACCTTATCGTCGCGCGCAATCTTCTTCGCGCGTGCGCCGCTGGCGTCGCTCAGCACGGCATGCACGCGCGCGAGGTCATGCTCGCGCTAAAATGGGCGGCCGAGGGCAAGCTCAAAGCGCCAATCCTCGGCGAACAAAAAGTACGCGCTACCGCCAAAGCCTTTGGAATCGACGTCGAAAATAAAACCCTCGAGGAACTCGCCTCACAACTGGCCGACCTGTTGCTAGAAGACCTCTCGCGCACCGTGCCTGGCAAGCATCATACGATCAGCGCCTGCGCGCCCAAGGAACGACAAGAGCGCTGGAAGGAACTAGGTATTCTACCGGTGAGCGCCTATCACGAAGTCTTTGAGGCGTACCACCGTTCCGGCTGTGGCGTCGACGGCGACTGGGCGAGCGTTCTAGAGCAGTTTTTGCGTTGCGGTCTGGCCTTTACCTTCTCCGGCGTGGTCGGCGCTTCGATCGCCACCGACTGCCTCTTTGGCGTCGGGGATCGCGTAACCTCCAAAACGAACATCGGCGCGCTGGAAGAAGGCTACGTTAATATTGCGGTTCATGGTCATCTGCCGCTACTGGTCTCAGAAATCGTTAAGGTCGGTCGCGAAGAGGCGTTTATTGACGAAGCTAAATCGCGCGGCGCCAAGGGGATACGTTTCTATGGCGTTTGCTGTTCCGGGCTTGCCGCGATGTATCGCTACGGCGGCGTGATTCCCCTATGCAACGCGGTCTCAGCGGAGCTAGTACTAGCGACCGGCGCGCTCGACCTGTGGGTCGCCGACGTTCAGGACGTTTTTCCCGCCATTATGGACGTGGCGCGATGCTTTAAGACGACCGTTGTCACCACGAGCGAGTCGGCGCGTTTGCCCGGCGCGGAGCGTTTCGAATATGATCACGAGCACGCTAATATCGCACAAACGCGCGAACTAGCCGAAAAGATCGTGCGAAGAGGGATCGAAAGCTTCGCCAATCGACGCGACGTGCCCGTGTATATTCCGCCCTATGAGGTCGAGGCAGAGGTCGGATTCTCTGTGGAATACGTCCACAAGCGCTTCGGTAGTATGGCTCCGTTGGCTAATGCGATCAAAGACGGCGATATTCTCGGCGTTGTCAATATGGTCGGGTGCAATAATCCCAAGACTCTCTATGAGCGTTCGATCGTCGACGTCGCGGAAGAGCTTATTAAGAATAACGTGCTGATCCTCTCCAACGGCTGCGCGTCCTTCCCCCTCATGAAGCTCGGATACTGTCAGAAGAACGCCGGCTCTCGCGCGGGTCAGACGCTCAGCGCTTTTTTACAGGACGACCTACCGCCGGTCTGGCACGTGGGAGAGTGTATCGACAACACGCGTTCCTCTGGAATCTTCGCTGGCATTGCCCAAGAGCTCGGTCACAAGATTTGCGAACTTCCCCTGGCCTTCGCCTCGCCCGAATGGGGCAATGAGAAGGGAATTGACGCGGCGCTGGGCTTCCGTCTCATGGGCGTGAATTCTTACCACTGTGTCGAAGCGCAGATCCACGGTTCCAAGCGTGTGGTTGAATTCCTCAAATACGGAACCAAGGAGTTGCTCGGCTCGGTCATGACCGTCGACGTCGACCCGAAGAGCCTCGCACAGAAGATCATTAGCGATATGCGCGCCAAACGCGCCGCGCTCAATTGGGACAAATAAAAGCACAAACCGCCGACGCCACGCGCTTTCCATCGCGTGACGCGCAATACCAAGAGAACAACCGCGCCCTGCGCGAAAGTGATATATACAGATGAAACGTACTACTTTTTTAATCCTCTCCCTAACGCTCCTAACGCTCGCGTCTCTACTCGGTTGCACCGGTAACTCTGGTTCCGCGTCGGGCAAACGCGTCGTTAAGATCGCGTACCTACCGATCACCCACGCGCTGCCGGTCTTTGAACTAAAAGAAGAACTGGAAGCGCAAGACGCCGACTTACAAGTGGAACTGGTCAAATACGGCTCCTGGCCGGAACTGCTCGACGCGCTCAATACCAATCGTGTCGACGGCGCGTCGGTTCTCATTGAACTGGCGATGAAATCGAAAGAGAGCGGCATTGGTATTAAAGCGGTCGCGCTCGGTCACAAAGACGGCAACGTTATGATCGCCTCGCCTGAGATTAAAACAGCGTCAGACCTCAAGGGCAAGCGCGTGTCGATTCCACACCGCCAGTCTTCGCACAATATTCTCGTGAACCACGCTCTGGAGCAGGGCGGTCTGACGATCGACGACGTCGCCCTCGTGGAACTGTCGCCCCCGGAAATGCCCGCGGCGCTCGCGAGCGGTCAGATCGACGCATACTGCGTCGCCGAGCCTTTCGGCGCCATTGCCGTCTCGGTCGGCGCCGGCCGCGTCCTGTTTACCTCCGAGGAACTCTGGGAAGATTCGCTATGCTGCGGTCTGGTTCTCACCGACGCCTTCCTTGAAAACCGCGTGGACGACGCCAAAGAGTTCGTAGAAGACTACAAAGCCGCCGGGCGTAATCTAACCAAAGAGCGCGCCAAAGAAATCGCGATTAAGTACCTCAATCAGAAGCCGGAAGTCCTTGATATTTCATTGCAATGGATCTCCTACGACGACCTGGAAATCACGCCGGAAATCTACGACGCGCTACTGCAACGCGTTAAAGACTACGGTCTATCGGACAATCCGCCCACGTACGAGCAGTTCGTTAAGGGGCAGTTCTAGGGGAGACGACATGAAATTTCTCAATGGATTAAAAGTTGTACTCGTCTCCTTTATCGCGCTGATTCTGATCTGGCAAGTCGTCTTTAGCTTGAGCCATTTCAACGAAGCGCTCTTTCCCTCGCCGTTGCACGCGTGGAAGGCGCTTCTGGAAATGGCAAGCGACGGCTCCCTGGCGCGTCACGTCGGCACGAGTCTGTATCGTTTCGCGTGCGGTTACGTCAGCGCGGTACTGTGCGCCGTAGCGTTAGGTCTTGTTCTGGGGCTACTGCCGAGCGTCTTCCAGTTCGTCAATCCGATCGTGCAACTGCTACGTCCGATCTCGCCAATGGCGTGGGCTCCCTTTATTGTCCTATGGTTTGGAATTGGAAATCGACCCGCGATTGTGGTCGTCTTTATTGCGGCGTTCTTTCCCGTGCTACTATCGACCGTGTCGGCGGTGGTCAATATCGACCCGATCTACCATAAGGTCGCCAAGAACTTCGGCGTCAAACAGCCCGCGTTGCTGTGGAAGATCGTCTTTCCCGCCGCGTTTCCACAAATTGCAAACGGTATTCACCTCGCGCTAGGAACCGCATGGGTCTTCCTTGCCGCCGGCGAAATGAACGGCGTGCAGTCCGGGCTAGGATATATGGTCATTGACGCGCGAAACTCCATGCGCACCGACTCGCTACTGGCCACGATTCTGGTTATTGGCGCGCTGGGACTGGCGCTCGACTCGCTACTGAAATGCGCTGAAAGACTCTTTTTAAAGGCCTGGGGAGGCGTGGAAGAATGAGCTATATCGAAATCAACCATGCGTCGAAGGTCTTTCGACAGGTCGACGGCAAAGAATTTACCGCTTTTCAGGACGTATCACTTAATATAGCCAAGGGTGAATTCATCTGCCTCTTGGGCGCTTCTGGGTGCGGTAAGAGCACCTTGCTCAACGCCATGGCCGGTTTTAGTCTGGCGACCAGCGGTAGTATTAAAATCGACGGTCAGGAAGTCACAGCGCCGTCGTCGAAATATGTCACGATCTTTCAGAACTACGGGCTACTTCCCTGGCGTTCAGTTCAGAAGAACGTGGAGTTGGGTCTGGAACAAAAGAAACTCAGTAAGGCGCAACGCGCGGCGATCGCGGATAAATATATCGAAATGGTCGGGCTAAGCGCGTTTAAACGCGAACGACCGCGACGTCTCTCCGGCGGTATGCAGCAGCGCGTGTCAATTGCGCGCGCGCTTGCGGTCGACCCGCAGATCGTCTTTATGGACGAACCCTTCGGCGCGCTCGACGCTATTACACGAATGAAACTACAAGACGACGTGCTGCAGCTCACGCGCTCGGAAAAGAAAACCGTCGTCTTTGTCACCCACGACATCGCCGAGGCGGTCTATCTTGCCGACCGCATTGTCGTACTCAGTCCTAACCCTGGCAGAATCAAATGCGTTATCGACGTGCCCCTAAAAGGCTATCGCGACCGCACCAGCGGCGACTTCCTACACGTGCAAAATAAGATCTTCGAGATCTTCAATATGAAGCACGACGACAATATCGAGTACGTCATCTAGCGCTACGTCTACGTCTTCTAGCGACGTCCACTCCCACCAGAACGCGCTCTTTCTCCTGTCGTACGACCGCGAGAAAGAGCGCGTCGTTCATTTGACCACGGACATATCTTTGTCAAAAAACGTCGCATACGTCAAAAAAGCGCTACTCACATTCCTTTCTCTTGTTATAATTGTAACAATACCCCCCCCTTATCAGCTTTAACATATTAAAGCGACGCCACGGGGCGCATGAAAGGACGCTTTTGTGCGCATAATCGGCGCGCGGCGCTAACTCTGCACGACGCTAACGCGTTTGCGCCACTACGCGACGCCGACTCTTTTCGCTAGACACGGTTTCTTGGGGGCGGCGGGATTTCACGCCGCTCGATGCGACGTATTTTATTTAATTAATTCATAAAAAAGTCGCCAGGTAGGACATATGACGTCCAATCTAAACTTTTGATTTGGGTTGATTGCCTTTATAATTTAAGGCGAGACGCCGTCTCGTGTATTTTGTCAATCCGTCGTTGTTTTGATTTAAAAACTATACAAGAGGTTTCTCATGTGCAAATTGTTGAGGTTTCTCGTGTCCAAAGTGTTTCCCGATCATAATAACAACAACGCCAAAACGCCATTGGATTGTACCAACGACCACAAACCAGACGTCAGCAGTCCTGAACCAACCCAAAGAGCCCCGGAATCGACGCAGTCTGATCTCGGTTCCTCCCCTTTAGAATCTCCTGCGCTAGTATTGAACGAAGCGTCCGCTCAGGTTGCGTCCGACGCCACTGAACAAACGATCCAAGACAATTCCCTTGACTTGCAGAACGTTCAAGACGACGCGCCATGCGCGACGACTACTGTAAGCGCTGAGGCGTCACAAAACGAAGGCGCAGAAGGCGCGCCAATCGAACCGCAGGTCGACTCCGCGCCGCAGGACGTCGCCGAACCCGAACTTCCCGCCGAGGACACGACGCCCTGCACGGAAGAGACGCCCGCGACGGAAGACGTCGTCGCCAGCGGCACGCCTAGCGTCGAGGCGATCGTCGCGGGGCTGATCAAGAGTAGCGAATTTACCAGTCTAGTAGAAGACGTTCGTCGCCTTTCCAGTGATTTCGAAACGAAGCTTAAGTACGACGCAACGAAACAGCGACAGATCGATAGTCTGCATGAAGAAAACGAATTCTACCGTCGCGGGGCGCTCAAGCAACTCAAAGGCGACCTACTGCGCGACTTGATTGCTGAAATCGACGACATTCAAAGGCGTTGGCAAGACCCCCTCGCTAAGAAAGAGGATCAGACCTCCGTCGCCGTTAAGAAATGCGTCGATGAGATTATCGCCAATCTCCTCTTCGTACTGGAACGCCACGACGTGCTCTACTACGAAGTTAAAGAGGGCGAACCGTTCGATCCCAAGAGGCACCAAGTCCTAAAAACGATCGATACCGCCGACCCCGCGCTTGCTAATACCGTCTTACCCTTACGTTTCGGATATACCTTCGAAGACCTTTCCGACCAGACCAATGGGGCCGCCTCCACCGTTTGGCGTAAAGCTTACGTGCAAGCCTATAAATTCAACCCGAATCTGGCGCCAAAAGAGACGGAAAAACAATGCGACGACAAACCCGATTCAACCGAGCCCAAGGCGCAAGAGCCGACCGATCCGGCGAACGCCTCCGCGACTTCTGAAACGTCTGCACAACTCCTCTCTAATGACGTCGCGTCTGAATCGGTCGTGGCGCAAGACGTCGCGACACAGACCGTCGTCGCTGAGTCAAAAGAGACTAACGAAGTTCTAACCGACGACGTCCAAACGCCGCAAGACGACCAAGACTCAACTGTCGTCCCCTGTGGTCAAGAGTCCTGGAATAATGATAATACACAACAGGACGGCACGACTCCCAACACGCCGTGCGAGGCGTTAGACCAAACGTCAATTCAACCGACGACCGAGGAATCGACTCCCGACTCCCCTTCGGATGAGGAAATGCTCGTGCCTACCGACGACCAGACCAACGTCTAAGATGAGATAAGTTGCGTATCCACCGCCAATAGAAAGCCCAAGATTACATGGAAAACAAAAAAGTTTACGGTATCGACCTGGGGACGACCTACTCTGCGATCGCACACATTAACGAATACAACCAAGCGGAAATTATTCCCAACTCCGACAACGAACGCATTACCCCGTCGGTCGTTTTCTTTGAATCGCCCGATAATATCGTCGTTGGCTCAATTGCCAAAGAATCGGCGAAGACCGACCCCGAAAAGGTCGTCGAATTTGTCAAAAGACAAATGGGTACTGACTGGACCTTTACCTATCAAGACGTCAATTACCGTCCGCAGGAGATCTCCAGCTATATTCTGCGCCGCCTCGCCGGCGACGCCCAAAAGATCGGCGGGCACGAAGTCCACGACGTCGTCATTACCTGCCCCGCATACTTCGGGGACGCCGAACGCGACGCCACGCGACTAGCGGGACAACTCGCCGGTCTCAATGTGATTCAGATCCTCGACGAGCCCGCCGCCGCCGCGCTCTTCTATGGAATGAATAATATCGGAGAACGAAGCGTCGCGCTCATCTACGACCTCGGCGGTGGAACCTTCGACGTCTCGCTCGTATGCGTCGACAATAACGAAATCGCCATTATCTGCACCGACGGCGATCATCGCCTCGGAGGCAAAGACTGGGACGACGCCATTGTGAACTACCTGGTCTCGGAATTCGAGAGCCAGTTCGGCGCAGAAGACAAAATCCTCGAGGACCAAGAGTCCAGCTATAATCTTCGCCTGGAAGCGGAACGCGCCAAACAGACCCTCACGTTACGTGAAAAGTGCACCGTGCGCGTCGCCTCGCTCACTAACCGCGCTAATATCGAGATTACGCGCGAAAACTTCGAGAATCTCACGCGTAATTTGCTCGACCGTACCGTCGACTTCACGCGCTCGGTTATCGAATACGCGCGTACGCAAAAGGGCGTTGATAAAATCGACGCCTTCTTGCTGGTCGGGGGCTCCACGCGTATGCCAATGATCGCGCGCCGTCTCAGCGAAGAGTTCGCCGCCTCTCTGGGGTGCGAACCGAAAGCCTTTGAGGTCGACGAAGCAGTCGCCAAGGGCGCGGCGCTCTATGGTCATATCCAAACGCTTAAAGTGAAACTCGACGACGCCGCGGAACAGGTCAGCGGCGATAACGCCTCTTTTGCCGAGCTGAGCGAAGAGGACCAGCGTTCCGCGCTCGATATCGTTAGCGCCGAGTCTGGCTTAGAGCCCGACTACCTCCTCGAGGCCGCCAGCGTCGCCATTACGACAGTGGCAACCAAGAGTTACGGCATACGCGCGAAAAAGGGCGGCGTGCCGATCGTTCGCAATTTAGTACTGCGACAAACCCCGACGCCGACCGTCGGCGAGTTCGTCTTTCATACCGAAACCGCAGACGCAAGCTTTATCGAACTGCGTGTCTTCAGTAATAATATCCCCGAGGCAGACGCGCCGCTTGAAGACAGCGAGGAAATCGGCGTCACAAGTTTAGAAGTACCGAGCGAGTTGCCCGCCGGAGCCCCAATTCGCGTGAAATTCACTATCTCCACCGAAGGCGCGCTACAGATGGAGGCGACCGATCTAACAACTGGCGCGAACGTGCAGGCGAACTTCGTCGCCGACGTCGGTATGAGTCAGGAGGAAATCAATGACGCGGTCGAACGCAGCCACGACCTCGTCGTTGAATAATTCTACGACTCTGGCGCCGTTGCAACCCCAGTTTTTGCAACGGTGAAAAGACTTGACCACGCGCAATTGCAACGTCGAGCGACGGCGTTCGCGTTACAATTGCGCTCAAAATAGCGCGCTTAATTCTCTAATCATAAATTGTAATGAAAAAGTCTGAAAGAGTATTCGGTATCGACCTGGGCACAACGTACAGTTGCATAAGCTACGTTGACGAATATGGCAAGGCTATTATTATTCCCAATCGCGACGGCGAACGTACCACCCCGTCGGTCGTTTGCTTCGAAAACGGTTGCGCAAGCGTCGGTTCCGTCGCGAAGGAATGCGCCCCCATGGAGCCGGAAAACGTCTGCGCCTGTATCAAACGCCAGATGGGAAACGACGAATACATCGCGCAATATTGCGGCGTGGAATATACCCCTGAAGAAATCTCAAGCTTTATTCTACGCAAGCTCGTACAAGACGCCTCGGATTATCTCAACGAAGAGATTCACAACGTCGTAATCACCTGTCCGGCGTACTTCTTTGTCAGGGAGCGTAACGCGACCAAACGCGCCGGGGAACTTGCCGGATTGAACGTCTTACAGATCGTCAACGAACCGACCGCCGCGGCCGTCTCCTACGGTTACAACGAGCAAAGCGACGTTAAAACCGCGCTGGTCTACGACTTAGGAGGCGGCACCTTCGACGTGACGGTCATGCGCTTTTCACGCGAGGCGATCGAAGCGATCTACACCGACGGAGATCATCGTCTCGGTGGAAAAGACTGGGACGACCGACTCGTCGAACTTGTGGCGCAGAAATTCTGTGACGAAACCGGTTGCTCAACCAGTCCGCTGGAATCCCCCGAGTCGCAGGCGCAACTGCTACTGGACGTGGAACGTGCAAAAAAAGCGCTCTCTTCACGACGTCAGACCAAGATTCGCGTCTCGCACGACGGCGAGCGCGCTAATATTGAAGTCACGCGCGAGGAATTTGAGGAAATCACACGCGATCTACTCGAGCGCACCGTCGATTTCACGCGTACCGTACTAGAGGGAGCGCGTGAGCGCGGCGCTAAAGTCGAGGAGATCCTACTGGTCGGCGGCTCCTCCAAAATGCCGGCGGTTATGCAGATCCTCGAACAAAATTTTGATATTCCACTACGCCTCTACGACCCTGACGAAGCCGTCGCCAAGGGCGCCGCAATTATTGGCAATAACCTGCGCCTGCGCAAACTACTTGAGCAAAAGCTCAGTGAACACGAGGAAAGCGCAACCGAGCTCATCGTCGATATTGTCGACGAGGTCGCCTCTGAGACTGGATTTATCCCCCAAACGATCCTCGGCGCCATGCGCAAAGTCACAAACGTTTCCAGTAAGAGCTTTGGCACCGACGCCGTCTTTAACCACGAACAATATCTCCTCTATAAACGCGACTGCATTATTCACAACCGTAGGTTTGATCCTACCGATCCAGGCAGCGGAATTAGGGTTAGTAATATCATTTACAAAAACACGCCGCTGCCAGCGATCAGAGTGCATACTTATTCCACCACGGTTGACGGACAAAGAAAAATTCTCTCCAGCTTATACGAAAACCATATGGGCGAAGAGGCGGAAGAATTCGGCGTCGAAATGGCGGATTGCAATCTTCTCACAGAAGAATTTATTCCACTGCCTCCCAACCTCCCGGCCGGTACTCCGCTGAAATATACCTTTATTTTAGACGAAGAGGGACTACTTACCGCCAGGGTCGAGGTTATCGGTACCGATTGCGTTTACCACCAGCGCGTACAAACCGGCAAAGCGCGCTCCGACTCCGAGTTGAGAATCCAAGAGCAACGCTGTAGCGAACTAATTATTAAAGACTAAATCACCGGCGCCGCGCAAACTTAACGACGCGCTTTATTAAGACTGAACCGTCATGAAGAAATCAACCAAAGTATTCGGAATCGATCTGGGCACAACGTACAGTTGCATCAGTTACGTCGACGAATATGGCAAAGCGACCATTATTCCGAACCGCGACGGCGAGCGCACCACGCCCTCGGTCGTCTGTTTCGACATAGGCTCCGCGACCGTCGGTAGCGACGCCAAAGATTGCGCCCCCATGGAGCCGCAAAACGTCTGCACCCATATCAAGCGCCAGATGGGCGTGGAAGACTACTCTATGGTATACCACGGAGTGGAATATACCCCGGAGGAAATCTCAAGTTTTATTCTGCGAAAACTCGTACAAGACGCCTCGGAATATCTCAACGAAGAGGTTCACGACGTGGTGATTACCTGCCCGGCGTACTTCTTTGTTAGGGAGCGCAACGCCACCAAACGCGCCGGGGAACTTGCCGGTCTCAACGTCTTACAGATCGTCAACGAACCGACCGCCGCGGCCGTCTCCTACGGCTATAACGAAGGCAAGGAAGTTAAAACCGCGCTGGTCTACGACTTGGGTGGCGGCACCTTCGACGTGACCGTCATGCGCTTCTCGCCCAATTCAATCGAGGCGATCTGCACCGACGGCGACCATCGCCTCGGCGGTAAGGACTGGGACGATCGCCTCGTCACACACGTGGCGCAAAAATTCTGCGAAGCGACCGGCTGTACGAACAGTCCGCTCGAAGACCCGGAATCGCAGGCGCAGTTATTTCTCGACGCGGAAAAGGCTAAGAAAAGTCTCTCCGCGCGTACTAGCGTTAAAATTCGCGTCAGTCACGAGGGGGAGCGCGAAAATATCGAAGTCACACGCGAGGAGTTTGAAGAGCTCACGCGCGACCTACTCGAACGCACCGTTGCGTTTACCAAAAGCGTACTGAAAATCGCCGCTGACAAAAACGTCACGGTCGATGAAATCCTACTGGTCGGCGGCTCCTCCAAAATGCCGGCGGTATCGCAGATCCTCAAAGAAGAATTCAATCTCCCGTTGCGCCTCTACGACCCGGACGAATCGGTCGCTAAGGGCGCTGCGATTATCGGAAATAACCTGCGTCTGCGCAAGTTGATCGAAAGCAAAGTCTCCGACGCGCGAGAAAGCGGCGCGGAACTGGTCGTCGACGACGTCGAAGATATCATCGACGAGGTCGCCGCGGAAACCGGGTATACCCTCGAAACCGTCATTGGCTCGTTGCGCAAGGTCAAAAACGTCGCCAGTAAGAGCTTCGGCGTTCCCTGTATTTATAACTCTGCTCAACACGATCTCTACCTCGAGCGCTTAATAGCGACCGACGCCGACTTCGACCTGTTCGCCCCCGACAACGGTATGATGACGTCCAACCTCATCTTTAAAAACACGTCTCTGCCCGCGAAGGGAGAAAGGTTCTTCGCCACAATGGTAGACGATCAGGCGGTCATTAACTTTACGCTCTGTGAAAATCAGGCCAGTGAAGAGGAGTCAGAAGACGGAGTCTCTTTGGAGCTATGTTCGGTTATTTCCAAGCGAGAATTCGAACTCCCGCCAAGACTTGAAGAAGGAACCCCGCTGAGAGTTACCTTTGAATTAGACGAAGAAGGTCTTCTCACTGCCGTCATGGCATTGTTCGACTCATGTGGGCGACTTCATACGTTCAGACAAGAGGTTCAAACCGGCAAGGCGCTCAGCGAACATGAGCGACTTGAACAAGAGCGTCGCTGTAGCGACCTGACCATCGACTAATCACAAAGCGCGCCTAGCTTTGAATCACGCTGTCGCTACGCGACATTACCTACCTAGAAAACCGCCATGGCGTCCCAAATTAATTATTACAAAAAACTCGAACTCTTCCTCGACCCGCCCAATACGACGTGGAGCGATCTGGAAGCGGAGCTTAAGAAAAAGGAAATCGAACTCAAACGTCAGGTGAGCGGCGCGCAAGGTCTCAAGGCGCAGGCACAACTTGACCTCTTGAAACAGGCGATGGAGGAGCTCAGGGACGAAAGCGTGCGCAAGAAGCAGGCGAACATCGCACGAAATCAAACAATTCAAAATCTCCAGTCTATGATCGAAGCGACCGCCTCAAATGACACGATCGCTCAGGAGCAAGTCGATCGTATTTGTAAGCGCTTTGAAAAGACGCTCACACAAGACACGATTTATGACGAGATTCGTCAAATAGCTCGTATCCGTAGCGATAACGAGCTAGAAGAACTCACTGAACCGGACAATCCCTACGCCAACGTCAAATACAACGCGACGACCTATAAAAAAATCGACGACAATCTGCAACTGCTCGGGTTTGAAGGAATCTATCGTGCGCTGGGCGTTACCGTGCGCGCCGATTGGTCGGCAGTACGCGATAAGGCCGAGGCGCTCATTGAAGCGGCAAGAAAAAAAGTCAAAAAGGACACAATTACCACCATTAATCAAGAGCTCGGCGGGCAGATTAAGTCCATCTTCTCCTCCCAACAGGGCAAACTGGAGTTCGACCTCAACTGGCAACGTTACCAGTTCGAGAAATCTCTCACGGATACCTTCGCTTTCCGTATCGTTGGAAAAGAAGTCTCGCGCGATAACTATATACGCTCGCTTAAGGAAGCGCGCGAAACCATAAGTAAATACTCAAAACTTGACCGGAGTTTCGCCGACTGGTTCGTCTATAACTTCTTTATTATTACCAAGCAGTGCCCTAATCCGTTCCAGGCGCAGGTCGCGGCCAAAGAGCCGTGCTACAACTGCGGTAAGGAAAACCCGCCGAACCAAAACGTCTGCGGCCATTGCGGCGCTAAGTTGATCTTTGAATGCCCTAAATGCGGCAAGTCAAACGCTAAAACGAAATTCTGCGCCAATTGCGGCGCTAATATCGACGAGCTCAACGCCGCGCTCGACAAACTCGTTACGCTACGACATGCTCTTGAAGCGAACGATCTGCCCGAGGCGCTCGCGCGCTATCATGAGATCGACGCGGTCTGGCACGAAATCTGGTTGAGGAATAAAGACGCTGAAAACCTCGATAACAAACTGCGCATACTCTACGCAAATAGTCAAATCGTAAAATTTATAAACGCGCTGAAAAACGACCAATACGAAGAAGCGCAAAGCCTAACGGAAAGTCTATCCTTCGACGAGAAGCTCGCCCCAGTTGTGGAAAAAAAGCAAGGGGAGTTGCGTGCGCGTCTGCAGGAGGCGCGCGACGCTAGCCTGAAGAAAAAAGAAAACGAAGAAGAGGCTGGCAGACTCTACGAGCAGTTGCAAGCGGAGCTGGCGCGCAAGCGCTATATCAGCGCACAACACCTCATTGAACGGATCGTGCAACTGGCGCCCGAGCGCGGGTCATACAAGAAGACCAGATTAAATATCCTTCAAATGATTCAGAATATTAATTCCGAATTAGCGAAGCTCGAGCAAATTGACTCCCTTCAGGAACAACAAGCCAAACTCCTGGAATTACGCGCGCAATGCCCCGATCACGAGCAAGTACAAAGCAAACTTCTGGGCGTGCTCGCGCAACGCGCCAATAAGTTTATCACAAACCGTCAGTATGAAGAGGCGGCCGAGGCGCTAGCGATTGCGTTGGAAATCGCCGGTAAGAACAAAGTTGCGCTCAGTAGAGTCGTGCCGGTGCGCACGCGCCTACAGAACGAATACGCCAATAGCGTTTATCAGCAGATCCAAAAGCTCTTTGACGCCGGCAAAGCCGAAGAAGCCTACGCGATGCGTACGCAACTGACCTTCCACGGATATCAGGACACGCCGGAGGTACAGAATCTGCGTCGGGACGTCGAAACGCGCTACAACATGGAAAAGGGCGTCGGCGCGGTCATCGAACAGGCGCGTCAACTCTTACAGCAGGACAAACCGCTACAGGCACAAAAAGTCCTTGCGCAAACGCTCCTGAAATTCCGCGATATTAAAAACGAACGTTTCGTCCAGACGCAACAAGACGCCAAAACCGCGGTCGATCAGGTCAGGTCTAAAATCAACGACGCGTTCGACTTAAATAATATCGGTCACAGTCGCGTTGAGCTAAACGCGCTCAAAGCGCAGTATCCCGACTTCCCCGAGATCGACGCGAACCTACTGGAACTACAGTTCCAGCTACTACAGGACACGGTCGCCGACGCCAATCTCGACCAGGCCACGCGCGTGTATTACGAACTGCCTCAAGAGGCGCGAAGCGACCCGCGCGTGCTCGCGTCCCTAGAGAAGCTGTGCGTCATGCACGCCGACGCCGTCGCCGAGGAGGTCAACGCGCTACTGGAACAAAACGAACTCGAACAAGCCGCCGAGAGACTCGAACATATCGCTTTTGACGCAAAGGAAACCGCCCAGACACGCGCTAAACGACTGGAGCTCTCCGCTATTCTCGCGCGAAAAGAAAAACTTCAGGACGTCGCCGATAATGTCGTGCAATGCCTCTCACAGCGTCAAATCGCCGAGGCGCAGGAGCTTATCGACGCACAGCAAGAGGAATTGAGAAACGACTCCGTCTTGCGCGAGGTACAAGCGCGTGTTAATCAGGCGCTAGCCGACGCCAAGAGCGAAATTCGTCAGAGCGCCGCACTACCGTTGGATCAGCGCTGTGTAGCCCTCGAAAAATTCGCACTGAATTACGGTAGCGCGCCAGAACTGGCGGAACTACTCGCACAAGAGCTGCAAGGCGCCTTCCAGCAGTCCCTCGACGCCAGTGACCTCGATAACGCGCGCCGCGCCTATAATGTGCTCGCGGCGCTAAAGATCGACGCTAAAGACAGTCACGTCGCGGCGCTACAACGCGCCCTGCAACAGGCGATCGACGCAGAAGACGTCGCAAAAGCCGACGCTCTGTGCGCGTTCGTCACTGCGATAGGTCTAAGTCAAAGTATCAGCGAGGATACGCAGGAACGCATTGACGCGCTCAAAGACGCGCTCGCCGACCGTAAAAGACTGCAAAAAATTGCAGGTCTGGTTGAGTCTAACCTCGGACTCGGGCGCATTAGCGCGGCGCAACGGATTGTGCAAGATCTCGACGATAAAGACCGCGACGACCTCGTGATTATCACGGCGCAGGCTAAAATCACCGACGCCATCGCGCGCGCTAAACAAGAGATCCAAGCGGCTTGTGAACTTGATTCCGAAGAACGATCAGATGAACTTGACGCGCTCGCACAACGCTACGCCTCTACGCCCGAACTGCGCGAGGTTCTCCTGAATACGCAATTGGAGCTCTTCCAGAAGGCTCTTGAAGAGGAAAGCCTCTCTGACGCTATAAACGCATACTATGCGCTCCGGGCGCTCCATGAACCTGAGGAGAATTTTATAGAACTCCTCAACAGCTTACGCGAACTCCACGCGCGCCAAGTCGCCGCTGATATCAAGGCGGAAATCGCCGCCGGACGCCTCGCGCCTGCGCGCGCCAAGCTAGCGCAACTGAGTTTTGACAATGTCCAAACAGACGTCGTCGTCGCGCTACGTAACGAAATCCACGCGCTACTAGAACGGGAAGATTACGTCAAAAAGCTCGCCGACGACATACAAAACCTTATCTCCCAAGGACTCCTATTTACCGCGCAGTACAAGCTCCAAAGCACAACCGAAATGGAAGCGCAGACCCATCCGGTCATTGTGCGCCTACTCAATTCGATTCAAGAGCTCGTATACAAGGCAAATGACGAGCTCAATAACGTCAAGTCAATCCGCGACGTCCAGGAGCGCGAGGACAAACTGCACGCGCTGAATCTGAAATACCCCGACTTCAAGGCGATCGATGAGGAACTGCTCAACGGCCCCCTGACCGCGCTTGAGCTGTGCCTCGATAAGAATGATATCGACGGCGCCGTTCGTGCGCTCAGACTCGCGCTCGTCGCCTGCCCCGATCACGAGAGACTCAATACCCTCGCCGAACAGACGCGCGATCGATACGCTCAACGCGCCTATATCGAAGCGCAGAACGCCTTCGACAACGACTCTTTGTATACCGCCCACGCGCAGTGCGACCGTCTGACCATCGACGGGGTAGAAACCGAAATGACACAGGCGTTGCGCGCGGAAATTCAAGAGCGCTTCGAATTGGAATCACGCCTGGCCGAACAGCTCAGGCTCGTTGCGAAGGAACGCGCCGCGGGTCGTCTCAACGCCGCGCAGGCCGCGCTCTTTGACGCGCAAGCGTTCGCGCCCGATCATCCGAAAGTCAAGGCGGAACAAAACACGCTCAGAAGCCTACGGGACGACGCCTTTACAGAACTAAAAAAAGCGTGTGAACTCACCGACGTACGGGAGCGTAATAGACTACTCGACGAACTCAGCAGACGTTTCCCCGACCTGCCCGAAATTCAAGCGGAACTTCACAATACCCTACCGTCGGAACCCATAAACCTCTATGCGCGAATGGAAGGCGATCGCGTCGTTCTGACCTGGAACGCCCCGCTTTCACTCGCTGCCGTTTCGCACAAATATCGCGTCGAGCGCGTACTCTACAACGACGAAGGCGAACCGATCGATACGACCAATTTGCCCCTCGTGGACGGAACGACCTTCACCGATCAGAACCTAACGCCCTACCTCGTCTACGCTTATCGTGTCGTGACGGTACGCGATAGTCTCGAATCAACGCCGGCGCTCTCGAATAAAATACAAAGGGTTGTGCCGTTACAAGACGTCGAGGTTCACTGTGACGACGGTGAAGCGCAAGTCACATGGTCCGCGCTGGAACACGTCGTTAGCATTAGCGTTGTGCGTCGCGACGCAAACGGCGTCCCGGTCTTACTGCCAGAAGGCTCCGTACATAAAGACGGTTTCATTGACGCCGGTTTAACGAACGACGCCGTATACAGTTACGAGATCGCCATACATTACCGCGACGTCTTGGGAAATCTCAATACCGTCGCGCCCGTAACGATAAAAGTTAAACCGCAAATCCAACTGAAACGCCTTGAAAATATACGCTTTAACGTCATTGGCAATTGCCTCTATGCCACATGGGACGCGCCCATAAAGGACAAACCCTTTTTGCTCTTCACCGCCAATTCGGTCACAAGCGACTATCAGGAAATGACCGTTAAGGATTTCATTGCGACCTACGGCATGGTCTGTAGACACGAGTACGAAGGAAACCCCGAATCCGGTTATAAAGCTCTGACCACGCCGCTGCCCAAAGACGCCTTTGACTTCTACGTTACCCCGTTGACATGCGCCCACGGACGGTGTTTAATCGCACCCTCGATTCGATATGACAACGCGTTCCCGCCGGTGCGAAACGTCAGAGTCTGTTACTACGACAATTCCGCCTATATCGAGTGGGAATGGGATCCGCGCGCGGAGTCCGTGCTCGTTTTATGGAGTACGACTAAGCAGCCGACAGACGTCAATCAGCGGAACTGTTCCAGGCGCTTCGTAACGAAGGATGATTATCAACGCGAGGGCGGCTTGAAGTTCGGCGGCGCCTTTTCTCCGAAATACTACGTTACGATCTTCCAGATCTACAAGGTCGGCAACGTCAATAAAGCTTCGAAACCGTTCCAGTTCTGCTTCGGTCGTCAATACGTCGAGTACGACTTGCGGTCGAATATCTCGGGCGTATTGAAAAGAAAAAAGGATCTGAAAAAGGAGCTGGTTCTACGCAGTATCAACCTGGAAGGCAACCAGGTCGACAAGGGTTCCATCCCCGCGGTCGTTGTGATCTACAATGACAAACACGTGCCGCTCACACGTGAGGACGGCGACGAGGTCGTCGAATTACCGCGCGTTGAGCAGTCGTGCGAAGTCGTCGACCTCAATACGGCGTTCGATCCACGCTGGTGTAAGAAATTCAAAACGGGCGGTTACATTCGTTGCTTTATCGCCAATCCTCAAGAGCGGCTCAATTATGCGCTACTCGATCCTAGAAACGAATCGCTGGATTGCTCCAAGTTTTTTTAATGATCGCACAGTTCCACCGCCAGCTAAATAACAACAATGAACGTTTCACATAAATCCTTCGCAATTATCGGCGCGTCCGAGTCGGGCAAAAGCCATTACATCACGGCGCTAATCAATGAACTTCAGCGCCAGAGTACCGTCTATAACTGGTCCCTTGGGGCTGTCGACGACATAACGTCTGAATTTTACTATCGCCAGTTATACGCTCCTCTCTACGAACAGAAGGTTCCACTGCGTAAAACCCAGGTAGAACGCGAAGCGCGTGAACTACGCTACCGACTGACGCTACGCAATACAGAAGTGTACCTGAACTTCTACGACGTCGCCGGCGAAACTTTCTCAAGCGAGGCGCAAATGCAAGCGCGCGCCGCCTATATTAAAAGCTCCGCCGGAATTATCTTTATCGTCGACCCGCTACAGATGAGGAGCGTACGACTGGCGCTTATGGACGAAGACAGGCGTCGTCCCGGCGCTACGCCGCTACTCCTGCCCCAGGAGGCAACCGGGGAAGAAAGTCTCAAAGAGATCTTTCGCCGAACCGTCAATATGCTCAACTCCTCCCTTGACGAGCAGGGGAAAATTAAAAAACCGCTTGCGGTCACTTTTACAAAATTCGACGCGCTCCGTGCGCTCCTAGGGGACGACGCCCCGGTCTTTCTGCCCTCGCGCCACCGAAAAGGTCGTTTTAGCATCGCCGATTCCAATCGCATCCATGACTACCTCGAGACCTTTCTAAGCGTCTACGACGCCGACGACGAAGTACGCCCACACGCGCAACGCTTTCGTGACCACGCCTACTTCGGCGTGAGCGCCCTGGGAATGTCGACCGACCGCCGCGACGAAGGCGTTCAGGTCAAAGGCGATAAGGACTCCGCCGACGCAAATTCCGCGCCGACCGCTGACGCCCACGCCGTCTCATCCGAAAAACAGCGCCTCAAGGCCGCCCCGAGACCGATACGCGTGCTCGACCCCTTTCTGTGGCTACTCCATAAAAACGGTCTCCTGCCCGAGTGCGACAACCAGAACGTCAAAGTGAAATATAATTCCACGATCGTCAAATGAACGAGCCTGTATACGTCTTTTCCCAATGGCAGTACACCGCCTCCAAGCGTAATATCACCGGTAAACAGGGATATTACGTCTATTCGTACTCCAAAAATCTGCGCGATAACCCCGCGCTACATGACGCCCTTGAGACCGCCCTAGGGCACTACTGCCCGCTGGACGCCTCGCCCGCTGAACCGAACGAGAACGCGTGCAAAGACCCAAAACTCTTTCCACGCGCCCATACCTACTTGCGCCTGCCCAACGGTTGGTCGGTTCTGTGCCAAACCGTCGTGGTCGGAAAGGAATACGGCGGGACGCGCTATCTGAACTTCTTTACCCACGCAATAATCCTCAAGGGCTCATGGTTCGACGTGTGTAATCCATTTGCCATTTTACCCGATGGGAATTTCTTCCTGGACGGTCTAAGTGATCCAGAGAAAGAAGACGCCGAAAAGCTTAGCCCCTGGCCGTCCGGTGACTCTGGCTATCTTCCCCAGCGAGCGTTTACAAATAAAAAGTCCTTCGCAAAGTTCCGTGAGGACATACAGAAAAAGTTCTTCCAGAAACTCAACGACGCCGACGCGAAAGACGCGAAATATGTCAAAAGACTCCTCAATCAAATACTTGCCGCCTTTTTCGACCCGACAGACCCTCCAAACGCACGCGCCGTCATTGTCACTTACGGAAAGAACACGACCGAAGAAGAGAACACACTAGACATACTCCAAACGACCCTAGCGCTACTCCCGCTACCGGTCGCAAAGCGTGTGGAATTCACAACTTACTCCGGCGAACTGAAGCAAGAGCAACGCCCCTGTTCCGGAAAGTGTAAAGGTTGGAGCGATAGTTTTACCACACTTGCCGAAACTGCCATTACGCCACAACCCTTCGGCGTCGCGGTGATCTTCGTGCGACCGGAAGTCTTTAACCGCGAAAAAAACGCCTACGCCGTTCGGCTTACAGCGCGTAAGGAACAAAAGAACAACGCTCAGGCTATGCAAACTAGCTCCAACGAGCAAACGAGTTCCGACGACTTCCAGACGCTCCGCTTCCTCGACCTTTCGGAAGACGAAACCTCAACGCTAAATTACTACGCCAGCGACGACTTCCTGAAGGAGAAAGTCTTCGAGAAACAAAAGCTATTCAACCTAGCTTTCCTTCAAATTGTCACGCGCCAGAACGTCGCACGTACTCTGGACATGCTCGCGAGAGTCTGTTGCTTCCTGACAAATTCCAATGAATCTGTCTTTCAGGGCATAGATAAACGCGATAGAGAATGTTTAAACGCTCTTATTAGCGCGCTACCCTCTGAGAAACTCTCCCTGTTGTGCTCCTACCTACTCATGCGTCAGAACGGTTCGTTA
>JAUNMR010000067.1 GCA_030537455.1 Planctomycetia bacterium | reverse complement strand
TTGCTTGTTCGTTCCTCAGCCGCCATAACAGTGTGGCAATGTGATCTTGGATACGATTTTGTAATTTACTATGAAATATGATTCCTTTGTTAAGAAAGTTTAATTATAATTTATGCAATAATGAAAAGACAACAAAGCACAAAGAATAGATTTTTGTGTTTGTGTTGTCTCTAATTATCTCAAGGATTTTTTACTATGGCTACCGAAAATCCCCTCGCCAACACCACCGCCGCCGCCATGAATATTGACGCTCGCCACGAAATGACCGCCAAATTATAGCCCGGTGATCTCATTACGGATCCCGCCTTGATACGTCAGGGTTATGTCGTAACCGCGAGTGGTAAATTCCAAGCTATCGTACGCACCTCGATTGATTCGACCAATTGGGAAGCCTCGCCCATCATCGCTGACACTCTGGAAGACCTTTATTTTTTCACCGCACAAGCGGCGCTCGTAAAAAACGGTCGGGCTGAAGGCGGAGTCCATTACACTTTGCGAAAGCGCGAAGAATATGCGGCATAAGAGTCCCGACAAAGACGACTACTTCGTCTACGTCTATGTGGAAAGAAAGGCAAAAGAAAACGGCGGTTTTAATAAACTGCACGTGTCTGGTTATCCCCATGACGACCAAACGACCTGCTGGGGTAATTGGCACAAGGCGTGCGACGTGTTCTACCTCGAGGACGTCGATATGCTGGTGGAAGTTTTTCGCGGCTAGAATGGAGCGCTATGGCAAATTTCATTAAACTCCCAATAGGTAAATTCTACTGGGAGGCGTCACTCCGCGCCCCTCTGCTAGGGTGCGGTTGTGACGATGAACCAGGGGGAGCGTCCCTGTACTATCAATCGGCGTATGACTCTGAAAAGAGAATAGAAATACCTGCATCAGTTCTCTATGAAGGAAGTCTATATGCCGTTGAGAAAGTAAACATAACTCATGAATCAACTGAATGGCATAGTCTACTACTGCCATTATCAGCGGAGTCTGTGAGACTTTCTATGCAGAAAATTTCCCAGATTGAGTATCAACCAGAGACTACAATTTCCGGTTGTGAATACATGTTTAGCTATTGTCAAATAGGAACGCTTCCCCTATGGTCAAACAAACAGCTTTACCACTTCAAAAAAACTACTGTCGATACTTTAATTGTAGAAAAGGAGACAACACGGCTTAGACTATCACAATTGGAGCCAGAGTCTATTAAGAACTTAGTAATACGGTCTCCAGGTATGAAAAAACTGTATGGTTATGCGTCTGAAACGCCATTTAAAGGGGTCGTTTCCCTGGAGAGCGTCCATATAGAGCAAGGAGTTGAAATAATACCAGCGTATAGCTTTTACGGTTGTAAACGACTCCGTACAGTCACACTATCACAGACTGTCAAAAGAATCGGTAGGTCGGCGTTTGCCGATTGTCATCCGGACTTACAATTGGAGTATATTAAGCCCATAGAAGGAGAACCATAAACAGAAAAGCGGGAATAGTGATATATTAAAGAGCGCATTTGTAACACTATAGGAGAATAAAATGCACTCTTGGATAGAAAAACTAGCAGACTGGCTAATCTTGACTGCCTTTGTAATTGCAACAGCAGTGACGGTATCAGCGTCCATAAGCTTCGGCTTAGAGACGGGGAAATACTTAGCTAGAAGCTGTTTCATAACACTCCCTGCCAGTGGACTAATTCAGTTGACGGTCTACGGGCGGTTATTTTATCCGGAGGCTGAAGCCTCCGGCTTGCCCCGCCCTAAGGGCGGGGCGACGCGGGCGCAGCCCGCGTCGTAAAAAAACGCAAAGCGAGAGGCAGGGCGTGGGGTTATTTTATCCGGAGGCTAAAGCCTCCGGCTTGCCCCGCCCTAAGGGCGGGGCGACGCGGGCGCAGCCCGCGTCGTAAAAAAACGCAAAGCGGGAGGCAAAGCGTGGGGTATAGTTTATCCGGAGGCTAAAGCCTCCGGCTTGCCCCGCCCTAAGGGCGGAGGGACCTTTGTATAAGTTCGGCGCTACGGAAGTCTTATTTCACTTCCACGACCTGCGAAGTCTCGCCCAGCCCGACCTCGTTGAAAGGCTGGACGGCGACGTAGTATGTCTGTTCGGCGTCAAAGAAACCGTAGTCGACTTCGGTTGCGTAGACTCGCGCGGCGTGATTCATACGATCTTTCGAGGCGCCCCAACGAACGATATACCCGACGGCGTCCTCTCGAGGATTCCACGACATGGCGATTCGACGTCGGTTGTCTTGACGAACAGACTTAAAGTTTTCGACGCCGCCTGGCGTTTTTCCGTCCGCGTGCCCGAAGACTCGAAATTCGCTTACGGAGAACTTTCCAACTTCAAAATCGGTTTTGTTGGTTACGCGCAAGTAGCGCGTTCGCTCGGCTTTAGGCGTTACAAGAAGTTCGTAAATCTGATCTTGCGCATTATTTGAACGATCAAACAAAACGCGCCATGTTTCGGCGTCTTCAGAGCATTCCACAAGATATTTATAGGCAGGAACGTTAGCGTCGTATCGATAGCTCTTGAACCCTTCGTCGGCAAAACACACTTCGACGGCTTCTACGCTCATCAGACGTCCCAAGTCGACTTGCAACCACTCACCGTCGTCGCCAGTCTGCGCCGGCCACCACGACCTAATATCGTCGTCAGAGGCTTTTTCCGGCGTCATGTCCTTAAACGTCGACGAGGCGGTCGTCGCTTTACCGACGCTTAGCGCGTTCATATCGAGCAAAATAGACTCTTTTTCAAAATCAACCTTTCTATTCGGCACGACGAAAGGCTTGTCGAAACCGTCGATAACGACGTGGGCGTAACCGTCTTTATAGTATGCTGGAAAAATCCCAATACGACGCTCGTAATGTTCGCGCGCGCCGATAATGAGCGAGGCCACAAACCACTGATTGCCATAACGATCTTTAAAGGGATGACCGTGACCGCCGCCGGTAAAGAACCCTTCCGGACAGATAGCGTACGGTGAACCGACCATGGGCTCAAACGGACCGAGCGGACTCTCGCCGACGTACGCGCCCGTGCAGTATGTCGTGTACTCCGTGCCGGGCGTGGCGTAAAGGAAGTAATAGTAGTCGCCTTCATGAACCATGCAGGCGCCTTCGTTCCATCCTTTCTGATTTGTCTTTTCGTTGTGATCGCCTGGAACTTCCCATCCCAGACGCTTTCCGTTATATGGCATGAGGTCAACCTCGTCGGAAATGCGTCTGAAATGATTTTTAGGATCAACTTCATAACCTTTCATTGGACCGCCCGAGGAGCAACCGTAAAGAAAAAATACGCGGTCGTCGTTGTCAACAAAAAAATCGGGGTCTCCAGTACTTGGTAATTCGGCGCCTTCGACCAGCTCCCAATTATCGTTGATCGGGTCGTTCGTTCGGTATAGCTGTTTGTTTCCAAAGCCCAAATAATAAATATAGTCGTCGTAGACCATAACGGCGGGCGCCCACTCTTTCACGAGTGGCATTTTACTGTACATATGCGTCCAATCGCGCAGGTTGTCCGAGTAGGAATACCCGGCGGCGTGCGAGGAAAAGAGAAAGTACTTGTCGTGATATAGAATGACGACGGGATCGGCTGCGGTGCGGTGCACAGGATCCCTCTCTTCGAATTAATAGCAGAGATTCAGTGGGTTCGTCATAACGAGGGGGTCGTGGTTCTTCTCGCTCGCGGACAAGACCTTGCAGACGGCCTCCAGTAGCGTGCATCCGGTAACGTGCGGGTTCAAGGCGGACGGTTCGTTTGCAGGCTGCGGTCGACGCCAACGTCCGGCGTAGAGCATCGTATCGTGGTTCAGGCCCTGCCGAACCATCGTGGTCGCGCTGTAAAGCAAGTAGTCGGTAAACTCTTTGCGGACGGAGTCGTCGAGTTCAGGCAAGACGATTAGGTTCGCCAGATAGCGATAGAAAATACCGTGGAAGAGACCGCCGTCTCCGCCTGGCGCGTCGGAAAGGACGCCGCGATTGCGTCGACTCATTGGACCGGTCGTGTAACGCGCGGTAAGAATGGCGTCGTCTAAAAGGGAGGGATCCTTGGTCAGACGGAAGAGTTCCACAGCCGCGCCGATAAACGTGCCTTGATTATAGCTCAGACTAAAGCGTCCAATTCCTCCATCCCGATTCATATTGTCGAAGACGGCGCCTGACTGGGAGTTCCAAAGGTATTTTCGTTCCCATTGATAGATTTTCAACGCTTCGTCCTGATACTCCTTCGCCGACTTGTTTTTCTCGTTCGAAGCGTCGACGGTCGCAAATTGTGCCAAACGTGCGGCAATAATCGCGGCCGGACCGTTAGAGCATGCGTTTTTCGATTTGGAGACGTCGGTTTTCCAGGTAATACCGCCGTACCAGGGGGCCTCGTCGTCCGGTCCCCACTGCGTCCAAATCCAGTCGGCGTACATCTGTCGCGCCTTATTCAAATAGAAAGTGTCGCCAGTGGCTTCGTAGATGCGAATGAGCGCCAGACAGCGCCATTCCATATCGTCGACATAGGCGTTCCACGACAGATCGCCTCGTCTCCTGCCTTGCCGCGCGTTGGGATTGAATCGCGGCATACCTTGCCGCCAGAGGTCGTAGAGTTGGCAGTACTTCTCGTCCTTGGTGCGAACGTACGCGTCGGTAACGACGTCAATAGCGTGCGCTTGCGGCCAGTAGTCGCCGGTTCCCATATCGGCCTGCGCGCTCATCTTATTGAAGAAGTAGCGATCAGGTCGTTCCTTAAAACTGGCGCCCCAGAAATTATCGATAAGCGCCTGCGCCACACCGTCGGCACAGTTTTGAGCCTCTTGTAAAGAGAGCTGTGCGTCTTGTGCTACGCAAATGGAAAGCGTCCCGGAAAGCAAACACAGACTAACTGCGAATGCCGTAATTAAAAGATTCTTTTTCATTTGTGAAAGTTTCCTACTTTAAAGAAGGAAGGATATAGTCCCAGACGAGATTTAATTCAGCTTGCATATCCTGTAAATCAGCGGTGTTAATCACAACGGCGTCCTTATCGGGAATGACGATAATATACTGTCCGCCTGCCCCGTCGGCGCGATAGGCGTTGTGCCGACACATCCAAACCTGGTAGCCGTAGCCGAGAACCCAGTCGCTATTTTCAGGGGTGAGTCCGCTTTCGGCAACCTTATCGGCGCGAATCCACGACGGCTGGCACGGCACTTGTGCGCGGGTCGCTTCCGCGACGTATTCCGCCGGTAAGATCTGCTTGCCGTTCCATTTGCCGCCTTGCAGTAGCAGTAGCCCCATTTTGGCGAGATCTTCGGTTTTGAGGTACAGTCCCCAGCCGCCACAGTTGATACCCTGCGGGCTTTCGTCCCAACGCGGCGCATCAATTCCGAGCGGGTCAAAGAGACGCGGCTGCAAATAGTCGACGACCTTCTGCCCCGTTACCTTCTGAACAATAGCGGAGAGCATGTACGTTCCCAAACTATTGTAGCAGTAATATGCGCCCGGCTGATGATCGATCGGCCAGGCGAGGAAGGACTTCGTCCACGTTTCGGCGGCGTCGCGTTTCGGTTCGGAATCGTGTCCGCTGTTCATCGTCAGCAGATTGCGAACGGTTACATTCTTCAAATTCTCCGAAGGCGAGTCCGGGAGATCGTCGGGGAAGAAAGAGACGACTTTATCGTCGAGCGAGAGGAGTCCTTCGCTGATCGCGAGTCCGACGGCCGCTGAGGTGAACGTTTTGCTCACGCTATTGAGAACGTGCGCCTTCTGAGGTTCGCCGCCGTTGAGCCATTTTTCGTACAAAACTTTCCCATGTTGCAAGACCATAACGCTTTGGATATTAAGTTTCTTATCCTTAGCGCTTTGCAGATACTTTTCCATCGCCGCGTTCAAGTCTTCGTCGCACTGCGCGCGCTCGATCGACGTCGTTTTGCCGCTCGTCGCGTCCTGACGCTCAACCTCTTGAGCCGCGAGGTTTATCGAAGAAGTTCCGAGAAGGACGAGAAGTCCGCAAGAGGAAACGAGACGTTTCCAAAGTTTATTGATATCGTTTGTCATTATCTTACTCCGCCTGAATAGAGATTTCTGACGATTGCAAGCCTTCGGATTCGGTCTTGACGACAATTTTGCCCGATTCGGTCGCCTGGACAATAGCCAAACAAAGACCGTTAAAGGCTTTGCGTTCTTTCAATTTGCAGTTCATGAGGTCGTAGGGGCAACAGTTTTCCACGCCGATAATTTCGGCTCCGCCAACAACGGAGAAATGCGCCAAGTTGCCTGCCGTCGGCACGACGACGCCGTTCGCGTCGACAATTTCTACGGTAACGTGGGCGACGTCATCGGG
>JAUNMR010000066.1 GCA_030537455.1 Planctomycetia bacterium | reverse complement strand
GGGGTCGGCCAGAGCGTAACCTTCGGCTTGACCAGCTCATAGAACTTGCGACGAACACCCTGCTGACCATGATGCGCCATCTGGCAAACGTCAACGCAAAGGTTCTCGCCCTGCATCTCCATGACGCGATCGCCAGCTTCGTAACCGAGGTCGCCCAGGATCAAGAGTGAAGAGCCTTCCACATCCAGACGATACGTGATCGAGGAGTTATTGATCGCGTTCATCGTCAGACTCGTGTCGAAGTCGTTGAGGCACTTAATCGACAACGGACCATATTTGAAGACTTCGTTCACTTCCGGTTTACGATAGGATCCTTTGTAGGCGGCGAGACCTTCGAAGATCACGGCGGTGTCGTTCTTACTGCCGCTTTCGTGTTCGTCGAGCCACGCCTGTTCGGGGAAATTGTAATAGAGATCTTTAATCTCCAAGGCGTCGGGGTTATTTTTGGCGATATCCGCCAGGGCGCCACAGTGATCGATATGCGCATGGGTCAGAAACCAAGCGTCGACCTTACCGTCGCATTCTCGCTTGAGGAAGTCGACCAAATAAGGAGCTTCTTCTTTCCAACCGCCGTCGAATACGATTGTTTCGCCCGTGGCGGTACGAAGAACGTAGCCCATCATTTGAGGACCGTGCTGACTCGGGAACTGCCAGAGCGTCATGAGAGGATTAGAAGCGTCTTTTGCAAAGTTCGCGCTAATAACGGCGTCCTCTTTCTTATATTCCGTCGCGGCAAAGACGCTTTGACTGGCGCGCAAAGCAAGCGGCGCCGCCAAACCGAGCTGTAAAAAGTTTCTGCGATCCATGGATTCTCCTTGTAGCGCTCTATACGCTCTGAACCGCGCAAGCAAGCGCGGATACTATATACACAAAGGGATAAGTCTGACCAGCTCAGAGCAAACCAGCCGACGTCGTCATTTTAGCGCAAGGCGACCTGAAAAACAACGTTCTTCGTAAGAATGACGATAAAAAGTTACAAACTACTTCCAAACCGGCGCGGGCACGCCAAGGGACGCATGAATCGCAGAAAGGAGCGCGTCTTCTTCTTCCGTCACGTAGTCGTCGTAGACCACGCAGGTACGGCACGCGTCGAGAATCTTTTCTTTCAATTCAGAGGAAACGTACGCCAGTTTATTGAGCGCCACGCTAAAGGAGTTGAGTTGGCATTGCGCTTTTGGCAAAAGGGTCGCATCGCCGGGTAACTTGCTCCATGCGGCGTCATACGCTCCATGGGCGTCGCCGTAGTAAAGCTCGCCACAATGCGCTACCGTCGAGAGTACGATATTAACCTCCGGAGCAACGTCATGAAAATGACGATATCGAACCGAAATGGGGCGACTCACACGATAATACACGTCTAAGTCGCGAAGAACCGAAACTTGAAGAGTATATTCAAACAGATCCAAGCGCGCGTCGGTCTGGCAAAGCGCTATGAGAGCCTGACGAAAACGCTGATATTCCTCACGCGTCATCGACTTGAGCAAAGGAGAGGCGCAACGCGCCGCGGTCAGTTTTAAGTTCTTCGTTAAGGAACCGACGTGCTTGAGCGCGGTCGGAAAGATTCGTAAAACCTCTGGCGTGTCGTGGCTCGTGAGAATCATATGCATACGCCTGGAAATCTCAGAACGACGATCCCATACCAACGCATAGATCACCGCACGCGCGGATTCTTTCGTGGTCAAAAAGGAATCGAGAGTCGCGGGCAGAGCGCCGCCTAACTGACCGGCAAGGCGCGGTGGGGTCGACTCTTCAGGCTCGACTTGGTCGCGGACGGGCGTGGTTTTATCTGGCAGAATCGGCTTGTGGATTCCTGCTTCGGGTTCGACGTAATCGTGATCAATATCAGCGTTAGTAGGTTGATCGACGTGGACGTCGCCCTGATCCTGATCGGAAAAGGTCGCGTCGGAACGACCAGTAAGCGCGGCGATTCTTGCGCTTCGGGCGCTAGCGTCCTCCTCGCGTAATTCTTCCTCCCGTAGCAAGTCTACATATTGAGGGAATTCCCCCTGAAAACTCGGATAAATCGCCAGGATACGCTTCAAAAGGGGCGGATGCGTCTGTTGCAGTTCAGTAAGAAAAGAGGAACTAAAAACGCTGCTGAAAAACATATGAGCCGTCTCAACGCTTTTGGGCGCTTGAATGGCTGAGCCGACCGATGGGCAACCGATCTTCATCAGCGCGCCGGCTAAGCCGCGAGGATTACGCGTCAGACGCACAGACGACGCGTCCGCTAAGTACTCGCGTTGACGTGAGATCGCAAGACTGATCAAATTACCGGCAAAAGAACCGAGCCAACCGATCGCACAAAGAACTGCTGTGACCACGACTATTGCCAAAATCGCAAGAGCCGCCTTGGAATCGGATTTACTACGATACGTACGATTACTAAGACCACTGATTCCCATGCGCATGATCGTCAGTGCGACGATCGTTATCACTTGTATTCCAAAAAGAACGCCGATGAGACGGTAATTCAGGATGATATCGCTATTAACGATGTGTCCGATCTCGTGCGCCACAACGCCTTGAAGTTCATCGCGCGTGAGACGTTCGACCGCGCCGGCCGTCACGCAAACCACCGCGTCCTCCACGCTGTGACCAATAGCGCAAGCATTAATGCTCTTTTCGCCCTTCATCATATAGACGCGCGGAGTCTGAATGCCCGCGGCAATCGCGACTTCTTCCACGACGTTATAAAGTCGACGCTCATAAAGATCTTCCGTGGAACGTGAAATACACGTTCCGGAAAGGGACGCGGCGATTCCTTCGGGACCGAGTTTCTTTAATTCCCCTGATTTAAAAAGATAGGATAAAAAAATCAATCCGCCAAGCACTGCGACGTCAATTCCAAGTAGCTCAGGATTAAGCAAAACTTGCAGATATGCTTGACCAAACGTGTCGCCGTCGGCGGCGGCAAGACAAATCGCCGCAATACAAGCGTGCCACAATAAAACCGTTATCAACGCTGACAGTAGAAACATCAGCGTCATACGACGCGAAAGCTTACGCGACTTCGCTTCCTGTTCAAAAAAAGTCATAACGACGCCCAATCAGCGGAATAACTGAAACCACGCAAATCCCATGCGTCAGCGTTCAATCGTTTCGACGCCCCTACGTACCGTTGTTTTGGGAATGTACCGAGATTAGCGACGCCGCGACGCGCCTGAGGCGCTTATCACGCCAAGGCGCGGCGTGCGTTTATTGCAATCAGTCAGAATTAGAACTGAACGCGAGGCGCCTCGCGCTCTTGCGGATTCTCCACCGAGAAAAGCATGGCTTCGCCAAAGTTGAAGAGACCTGAGACGATATTAGTCGGAAAGGATTCGCGTTGGTTGTTGTACGCGGTGACCACGTCGTTGTAATGCTGACGCGCGAAGGCAATTCGATTTTCGGTCGAGGTGAGTTCTTCCTGAATCGCCATCATATTCTGGTTGGCGTGCAACGCGGGATACTGTTCACAAACAACCAGGAGTCTTCCCAACGCCCCGGTCAGTTGGCCTTCCGCATGACTGAGAGATTGCATTGCCGCGGGATCGCCGGGATGTTGCGCCGCCTGCTGATTCGCGCTCACCGCAGCGCTACGTGCGCGAATTACCGCTTCAAGGGTTTCGCGCTCATGCTTCAGATAGCCCTTGGCGGTCTCTACGAGGTTAGGAATCAGGTCGTAACGACGCTTCAACTGAACGTCGATCTGAGAATACGCGTTCTTATATTGATTCCGCGCAAACGTCAGTCCATTGTAACACTTTGCGACCCAAAGACCAAACAAGAGCACGACCGCAACGACAACAATCAACGCCATGGCGGCGTTACCGAGCGCAAACAAAACAGACGAAACTGACGACAGAGCGAGCGTAGACATGACACACGTCCTTAAATTGGTTATAACGTCTTGATTAAAATAAGGTTAACTTATTTAAAACAAGACAAACGTTGATTCGTAGCGTCGCGTACACTCTTGCACCTAGCTGGACTTCGTGCGCAACGCCTCCCATGCTTTCAGGATTATAAGTAGAATAATGGTTAAATCAAGGGCCTACGTAACGCCGAACGCGATTGCGGTCGACGCGCACGACATTGACGGTTTTTTCTTTTCTTATAAACTCTATCGACACAGACGTAACGTACTACGTCGACTTTTGAGGACGCAGGCGGCGCAGTTGCCTCCGTGCGCGCGGGGAGAAAAGAAAACTCGCGCCCGGAGCGTAAACGGCATAACAGGGAACTCGGTGTAAGTCCGAGACGGTCCTCGCCGCTGTTAGCGAAGAACGCAAAGCGCGTTCATACGACTTTCACAACGCACAATCTATTGAAAAAAATGCGTTAGCCATTGCATAAGCGAGAAGGCGAAAGTCGCGTATCGCAAGTCAGAAGACCTTCCTGCGTCTTGCAAACGATTCGGAAAGTTTGCACAACGCTCAAGTGCGATGGACGCTTGCTCGCGTTCAGGGGACGTTCCCCTTAGACTCAATCGTCGTTCCGTTTCCTTTGTTGTAAAGGAGAACGTGATTCGATGCAAAGATTAACCTTTAAATCACGATCCATTCCTAAACCCTTGTGTAAACGAGGGTTCACACTCGTCGAGCTATTGGTCGTTATCGCGATCATTGGCGTCCTCATTGGACTGCTCTTGCCGGCGGTACAGGCGGCAAGAGAGGCCGCCAGACGCATGAGTTGCTCTAACAATATGCGTCAAATCGGCTTAGCGTTCCACAACTACCACGACACTCTGGGAACCTTTCCGCCTGGCAAAATCACGCAACCAATGCCGGACGGAACCGACGCGGGCAACTATTTCGGCTGGGCCGCGCTGATTCTGCCCTACTGCGAACAGCAGAACGTTCAAAATCTGGTCGATTTCAAACAAAAGGTCTATACCGAAACGAACCAAAAAGCGGGGCAGACTCTTCTGTCAATGTACCTTTGTCCGTCCGACGCCGATACGGCAGTGCGTTCCGTCGACTACTACAATCCCGATAAGGGCTGGGCGCTAGAACAGTTGCAACTCGCCCCAGCGCATTACGCCGGCGTCATCACCGAGAAAATCTCTGAATACGGCGCCGCTACAACTGACGGATGGAACCTCGCACACGACGAACTAGGCGTCCTGATCACCGCCAGAGGCATTCCGATCGCCGCTATCACCGACGGAACCTCCAATACGATCGTCGTTATGGAAGCGTCCTCCTATGAAAAGGGGTCGCCGAAGACATATGACAACGGAAGTTGGATCGTTGGAACAAATATCTTCCGCAAGACAACCGCGCCAATCAACTACAAGCCGAACTGCGAGCATTTTAATAAGGGGCAATTCGACTGGTCCTGCTCGGAATGTAGCGCATATCAGTACGAGGCGCGCAGCCGTCACCCCTCGGGCTGTAACGTCCTCATCGCTGACGGAAGTTGTCGGTTCGTTTCGCAAACCTGTGATATCAACGCGCTGGCGGCCGCGATTACGCGCGCGCGTGGAGAGACCAACACGCTCTTCTAAGCGCGCCCAATAATCCTGATTGGCGATTGACCATTAAGCGAAAACGATAAGACCGCGTTCACTATTAATCGTGAGCGCGGTCTTTTCATGAAAGTAAATTCTCTCAAAAAATTTTCTAACTTTCTCTCTCAGAACAGATTTCCTTGAAGAAACGCGAACGTTTACCACGTAATTTCCCGAATCAAACTATTGAACAAAAAAATTTTCAAAATCCACGAAACTTTGGCAAGCCGCCGTGGTTTATACCATTGTGCGGAGCAAAAAAGAACTCCGAAGAATAAAAGGAAAGTCACAACAGACTAAATTAAAAACACTTGCAACGTGTCGAAACTGAATGTTTCAACAGGCTCGTAGCAATCAACGCTTAGATGGAAACCAGGAGACGTCAACATGAAAAAGATCATTATTTCCGCTGTTGCGCTCAGCGCCACAATAGTCGCTATCGGCTTAGCACAAGATCGCCCCAATCGTGACCAGCCTCGCAATTTCCTAGCGCAAGCTCGTACCGAAGACGGCAAAATCGACCTATCCAAACTGCCGGAACAAATGCCGCAAGAGCGTCGCGACGCTCTGACTGCCGCAGACCAAGACAAGGACGGCTTCCTCACCGAAGAGGAACTCAAAACCGTCGCCAATCGTGGCAATCGTGGACAGGGTCGCCAAGGGGACGCGCAACGCGGTCCTCAAGGTCAACGCGATCCTCAAGCTCAGCGTGCTCCACAAGATCGTGGTCAACGCGATGCACAAGGTCGGCGCGGACCACAAGCTCGTGGTCAGCGCGGACCACAAGATCCTCAGGGTCAACGTGGACCTCAAGGTCAAGGTCCGTGGGGACAAGGATCGCAAGGTCAAGGCTTC
>JAUNMR010000034.1 GCA_030537455.1 Planctomycetia bacterium | reverse complement strand
TTATGGTTCCGGTTACGGCTATGCGTCTGAATCTGAGGATGACGACGCCGACGCCAAGGGTAAAGGTAAATAATAGCGTCTTTGACGTCGTAGCGTTCTTTAAATGAAAGAATAGTCCTAGTGGGGTTAGTCGACCGCTAGGGCTATTTTTTTCGAGCTACGCGTGATTAGTCGCGGAAAAAAGACCTTATTTAAAGAATACGACTTGCGAAGGAGCGCTGGCGTGTTTATACTAGACAAGCGTTCCTAACAAATGGAATGTCAAAGTCGCCGCCATGGACGTTGAACGTTTAGGCGTTGGGCTCCTCTTTTGATAGCGTTAGGCTCGACAACCGCTGGGCGCGCGCTTGGCGTTGACGTCGCGCATAGAAATAGAAAGTTTGTGTGAATACTATGACGATCGATGAAATTTTATTAGACGTAGAAGATCGTATGGAAAAAGCGGTCGCACATCTTCGCAAAGGTCTCGCCGGTATTCGTACCGGTCGCGCTAATCCTGGTTTGGTCGACAGTGTGAGCGTGTTAGCCTATGGTATGCCGACCCCGCTCAAGCAGGTTGCCACGGTCTCGTGTCCGGAACCGCAATTGATCCTGATTCGTCCATTTGATATTGGATTGCTCAAGGATATTGAAAAGGGCATTAGCAACGCCAACCTCGGGTACGCTCCTAATAACGACGGCAAAGTTATTCGTTTGAATATTCCGCCGCTCTCCACCGAAGTGCGTCGCAAGATGGTCAAGACGATTAGCGACCTGTGCGAAGAGACAAAGATCTCGATTCGCAACGTACGTCGCGACGGCAATAAGATGATCGACGCGGAGGAAAAGGCCAAGACGATTTCCGAGGACGAACGCGATAAAGCCAAAGAGCAAATTCAAGAGTTCACGAAGAAATACGAAGAGACCGCCACGGAACTGGCGAAGAACCGTGAAAAGGACATTATGGACGAATAGTCCTGAACGACGCGTTCAACTGCGATATTTACTAGACTTCCAGACCGAATGTTGTTTCAAACGTTCGGTCTTTTTTTATAAACACAGCGGTTTTTAGTTGCGTTCTTTTGTCCAGTTTGATAGAATGAGGGGGCGACGCTTTCCTTTTAGGGGAGCGTTGTGTAGCGCGTACTATCACTGGTTTTCCGGTCTATTCGCGCGCTTACTTTGATCATATATTTATTATCAACTGCCATGCGTCGTTCCGGCGTGTGTTGCATTTCAGGATGATATTACGCTGTTACGCTGGGTCCGATTGCGCGTCGTTATTTCACGATATATTCTTTAGCATTCGCTAAAAGTTCCTTCAACGACGTAGACGCGGCGTGATAGCTGACGCCAAACTTGTTTATGCCAACGTTTTGGGATTAACAAGCGCCAATTACGCAAATTAAAGGACGTCGGTCTGTGGTTTTACCAGTCTGGCGACGTCTGCGTCTGCACGTATTGTGACGACGGCGCTTGGCGCGGTGTTTTCGTTTCGTCGTGGATAACTTCTCATGTTGACATTGGGGTTTGGTGCGCGTACGCGACACAACGCGTGCGTTGGGCGTCATCTTGGCGTAACCGCACAGGTGGACGAGCGTTGGCTGAGGAGATATTGTGGGTTCAATCGATATTTTAACAAGCATTGTGCTTGTTATCCTGGCGACGTTGGCGTCGGGAGCAGGGGTCTATTGGTTTTGTCGTCGAGCGGAGCGTGCACGAGAGAAGAAATCGCGCGATCAAGCCCAGATTATCTGCGCGGACGCACAGCAGCGCGCGGAGCAATTAGTATCAGACGCCCAGGCGCGTGTGGAAAAAATACAAAGCGAATCTCAGGCGATAATCGAGCAACGTCGCCAGCGTGCGGAAGAAGACGCGTCGAGAATTATCCAGCAGGCGACAGAGGAATCGAAACAGATACGTCGTCAGGCGGAACTGGAGGCGATTAATAATCGTCGTGAAGCGGAATTAGAACTTAAAGAAGAGCAAATGCGCCAAAAGGAGGCGTTGGAACAGCAGAAACGAGAAACCCAAAGAGAGCTGATAGAACGCGAACGAAGTCTAGACAAGCGTCAAGAGCAACTTGACGCGGCGGTTTTGCAGATACAGCGTCAGGAGACAGATTGCGCTGCGCGTGCGCGTGAGCTAGAGCAAAAGATCGTTGCGCAGGACGCATTGGAGCATGAACTGCACGAGAAAATTGAGCGACAAGATCGCATTCTCTATGAGACGGCAAATCTCACGCGCGAGCAAGCGGTTGACAGTATCATGAAGAAGCTCGACCGCGAGTTAATCGACGAGCAGGGCGCGTTGATTTTGCGTCATGAAAAGAGCGTACAAAGAATCTGTGACGACCAGGCGCGTAATTATATTCTACAAGCGTTGCAACGCTATGCGGCGTCTCACACCGCCGAGTCGACGACCAGTTCCGTCGATATTCCCAGCGACGACATGAAGGGACGCGTGATCGGTCGTGAGGGACGTAATATTCGCGCCTTTGAGCGCGTGACCGGCGTCGACGTGATTATTGACGACACCCCAGGCGTGATTATAGTCAGCGCATTCGACCCGATACGGCGTGAGGTGGCAAAGCTAACGCTCAAGAGACTTATCGACGACGGCAGGATTCACCCCTCGCGAATCGAAGAGATCTACGCGCAGACCGAACGCGAACTGCAAATTCATATGCGTCACGCGGGCACGGAGGCGTGTCAGTTGGTGGAGGCGCACGGTATGAACGACCGTATCGTCGCGCTTTTGGGACGTTTGTCTTTCCGTACGAGCTATAGTCAAAATGTGCTTGATCATTCGATTGAAGTGGCGTTTATCTCAGGCATGATCGCCGCGGAGTTGGGACTCAACGAGCGTTTGGCACGACGTTGTGGGCTACTGCATGATATTGGCAAAGCGATTGACCACGAAATGGAGGGCGGTCACCCGCAGTTGGGCGCGAACGTATTAAAGAGATTCGGAGAACCGAAAGAAGTCGTGCAAGCCGCGCTTATGCATCATGAAGACTTGCGCGCCGCTGATCCGTATACAACGATTGTCTCTGTTGCCGACGTGTGTAGCGCGTCCCGACCTGGCGCCAGGCGTGAAACGCTCGAACACTATATCAATCGTATGGAGGAATTAGAGCATATCGCGATGAGTTTTCCCTATGTCGAGCAGGCTTATGCAGTTCAGGCAGGTCGTGAAATGCGCGTCTTGGTCAATTCACAACTCACAAGCGACGAGAGCGCGGCAAAGACCTGTCGCGATATTGTCGCGGCGCTAAAGGCTCAATTACAATTCCCGGGCGAAATTAAAGTGACGGTAATACGCGAGACGCGAACCACGGAAATTGCAAAATAACACACGTTAGCCTAGCGACTGCTTTTTTGACGTAGAAACGACATGATACCACAGCAAATAGAGGTTCGTGGAGCGCGCGTCCATAATCTCAAAAATATCGACGTCAATGTTCCTTTACACAAGATCGTTGCGATTGCCGGCGTCTCGGGTTCTGGCAAATCGTCCCTGGCGCTGGGGGTGTTATATTCCGAGGGTTCACGACGCTATTTGGAGTCTCTGGCGACCTATACGCGCAGAAGAATGACGCATGCGGAGCGCGCCAGTGTCGACGAGGTCTTGTATGTTCCCGCGGCGTTGGCGTTGCGACAGCGTCCGAATCCATTGGGGATTCGCAGTACTTTTGGGACGGGCACAGAGCTTCTCAATCATCTTCGACTTTTTTTCTCGCGCCTAGGCAGTCACCGCTGTCCTAACGGGCATTATCTTGAGCCGTCGGTTAACGTAGCGGCAGAGCGTCCATTAACCTGTCCGGAGTGCGGCGCTGTTTTCTTTGCTCCTGGCGCGGAGGAGTTAGCGTTCAATAGTCAAGGCGCGTGCAAACGTTGCGACGGGGTAGGGATCGTCATGACGGTTGACGAGTCGACGCTTGTGCCCGACGAATCACTGTCGATTGACGAAGGGGCGGTCGCGCCCTGGCAGACGCTCATGTGGTCGCTCATGAAGGATATCGCGCGTGATTTGGGCGTGCGCACCGACGTTCCCTTTGCTGAACTTACGCCCAAGGAGCGTGAAATCGTCTTCTATGGTCCGCCGGTGAAGCGTCACATGGTTTACCAGAATAAAACCAACGGCGCCTCGGGCGAGATGGATTTTACTTATTTTAACGCGACTTATACCGTGGAGAACGCGCTGTCGAAAGTCAAGGACGAAAAGGGAATGAAGCGCGTGGAGAAATTTCTCAGGCGAGGAGTGTGCCCGGAATGTCATGGCACGCGCTTGTCGGAGCAGGCGCGCGCGCCGTTAATTGGCGGCATGTCGCTTGCCGACGTCTGTCAGCTCACTCTTGGGGAATTAACTCAATGGTTTGCCGACGCGGTTATTCTCACTCCGACCTCGCTCGCGCCGATGGCGGAGAGTATTTACGAATCGTTTCAGGCGGGCGCTAAACGCTTGATCGATTTAGGATTGTCGTATTTATCGCTAGATCGCGCGGCGTCGACCTTATCGACGGGCGAGCGTCAGCGCATGCAGTTGGCGCGCGCGGTGCGCAATCGTACCACAGGGACGTTGTATGTCTTAGACGAGCCGTCGATTGGACTACATCCGTCGAATTTAGACGGTCTTATGAGCGTTATGCGCGACCTGGTGGAGGACGGTAATAGCGTTGTATTGGTCGACCATGACGTCAATATTCTCAATCAGGCGGACTGGTTAATCGAGTTGGGACCGGACGCGGGCGTTAATGGCGGGCGAGTCATAACTCAGGGCGTTATGTCGCAGGCATGTCGCTTGCCAGACTCCAGGATTGGCCCTTACCTCACGGGCAACGCGTCGATTGAACGCGAGGTAGTTTTTTCTAAGGACGCCTTGTGGGAACATGGTAAGATTCATTTAGAGACGTTGCCGCTACATACGGTCAAGGAGTTATCGGTCGATATTCCCAAGGGGCGCATGACGGTCGTCACGGGCGTTTCCGGCTCGGGCAAGACCACGTTGGTTCTGGAGTCTCTCGTACCGGCGTCGGAGGCGCTGATTAAGGGCGAGCGTCTGCCGGAACATATTGCCAAGATTGACCTTGGCGGAATCCGACGCGTTAAATTAATCGACGCTTCGCCGATTGGAATCAACGTGCGCTCGACCGTTGCGACCTATGCGGACGTTCATGACGAATTGCGCAAGATCTACGCGCGCACTCCCGACGCCAAGCGACTCGGTTATAAGGCGGGCGATTTCTCCTATAACACTGGGAAATTACGCTGTCCCGTCTGCGATGGTACCGGGCAGATTAATCTCGACGTTCAATTCCTCGCGGACGTCGAGATTCCCTGCACTGAGTGTGGAGGCGCACGATATTCCCCGGAAGCAAAGTTAATTAAACGCATGCCCAAGCATGGCGGAGCGGCGTATTCTCTTCCGGAACTTATGGATATGAGCGTGGAGGAGGCGTTGCTGGCGTGTAGCGACCTGCCGCTGGTGGTTAAGCGTCTGAAGATCTTACAGGATTTAGGGATCGGTTACTTAACCCTCGGCGAAGAGACGCCCAGTCTTTCCGGTGGCGAGGCGCAACGTCTGAAATTAGCAAGCGACTTGGATCGTGGGCTGGACGATTCCCTTTTTGTCTTTGACGAGCCGACCATCGGGTTACATCCGCTCGACGTGACGTCGCTACTGCGAGTCTTTGAGCGGCTGGTGAAGAACGGCGCGACCCTTGTGGTGATCGAGCATGATTTGGATTTGATTAAAAACGCCGACTATATCGTCGATATGGGACCTGGCGGGGGCGTGCACGGCGGAAGGATCGTCGCTCAAGGCGTTCCACGTCAGGTTATGGCCAATACCACAAGCGTCACGGGTAGATACCTTAAGAAATACGTTAATCGTAAGTCTTGAGAATAGATGATTAACGATCTCTGTTGTATAAACCAAATCCAAGAGAAAAGAGACGTTGTATGGCAGAAGAATTTCGCAAGATGCGTCGTAATGAGCAGTTATTGTCTCAAGCGGAGACTCTTGGCGTGCTTAATAAGGCGACGTCTGGCGTTTTGGCGTTGTACGATGAAAGCGGGTATCCATACGCTGTTCCGCTAAGTTGCGCTTATGACGACGGTTACATATACTTCCATTGCGCGCCGACCGGTCATAAACTCGACGCGATTCGTCATTGTGACAAGGCGTCCTTTTGTGTGATTGCACAGGACGACGTCTTGCCCGATAAATTGACCTCGGCGTATCTGAGCGTGATTGCCTTTGGACGCGTGTGCGTGATTGACGCCCCAGAGGAGCAGAAAAGAATTGCGCGGATTATTGGCGAGAAATTTTCAGCAGACTATCGCGAGATTTATGAAAAAGCGATCGAAGGCTCAGTGAAATCCGATCGCATGCGCTGTATCGCTTTTAAAATTGAGCATGTGACCGGCAAGGCGGGGCGTCAGGAATTGGCGCGCCGTCGTTGCGCACAAGCGAACTAGGGCGCATTAGAACTACACGAGCTGATTGTCGTGAAGTAAAAAGAACGCAACGCGCGGGATAGTGCGTTGCGTTCTTTGGTTTAAGATTAAACGAAACTTATAAACCGCAGTGATTTAGAGCGTGTCGTCTAAGTTGTGACCCATTTTATCGCGCTTGGTTTGCAGGTAGAAACGATTGTGAATATTGCAAGGGGCTTGAATCGGCACCTGCTCCACAACGCTCAGATCGAAACCGTCGTAAATAAAGGCGTCGACCTTTTTGGAGTTGTTTGTCATGAGGCGAATTTTGTGCAGACCGAGGTCTTTGAGAATTTGAATACCGACGCCATAATCGCGCAGGTCGACCGGATGTCCTAACGCCAGATTGGCTTCACAGGTGTCCATTCCTTGGTCTTGTAGCGCATAGGCTTTGATTTTTTCAACCAGTCCGATCCCACGACCCTCTTGGGGAAGATAGACCAAAACGCCGACGCCGCCGTTGTCTTGGATCTTTTGCAACGCAAGGTGGAGTTGGTCGCCACAATCGCAGCGCAACGAGGCGACGAGGTCGCCGGTAAAGCACGAGGAGTGCAGACGCACCAGCGGAGCCTCTTGGGACGTCAGGTCGCCGTAGACGATCGCGATCGGCTCTTGGTCTTCGTATTTGACTTTATAGGCATAAATCCGACCGTCGCCATATTTGGTTGGCAGGTCGGCGTCTGCAACGCGTTCGACGATCTTTTCACGATGGCGACGATATTGAATCAGGTCGGCGACCGTAACGATCTTGAGATTAAACCGCTGAGCCAGTTCAAAGAGTTCCGAGGTCGTGGCGCGATCGCCGGTATCGTCGAGGATTTCGGTGAGCAGACCGGCGGGACGCAATCCAGCGAGTCTAGCGAGGTCGACGGCGGTTTCTGTGTGACCGGCGCGACGCAAAACGCCCCCTTCTTTCGCTTCTAGGGGGAAGAGGTGACCGGGACGTACGAAATCTGCGATTGTGCTATTGGGATCCGCTAGGGCGCGCACGGCCATGGCCTTCTCTTGCGCGGTAATGCCAGTGCGCGCTTTCACGTGGTCGACAGGAACGGTGAACGCGGTTTGTAGCGGCGCGGTATTGTCTTTGACCATTTGGGTGAGATTCAAGCGCTTGCAATCGTCTGGCAGTAACGGAACGCAGGTTTGACCTCGTCCGTATTTGAGCATGAAGTTCACATGCTCCGGGGTGACTTTTTCCGCCGCGCAAATAAAATCGCCTTCATTTTCACGATCTTTATCGTCCATGACAATGACGATTTCGCCCTGTTTAAACGCTTCAATGGCTTGTTCGATCGTATTGAATTGATCTGACATTTGGTTCCCTGTACTTTGGTAATGGACGCGCAATAGTCTACGCGGACGTTTCAGTGGCGTCTTAGACCCTTTATTATACCGTGTTTTTATATTTTGATAAGGGGATGATGTAAAACGTCAGTGTGGAAGAACTTGCTATAAGTCGCCGTAATGCGTGGAGCGGCGTTAGTTTATTCTTTCTTAGCCGCGTTCTAGCAAAGCGCTTGAAATCGACCGACTTTTGAGTTTATAATAATAACGGTGGCGTTGTTTATTAATAGCGCCGAAACTAGTGCGTTTATGTTTTGAACGAGGCATTTTATGAGCGACGAATATAAACTTCTGGAACATCCTGTTCACTATCTCAACCCGACGGTCGACCTTTCTAAGATTAAGCGCGTGGCGTTTGATATGGACGGTACGATCTATAAAGGCGGCACGCTCTTTCCGTACACGAAGTCGGTCTTTGAACGCCTCGAAAAAATGGGCGTCGACTACACCTTCCTGACGAACAACTCGTCTAAAAGCGCCAAAGATTATCTCACAAAGATTCTCAAACTCGGGCTGAAAGCTACCCCGGACAATATCACCACGTCCGCCTCGGCGACTTTCTTCTATCTCAAACAACACTACCCGAACGTTAAGAAGATTTACGTACTGGGAACGGCGAGTCTGCGAGAAGAGTTCACCGATCACGGCTACGTCATGATCGACGAATACAATGAGACCGAAGAGCCGGAACTGGTCGTCGTGGCCTTCGATACCACGCTCACCTACGATCGTCTCTGTAAAGGAACCTACTGGGTCGGTCAGGGTAAGCCGTACATCGCCACTCATCCGGATACGGTCTGTCCTACCGACTTGGAGACGATCCTGGTCGACTGCGGCGCGGTTCAAGCGCTCATTAAGGACGTCACCGGTCGCGAGCCGGAAGCGGTGCCCGGCAAGCCGGATAAGGACATGATCGGCGGCATTATGGATAAATACGGTTTGAAGCGCGATGAGATTATGATGGTCGGCGATCGTATTTACACCGATATGGAGATGGCTCGTCGTGCGCAGATTGCCGGCGTCTTGGTTCTCACGGGCGAAGCGACGATTGAAACGCTCAAAGAGAGCGGTCTAACGCCGGAACTGGTGCTGGATAATATTTCGATTCTCGCCGACCTGCTGGAAGAAGCGAAAAAGTCTAAGTAGTCCTTTAGACGCGGTCTGTATACCTCGACTCAAATCCTTGTGCGCGCTGTCTCCGTAATCTGTAAGACGCTCAAACGTAGACTCATTGCGACGACAGACGCGCGCTATGCCCAAGTGATTCATTTATAGAGAAAGTTTGGTTCTAATGTCCAATACATCGTCTGCGGCGCCCAAGCGCGTCCGAACCGATTCCGAATACGAATATTGGCGCTGGCGAATCTTGTTCGGCACAATGATCGGTTATATTTTCTTCTATTTTGTGCGCAAGAGTATAACGATGGCGATGCCGGGTCTGGAAGACATTGGCGTAACCAAGACGACGTTGGGGTTGTTTCTGACGATCCATGGCGTTCTGTACGGCGTGGCGCGCTTTGTCAACGGCGTGTGGAGCGACCGCGTTAATCCGCGCTACTTCATGTCGATTGGGCTTTTTCTCGCGGCCATGACGAATGTGTTCTGCGGCTTTTCTGACAATCTCGTATCGGCGCTCTTTCCTTCGATGGAAAATAAAGCGACCTTAATTTCGTGGGTGATTGGCTCCTTCTGGATCATCAACGGTTGGGTTCAGGGCATGGGATTTCCCCCTTGCGCAAAGAGCCTGATGCATTGGTTTGCGCCTCATGAGCACGGTATTAAATTCGCGACCTGGAATATTTCCCACTCCTTTGGCGCCGGCTTGGTCTTTATTCTCAACTCCTTTGTCGTCGTGTTTGGATGGAAATACTGCTTCCTCGTTCCCGCGACTTTGAGTTTGTGCGGCGCGATCTTCCTCTTCTGGGCGCTACGCGATTCACCTGAAAAGGAAGGCTTTGACCCTGTAGAGGTCTATTACAATCGTAAGCACGGTATCGCTACCGAGCAAGCGTCGGAATCCAAGACGGAAGAGACTGTCGCGGAAGAAGTTGTGGAAGAGAAGACCGGTTGGTTCGAAGATCTGCGCAAAAACGTTTTGTCGAACTGGGCCGTGTGGGTGTTGTGTTTCGCGAACTTCTTTGTCTATATCGTGCGATTCTCGATTTTGGATTGGGCGCCGACCTTCCTTTCTCAAGCGAAGGGCTTGGATCTGCAGTCCGCCGGTTGGGCGACTGCGTGTTATGAAATTTTTGGCGCCTTCGGTATTATTCTCAGCGGAATCCTTATGGACAAGGTCTTTAAGGGTCGCGGCGCGAAAGCGTGTTTCGTCTATATGCTCGGTTGCGGTATCGCGTCCTTTATTTTCTGGAAGCTTGACTCTGCGTCCCTCGTGCTCAATATTCTCTTACTGAGTATGATCGGGTTCTTTATTTACGGACCGCAATGCCTCATCGGCTGTGTCGCCTCTACCATTGCGACGAAGAAGTCAGGCGCCGCGTCCTCTGGTCTGACTGGTCTGTTCGGCTATCTTGCGACGATTGTCACCGGCTTCGGCGTCGGGTTGATCGTTGACTCCGCCACGGCCGCGCCTCGCGCCGTGCGTGACGCTAACATTGCCATCGAGCTGGCGACGCAATTGAATCCGGAACAAGAGGATCTTGCGACGATCTTAGTGAAGTCGCCTGACCTTCCTGGCGTTGTGAAATCTGCGGAGGCTTACTACGACGCGCGCCACGCTGTGGAAATTTTTGAAGCGAAGAAAGGCGACTTGGAATCGAAGAAGGGTCAAGATCTGGTAATCGCTCAGCAGATGACGTTGGATAAATTCCACAGTAAGGTTTCTGACCTGGCGAATCTGGCGAAACTTGAAAGCGTTGAAATGACCGAAACGGCGGTGGCGTCCTCCCTTGAACCGCTTGCCAAAATCGCCGCGGAAGGTCGCGCAGATATTTCACGCGCCGGGTGGCCGCGTATCTTCAGTATGCTAGTGATTTCTTCTCTTGCGGCTCTTATTCTCTTTGCGTTGATCTTCAATACGGCGTCTCCGGAAGTTTTGCGCGAGGAGCAGGCGCGTAAAGAAGCGGCGGCTCAGCAGGGCAAAGCGTAATTCATTCCGCTAACGGCGACGCTTCTGCCATAGATTCATAGATAACGACGCGTTTGTTTGAACAACAGACGCGTCGTTTTTGCAATTACATAGAAATCAAAACTAACGATTGGCGCCACGCGCTTGTGCGCGCCATGTCTTTCTATGGAGAATAGTGTAATGTCGCGTCGACATGTTCTTGTAATATCTTTATTTGCGGTTTGCTTTTGGGGCGCGTTGAGCGTTGTTTCACCGGCGCAAACGCCTCCGCAACGCGTTGTGGCGTCGAGCTTTGGGTTTGATCCTCAAGACGCGACCGACGCGCTACAGCGAGCAATCGACTCCGGCGCGAAAGTGGTAGTGGTCGATCGTCAGCAGTGTGCGTGGAATGTGCGACCGATCTCATTGCGTAGCGATCTAACGCTCTTGCTCGAGCCCGGCGTTGAAATCATTGCGAAGGCCGGGGAGTTTGAAAGTTTGGGAGATTGCCTCTTGCGCGCTCAAAACGCACATAACCTAACAATTAAAGGCGCTGGATCGGGCGCGACACTGAAAATGCGCAAACGAGAATACTGGCAGGAGCCGTATAAAAAATCGGAATGGCGCCACGGCGTCTCGCTCTTGAGTTGCGAACATGTCGTGATTGAAGACCTTACAATTGAGGAGACCGGCGGGGACGGAATCTACGTTGGCGTTGCCTCGCGTGGCAATCCTTGTCGCGACATAACGATTCGTCGCGTCGATTGTAATGAGAACAATCGTCAGGGAATAAGCGTGATTAGCGTTGACGGGCTGTTGATTGAAGATTCGATTTTGCGTAATACGAACGGCACGGCGCCGGAGGCGGGGATCGATTTTGAGCCGAATCACCCCGAGGAACAGATTAGCAATGTGATTATGCGTCGCACACAGGTCTATAATAACGCAGGTCAGGGGATTGCGTTCTATCTTCCGAATCTTTCCAATCACGGGCATGAGTTGAGTTGGCACGTGGAAGACTGTCAGGTCGTGGGGAATTGTCGCGAGGGAATGACCCTGACCGTCGGTAGCGGTGAAAATAAACTCCTATCGGGCAATTGTGTCGTTTCGAATTGCAATTTTATTGGCAATGGCAACGGAATCGCAACGCGTAGCAAATGGTCAAAAGGCGCGCCGTTAACGATCGAGAAGACGCGTATTATCACCGCAAGCGCCGCGCAGGCGCTGGGGTTAGACGCCTCCTTTGACTTCCAGCCATTGGAACAATATGTCCAGCACAAGGAGAAGTATCGTGCGACGACGGTAAATTCCGGCTTGAGTTTTGTATCAGTTGGAACCGACGTTGATCGTAACGGCGGCGTGCGTCTTGACGACGTGGTGATCATCGACGCGAACGCGGAAGCGCCGGAGTTTCTCTTTGTGCTACGTGACGCCTCCAACGACGGGGTAGGGTTCGAGAATATTACCGGGACGATTCGCGCAATTAAACTTGACGCGCAGGGACAGAAGGCGTCTAGGAACCTCTTGGAGGTGAATGATGAGACGATTCGCGCGATGTTCCCGGCGTTGTCGGCGCGACGAGCGCCCTTATTTGACCTTGCGCGACTCAACGCGCCGAGCGACGCGGCGCTTGCACATGAACTAGCCGACGCGTGGCAAGCGCGCTTTAAAGAATCCAAGGGGGAGCGTAGCGTCTTTCGTGCTCGTGGCGGCGCGATTTATTACTTTTACGCGACCAAGGGGCAGACGACGCAATGGACGTTACGACAGCGTAAGATAGGACAATATACTCCGCAGGCGGTTACATTACGTTTGGAATCCCCCTCGGGCGAGGTTTGTCAGCAGTGGACGATGGAGCCGGATTTAGAGGCGCGACAATTTACCGCGAGCGCTCCTGTAGAAGGATGGTATCGCCTTGTGTGCGAATGCGGCGCCTCGACGATTGAACTTACAGAGGATTCAACCGCTCTTCTCATTGCGGCTCGTCCGAGCTTCAACGTCTTTGGTAGTCGCGGAAATTTGCAGTTTTATGTTCCCAAGCAGAGCGACGATTTGGGCGTGCGCGTGGTCGGTAGCGCCGACGAGCGCGTGACCGCAAGATTGTATGACCCAGAGAATAAACTGGTTGCGGAAATGAAGGACGTTGGTGAAATGGCTATGTGGAACTTCGAGCAAGAGCAAGACAATTCGGCGAAACCAAAGTCTGGATTCTGGCGTTTGGAGCTGACCGCGCCGGAAATCGGAATACTCGAAGACTATATTGTGACGATCCACGGCGTTCCTGCGCTACTGCGGTAATGTCTGTTAATGAAGGAGTTAGTACAGAGGACTCTTCGGCGTTTTGAGCGTTGCGACAGTTTCGCTTTCTTTGTCGTGTACACGCGTTGATAACATTGACGTTTGAACCGACATGTTGGCGCTGTAAAATGAGACAGTGTGTAAAAATTAATGTATTATTTTGCGACGCCATAGATGGTAAAGACGCGTTTCGGCGATTTGGAATATCATATACGTTTCGGGTCGCCGAACATTTTTATTAGTCTGTGACGCTACAATAGGCGAGTCGATAAGGAACCCTTGTGGATTTTCAAGGAAAGTTTTTCGCATTCTTTTCTTTTGGCGTTCCATTTGCAAAAGTAAGAATGTGACCCCTGACACGCGGCGCACTGTGTGGTTTTAGGATACCTTGCCCATTCCTTCTTCCAAGTCTGTTGTAAAGACTCGCCGTGAACCAAGGGGTTTTTTTCTTTCTTGTAGAATCCTTGTGATTGCCCCCAGGCGCTGTTGTGTTTTCTCACACGCGCCGGGGGTTTTTTCTTTTGCCGCTAGCTTGTTTTTTGTCGCTATTCTCGTATACTCAGACGTCAGTAGAATAGTCTGCGCGCTTGCGTCGTTGTGATTAAACGTCGCGCCGCGCGTTTTGTCACGGTTTACAAACGATATATGATCACGTTACCTCGTCCGAGCGTTGCGCTTTGTTGTCGCGGCGCGAACCTCGGGCGCGCTTATGAGTAAGGATTAATTATGATACGTTCGATGATTTTGACCGTCGCGTGTGCATGCGTCTTCGGCTTGACGTCGATCAGCGTTACACGTGCGGAAGATATGCAACAAGATCAAGGGACGCCGCAACCTGGCGTGCAAACGTTACAAGAGATGGAATTACCGCTGGCCACCGGCGGCGAATGGAACGGTGGCGACGCCATGGCGCTGGGCGGACCTAACCCGATCGATAGCTCTAAGACAGAATTTGTAAAATATTGGCTCTTCCTTCCCAGCGATGAATCTGCCAAAACCGAACAGGGCTACCCGCTCTTACTCTTCCTGCACGGCGCTGGGGAACGAGGCGATGACCCTGAGGCGGTTAAAGTGCACGGTCCGCCCAAGATTGTCAACGATCCTCAAAAAGCCGCTACTTGGAAATTCATTACCGTCTCGCCGCAGGTCAAGGGACACAGATTCTGGTCGCCGGCGCAGTTGCGCGTACTCTTGGATAAGATTTGTGAAATCTATCCCGTCGACCGCTCGCGTATCTATGTGACGGGCTTGTCTATGGGCGGGTTCGGTACTTGGGGAATGATCGCCTCTCAGGGCGATATCATCGCCGCGGCGGCGCCACTGTGTGGTGGTTATGAGTTAAAATTCGCCGAAAAAATGGTCAAAACCCCGATCTGGGCGTTTCACGGCACGGCCGATGGCGCGGTGAAATATGAATATACACGCGATCTGGTCGACGCCGTACGCGCCGCTGGTAATACAGAAGTACGCTTCACCAGCTATCCCGGAGTAGGACACGACTGCTGGACGCGTACCTACGATAACCCTGAATTATACGAATGGTTCCTGGCTCATAAGCTCGAGAAATAACGTTTATCGAGCGAAAAGGCTCCCCGCGCGCGGGCATCCGCCCGGACGTTTATACCGTTAGATTCCACACAAAGGCATAGCGCGAACACATGCTCGCTATGCCTTTGCTATTTCTTGCTCCTCTTTTTTGCAAAAAAATATAATTATAATTGACGGTTTTAAAAGCGTAGTGTATACTACACTACAGAAAAAGAGGATACTATGACACAGCGAATTAACGACACGCGCGAAGATGAATCGCATGTGACGCCAGCGTTGACGCCTAGTGGCGAGCTTGCTGATTTGCCGGTTGCGCTTCCCAAGACGTTGCGCGGTCAGGAACGTCGTGCACGTATTTTGGAAGTCGCGGCGCAAATGTTTAGCCAGAATGGCTACAACGCCACTTCGATCAATGATATCGTGCGCGGCGCGGGCGGGTCTCTTGCGACGGTCTATCAGTGGTTTGGTAATAAGGAAGGGCTTTTTTTAGCGCTCTTTCAGACACATACCAATTTCGTTAAGGACTTTTTCCGCTCGCTAGAATTGACCGGTCAGGGGTTTGACGCCGATATCGATTTGATTCTCACGTCGATTTGCGAGCGCCCTCCCTTGGACCTCATGCGCGTGGCGTTGGGAGAGGCGCAGTTTTTTGGCAAATTCACGCGACAAGCGAACCAAATGCTTCAAGACAATATCCAGCTTCCTCTCCAGGAACTGATTGAACGCGCGCTCAATGAGAACCAGGTTCGTCTATGTTTGGATGTTGAAGGTTTACTGAATCTCATAGTTCGTTACATTCGCGGAATGTTCTTTGAGGTCGTTCTGAGTTCTGAGAAGTATACCGAGCGTGTGGCGCAAGCGAAGAGCGAGTTAAAAACAATAATTATGCAACTTATCGTTACAGAAGCCGACGATCAAGACGCCGTGCGAGAAGGGAAGGCGTGATATGCAGATTTTCAAAAGATTAGCGCTTGTTTTGATAGTAGTCGTTGCAGTAGGCGCGTATTTCTACTTTCGTCACAACGGTCAGGCGACCGAAGCGTCGACAGAGGCGACGTATTATGGCAATATCGAGATTCGTCGCGTGAACTTAGGTTTTCGCGTCGCAGGCAAACTCACGTCGATTGCCTTTGAAGAGGGACAGAGCGTACGCGTCGGCGAATTAATCGCCACGTTAGACGCGGAGCCATTTGAGGCGGACGTTGCGAGCGCTACGGCTTTACGCGAGCAGGCGCGCGCGACTTTGGAGCGTCTGGAGAACGGCGCGCGTGCTAAGGAGTTGGAACAGGCGCGCGCGCTCGTGGAAGAATGTCGCGCAACCCTTACGCTCGCGGAATCGGAATTTGCGCGTAATGAAAAGCTCATTAAGAACCATGCGGTGAGCGAACGCGATTACGACTCCTCTAGCGCTTCGCTTGAAGTGGCTAAGTCGCGTCTGACGCAAGCGATAGCGTCCTTAGAACTTTTGGAGGAGGGCGCGCGTGTGGAAGAGATCGCCGAAGCGCGCGCGAAACTCGCTCAAATGGACGCGTCTGTGACCAAGGTCAAGATCGCCCTGTCAGATACGAAACTTTACGCTCCTAACGACGGCGTGATTCTCACGCGTGTGGCTGAGCCTGGCGCTATTGTTAGCGCGGGTCAGACAATTGCAACCTTCTCCCTTCAGGACGTGGTTTGGGCGTATATTTTCGTGGAAGAGCGCGATCTGTGTCGACTTGCGCCCGGTATGCCGGCTTATGTGACGACCGACGCTTCTGATAAGGTCTATACCGGACACATCGGGTATATTTCGCCGGAGGCGGAGTTTACTCCCAAGACGGTGGAGACGCCGAACTTGCGCACGAACCTGGTCTATCGAACGCGCATTGTGACAGACGACGCCGACGAGTTCCTGCGTCAGGGCGCGCCGGTCGACGTGCGCATACCGTATGTCAACTCAAACCAGGGGCATGACGCCGCCGCAACGGCAGTAGCGAGCGAGTCAACCAGCGAGTCGACGGTCGACGCGCAGTAATCTAAACTAAACGCCAGGCGGACACAGTATGTCACAGGTCTCAGAGCAGGACACGATCGTCTTTCACGAGGTCGGTATGACCTTTAAAGGCGCTTCGCACGCGGCGTTAGAGTCGTTGAGTCTGACAATAACGCCCGGGGTGATTACCGGCGTAGTTGGACCCGACGGCGCCGGTAAGACGACGGCGCTACGCATACTCACCGGACTTATCGCGCCCACGAGCGGAACGGTTAGCGTCTTTGGTTACGACGCGACGCGTCAGAGCCACAAGGTGCATGAGTTTCTCGGCTATATGCCCCAGAAATTTGGTCTTTACGAGGATCTAACGGTACAGGAGAATCTCACGCTCTATGCGAAGTTACGCAATTTACCTTGTAATCTTCGTCGCGAACGTTTTAACGAGCTCTTGGATTTTACGGGGTTAGGTCGTTTTCAAAAACGTTTAGCGCGTCGTCTCTCGGGCGGAATGAAGCAGAAGCTTGGACTGGCGTGCGCGATGATAACCACGCCTCGACTATTGGTTTTAGACGAGCCTGGCGTGGGGGTCGACCCGTTGAGTCGGCGCGAGTTGTGGACAATGGTGCGTGAACTCACGCAAGGTCAGACCGCCGTGGTGTGGAGCACGTCCTATCTCGACGAGGCGCAGTTGTGCGATCGCACGCTACTACTCAATCAGGGCAAGGCGCTCTTTTACGGCGCTCCCAGTGAGATGACACGCGCCATGGTCGGGCGCGTTGTACGCGTGCAGGGCGTGCCAGCGGAGCAAAAGAGGCGCGAGGCGATTAGGATTCTCGCGTTACCGGAGGTTGTCGACTCAACAATTCAGGGTTCGACCATACGCGTGGCGCTTTCGCGTCGTTACGAACAAGCGACCGATCCTGTTAAGCTGTTTCAGAATCGCGAGGCGACGCTCACAGCGCCGAGTTTTGAAGACGGCTTTATTGAGATTCTCGGGGGCGCGCCAAAGAATGATTTCACTAGGCGTTCGGCGTTAGCGTCTCAAGCGCGCGAAGATTCCAAGGCGGTTGTGGAGGCGCGCGGTCTCACGAAGCGTTTTGGTTCCTTTACCGCCGCTTCTGGTATTGAGTTTAAGATTCGTCGTGGCGAGATCTTTGGACTATTAGGTCCCAATGGCGCGGGCAAGAGCACGACATTTAAGATGCTCTGCGGTCTATTGCGTCCCACCGACGGCGACGGTCTCGTAGCGGGCGTGAGTTTGCGTCGCTCTGCCAGTGACGCGCGTCGCAAACTGGGCTATATGGCGCAAAAGTTTTCGCTCTATAGCGACCTGACAGTTTTGGAGAATCTTCGTTTTTACGCCGGAGTGTATGGAATGTCGCGCGCACAACGCGACGAGGCGATAGAACGCGCAATGGTCGACTACGAACTGGCGCGATATAGCGCGTCGCACGCGGGCTCTTTGCCGTTGGGGTATAAACAGCGCCTGGCGCTTGCGACTGCGACAATCCATTCTCCCGAGGCGCTCTTTTTAGACGAGCCAACCTCGGGCGTCGACCCACTGGCGCGCCGGGAATTTTGGAATCGTGTGAATTCTTTTGCCGAACAAGGCGTCGCGATACTAGTGACGACACACTTTATGGACGAGGCGGAATATTGCGACGAGGTCGCGCTGATTATGAACGGGCGCAAAATTGCACAGGGCGCGCCGGAGGAACTTAAAGCTAGCGTTGTCACGCCGGAACGACCCGATCCGACACTGGAGGACGCTTTTATTCAAATGATTCTTCAAGAGCGTGAGCGTGCGAAATGACCAGAGTTCTACAGCGAATCGAGCGTCTCCTGGCAATTATACAGAAGGAGACCTATCAGATTATGCGCGATCCCAGCGCGCTACTGGTTGCCTTTGTACTGCCGGTGATTATGCTCTTTATTTTTGGCTATGCGCTGTCATTAGACGTGGAGCGCGTTAAAATCGGCGTGGTTATGGAAGATCGCGCGCCGATTTCGCGGAAATTATGGGACTTTTTAAACGCGTCGCGCTATTTCGACGCAACGTTCTACGACAGTCGCGCTCAGGCGGAGGCGGCGCTTGTGAACGCGACGAAACGCGCCGCGCTCATTGTTCCGAACGATTTTTCCAAACGGATCGAACGCGGTGAAACGCCGGAGGTGCAATTACTACTCGACGGTTGTGAGCCGAATATGGCGCTGATTATCGAGAACTACGTGCGCGGAGTGTTTCAGAAGTACCTCAGCGCGCTACAGGCGGAGACTCAGACAGTCAATGTGAACGCGTTGAACGCCACGCAGATTCAGTCCAGATTGCGCTTTAATGTGGCTCAGATTACGCGCAATAGTCTCATTCCCGGTTCGATCGCGCTGGTTTTGGCTATGATTGGCACGCTACTGACCGCAATGATCGTCGCGCGTGAGTGGGAGCGCGGAACTATGGAGGCGACGCTGTCCACCTCGATTGGATTGTTTGAGATGGTACTAGGTAAACTTTTGCCATATTTTGCTTTAGGTATTGTGACGTCGCTCTTGTGTCTTGGAATTGCGCGGTTCGTTATGGGCACGCCCATTGAGGGTTCGCTGTGCGCCTACTTGGCGTCGACCAGCGCTTTTCTCTTTGTGACGACCTCGCAAGGACTGCTTATTTCCTCGGTCTGTCGCAATCAGACGCGCGCCTCTCAGGTCGCGTTACTGGTAAGTTTTTTGCCGAATTTCATACTTTCCGGCGTGCTCTTTGAGATTTCCGCTATGCCGGAGGCGTTGCAGATTCTGACCTATTTCTTCCCGGCGCGATATTACGTCGTCTGTATTCAGACGGTCTGTATGGCGGGCGATCTGTGGACGCTCTTGGCGAATCAGATTCAGTACATTATGCTCATCGGCGTTGTTAGTTTTGTCGCGACGCTAGTCGCCACGCCGAAGCGATTGATTTAACGGAGGTTGTTCCATGAAAGAAGGAAGTGTGACGCGAATAGCCTCGTTAATACGCAAGGAATTTTTAGCGCTCTTGGGCGATCGCGTTTCCTGCGTCTTGCTAATATTCCCCCCGATTATGCAGTTGATCGTTTTTTCCTTTGCCGCGTCACAGGAGATTGTCAATGTGCGTCTGGGCGTGATGAACTTGGATCAGGGCGTACAGAGCGCGGCGCTTGTGCGTTCCTTTAAGGCGGAGCCGGTCTTTCGCGAGGTTATTACGCTACGCGGCTATCGTGAGCTCGACGCGGCGCTGGACCAGCGCAAAATCATCGCCGCGGTTGTGATTCCAGAGGATTTCTCGCAAAAGGTCGCGTCGAATTCCGGCGCTGAAATTGCGCTGACGCTCGACGGTCGTCGTGCGAACGCCTCTGGCATTCTCGGCGGTTACATCGGCAAGATCGCGCACAGTTATGACGCGTCGCTTGTGACGCAACGTTCCGCGTCGGTGAACGCAGGTTCTAGCGGCGTGATTACGCGGTATTGGTTTAATCCGAATTTGAACGCGCGCAACTCCTTTATTCCCGGTCTGGTTTGTATTACCATGACGACCGTTGGAATGTTGGCGTCGGCAATGTCGATTGCACGTGAGCGAGAATTTGGAACCTTTGAACAACTGCTGGTTTCCCCGTTAAAGCCCTATGAGATCGTGCTGGGCAAAGCGTTTACCGCCGTGGTCTTAGGGACTTTATCCTCAACCTTGGTGCTACTAGTGGTTCTCTTTGGGTTTAAATTACCGCTCCATGGACCTTTGTGGCTCTTTTACGCCACAACAATTCTCTACCTCACGTCGATCGTATCGGTCGGGCTGTGCGTAAGCTCGCTGTCGATTACACAACAACAGGCGACGTTGGGGATCTTTCTTTTTCTACCGCCCGCGGTCATGACGTCTGGCTACGCTACGCCGATCGAGAATATGCCGATCTTTTTACAACACGCGACCGTGATTAACCCGGTGCGCTGGCAGATCGATGTGCTCAAAGGACTCTTTTTGCGCGGATCGCAATTAACCTCAATTGCGCTGTGTCTCATACCGCTGGCATGCGTCGCGGCGGTCTCGCTGGGCGCGGCGATCTTTATGTTCAAGAGACGTATGGAATAAGAAATACCGGAGTTCGATTTCGGTTAAATTCTGTTAATGACAAAAGACAGTTGCAGACGTCAATATTGAGCGTTACAACTGTCTTTTGGTTATTTTGTAAATTTTGTACAGTGGATTTATTGTGTTTTATTCCTGTACGTAATGTTCAAAGTAAGCGCTCCAACGTCGGCGAATCTGCCGTTTCATTTCCTCTGAGAGTTCGAACTTGTTTTTACGATAGTTCTTCTGCGTGGCGGCGAACGCTTCGAAGGCTTCGCGATTGGCTTGAAAGCCGTCGAGTTCCAGTTCACGATAGATCTTTTCGAGGGTCTTAACCGGTTCGGCGACGAGTTGGTCGTATGAGATTTCGCACAACGCGCCCTCGGGGATGATATCGCGATCTTGAAAAAAGGCGTCGTACATAAGCTCGAAATCGTGTAAAACCTTTTCTGTCCTCTCAGGCGAATCCTTAGGAGGCTGTAAGCCGTGGGTGGCGGCGAGTTTCTTCCAGAGGTTCAGCGTGGAGGGAAAGAGCGTGTAAGGGTCGCGTGAAATGTGAATGAACTTTGCGTCGGGAAAGCGCGAGAGGATCGCGCGCACACGAGCGGTGTGCGGCGGCGATTTGAGCACGATACGTTTGTTGTGCGCCACGGTGAGCGCCTTGAGGATATATTCCAAGGCGTCGAGCCAGCGTTTGCGCGCGGAATCGTCAACGTCGCGCAGCGTGAGGTATTGTTCGTCAATTAGACCGCTATTGGGGAACGCTACTTGACGATAAGGCGAGTTCACGCCCAGAACGCAGATGGCAAATTCGTCTTCCTGTGGTCGCTCCAGACCTGCCGCCATATTGTCCATTGGACGCTTTTTGGGCATGAGGTGTTTCAGCCACGGCATAATCATCGAGGCGGAGACGAGAAAATGAGTTGGCGCAAAGCATTCGTAGGTATTAGAGAACGCGAAACGTTCGTCGCGAATCATGTACTCGTGCAGAAGCGTGGTGCCGCTACGCCAGTGACCGATAATAAAGATCGGCGGGGCGACAAGTTTCGTTTGCGCAATACGTCGACCGTAGAATAGACGCTGTAGCGCCGCAAGGGAGGAGTTCAAGAGCGTGAGCGCGGAGATTACACAAAACATCGGCAATCTAGTGGGAGCGACGCGATAGCGCGCGGAGGCGAGCATCTTGTGCCATGCGGAAATCGTGACGCCGTCCCAGAATCTTGGATTCCAGAATTGGTCGCGCGAACCGCCGCTCACGCTTTTAGTCACGCCGGAATTATTCGCGGTCGTTTTCTCTGGGGTGGTCATAGTCTTGACGTGTGGGATCTTGCGTTTAAGCAACTGCGCGATAGTAAAAAGTCCGCGACGCGACGCGCTTAACACGACGCGAACGTACGAGCGTTTACTCAATGACGTGTAGACCGGCGTCGTCGATTTCATAAGGAATGATTTCGTCGGAACATGCGCTGCCACGGTGTTTGAAAATATAGAGCGCGCGTTGCATTTTGCGTCCCTCGCGAATCTTACCGAGGTAGATTACGGTATTGGCCTGAGCGAAGTAGTCGCCCTCTTCTAAAGGTTTGTCCATGAGCGCTTCCAGCGAGGTCTCGCGCGAGGTGTAGGAGAGGATCGCGCCGAGCGCTTTGGAATCGTAACTAAATTGCGCGATCTGATCTTCGTAGCGTCGATAATCCTGGCGAAAGAGGTCGCGCGCGACCCAGGCAGAGTCCTTCTTGACGATCTGAGACTCAACGTATTCTAGGAGTTCAAATTGAATCGAATCGCCTTGATGTTCCACCGGTTCGATTCCGTCGACGACCAGACGCCGCGCGCCCTGTGCGAAGTTGCCATACAGGAACGCAATGGTCGTGTTAAGACGCGAGGCGAGGTCGCAACGCCACTCATGCCATTGATCTTCGTCGATATCGCGTTTTGTCACGCGTTTACCCTTGTATGGGAACGCCTGTAGATAATCGGCGAAGTATCGTTTCTTTTCACGGCAAGCGTCAAAGAACGCCTCGGGGCTGAACTTCTCATTTGGATCCTGCGCGAGGATAGTCCAATCGAAGAGGGACTGTGCGTACTGCGTATGATTTTGAGAGTCGCCGCGCGAGGTCAGGTCTAGAATGACGCCGCGTCGACCCTCGCTGGCTAGACCCGCGTTGAGAAATTGAAGGGACAGCTGGGTTTTCCCCGCGCCGGAACTGCCGACGATAGCCGTCGTTGTGCCTGGAATAAGACCGCCGCCAAGACGTGAGTCAAGACCGGGAATGCCTGTGGATAAACGTGACGTCATGGGCTTCTCCGAGGAGCCAAGGAAGGGCGCGCGATACGTCGTGCCAAAAAAAATCGATACAAATATAGTTATTCTATTGGGAATTGTCTAGGCGTCTAGTCTTACTCGACGTCGACCTATTCAGGAGAGCGCTATGGACGCGCGCGTTTTTTCTTAATTTTCAACGAATGAGCTTGAATTTTAAAATTCTTCTCGATAGAATAGAGGCAAGAAAGATAAGCGCCGTTTCCAGCGGCGTGATTTCGCGACGCGGTAGACGCGAGCGCTCCTTGCGTTACACTGGCGTGGTTGAAGATTCGTCTGTAGAAAGCGACGCGTTGTCTTTACCTGCGCGCCGTCGCTTTTGTCAAAGAGGAAATAGAATAATGAAAGAACTTCCGATTACAATTCTCGGTTTTGGTATGATGGGCACCGCCCGCGCTGTTTCGTACGAAGCGGTTCTGCGCTACTACACGAATAGCCCGATTAAGCCGGTTCTCTACAAGGCGTACACCTACACGGATCAAGAAGCGCAAGGCGCCGCTTCCTCGGGCTGGATCGCCACCAAAGATCTCGACGACGCGATTACCGATCCGAAAACCGAATACGTCGACGTCTGTCTTCCCAACGCAATGCACTGTGACGCGGTTCTCAAGGCGCTTGCCGCCGGTAAGCACGTCTTCTGCGAAAAGCCGCTGTCGGTCACCGTGGAAGAAGCTCACAAGATGGTTGACGCCGCGAAAGCTCATCCGGAACTTCTCAACTCCGTCAACTTCATCTATCGTCGCGCTCCTGCGAACGTCTATGCTCGCAAGTTGATCAAAGAGGGCGTCTTTGGCAAGCTGTTGGAGGCTCGTAGCTTCTATAATCAGGCGTGGGGCGGTCCGGACACCGATTACAGCTGGCGTTTCGGCGCCACCGGCGGCACTCTGGGCGACCTTGGTTCTCACGCGCTCGACATGCTCTACTACACCACGGGTATGCGTCCGATCGAACTTTGCGCGATGCAAAGCGTTCATATTCCGTGGCGTTACAAGCCGGCGACCATTGGTTCCGACCTGGAAGGTCGCTATAACAAGAAGGCGACGGATCTCGCGGGCGTTTGGGCGGACTGGAAAAAAGACGCCGACGCCGCTGAAAAGGGCGAAGCGACCTCGCGACCGATGCAAAAGGTCGAAACCGACGACGTCACGCGCATTATGTACACGCTGCCCGGCGGAGCGGTCGGCTCGCTGGAATGCACGCGTAACGCCTGGGGCACGGAAAACACTCACGGCTATGAATTGTACTTCGAACGCGGCGCGATTCGCTGGTGTTACGACGAACTTAACTACCTCGATCTCTATGACGCTTCCAAACCGGAACGCGGCTGGGCTCACGTTCTGTGCAATCGCGGCGGATTTGCCTATCCGTCGTTCGCCGACGGGCACATGTTCGGTTACCGCGACCTGCTTGTGAACGCTTGCTACGAAAATATGCTCAAGATCGCCGGCGCCGATGAAATCGCTCCTCTGGCGACCTTCCAAGACGCGCTCGACGTCGAACGCACGATCGAAGCGGTTCGCAAGTCCTGGACGGAACGTCGTTGGGTCAAACTCGACGAAATCGCCTAACCGGTTACGCGCGCGTCTAATAAACGACGCGTTATCAGATGGTAAGCTCGACGTCGCCGTTGTGTGCGGCGTCGAGTTTTTTAATCTGTCAGCGCCTTTACGCAAGAAGCTAATTTTCAATGGCTCGCCTGTGAAGAGCGCCGTCTACGTTTAACGCATTTCTCTATTTTCACGCGAGGAGACGCTAACTATGACACAACTACCAGTTACGATTTTAGGCTTTGGGATGATGGGACGTGCGCGTGCGGTCGCCTACGAGAATATCACGCGTTATTTTAAAGACTCTCCCTATCAGCCGACGTTGTGTCAGGCCTTTGTGCTCCCCAATGAAGCGGACGCCGCTGCAAAAGTAGGATGGGTTCCGGAAACCGATATGCGTAAGGCGATCTTTAATGAGCAGACCGATTACATTGATATCTGTCTGCCGAACGCCATGCACTACGCCGCAGTTCTTTCGGCGATCGAGGCGGGCAAGCATGTCTTTTGTGAAAAACCGCTTGCCGTCTCTATTCAAGAGGGGCGCGAGATGGTCGCCGCGGCGAAAGCGCGACCGGAACTTCTTAATTCGGTGCACTTTACCTATCGTCGCGTTCCGGCGAATATTTACGCGCGTAAACTCGTTGCAGACAATCGATTTGGCAAGCTTCTGGAAAGCCATAGCTATTACAATCAGCACTGGGGCGGACCAGGCGTCGGGTTCGGTTGGCGGTTTGATCGCGCCGCGGGCGGCGGTACCGTTGGCGACCTGGGTTCTCACGCGATCGATATGCTCTACTTTGTAACGGGCAAACGTCCGGAGAGGCTCTGCGCGCTGCAGTATGCGCATGTGAAGGAGCGTTCCGGTCGTAAGATCGAAGTGGACGACGCTTCTTACGTCATGTTCTATCTTCCCGACGGGGCGATTGGCACGCTCAGTTGCACGCGCAACGCTCACGGCTCTGAAAACTCTCAGGGGTACGAATTATACTTCGAGCACGGCGCAATCCGTTGGCGCTACGACGACCTAGATTACTTGGAAATCTATGACGCGAATGATCCACAACGCGGTTGGACACGCGTTCTGTGTAGCGCGGCGGGCTATGCCTACGACAATCAGGCGGAAGCGCCATTGGTCGGATATCGCGATCTCTTACTCTTCGGTTGCTACGAGAATATGCGCGCAATCGCTAAAATGGAGCCGATTGCGCCGATCGCGACTTTCCAAGACGCTTATGAAGTCGATCGCACAATCGAAGCGATTCGTCTGTCAGCGGAAAACCAAACCTGGATCAACCTCGATGAAATCCCGCAATAGTCTATGGTCATAATCTTCACGCCGAGCGTAAAGAATGATAAGATAATGAATTAACACTCACAGCGTCCCTAGATTTAGGGGCGAAGAATTAATAACTAGTATGGCAGCAAATCTTACCCCTCAATATTTACGAGCTGAAGAAGAATACCGTCGCGCGCAGACCTTGGAAGACGAATTGAAATGGCTCCAGGTCATGTTCGCAGAGATTCCTAAGCATAAAGCCAGCGAGAAGATGCAGGTTATGCTCAAGACGAAGATTTCCGACGTCAAGAAGGAGATCGAAGCGTCTCGCGGCGCCAAAAAGAGCACGGGCAAGTCGGTCAAGATCCCACGTCAGGGCGCTGGCACGGCGGTGATTATCGGCGGACCGAACTCCGGTAAGAGTCAGTTGTTGACCTATTTAACCAAGGCGAAGCCGGAGGTGGCGCCGTATCCGTTTACCACACAGAATTCCACCCCCGGTATGATGGCTTGGAATGACGTTTTTGTGCAACTCATCGACACGCCGCCGATAACGCCCGATTTCTTTGAGTCTTACCTTTATGGCTATATTCGCGCGGCAGAACTGGCGCTGCTCATGGTAGACCTTGGGGACGAGGACGGTATTCAGCAGTGCATTGACGTGTTGACGCGTTTTAAAGACGCTAAAACACGTCTGGCCGTGGAGTCCGGTCTGGATGAGGACGACGTCGGCGTCTCTTACACTAAGACTTTTATCGTGCTGAATAAGAGCGATCTGCCGGACTATCAGGAGCGTCTGGAGCTGTTTCATGAGTTCTGCCCCACGCCGTTCCAGGAATTTCAGATCTCTGCGCTCGACGGTTCAGGAGTGGAACAGTTGCGCGACGCGATTTATCACGCCATGAACGTTATTCGCGTTTATACGAAACAGCCGACGAAAAAGGAAGCGGATCGCGAGCGTCCCTTTACGCTTAAAGAGGGCAGTACCGTCTTTGACCTGTGTGACCAGATCCATAAAGACTATGCGCAGAAGTTCAAATTCGCGCGAGTCTGGGGCGCTAACGTCCACGACGGTACGGTCGTTAAGGGCGATTACGTCGTGGCGGACCAGGACGTTGTGGAGATCAATGTCGCGCCGTAACGATTATGACGCTTTTTTCTATTTATCCCGCTTTTTTTTGAAGTTCTCAACCACTGACGGTCGATAATACCCATAGGATATGGAACGATCGACAAAGACCTGTTCCTGAGTCGGCAGGCTTTAAGGATGGAACCTGTCGAGACCGTCGTTATGAAGCGAGACGTCGCGCCTAAATAGGTTGTTTGCGCGTGTAATTACAGACTGTCGAGCGAAGCCCATTGAGTTTATCAAGCGTGGCAAAGACGCTCCAGTTTGTGATCTATATGTGCGACGCGTCTCAATGTTTTCATGAAACAAAGGATTTGAGATGAGATCGATGAAAAGCAAAGGACGCGTTGCATTCGGCGTGTTGATCCTTGCGGCGCTTACCTTGGCGCCCCTTGCGGGTTGTCAGGTGACTCGTAATGGTCAAACTCTGCCGAGCCCCCATTATCTAGGCGATGATATTCAGTATCATCCCTCTGGTTCGGAATTCCAGTACCAGCAAGAGGTTGATTACATGAATAAAATTACCGCGGAACGCAACGCCGCCGCAATGAACGGTCAGTACTAACGTTCTTTGTGCGAGCGCTCGCTTGCGCCGTCCGATATAAGTTGAGCGTCGTCGGTTCTTCTGAGCCGCCGACGTTCTTCTTTTTTTCTTGCGCGCGTTATGCTTTTAAATTGTCGCGCTCTCCTGTATACTATGTCTATATCTTTTCAGTCGGTCGACGTCCTTGCGACGCCTTGAGCGGGTCCTTGTACGCCGACGCAGGAGGTACGTCGATGGAAGAATTTTTAACAATGGAATTTTTGGCGCCGGTCGGTCGTCTCCTGCGCATGATCTTTTTCTGGTCCGGCTTTGCCGCCCTTGTCGGGCTTTTGGTGGCGCTCGTTGTGCCCGCGGAACGCAGCGCAAGTTCATTTCGTGTCTTTGGTTTGGGAATGGTCGGCGTGACAATCGGCTCCTGCGTCGGTCGAACGATCTTTCATATCGAAAGCTTTGACCCCGTTAGTCCCGCAGGCGTGGTCTTCGCTATTGTGGCCGCCATAATTGCGCTCCTGGCGTTCTATGTCTTTACCTTTTTTGTCTCCACCTCGGAAACGCCGGAGTTCAACGAACAGGAAGAAGCTTATCTCCAGAAGCAACTTGCGAATTGCTCGCGTCAAGAGGTTGAAGACATACTAATCGACCTGTTGCACGAGTACCCCGAGACCTACGACTATGTCGATAGAACGCTCAATCCTTAATCGTTATTAGAAAGGCTACTAAATATGCTACGTCGAGATTTTTTAACGCTCTCCCTCGCTGGAACCGTCGCATGCGCTATGCCCAACGTTCTGACTGTGGCGGCTGACGACGCGGACGCAAAGCCAAATTTTTCTCTCGAGAACGTTGTAAGTCGCGGCGATTATCAGAACGCGCGCTATGTCTTTGAGACCAAAAAACAGGGAACAGTCGCCTTTCTCGGCGGGTCGATCACCGAAATGGACGGGTACCGCCCGATGGTCTGCGAGGATCTAAAGAGGCGCTTTCCCTCAACGAAATTCGATTTCGTTGCCGCCGGTATCGGCTCCACTTGCTCTGACGTGGGCGCCTATCGTTTCGCCAGCGACGTGCTCGACGGTCACAATGCTCCCGACTTGTTCTTTGTCGAGTTCGCTGTGAATGACGACCAAGACGGCGGCTTCAGCTATGAACACGCTGTCAGAGGCATGGAGGGCGTGATCCGACAGGTACGACGCGTCAATCCCAATGTCGATATCGTTATGACGTTCTTTGTGAACGAGAATCTCATGGAACGTTATCGTCGCGGCGAAGAGGCGACGAGTATTCAAGCGCACAAGGCGGTCGCGGCGCACTACGGGATCTCGACGATTAATCTAGCGCGCGAAATCCAGCAGGAAATCGACGCCGGTACGATCACTTGGCAGGAGTTTGGAGGCGTTCATCCCGCGCCAAGAGGGAATCGTATCTGCGCCGATATGATTAAATACCTGCTCGACAACGCATGGAAGCTCGCGCCGGCGAAACAAACCGTCGCGCATGAACTGCCCAAATGCCTCGATCCGAACTCCTACTACGGCGCGCGCTACCTTTCGCCAGAAAGCTACGACCTCGATCACGGGTTCTCCTATTCTGTGCCGGATTGGTCAAAGATTCCCGGAAGTTTCCGCATGAATTTTGCCGGCAAACCATGTTTGTGTGCGACCGAACCCGGCGCGGAAACGACGATTAAATTCAACGGCAACGCCTTGGCGCTCTACGTTCTGGCCGGTCCCGACGCCGGTATGGTCGAGTGTGCTATCGACGACGCACAGCCGACCCTGCACGACTGCTTCCATTCTTTCAGTCGCGGTCTACATTATCCGCGCGCCGTTGCCCTGGTCGACGCCCTCGAACAGAAGGAACATGTCGCTAAGATTCGAATCCTCGAGCGGCACAACGAAAATAGCACGGGCAATGCCGTGAGAATTTTGCACGTCTGCGTGAACGACGCGAGCGTTGATAAGTAGGTCTGTGCGCTAAATTAATAGCGTTAAGGATTGATAAGATTTCCGCCGTACACGACTCGGTAAATAAAACGACCGCCTGCTCTTAACGCGCAGACGGTCGTTTTTTTTAAACGGCGTTAATATTTGACGCAATCCCTTTGCGTTTATTCCAGATCGAAATTCGCTTCCGACGTACCCTTTGCAGGCACTTCGAAGGTAACCTTTGTGCCGGAGGTATATTCCGCCGGCAAGTTGGGGATATCGCTTTTATCGACGTAGACGTCGTCGGCGTCTTCTGTGCCCCATTGCGGGAACTTAAAGGAGACGGCGTGTTTGCCAACGACCGCGCCGGGGCGCGCTTTGAGCTCGGTCGTCATGAGTGTAAAGCGTCCCTCAGCGTCGGTCTTACCAGCAGAGGTAATGCACAGGTCAGGGGAACTTGGATCTATCGGCGTAAAGAAGACGACGCATTCCACCAGCGGTTTGCCCTGATAAGTCGCCACGCCCGACACGGGCACGACCGGCTCTTTCTTTCCACAACCGACCAGTGGCAACGCGAGTACGACACACGCGATTGCATAGAGGATGAATCCTTGGATTTTAAAAGGTTGGCTCGTCATGACGTCCTCCTTGAACGTTTGTAAGAATGGACAGCGTTCTTGTTATAGCGAGCTGATACCGCCGTCGGCGACCGCGGCATAATTCGCTAAGACGCTCGGGGTGACGGTGGTGGAGACAAATCTCACGCTACCGTCCATGAGCGAGAAGTTTAAGCCGCCGGCGTGATAGGCGCCCCAGCCGCGCAACGCGGCTCCTTCGGAAATTACGGTGCCGCAATATGTGTTCCAGTCGCGCAGGTGAACGTCAAGATTGCCGCCGTCGGAAAGAATGACGGATTTATTATACCAGCCGTAGTTATAGCCCCAGAAGGTGACAAGATCCCAGCTACGCTTGTTATAGGTATTGCGAACTTTGTGCATCTCGCCCACGCCGATCGTATTGGAGGTGCCGTCAATAAGCGAGGCGGGACTTTCGCACTGTACGTCAGTGACTGCGCCGGAGCGCTTAACTTTACCACAGGTGTGGAAGACGCCGCGCCAGTCCCAACGAACGTAATTCATGGAGTTGTGCGGCATATCGAAAGTGCCCAGCTGTGTATTAGTCGCCGAGCCGTTGCCGGTTTTGACTTCGTCCAGACGACCTGTCACAGCGCGATAGGATCCGGTCGCAATTTCTGCGTTGCGGAACGCGCCGTCGTCGCTACGCGTTTTCGCAAGTACGTCCGAGACGTCCGAAGGACAACGATAACCGCTAATCGACGTGGCGAGAATTGCACGCGTCGATTCGTCGATTACGTACGACGGCTGATAGAGAACACTGTAGTCGTAGTAGTTCGCCACGAGCGCTTCTTGTTCTATGAACGGAAGAATGGCAATTGCCCAACCGTCGTAGATATTCGTGCCGGAGAAGGAGCCTTTGCTGTTCATAATGCACAACGCTCCCGGCGGATAGCAATGGTGCACGTCCTCATAATTCAAGCACGCCAACGTGATTTGTTTGAGATTATTCGTGCACTGCATACGACGCGCCGCTTCGCGCGCCGCCTGAACGGCCGGTAACAGCAGACCAATTAAGATACCGATAATTGCGATCACGACTAAGAGTTCAACGAGCGTAAAGCCGCGTTTGGCATAAGCGTGTTGCATGAGACGACTCCTAGGTTAGTACGAATGTTAAATCGCCTGGTTAAAAAACTTCGAAAAGTCAACCCGCAATGTAAGGTTATGCGCGTGTCATGACGAAGACCAAGACGCATTTCGTCGAAGGTAAACGCTCCAGCTTTTTGAAACTGGACAAGCTGTGTATTAAGATTATAAAGCTTTGGGCGTCGTGTTAAACAATATTCCAGCAAATTTATAAGAAAACTTTCGTGACAAACGAATATCAAAGCGCAAGCGTCCCAAAGATTTTTTTTAAAAGCTTGCGCTTTTTAGGGGAGCGCGGTGATTTTACAATTGTCTACATAAGGTTATTCAACCTTGAGATTATCGGTATAATCGCCAAAGAGCACGCGCGCCGATTCGTCAGTGAGGCGTTCGCTGTAGAGCGTGACGTTGTCAATTAAGACGTCGCTGGCGCGGTGTTCTTCGTCATACCCTTGCACTAAGACGCCACAGAACGCCGGAGCGCCGGTCACTGTGACGTCACGATAGGTCAGTCCCTTGATATGTCCGGGAGATTGCGTGTGCATGTACTGATTGATCGTGGGACGCGCGACCAGTAGCCAGGTCGGCATACCGGGGATATCGTGGGGGCGCGTATTTGCTTCGATCGTCTTTTTGAGATCTTCGGTCAGTTCATTGTCGGGATTGGTCTCTACACGAATTTTCTCGAGCGTGACGTCCTCTATTTTCATCTCTTCGCCCGGTTCCAGTAGGAAGATCGGCATACGATGGTGGATCACGTCAATATTACGAAAGGTAATGCGTCGCATATAGTCGGCGCGACTTTCGTGCCCCATGAGTACGATTCTTGCGCGATCGCACCAGAAGACGCAGTTGTCTACTTCGATATCTTCGCAATTGCCAAGTTCGTTTCCGAGTCCTTTGAGCGCCATACAATCGTCGTCGCTACGTACGAAGGTATTGGTTACCTTCATTCGTCTGGTATTGCACGGGTTAATTCCGTCGTCGTTCTGTACGCGTCCGCCGCAGATCTTGACGTTGTTAATTGTCACGTCCTCACTGCCGACGGGCACGAGCGTCCAGCGACTTGAGCCGCGGATTATTATGCCGTCGACAGAAACGTGCTTTGCCTCGCGAATGCCTAGGGAAAATTGTGTCGGTCCCTTGCCCCAGTCCCAGGAGTTGGAGTCAATGATACCGCGTCCACTGATCGATACGTTCGAACCGGTCACATGCACGCCGCACTTGACAATTGCGCCGGGAGCAAGGTAGAGATGTTGATTGTCGGTTAGTTCAATTTTGGAATCTTTTGGCTCGTGAATACCGGGTCCGTAGTAGACCACGTTCGGGTTATTTTGGTCGGGCACAATTGTTTCCGGCGCGTTGACGAACAGGAGCAAGGGGTGATTACGACCGTCGTATTCCACCGAAAGTTGACACGGTTGGTCGATCTTCACGCGCACGCTATGATCGTCGACGCGTTGGAAATCTATCCCCTTTGAGTCGGGACGTATGCGGAGATTCGACAGATCGGCGCCGGTTAGTTCGGTGATCAAAAGTACGACCGATTCGTTGGCGTCGAGTGAGACGATACCGTATTCGCCGCCGTGGTTATATTTTTCAAACGGTGGATCGGCGGTACGCGCGGTGAGAACGTCGAGTTCTTCGTTCGTATTCTCCAGCACAACCTTCCACAATTGACTTTTAGGTTCCTCGCTGGGCGCGTGCCAGAGCGTAACGGTTGCCAGCGCGCTTTGCGCCGTCAGACACGCCAGCGTCGCGGTCACGACGACTAAATAGGAAGACAGTCGTGACGTCGTTTCTCTTTTATATTTCATATGTTAATTAACCTCCGTCTATTCGGTCGTGACGCGCGCTTGGGCGGCGCTTGACATATTGAATGCTAAAGTTCGCCCCAATTGGCGCCGATTTCCGCGTCGATCTTCAGCGGTACGCTCAGCGGATTGCCGAGCGTCATGGCGTCGACGACGAGTTTCGCAAGCTCTTGGGCGTCTTCGCGGCGCGTTTCGAAGAGGAGTTCGTCGTGAATTTGCAGAAGTAAGCGCGCGCGTTCGTTTGTGGATTGGGTCGGCGTCGGTTTGGGCGCAATAGTGGCAAAGAGGGGCGTTTGCTCCAGGTCAAAGAGCGTTTGCGTCGGCGCTGTGGAAAAGTTTCCGCACCCGGGCAGCGGTTCCAGCGGATTCCACCGCGACGCGATCCATCCTTCGCGACGCAAACGCTTCCAGACCTCTAGCATAGCGAGCTTCATGAGGTCGGCGGCGGCGCCTTGCACCACGGCGTTAATAGCGGCGCGTTCGGGGAAATTCAGGGTTTGACGACCACGTGGACCACGCACGCCCGTGAGCGCACGGCGTCGACCCAGGGGCGTTTGTACGTACCCGCGACGTTGACAATCGGCCAGAACGCGATCAAAAAAATCCAGTACGCCAGGGTAGGTCGCAAAGAACGCGTCGATATATTCCGCGGCGTCTACCGGGGAGATCCCCAGCGACTTAGAAAGACCAAAGGACGTCTGACCGTAAACCAGACCAAAATTGACAGCCTTTGCTTTGCGACGCATATCGGACGTCACCTCTTCAACCGGCGTTTGGAAGATCTTGGACGCCACGCTTGCGTGGATATCGACGTCGTTGAGGAACGCGCGTTTGAGCTCTTCGTCTCCGGAGAAGTGCGCCAGGACGCGAAGTTCAATTTGACTGTAGTCGCAAGAGAGGAACGCGTCGTAGCCGAGCGTGGCGTCGGGAATAAACCCGGCGCGAATCGCCTTGCCGTCTTCTGTTCTAGCGGGGATATTCTGCAGATTAGGGTCGCTGGAGCTGAGACGACCTGTGGCGGTCGCCTCTTGATTAAAGGTGGAACTAACGCGTTGCGTGCCAGGCAGAACCATTTTGGGCAACGGTTCTAGGTATGTGCCTCGTAATTTCACGATTCGACGCAACGCCACAATTTTTTCTGGAATCGGGTGCTCTTTGGCGAGCTCCTCTAAGACCTCGGCGTTTACGCTCAGACCGCTTTTGGTCTTTTTGAGCGCGCGGAGCTTGAGGTCGTCGAAGAGTAGTCGCTGCAATTGTTTAGGAGAATTTAAGTTAATCGTCTGCGCAAAGAGTGGATCGGGGTCGACTTGCGCCACGTACGCGCGTATTGCCGTCTCAAGCGCCTGCTGACGCTGTAAAAACGCTTCTGATTCCCTGCGGAAACACTCGGGATCAATTGCCACGCCATTGAATTCCATCTCCGCGAGAATCTCTAGTAGCGGTCGCTCTAGATCGTTGTAAAGTCGTGTCAAGCAAGGGGTTTGCGCGAGGGTTTCACGTAACGGACGACTTAACGCCAACGGAATAAACGCCAAATCCCAGGCGTAGCGTAGTAGCGACTCCTGGTCGATATGCGTGAGAGGAATGCGCTTTTTGCCCGAGCCGGAAACTGTCTTTATGTCAAAGAGTTCAAGCTGTAAAAAGGTCGACGCCAGGTCGGCTAGATCGCGTTGCGTCTGACCGCTGTGCGCGAGATAGTCGACCAGGGACACGTCCAGCGCGACGCCGCGCAAACGCACGCCCAGATTCAGAAGCGCTAGCGCGTCGTACTTGAGCTGTGAGCCGATCTTAGGTAAGGTCGCGCTCTCCAGGTAAGGGCGCAGCGCGGCAATAGTCTTGTCAAGCGCCGAAGCTTCGAACGGTAGAGGCACATAGTACGCGTTGAGCGCGTCGAACGCCAGCGCCACGCCTTGAGCGCGTGCGTAACGCGCGCGTACGCGACCATTGAGCGCGGCGTCGTCGCAAAGGGTCGCGACGCTTAGTACGCGCGCGTAGCGAAGCTTTTCACAAAGTTGCGTTAGCGCTTCGGACGTATCGACCATAATAGCGCGTCGGTTCTGGTACAATGCGTCGTCGCATTCGGGCAATTCAAGTTGGTCGAGCGACGTCAGAGCTGGAACGCGCGTGAGTTCAAAGGCGTCGGGGTCTGGATCGTACGCGTGCGCGCGGTCGTTCGGTAGACAGCCGTATTGCGAGGCGTTAAATCGCTCTAATAACGGCGCGTCCTCGGGGAAATCGCAAGCTCCGTCGCAGACGCCGGCGGTTACGCGCTCCGGATGCGCTTTCTCGGCGATTTGCGCCTGTAGTCGCGTCGCTAGGTCAAAGAGCGTCGACGGCGCGGAGGCGGTTGTCGTCGCGGGGGAGCGACCGTTTCGACCTTCTTGGGCGGATATTTTCTCAAACCATTCCGACCTCTCCGCGACGCCCGCGCCGAATTCTTCCACAAGCGCCGGAATGCTCTTGAGGAGCGAACGAAAGCCCCAGTACTGAAACAGCGCGCTGAGGCGTTGCGCGTCGACGCCGCCGAGTTGCGCGCCTGTCCAGTCGATTTCCACCGGCGCGTCGGCTCGTAATTTGACAAGTTTACGACTCAAAAGAGCCTGATCCTGGAAATTGCGAAGATTTTCAAAACGTTTGCCCTTTTTACCTTGCGCATATTGAAAGACGTCCTCGAGAGTCTTGCAGATATTGAGTAGCTCGCTCGCGATTTTCGGTCCGATCAGCGGTACGCCTGGCACATTGTCGACCGTGTCCCCGACGAGCGCTTGGAAGTCGACCACCTGCTCGGGCGCGATTCCCCAGTCCTCCTTGAGCGCTTCGCGAGTGTAATATTTCTCTTTGCGGATTAAATAAATCGACGTAACGTCGTCCATGAGCTGGCGCGCGTCTTTATCGGAGGTCACTAGGATCGTTTCGCCGCCAAGTTCGCGTGTTATTCGCGCGACCGTCGCCATGACGTCGTCCGCTTCAAATCCCTGGGACTGTAGAACCGGAACGGTAATCGCCTTGAGAAATTCGCGTGTGAAATCGAACTGATTCAAGAGGTCGTCGGGAGCCGAACCGCGCGTTGATTTATATTCCGGGTACAGAAGCGAACGAAAGGTCGCGCCGTGCATATCGTAGGCGCATAACAGGTAGTCCGGCTGGAGTTTGCGCATAATCGAAAAGATATCGCGCACAAAACCAAAGGTCGCTCCGGTCGGCTCGCCATAGGCGTTCGTCAGGTCGATATTAGTGGCGTGAAAGACTTGATAGATCAAACCATACGCGTCGACGACGCACACGCGTTTGCCGGTAAGATTAACGCTCGACATGTCAATACCTGCTCATAGTTCTCTTGAGTCGCCCGCGTCCATTGCGTTGGACGTCTATCCTAAGTGTACGTTTTAACGCCCCTTTTGCAAGTGATTTACTTCCTTTTACACGCATTCCAAAATGCAAGAAGCGTTTACAAATAAAAGGGCGCGGTTCCACAACAGATTCGTCGTGAGAACCGCGCCTAAAGCTATTGCGCGCTATTGCAAGCGTACGAGCGAAGTTAGAGCGTTAGACAGCGAAGGAATTTATTCTTCGTCGTCATCGTAGTCCATATCGT
>JAUNMR010000033.1 GCA_030537455.1 Planctomycetia bacterium | reverse complement strand
TGGGCGGTCGCGGCGGCATGGGCGGTCGTGGCGGTCGTGGCGGCGGCGGTATGTTCTCCATTGCGCCGAAAGCAACCCACAAAGAATCTGTGCGCACCGTCTGCCTTGAACACGGTAAAAAAGAACCGCGTTCCACCGTCAGCTACACGATTGTCCCGATCGACAACTACACCGATAACAAAACGACCCAAGCGCTTTGCGCGATGCTAGGGGACGAAAAGGTCGACCAGAACGCGCTACAAGCCGCGGTCTGGAGTACGGAAAACGGTCTGTCCTTCCAAGAGCTTGCCTCTAAGACCAAGCAGGTCTCGCGCAATAACCCGGTGGAAAGCTACTTCCAATCGAGCGAACTGTCGCTCGCGGAAGAACTACTGGCGCAAGCGACCGAACGCGCTAATGATCTGGAAGAAGTCGAAAAGGCTCAAGAAGACCTCGATCGCTATGCTCCGGAAGCGACTGACAATACCGTCGAAGAACTCACAGAAGCGGTCTTGGAATAGCGCTTATTTTTCCAAACGACCGCGTAAAAGATACATTACGCAACGCTGTTTCTGCGCGTTATTGCTCAGAAGTCTCCGCACAGGTTCAGCGTAGTTGAAGTCTCAAAGGACGCGTTGGAATGCCGACGCGTCCTTTTTTAATGTGCGAAACGACATGCCAACTGACCGCTTACGCGCGCCACGACGTGTTTATTCACGCCCTGACCGGTGAGATAATCGGCGATTAAGCGGTAAAAAGTTGACGTCGGCGCTCGCGCGCGATAAGATAGAAGATAGAGTCGCACGCGCTACCGTAGCGTGCATGTACGACGTCTGAGCTCTGTGTAACTAAGGATGAAAAGAATGTCAAAGACCCAACTAAACCGACGTGCCTTTATAAAGACCGGAGCGTTGGCCAGTAGCGCGGCGCTCGGCGGATTTGCGCTATCAACTTGCAATGGCGTTGCCGAAGAGAACCCGTCGCAAGAGTATAACGCCAATGCGCCTAGCTTTGTGAAGGCGACGCCTGTCTGGGAAGACGGTCGCGAAACGGAAATGAACGTTACGCTCATGTTTTACGGCGCCTTTGACCTTTCCGATGCGGAAAAGCTCAAGGGCGCGAAACTGCGCGTGACCGGCTCCACGGTCTATCGCATTCACGTGGACGAACAATTCATCGGTTACGGACCGGCGCGCGGACCTCACGGATGGTTCCGCGTCGACGAATGGGCGCTCGGGGAAAAGGTCGCGCCGGGCTCGCACATCCTCACAATCGAAGTCGCCGGCTATGCGAGTAATAGCTACTACCTCATCGACCAGCCGTCATTTCTGCAGGCGGAACTGGTCGACGGCGACGGAAAAGTACTACTCTCGACCCAGCCGAGCGACTCTACCCTGCCCTCGAGCCAACGCTTGAGCGCCTACGACTACACCGGTATTCGCGTGCAGAAGGTACAGCGCTTCAGCTTCCAACGTCCCTTTATTGAGGTCTACGATCTCCATGCGTTCGACGAACTTGAATCGGTTGAACTGACGACCCAGCCGAACGTTAATTACCTGCAACGTCGCGTTCCGTATCCTGAATTCGCCGAGCTCAAGCCGATCGGTTACGGCAAACGCATGAAGACGACTAAGTTAGACAAGGTGGACGGCTTCTGGGCAGACCGCTCCCTCGTCAATATTGGGGAACAACTCAAGGGCTATCCACAAGATCAGCTGGATATTATACTTAGCGAAGAGGTTCGAAGTTATAAGTCGGAAATCGTCGACGCGCCGACGCTGGAACTCAACGCGATCTATAAAGAGCAGGACGCTCAGATCTTCGACCTTGGCGCCGACTACTGCGGGTTCTTCGTCATGGAACTGGAGACGCTCGAAGACGCCGATATCATTCTGACCTTCGACGAGATTCTCTCGCCGGAAGAGGACGTTAACTTCCTGCGTCTGGGCACGTGTAGCGCGATTAAATGCTCCTTCCCGGGCAAGCGCGCGTTTGTCTTTACCTCGTTCGAGCCGCACTGTGCGCGTTATGTCAAGATTCACTGCGCTAAGGGCTCCTTCCGCCTGCGTAACTTCTATATGCGCGAATACGCCTACCCGCCCACGCGCGAGGCGTCCTTTACCTGTAGCGACAAACGTTTGGAGAAACTTTATCACGCCGCGGCGCTGACCTTCCGTGCCAATTCCGTCGACGTCTTTATGGACTGTCCTCACCGCGAGCGCGCCGGGTGGCTCTGTGACAGCTTCTTTACCTCGCGCTCCGCTTTTGTGCTCACCGGACGAACCGACGTGGAGTATAACTTCTTTGAAAACTACATGCTCCCGGAACGATTTGAGTTCCTGCCTGACGGTATGCTGCCCATGTGCTATCCGTCCGACCACAACGACGGTATTTTTATTCCGAACTGGGCAATGTGGTTCGTAGTGGAACTGCTGGAGTTCTCGCACCGTAGCATCGACCAAACGCTCGTCGAAGCGTTGCGCACAAAGGTTTATAAACTGCTGAAATTCTTCGAAGGCTACGAAAATTCCGACGGATTACTGGAGAAACTACCCAGCTGGGTCTTTGTCGAATGGTCCGCCGCCAATAGCTTCGTACAAGACGTAAACTACCCCAGTAATATGCTTTACGGCGCCGTCCTTGAAGCGGCAGGCAAGCTGTATGACAACAGCGCGTGGCTTGAGAAAGCGGAAAAGGTGCGCGCGAAGGTACGCGAACAGTCGTACGACGGCGAGTTCTTTGTCGACAACGCGCTACGTCAGGAGAACGGCGAACTGGCGATCCAACGCAATCGTTCCGAGGTCTGCCAGTATTTCGCGTTCTTCTTTAATACCGCCACGCCGGAAGATTACCCCGAACTGTGGAACAAATTGCTCAACGAATTCGGTCCCAACCGCATCAAAGAAGGAAAGTACCCCGAGGTGCATAAGGCTAATGCGTTTGTCGGAAACGTCGTGAGACTTGAACTACTCGCGCGCGCCAAACGCGGACAACAACTCCTCGACGAATCGGTCGCCTACAATGAATACATGGCCGATCGCACCGGAACCCTCTGGGAAAACGACGAGGCGTATGCTAGCTGTAATCACGGTTTCGCCTCGCACGTCTCGCAAGTTCTTTATCGCGATGTACTTGGCGTGCAATTGGTCGACGTGCCAGCGAAACGTATCGTGATTCGTCTACCGAAGATCGACAAGCTCGACTACGCCGGCGGGGTCGAACCAGTCCCGGGCGGTAAAATCAAACTGCGTTGGGAAAAGACCGACGGCAAACTGCGCTATCAACTCGAAACTCCTCAGGGGTATGACGTTGAGGTCGTCAACGACAGCGGTTTGGAACTGGCGTAATACCGCTACGCGCGCGACGTGCGACCTGATAGGTCACTCGCCGCGTCGACGCGCGTGGTTTTGTAATGGCTTTTTATTTGACAGGGAGTTCCCCTATGAGCGAAGATCCACGTTATATTCGCCGAGCGGCGAAGAAGATTCGACGACTGGAGAACGGTCAAACCGCCGTCTTTCAATTTGAAGACTCCCGCGTCAAAATCATCAAGATCGACGACCAACTTTATATTCATCCGGTCGGCGAGAAATACGACGTCTCAATCAACGGCGTGTCAATTTTCGAGCGCACGCCCTTTACGCTCAATGATATCATCGGGATCGGCGATATTACGCTGTACCTGCGCAATCCGTCGAAACGGCGCAAGCATTCCAGCGCCGCGCCGACTGACGACGCCCCAGAGACAACGCCGCAAAACAGCATAGGAGACGATTATGAAGATTCCCCCGATCTTTCGAACACGGGTTCAACCGAAGATTCAGCCGTTAATCAAACCGAAGATTCAGCCCCTGATCCCCCCGGCGGACTACCTCCTCACGCCACTGAACAAGAAGCAGACGCAGAACCAGACCACGCAGAATCAAGCGAAGAACGACAAGAGCAAGAACAGCCGCAAGCGCCCGTAAGCTATGCCGTAGGTCGTACAAACGATGAGAACCAGGAGAAAGTCTCTAAAGTAGCGCAACGCTTTATTAAGGTCGGATCCTTCCTCGCGATCGCGCTACTACTTATCGTGGTAATCGTCGTTAAAATGGAGAGCGCTAATACGCCAGAGGATAATAGCAACGACCCGACGATCAATGTGACCGACGTCGCCAAAGAAAGCGTTCAGGACGCGTCCGTAGAGGAGCTGACTAATCTAGCGACTACCGCTCCGACCGCGCCGACCGAAACGCAGGAACCACGCGAGGAAACTCCGAAGGCGAACGTGCTTAGCGACAAGCTCGACACAGTAGACGACTATATTCAAGCTTTCCTCGCCAATAAGGACTCCAACGGTCTGGAAAAGGCTAAGCAAGCTCTGGAGCGCATTACCGAAACAGAGCCGCAACTCGCTGATAATACGCGCGTCATCGAGCTACAGGACAGAATCCGCAAAATTGAAGAGCGGCATAAATTCGACGCTAGCCTCAATAGCCTTGAGACGTTACTGACAACCTTCCGTCAAGAGGACAATCCCGAACTTTTGGAGCAAGCGCGCCAAGACTTCAACGAGCTCAAAGAGCAGTATCCCAATCTCTTAGAGACGACGCAGGCGCAGGCTACCCAAGCGAGGCTACTGGCCGCCGTTAAACTCGAGGGCGTTAAAAAATACTGGCGCGAATACTGCCAAACCCAGGACTTTGAAAAGCTCAAGCAAGCGACGACAGTTGCCGAAGAATTCAACCGCGAGGGCGCCGAAATTACGCAAAGCGATGAATTTAAAGAACTTTTGGAGAAGATTCAACAAGCCAGAGCAGAGGTAGAGGCAGACGCCAAAGCTTTTAATCGCGCCGTTAACGATATCAATAACTCCTTCCGATTGCACAAGTTAGATCGCGACGCCGCGCTCACGGCGCAACGTACCGCGCGTACTAGCGACGAAAAGAGAAAGGTCAAAGATCTTTTCGAAAAGATCAGCGAAGAATTTGATCTGGTCTATTATCTCGACGACGGCGACAAGTCGGGTGAAGAAAAAGCTTTCTACCTAGAGAACGATCTGGAATTGCAATTCGTCTGGTGTGCGCCAGGGACTTTCCAGATGGGCAGTCCACCGGATGAATCGGGTCACAAAGAGGACGAAACGCTTCGTCAAGTCGAACTTACACAAGGGTTCTGGATCCTCAAGACCGAGGTCACACAGGCGCTTTACGATAGAGTCATGGAGTCGGCGCCGGTGGAAGAGTTCGAAGATTATGCGGAATTAGAGCTACCGATAACCAATGTGAGCTGGGCACAGGCTATGGCGTTCTGTGAAGAGTTGACCGCGCGATTCATGCCGTCGGAATATGAGTTTACGCTCCCGACCGAAGCGCAGTGGGAATACGCATGTCGCGCCGGGACACAGGACGCCTACGCGTGTGACAAGAAGGATATTGTCTTCAAGAGAAGCACGCCGCTACCGTATACCTCGGCTGCAGATAAAGCGCAAGCGCCAACACGCCAAAACGCCTGGGGAATCTGCGACATGCCGGGCAACGTCTACGAATGGTGCCGCGACCAATACGGCGCCTACGAAACCGCCGACGACCAGGAGAACGCGACGAAAGATCCCCTGGCTTTTGACCACGAGAAAACCGACGCGCGACACGTTATACGTGGAGGTTCCTACCGCTGCGAAAAGCAAACCGACTGCCGTAGCGCCGCCAGACGCCAAGGTCCTGCGAGTTTTACTTCCTTGTCAAGTAAGGAGAAAAACCTTGACAAAGCCGTCGGATTCCGCGTTGTTATTGCGCGTAAAAGGTACGATAAATAGACTTAACGATTGTATTTTCACCGCGACACGTTGCGAGCCTTAGTTTTTAAACGCGCCTTTGACTTGACGCCAAGACGCGTTCTGCTAAATTACAAATAGGCGACAGTAGAAAGGCGTCGGGATAACGCGCGTCGCGTTTTCTGGTCAAGCGCCACGCGTTTAGGAGAATCTACCTTTAAGAAACTATAATCTTACTGCGCTAAGAGGGGCGCGCGCCATGAAGTATCCGATCTATAACGCTAGTTTCGTTAAAACGATACGTGAACTTAAGAACGGTCAGAGCCATACGTTAGTATGCGATAATTCTCGCGCTACGGTCAAATGCATTGAGGATAAGCTTTACATTTCACCGACCGACTCGCTTTCGTTCGTTTACGTCAGGGGTCGACGCATCTACGAACCAACGCTGATAAGAAAAAACGATATCATCACGATCGGGTCAAAAAGTTTATACACACGCAATCCCGAGCGTATCCCACACGACGTCCTGATACAGATCCTCTCCGATTTCGTTAAGGCATTACAGCAAACTGAATCGAAATCGCAACCGACTCCACCCGAGGAGCCCGAGCGACAAACGACGACGCAGGAAAACCCGGAGCGACGGGCGCAAGGCGTAGAACAAGAACCAGCGGGCGCTTCGAACAACACGAAAAACCCTCCGCTACAAACGACGACGCAGGAAAACCAGGATCCACAGGCGCAAGGCGTAGAACAAGAACCAGCGGATGATTCGAACAACCCGAAAACCCCTCCGGTACCAACGCCGCCGCCCACCACGCCGCCTGATCAGACGACTGATTCACAACCACAAAAAGAACGTCAACGACGCGTCGGCGTCTCTTTTATGATTCTATGCGCCGTCGCTATCGCTATCGCTATCATACTGGTCGCGTGCGCGCTATTAGCAAGTGTCGTCGTTAAACAAGCGATCATAAAGAAGTACGATGGACTCATGGTCGAAGCGATAAAGAGCGTTCAGGATTTCAGTACAAACTACAATGCAACGCAGTCGCACGATCAAGGCGACCTCCAGACGCTAAACGAGGTGTTTGACAAGATCAGAACGGTCTCGAACTCGCATTTCTACCGCAATAGTGAAAACTACCGGTTCAATAAAGCCGAACTCGACGAAGCGGTACAGAAACATTTTACCAATCTTATCAATAAGACGTTAGAGTATGTCAAATCAGAAGAATCGCGGTCGATTTCGCAAGAAGAACTTGACGTAGAAATCGAACAATGGTTTCAGTTCTACAGTGACACGCCCTATAGCGCGCCCTTTGGGGATCTTCAAAGCGTCTGGAGCGTCTATAATAAACTTGACGCTGTGGCGCAACGAGCGCTCCTGCCAATTTTCGACGCTCTGCAACAAGACGGCGTCAATACCCCGAGCAATGCGTTGGAAGCGTGTTGCCTACTCGACCTGCATAATCTCACGGAACTATGTCAGGTAGAGGATTTACCGTCAGAAATCGACGAGCAAGCAATCAACTTCCGACTCATTGCCAGCGAAGGATTGCTCTGGCGCATGTACGCTTATGAGCGGCTATTCCACGACCGTAGTCTTTCATTGAAAGTTCCCTCGGGCGCTAAAGAATTTCTCGGTCTTGACAAGCTCCCCAAAAATTTTGCGCAACTCGTTAAAATGCAACTGGACGCCTGCGAAAGATATATCAATAACGACAGCATAACAGAGGAGGAATTCCATCAGGCGGCGCTTCCGCTCAAAGAGACCTTGGCAAAGATCAAGGAATTACAATAAAGCCGCCGTTGCAATAGGCGCGTGCGTTCAACGTTCCTGACTGAGCGTCATAATAGTTTCGTGAGCGATTCTCAGACCGAAGAGTCCAGTAATCGTCGGAAGACTGCCGAGCGTATTGCGTGGTCGTCCTTGTGGCGCTTTCCCTTCTGGGGTCGGCTCCGGAATGGGGGCTCTCAGAAAGATTTCTCGTCCCTCTCTCACAGCGCGTCGCACCGGTTCCGGTGAATAGACGCACGGTACCGTCGCGGGGTCGACGCCGACGCGACGCAGACGTTTGCGCGCCTGGCGCGCTAAGGGGCAAAAGGTCGCGTCTGTCATAACGCCGTATCTTATGAGATTGGCGTCGGTGCGCAAAGCCGCGCCCATACTGCAGATCAGTGACAGACCGCGTCGTTTTGCCGTGGCAATGAGCGCGACTTTGGAACTGAGAGAGTCGATCGCGTCGACAATCATATCAGGATCTTTCGCCCAGTCCTCTTCAAAGAGAGACTCGACGCTACCGTCGTTAATGAGGGTTCGACGCGTTTCCACCTGAGCCAAAGGGTTGATATCAGCAATACGCTCGCGCGCCACGTCGACCTTATAAGCGCCAAGGGTACGCCACGTGGCAAAGAGTTGACGATTGATATTGCTCGGCTGAACCACGTCAAAATCGACCAAACGAAAGCGACCAACGCCGGCGCGTGCAAGCGCTTCCACTACGTAACTACCGACCGCGCCCATACCGGCGATAAGCACGCAAGCGTCGTGCAAACGGTTAATGCCAGACTCGCCCAAGAGTAGCGCGGTGCGCTGAAACTGCGACTGGTCGCCGCCCGAGGCGCTCGAAGGCGCGACCGTTCCCTTCTCATGCGTATTGACAATCTCTTCGGTCAACTCTTCGTCCTGAATTTTTTACTGTTGCTATTATGAGTCTTTACAATTCTTTAGCGCGCGCGACCGCGTCGCGTACGCGTTTGGCGATCAGACCGGCGACGTAACCTGCTTTAAAGCCCGCGTCGATATTGACGACCGTCACATTAGACGCGCAACTATTGAGCATGCCCAAGAGCGCGGCGAGTCCCTGAAAAGACGCGCCGTACCCTACGCTGGTCGGAACGGCAATAATCGGCGCGCTGACGTACCCGCCAACGACGCTCGGCAGCGCGCCCTCCATACCGGCGACGACCACGACCACGTCGGCGTCTTCAATAAGCGGTAGTTTTGCACGCAGACGTTGCGGTCCAGCCACGCCGACGTCTTGAATAAGTATCGCGTCGGCGCCGGTCCACAGCGCAGTCTCTCGCGCCTCTTCCGCCACCGGAAGATCGCTTGTGCCAGCGGTAAGAATGGCGATTTTACCGCGGTTCTCGCGCGTGGAGACGCTCCCACAGGGCGCGCGGAGCGTACGCGCCACGGCGTTATAGTAAGCGTCGGCGCACACGCGCTTGATCTCAGGCAAGACGAACTGGGCCTTCTGTGCGTCAACGCGCGTAGCAAAAACGTCGATTCCGTACTGACACTGCGCCAGCGCAATTTTCAAAATAGCCTCGGCGGTTTTACTTTGACCGTAAATGACCTCAGAGAATCCACATCTCTTTTCACGATCCAGATCGAGAATGGCGTCTTCGATCTCTAAGACGTCGTCGGCGCGTGTTTCAGGCGCGGAGCGTTCGGGACTTGACATAAGGGCGACTCGATTCTTTGTCCATTAGTAGTCGGTTAAAAAGCGCACAAGGTCGACAATCGCGCGCGCTTGCATGACGTCTTCCTCGACGGCGAGCGCGTCGACGGCGTCTTTCATCGCTTGTTCATAAGGTTCGCCGGAAGCAACGCGTAGCTGCGCGGTAGAGACGATCTGCTCCTGTTTGCCGTGTAGCGTCTGCAACAGCTCTTCGACGTCCTCGCGAGCAGAGTACCGCAGAAGATGGGAAAAAGACTCTGTGAGAATGAAATCGCGCATACCGACGGAATCGGCGCGCATTAACTCAAAGAGCAAGGACTTGGCAAAACCGTACGCAAGGTCGTCGCGTGAGCTAACGCTGGCCAATTCCAGTAGACACGCGTAGCCGTAAAGCGCCGTCGACTCCTTGCAGTGGGAATCTTCCAAAAGCGCGGCGCCGATCTCAAAGACTTTCGCGATAAAGACGTCTTGCTGTGTCGTACGCCAAAGCGCGGCGTCGCACGTAACGACGAACGGCAGAAGATCAAGGCGAGTATTAACCGGCGATTTGTGATCATTGAGACGCTCGAGCGCCAACTGTCTCCAGGGACGAGCGACCGCGTCGGCGTCGATTGAGGAGTCCGCGTGGCGCGCCAAGCTCCAAAAGGATTCAAAGACGCTGTAACTGCCGTGTTTGAGGACAAACGCGAGAACGTCGGAACCGTCCGTGAGCAGTCGTGGCGAGTGAAGAATCATACTCTCAATGACCATATCGAGGTCGTCGACGTCGTCGTCTGAATCGCGCGCGCCACTAGCGAGCGCGTCCATGTCCTTGAGCGTCGTTTTGACGCCTTCCCAGGCGCGATCGAGCACGTCTTCAATTTGCGTGTGTGCGAGCGATTCGCGAACGCGTTCCAAGAGAGTCGGCAGCGCGTAATCGTAGAAATACAAACGCGCGGTAAAGGTATCGAACTGCTCACAGACGCGTTGATAATCGAGCAGTTCCTCAAACGCTTGCGATCCTTGCTTGAGGAACGTGTCAATCGCATAGGCGGCCTGGACAATAGCGCGCGGTTTTTCGTAAGACGTCAGGTCGTCGACGTCTTCGACGATCTGGTCGACAAGTTCTGGCGTGTTTTCGTTAAAGGGGTCGCGTAACGCCACGGCCTTAGCGTATAAAAAGGGAACAGACTGCGCCGACTCCGGGTAATTTTTAAAACTCTTAATCGCGTTTTTCACGATCTTATAGACGTCGTCGTCCTGGAGGGGCTCGCGGCAGAAGAGCAGGCGGGTCACGAAGTTACATAGACAGTAGTCGTGCAACTGGTCGTCTTGGAGCGTAGCGCACACGTTCAGCGCGCGTTGCGCCAAGTCTTTCGTCTCTTGCAGCGGAAGATCGAGGTCGCGACACTTGTCGTTGGCAGGGAGGCTAAAATAAGCGGCTTCGGCGCGTTCGATCGGGTCGGTTGCGCTATCGTTTGCCAGGTCGTTGAGGCAACTCAGGAGCAGTTGCAACGCTTGTTTCGTCTCGGTCGGATGATTCTTCAGAAGCGTCTTCATATCGGTATGTAGCTAGGAGTCTTGGTTTGTCGGCGGCGGCTTGGAGTTTAATCTTCCGCGGTCTAATGGGACGCGACGACCGCGTCGGTCAAGGCGCGCAGATTAGCGAAATAATCCTCTTCCAGGGGGGAATGCTCAATGATTTCGCCGCCGAGCTGATCAGCGACGACCTGTGCGGAGGATCGATTGAACTCCGGTTGAATAATGAGCGCGTGAATTTTATCGTTTTTGGCGGTTTCGACAAGCTTCTGCAAGTCACGCGGTTTGGGATTTTTCCCTTCGAACTCAATGGCGAGTTGTTGTAGCTGGAACTCACGCGCGTAGTATCCGTAAGCGGGATGAAAGACAATAAAGTTACGCGAGGTCAGGTTCGCGAGTTTATCGGCGATTTCCAGTTGGAGCGCTTGCAATTCTTCGTCGAGCTTTTCGGCGTTTGCGCGATAGCTTGCTTCATTTTCATGGTCAAGTTTAATAAGTTCTTCGCAGATAGTCGCGACCATGGTTCTTGCATTTTCCGGGGCGGTCCACAGGTGTGGGTCGAGCGCGCCTTCGTGCGCGTGGTCGGAATCGTCATGAGCGTCGTCATCCGTCTCGTGGCTATGACGTGGATTCGGGAGCGCTTGGATAAGTTGCAGAAGGTCGACGACCGTTGCCTTTGGCGCTATCGACGCGATATTGCCGAGTAGGCGCTCTTCAATCGGCAAGCCGAGGGTGAAAAAGAGTTGAGAGTTGGCAACGTCGGCGAGTTGACTGGGCGTGGGCGCGTAGGTTTCAGGAGATTTTCCCTGGGGCGTGAGAACTGTGACTTTAACGTTATCGCCACCGACGCGTCGAACAAGATAGGCAAGCGGATCGACCGCAACGAGCACGTCGCAAGACCCCTGCGCGGCGGCGCTTTCGCGATTGTGCGTTAAAATCTTCAGCCGACCATAGGCGTAGATCAGCGCACAGAGGCAGATCGTAAGAAGGACGCATCCAATCAGTATCGTCACATAGGGTCGTTCGCGTCGGTTGACCGGCATAATGAGCTCCGAAGAAACGAGAAAAACGCGCGTTACGTGGCACGTGGGAAAAACAAACGCAGAATAAATACGCTCTTAAGACGTCAAACGGCGCGAACTTTGAAATTCGCGCCGAGAGAAAAGAGATCGCGACCGCGCGCAGAGCAGGCGCGGCGGCGCTGGTGAATTGTGGGAATGGAACCGCGAACAATTACGGTTCAACGACCGGCTTACTGAACATCATTTCCGAGCCGCCCATGCCTTCGGTAGCGTTTCCGGAACCGTAGCCGTAGCCGCCAGCGCCGGCGGAGGTCGCTTTGGGTTCAAACTCGCGATCAGCCTTAAAGAGTTCGGCAATCTTAGCGGGCTCCACTTTTTCCGCGGCGAAGGGATTTTCGACGTCGCCGTCAGGGAAGATGATTTTGGAGTCGTTTTTATTGGAGTCCTTCACGGGGGCGTTTCCTTTGGAACCGGCGGAGCTTCCACCCGGACCGTAGGTTTCGCCCATAGAGTTAAGGTCGGAGCCCGTGCCAGCGGAGGTAATCGAGGGCATGTCAGGAGGCGTGCTACCCATCATATCATAGGACGAGGAATTAGCCATGCCGGGGGTATTACGATTATTACCCGCGGTTCCAAACGCGAGTCCTACAATGGTCGTAACATTCTCGAAGGATTCCGCGATCTTGGCGAGGAAGTTGTTTTCATCGGCGCCATAGATCACGTCGGGATCGTCCTGACCGATAAAGGCGACGCCATCGGCGAAGACGTTTTCTGGCGCATAGATATTAACGAAAGGCGAGCCGTCCCACGCCGGCTTGTCCATGGGGTCGTCGTAGACAACGCGCGAGGCGCGATCGGCAATACGATTCTTTTGGCGTGTGGAAAGCTCTTTGCGACCGAGTTCCTTACGGAAGTAATCGAACTGATCGGAGGTAGGGTCGTAGAGATTAGGCGCTTGGTTCGCGGGAATTTCAGAACGTTGGAACGGTCGAATCGAAGGAACGGAAAGCGGCGCTGAGGAGTCTTGACCTTTCGCGACATGAGTCAGCATTGGGAAGGCAAGGAGCGTCACAAGGATCGCGCCTCGATAAAGTAATGATTGTGCCATATTAGGGGACTCCTAAAGAGCGCTTGCGCAATAAAGTTTTCGGTACCGTAGAGAGCTTGCGCGAAGAGCGCGCCACTCCCCGAGTCTATAATAATTTCGTAAGCGCGAAATTTCAAGGGGCGAGCGCGCGAAAATACAACTTTTTTCAAATATCGACGCCGCGATTTATGCGCATATCTAGTACGAAACGCAGGAGCGCCATAGCGCGTCGAGCACGACGGAGATAAACGCGACGCGTGTCGCGAAGGAATTGTCTAGGTCAGGAACTTGACAACGCTGTGTTTAAAATAGGCAAGAAACTCCGGTTATACTATTTTTCTCAGTAAAACACAAAAAAAGGGATCTTTGAATCAAGTTAAGGGCGGGCATATTCCGATTTAAAGCTATCGCCTGTCTAGCGCCCTAACCGCGGATCGACAGGCAAAGACTAGCGTATGGAAATAACGCCAACGTAGGCGGCGTCGTTCACACGACCTGCGCGCGTTGGCAAACGTAAACCTCGCGAACGCACGTAGCGTGGTTTACCGTGCCAATATGAATAATAAAGGGACGTCCAATGAGTAAATTTAGCGCCTGTACCGACAAGTCGACCTGCGTGGTCTGGCGCGGATTTCGTCTTGTCGCGGCGTTACTCCTTGTCGTGTTCTTTACAGGCGAGGATCGTCTTCACGGCGCCGAGCAGCAGTGGACGCGTACGCCGCGGTCGCACTTTGTCGCCGTGGTGGAAGACACGTGTCGATCCGTCGTGAGTATTCAGGGCGAGAAGCAGTACGAGGTTAATAAGCGTTCCTTTGGACGCGACGTACAGTACGACGTCTTCAACGGCATGGGAACCGGCGTGGTCATCGATTCGCGAGGCTATATTCTCACGAACTATCACGTCGTTAAGGGACTGCTGAAACTCGAGGTCGTAACCTCCGATGGGGAGCGCTATCGCGACGTGGAGCTGATTCGCAACGACGTCGCCACTGACCTGGCGATTCTTAAGATTAAACCGAAACGACCGTTACAGAAAATTCGTATGGGACGCTCCGATCGTGTTCAGCTCGCCGAGGACGTCTTTGCCATTGGCAATCCCTATGGGTACCATTGTTCGATTTCACGCGGTATCGTTAGCGCACTGGAGCGACCGTTGGAGGTCAATGAGAACCTCTCTTACGAGAGCGTCATTCAGACCGACGCGGCGATTAACCCCGGTAATTCCGGTGGTCCGCTCATTAATATTGACGGAGAAATGATCGGTCTGAACGCCGCGGTACGCGAGGAGGCGGAAAATATCGCCTTTGCTATTCCCGTCGATATGGTCGCGAACGTGGCGGAAAGAATGATTCGTCAATCCGTCGCGAAGATGACGCATCATGGCTTGAAATTTAAAGTCGTCGATTCCGACATGGCGGACTACCCCAGTTGTGGCAACGGGGAAGACTGTCTAATCGTCGAAGAGGTCGACGCCAAGAGTCCCGCCGCGCTCATTGGGATCGAGCCGGGCGACGTAATCTCTACCTCCAACGGCTTTGCCGTTCACTCTTCCCTTGACTTCACCTGCTCTCTCATCGGGCTGGGTCTGAGCGACGTCGCTAAATTGCACCTGGTTCGCCATGAACAGGAGCTTGACGCCACGCTGGCGTTTAGCGAACTGGCGTCGGAAAACTCCACAATGATCGCCGCGGAAAACCCTGACCAGCCGTCGCGACGCGACGCCTCCAATGCCGAGCGCTACCACAGCGCCACGACGTCGAACGCCTTTGCACAAGCGGTGCACGAAACCGCTAATCCCGACGAGGCTCTCGAATCGTCCAATTCCACGCAACGCTCACGCGTCGCGCAGACCGTATGGAAGAGCTTTGGCGTGGAAGTGGAGCCGGTCGGAGAAGAGGAATATCACGAGCTATACCCTAATCTACAGTCGATTGACATTGGGAAATTCAGTTTTGTGCCCGTGGGAGGAGTTTCGGTCACGCGCGTAAACTCCAACGGCGCGCTGTGCTCGGGCGAGGCGCGAATTGAGCCCGGAGATTTCATCTTTGGATTCGGCGTCGGAGAGGAAAAGGAACGACAGTTAAGCGTTCTGTCATTAGAGAATCTCTATTACATCATTCGTAGTTTAGACGAGTTTACCTCCGTAGACGAAGGTCGCGCGCGCGTTTACCTCATTCGTTCGGGTCGTCCGTACTTTTTGGAGATCGATCTGAATCAGGCGCGCTAACGCCGAGAATGGAACTGAGGACGTCGCGTGGCGTCTAATGGCGGTAGCCGCGTATCAGGCGTCGCGTGCGGTCAGAGCTAAGCTTTCCGTTGCGACGCCTCGAAACATTTAGACAAAGGAAGAATATGACGTCGACGCCCACAGGATCCACGCGCTTTAGCGACGTACACCTACATCTACAAGACACGCGTTTCGGCAAGAGTATGGAGGAGGTAACGGCGGTTCTGACACGAGCGCGAGCACGTGGCGCGGAAAAATTCGTCGTGGCGGCTACTTCCCCGGGGGATTGGAATAAAGTCTGTCAAATCGGTCGCGCTAATCACGACGTGTACGTTATGCTCGGCTCTCACCCTTGGCATTTTGGTCTTGTCTACGGCGACTGGCAGGGCGCGCTGGAAAATCTCTTAGACAGCTACGTCGGCTCCGACGGCGTCTCACGCGCGGGTCTGGGCGAGGTCGGTCTCGACTTTGCCATTCGGGACTGTGACGAACTCACGCGTAAGAATCAGATCGAGGCGTTGCGTTTCCAGCTCGATTTGGCCAATACAAGGGCCTTGCCGGTAGCGCTCCATTGCGTTCGCGCCAATGACGAAATCTTAAAGATCATGCGCGATTACACTAATGTTCCGGCGTGGCTTCTACACGGCTGGCACGGGTCGGTTCGTCAAATTCAGGAGGCGGTAGAGCTCGGCGCGTTCTTTTCCTTCTCCGCACGTAGCGTCTCGCCCAACTCCATACGCACCCATGAAACAATTGTTCAGGTTCCGCGCGATCGCATTCTCCTGGAATCGGACAGTCCCTACCCCTTGCCGCCAAACGGTTACGCTGGCATGCCCGCGGAAAGACCGACCGTCATGGTTCAAGCGCGCGACGAACAGGGAAGACTACTGAGCGAACCGTCCTACCTGCCCGCAACAGCCGAGGCGATCGCTAAGTTGCGTAAAATTCCTGTGCAGGAGTTTTACCGTCAGTTAAACCTCAACGAACGACGCTTCTTCCTCTATTGGCCACGCGCTGACAAGGAAAATAGCGTTAAATAAAAAAAACAACGCTAATCACAGTTTTTTTTGTTTGACGAAACTATTAAGAGTCGATAGAATAACGCCAAACGCAAGATTAGCGCGTGGACGCGCACAGCGCGTCGCGTGCCGACATAACCGCGAGGACGTCGAGTTTTTCCCAAGCTTGGCGCCTTGCAAGATCTGAAATTATAAATAATTAGGAGTTCGCTATGCAAGGAGAATTTCGTTTTTCGTTCGGTCCTTGGAACATTCACGAAGGCGCTGACCCGTTCGGGCCGGAAGTTCGCAAAACGATTCCTTTCCACGAAAAGCTGGAAACCTACAAGAAGTTGGGATTCGACGGCATTCAGTTCCATGACGACGACGCGGTTCCGAATCTCAACAATATGACGCAAAGCGAAATCGTCAAAGAAGCGAGCGAACTGAAAAAGGCGCTCGACGACCATGGACTCACGGCGGAATTCGTCGCTCCGCGTCTGTGGATGGATCCCAGAACCATCGACGGCGCCTTCACCTCCAACTGTCCGGAATGTCGTAAGTACGCGATCGAGCGTCTCAAGACGACCGCCGATATCGCCGAAGCGCTCGGTACTAAGAACATCGTCTTCTGGCTCGCGCGCGAAGGCACCTATATTCGCGAATCGAAAGACCCGGTCGTCGCGACCGAAAGAATCGCCGAGGCGCTCCAAACCGTCTTGGATTACAATAAGAACATCCGCGTCATGATCGAGTCGAAGCCGAACGAACCGGTCGACCACGCCTTTATTCCCACGATCGGTCACGCCATCGCCATGGGTCTGATGACCAACGCGCCCGATCGCGTCGGTTGCTTAATCGAAACCGCGCACGCGATCCTCGCGAACCTCTGTCCGTCGGAAGAAATGGGCTTTGCTCTGGCGCACAAAAAACTCTGGAGCGTCCATCTCAACGATCAGAACGGTCTGAAATTCGACCAAGACCAGACCTTCGGCATGGTCGATCCTCGTCGCGCGCTCAATCAGGTTCGCGTCCTGGACAAGCACGGCTACGGTCTCAATGGCGAATGGGTCGGTCTCGACGTCAAAGTACTGCGCACCCAAAAGGATGAAGTCGCTCTGAAGCACCTGGAATACAGCCGCAAGATCTTCCTGCGCCTGCTGGAAATCAGCCGTTCACTCGACGACGCCAAGATCGACGCGCTCATTGCCGAACGCGACTACGAAGAACTCAACTATTACATTCTTGACGCTATCTTGAAGTAGTAGTCGGAAAGAGTTAGATTAAAACGCACGCGAGGCGCGATAATGTCGTTCCTCCGCGCAAGAAAAGCGCGCCTGCTGGTCGGTGGCTAGCAGGCGCGTCTTTGTGCCTACACGGCGCCGTCTCGACGTCACGGCCGTAGCGCGCTACATTATATAGAGTCGCGTATGCGACTGTAACGCGCAAGGAGACTCATATGTGGTTTAAGACTGCAACGCTCGGTTGCAAAGTAAATCAGTACGAAACGCAGTGGCTTCGCGCCGCGCTCATGGCCAACGGCTGGCACGACGCCGACGCCAATGGCGCGGAAATTAACGCCGATTTGGTCGACTGGGTCTTTATCAACACCTGTTCGGTCACCCAGGAGAGCGACGCCAAAAGCCGCAAGTTGGTCTCACATTATGCCGCGCAGTGTCCCAACGCTAAGATCGCGCTCTTAGGCTGCTACGCGGCGTCTCACCCTCAGCAGGCGCAGTCCCTTTCCGGGGTGACTTGCGTACTCGCGGACAAAAGGCGTCTGCCGGAATTCCTTAGCAAGCTTGGTCTTACGACCATACCGACCGTGGCGACTGGTCATGCGGAACGTCATCGTGCGTACCTGAAGGTGCAAGACGGCTGTCGCGTCGGATGCGCCTACTGCGTGATTCCACAGACGCGACCCTATTTGTCGAGCCGACCGATTCCCGAGGTTCTCGCAGAAGCGCGCGCGCTGGCGCAAGCTCATTATCACGAGATCGTACTGACAGGTATTCACTTGGGTCACTACGGTTTAGATTTCGGACCAAACCAAACCGTAACGCCAATACCGCCGTGCAACGCGCCGTTGACACTAGAGGAATACTACGCGCGTCATGCCGCGCTAGCGCCGTCGCAACGCGTGGGGCTCGCGGAACTACTGCAAGCGCTTGCGCACGCCGAACTGCCGCAAATGCGCGTGCGACTCGGCAGTCTGGAGGCGATTGAGGTCAATGACGCTATGCTAGAGGTCATGGCGCGTCATCGTGATTTCTTCTGTCCTCATTTTCACTTGTCCATGCAGAGCGGCGACGACACGGTATTGCGCGGTATGCGTCGTCGACAGCTGAGCGGACCGTTCATCGAACGCTGTCGCGAGATTCTGGCGCGCTTTCCCAACGCGGCGCTGACAACCGACGTCATCGTAGGTTTTCCCGGGGAGACCGAGGAGCAGTTCCAGCGCACCTGCGAAGTGGTGGAGACGCTATGTTTCTCGCGCGTGCACGTCTTTCGATTCAGTCCGCGACCGGGCACAATCGCTGCGGAAATGCCACGGCAGGTCGACGCACCTGTCAAAAAGGAACGCGCCGCGCGTCTGCAGACGCTCGCACGACGCCTCCGCGAAGAGTTCGCGCGCAAACTTCTGGGCGGCACGGCGCTGGTCGTGGTCGAGGAAGTGGAGCAAGTCGCGCAAGACCAATGGCTTGCACGCGGCTGCTCGGAACATTATTACAGCGTGGAAACGCTCATGTCGCGTCGCGACGACCTGCTTCCAGGTCAGTTTGTGCGCGTGGAACTGACCGACCTGACCAGCGACGTCTTTCGCGCGAAAATACTGGAGCGGAACCCTAGCGTACGCTAGCGCGTCGCGACCACGGCGATAGGCGCGTTCTGTCGCTCATGAGGAGTCTTGATATGAAAGTCTGCGTTCTCGGCTCGGGCGCCTCTGGCAGCGCACACGCGGCGCTCTTAGCGCTTGGCGGTCACGACGTCACGCTACTAAAGACCACGCGACTTATGAACAACGAGCATTTCGACGCCATGTCGGTCAGCGGCGGGTTGTGGCTGACGCCGTTGCAGGGGCAGGAGCGTTTTGTGCCGCTGAAGCTCACGCGAAACTGGCGCGAAGCGACAGCGCAACCGGTCGACGCGATCTTTATCTCCACACAGAGCCATGCGCACCCGACGCTGGCGCAAAAGTTGGCGGAGGCGCTGATTTCCGCGCGAATCATTATCGCGCCGGCGTGTTATTTAGGCTCCGCGCCATTGTGGCGCGCGCTGAGCGAGCGCGTGGAGGTCGTCGCCGAGGGGGAATCGCCACCTTACGACGCGCGTGTAACGCGACCGGGACGCGTGAGACTATGCTTTAAGAACGTACGCAATGCGCTGGGGTTCCTTCCTAACAGTCGCGCAGCGCTGGGGTTAGAGCTGGCGGCGCAACTCTTTGAGACCTATCGTTACAAACGCGCGCACGTGGTTGAGTCGGCGTTGCGTAATCCGAACCTGATACTCCACACTGTCGGGTGCGTACTGTCGGCGTCGCGAATCGAGTATAGTCAAGGCGAGTTCTGGATGTACCGCGAGGGCTTTACCGACGCGGTCTGGCGCGTGATCAAACGGCTCGACGATGAAAAATGCGCTATCCTAACGCAGCTGGGCTGTACGCGCAGCGACTACCTTACGGACTGTCAATTCCGCAACGAATCGGATCTATCGCGCGCGCCAATTGAGACCTTTCGCGCCTACGCCGCCCAGGGCGGTCCCAAAGGTCCCCAGTCGCTCCAGACGCGATTTTTAACCGAAGACGTCCCCAACGGTCTGGGACTCTTGACGTCGCTAGGGCAAGCGCTCAACGTCCCAACGCCGACCGCTGAAGCGCTTACCGTGCTAGCCGGCGCGCTACTGGGCGAAGACTTTCAAAAAACGCGTCGCACGCTCCGCGCGCTAGGCGTCAATTCGCGCGAGGAACTTGACGACCTACTGAATAGCTAAACCGTACCGTTTCAAACTTTCAACCTTTCCGAACGAGTCGTACAATGACACAAGACGAAGCGCGCCTTGAAATCGAACGCCTCACCGCAGAAATCCGACGTTGCGATCAACTCTATTATGTAGAGAACACGCCGGATATACCCGACCATGAGTACGACTACCTCATGCGTAATCTCAAGCGTCTAGAGGCGGAGTTTCCGGAACTGATCGACCCCGACAGTCCCACGCAACGTATCGGCGATAAGATCGTGGGGCGCGCTGAGGTCGTGGAGCATAAAGTCCCTATGCTCTCAATTGAAAACGTCTATACGGAAGAGGAGCTCTTTGAATTTGTTGAATCGGCGCAGAAGCTTGTGTCGGAGCCGCTACAGTGGGTCTGCGAACTAAAAATCGACGGGGTAGCCGCAACGTTGATTTACGAAAAACGACGACTCGTTCGCGCGCTCACTCGTGGCGACGGTCGCTTCGGCGAGGACGTCACCGCAAATGCTCGTACAATTCGCGATATTCCACTGACGCTACCCATGGAAGCGCCGGAGTATCTGGAAGCGCGAGGCGAAGTCTATATGACCAATGAAAACCTGGCGCGACTCAATGCCTTGGCGTATCAGGAGAGTCGCCAGAAAGGGAAAGAATTTAAGCCTTACGCCAATACCCGCAACTTAACCAGCGGCACGCTCAAGCAACTCGACCCGGCAGTGTGCGCTCAGCGTCGGCTGAGATTTTTCGTCCATTCCACCGGGAGCGACCCGCAAGTCTTGGCGGACAATCACTTTGACTTCCTAGCGAAACTACGTAGCTTTGGCTTCGCCACCGCGCCGCTAACGACCAAAGCCGCCAATCTCGACGCCGCGGTGGCGACCGCGCGACAAATGCAAGAGCGCTTGCACGAATTGGACTTCGAGGTCGACGGAATCGTACTAAAGGTCGATTCTTTCCAGACGCGCGAACGAATCGGATCGACCTCGAAATATCCCAAATGGATCGTCGCGTGCAAGTTCGAAAAATACGAGGCGACGACCACAATACGCGATATAGTCGTACAGGTCGGCAAATCGGGGGTCATTACGCCGGTTGCGGAACTAGAGCCGGTCACAATCGCGGGGACGGTCGTTTCACGCGCCAGTCTGCACAATAAGAGCGAAATACAGGCGAAGGACATACGCCTGGGCGACACGGTCGTTGTAGAGAAGGCGGGCAAAATTATCCCGCATATTGTACGTGTGGAGAAATACGCGCGACCGCAATCGGTCGAACCGCCGGAGTATGAGTTTCCCACCGTCTGCCCAAGCTGTGGCGGTCCGCTCAAACAGAGCGCGGACGGACCGCTGGTACGCTGTATCGACCCGGAATGCCCCGCGCAGTTTAGAGAGAAGCTCGCCTACTTTGCGTCGAAAGAAGCAATGGACGTCGACGGCGTCGGGGACGTCATGGTCGAAAAACTACTGGCGCCGCGTAATATTGACCTTCTTCTAACACAACCTCCTTTGGTTTCTAGCTTTGCTGATCTTTACCGTCTCACCGTCGCAGACCTGCTGACGCTGCCCGGGGTAAAGCAGAAGAGCGCGCAAAATCTCATTGAGGCGCTCGAGGCTAGTAAATCTCGTGGACCGGCGCGTGTACTCGCGGCGCTATCGATACCTGGGATCGGCGCTCAGAGCGCTAAGGCGATTATCAAACGTTTTCGCAGTTTCGACCGGCTCATGGCGATCGATTCGATTGAGCCGTACCTTGAAGTCGACGGCGTCGGCGCGGTACTGGCGCAGAATTTACTCGATTTCTTCCGGTCGAGCGAGGGACGACGTATTGTCACAGAGTTACAAGGACTAGGACTAACAATGGCGTTGCCGGAACTGGAAGCGCCCCAAGACGCCAGAGCGCTGCCACTATTGGGCAAAACGATCTGTGTCACCGGTACGCTACTGGGTTACGACCGCGTTGGAATTAAGGAAGCGATCGAGGAGCACGGCGGTAAGGCGGTACAAAGCGTCTCGAAAAAGCTGACCTGGCTACTGGTCGGAGACGCCCCAGGCGCGACAAAGCTCGAGAAAGCGGAAAAACTAGGCGTGCCTATTCTGTCAGAAGAGGAATTTAACGGTATAATTTCCGGTACTAGCCAATTAGAACAGCCAGCGCCCCAGGGGACTCGTGAGCTCACGTCGAGCGACTTACGTCAGGCAAGCGCGTCGGCAAATCAAGACCGTCAGCAGAGTTTATTCTAAATTAGCCGTCGCGCTATCACATGCAGAGGAATCACGACAATGCTTTGGTATTATTTCCAAAACGGAACGCGAAAAGGTCCTTGTTTGGACGATGACGTCCGTGAGTTAGTCGCCACGAAAGAAATCAATCTGGACACGATCCTAGAGCCTCCCATGGGGGATCGTCGTACCGTCGCTGAGGTCTTTCCCGACCTTCTCAAGCGCAAAGTTGAGGCGACGCCATCGGAAACGCTCGACGCGTCACAAACTTCGTCGACGTCGGCGTCTTCGCCAAGGGCGCTGGCGTCGAAGACGGAAAAACTTGCGCCGACGTCGTTCCTTGAGACGACCTCGCTAATAGAAGAGTCTTCACAAATCGAAACAGAGCTGCTCAGCCTGTCGAAATCCACCTTTGACGATTTCGACCGACAGATCGAAGAGAACCGCCCCGATACGACGAATCTTGCCGTCGCAAAATCCAGCGTTAAGCCAACTGTGCCGTCGACTATAACGCCGACCGACGCGACGTCGAACGCGCCGGACGCCGCCAATGTGACTCCCGAACCAGCGCTGAAAACGACGCCAAATGTCGCGACGTCGCCACGGGACGCCGAACACGTTTCAACGCTTCCCCCTCTGGATTCATTTGCAACCTATTATCGGCAAGAGTCCAGTCAAGTTAAAGTTGAGTCGCGCTCGACGCAGACGTCCCACGAACAGGAAAAAGCGGCGACAAAGACCGTGGACGACACGCCGAAGACGACTATCTCCAACGCACAACCTGCCACACGCCAAACGCAGGAAAACGCGTTCTATCACGCGCCGAAACCGGCCGACGTAGCGCCTCAACGCAAGCCGACGTCCTCAACCGTGGAAAGTAAAAAGGCGACGCACACAACGCAATCTGTTCATAAAGAAAACGCCGAAACGCCACAAGAGGCGTTGTCCCCAAAGCTTACGGAATTAATTGCACAACTAGAACAGAGTCGTAACAGCGCGCCTAAACAAGAAAAAAAAGGATGCGCTGGAATCATCGCGTGCATGATCGCTAGCGTCGTATTTAGCGGCATATTATCTGCGTTTCTAGATCTCGACGCCAATGCGTTCTTCCCCATTGTTTTCTTTACCTTCATCGTCTTCTGTATCGGTATGTCAAGATCCAATTCGTCGAAGAATAAAAGGAATCAAACTCCGCCAAGACGATAACCATTCGCCCCCCAATTTTTATACGCGATAAAACGCCTGCGGCGCTCGTTACACCGCTTTGCAGGCGTTTTTTCTGGACATATTAAAGATTAAACAATTCAAAAAACAGGCAAATTACGCTTCCATAGTAGCCAGCGTGACAGTAGTCTCTTAGGCGCCATCCATTCTGTATATCTTTAAGACACAATTTCTAGCAAAAGACAACTAGCCAATACGTATGTGCCAACGGTAATTTGGCAGATAGACAGTCGCGCGAAGACCAAAAACCGTAGTTTTTTGTAAGATAAAAATAGACATATAATCGCTGGAAAACGCCGACTATTTCGCGTTGATTAGCGTTCCCCCCCTTGACGTATTGCAGACTTTTTTGTAGAATAGACAAAGTGTGCAATCCTGGTTACAAATTGTCAAAATCTACGACTTTTGGCAATCCGTATTGAGTCGCGTCCTCTTCACGACGTCTATTGGCTTCGCTTGATCACAGCGGTTCTTCGCAGACCACGATTGAACGCTTTTACTCGCTACGTTCTTACGTCCTTTTCGGCGTAAATCGGCGTCCTGTAATACATTCTCTTGTTTTTTATTAACGAGGTACAAATGACGTCCAAATTCCATTCCGCCGACAAGCGCGGCTTTACCTTGGTAGAGCTCCTCGTCGTTATCGCCATCATTGGCATTCTTATCGGTCTGCTTCTGCCCGCGGTTCAGGCGGCTCGTGAAGCGGCGCGCCGTATGCAGTGTACCAACAACATCAAACAGGTCTCCCTGGCGTTGCACAACTATCATGACGCGCACAACTCCCTACCGACCAGTTGCCCCTTCGGCTCTTTCGGTTGGTACACCAACAAAAATAACAATTACGCTAACATGAGCGTCTCCGTCTGCTTGCTTCCCTTCATGGAAGAAAGCGCGCGCTATGACGTCATTCTTGACCTTGACCGTCAACAGGTCGAAGGGAAGATTAGCGTGTGGGCTAACCCGGGTTCCTTCTTCAATCAAGACGTTTATCGTAACCGCATTAACGGTCTGATCTGCCCGTCGGAACCGAACGGTTCGCTGCCGGCCGGTTACGCCGATAACGCGCGCACCAATATCATGTACTGCCTCGGCGACGGTACCAGTAAGCTTGACGCGCCTTGGAATCATCCGAACTATGTGAGCGTCTCCACCAAGAAGTGCAATTCTCGCGGTCTGTTCCATATGAACAGCTGGAAGACCTTCGCGGCGTGCACCGACGGTACCTCTAATACCGCGGCGGTTAGCGAATCCGCTAGCGTTCAAAGTAACTACTACTCCGCGGTCAAGGGCGGTTCCGCTACCGTCAGCGGTTTCTACACCGGCGACTTGGACTGCCACCCGGACGTGTGCATGAACGGCGCGCGTAACCCGAACGATCCCACCCAACTGCTCACCAACTGCGACACCTGGCGCGGTAGCTTCTACCAAGACGGTCGCGCCTGGAACGGCTTCCACACCGTTCTGCCTCCCAACGCGCCTAGCTGCCAAGCGACTTCCACCGGTTACTGGGGCGCTATCTATCCCGCGAACAGCTTCCACTCTGGCGGCGTCAACGTTGGTATGGCCGACGGTTCCGTGCGTTTCGTCTCCGAAACGGTCGACTGCGGCGACCTCTCTGCCACTAGCACGCAATGCACCGGCAAGAGCCCCTACGGCGTCTGGGGCGCCATGGGCACTCCCTCTGGCGGTGAAACCGTCTCCCAGTGAGATTAATCTCTGTCGATACTGTTAGCGCGTCGCGTCGTACTTAGCCTACGCTACGCGACGCCTCCCTCAACCTGCGCGCCTGACTCGTTCCGGCGCGCTCTTGATTTACACAAGCAAACACATGAAACGTATCATTCTCTCTACGCTCGTTCTGGCGCTCATGGTCGCCGTGGTCGGCTGTGGCAAACCTAAAAAACCAGACGGCTTGCCGGATCTTCAGCCGGTCGTTCTCACGGTCACCCAAGGCACAGCGCCGGTCGCTAACGCGGTTGTCATTCTCAAGGCGACCGATAGTTCGGCCACTAATAACTTCACCTGTGGCGGTACTACCGACGAAAAAGGCGTCGCTACTATTGTTACGCACGGTCAATACAAAGGCGCGCCGGTTGGTAAATACAAGGTCGCAGTGACTTGCGTCGTCGGCGAAGGCACGCCCCCGCCGCCGAACCCAATGGACGAAGAATCCGCGCGCGTCTGGAAAGAGTATCACGACGCCGGTCTGAAATGGGAAGAATTCCACACCGTTAACCCGGAACTGAGCAACGTTAATACCACCACGTTGGAAATCGAAGTCGTCAAGGGCAAAAACAACCTCGCCGTCGACTGTGGCGAACCGGTTCACATTCCCGTCGACAACGGCTCTGGAGCTAGCGGCGCAATCGAGCTGTAATTCCACTCTTAATCTTTGCGTTTGTACATTGCTACGCCAACGACAAACTATTTTCACGACCCTGTCGTTCTGCGATCGGGTCGTTTTTTATTTCACACGAGCGCGCCCTTGATTTTCACTCTTCAACACGTTAGGATAAAAAGGTCGAACCAAAAACCGCCGCAACGCCCCTGGCGCGTGCGTTCATTTCCGACTTGCGTCTATAAACGCTGTCGTTCTGGGAGATTTGTCATGCCACGCTATATATTCGCCTGTCTTGTGACGCTAACGTTCGCCTTAGCGCTCTCATTTAACACGTCGCGACTCTACGCCGAAGACGCCGAAACCGTCGGCAAACGCCCCTATGAAATGGACTGGGCAAATCGCGTTAAAGACGAGCACGAGGCAATTGTCGATTTCGAAACCTCCGACCAGGAGTGGATCGTCGAAACGACCAATGCCCACGCGAGCTTTGAACGCTCGCGCGAGGAGCAAATCTTCGGCGATTACGTCGGCAAACTGACCTATCGAATCGACGATCCCAAGGGCGCCGCGCCGGACGTCGTCGTGCGTCTGAAAACTCCCGCGCCACTGCCCCAAGGGGATTACGACGCCATGACATGCTGGATCTGCGGTAATAACTGGGGTTGGACCACCGATCCCACAACGCCGCGCGTACAAATTCAAGCGCTGTTTCTCAACGCCGATGGCAAAGAGATCGCGATAACAATCGCCACGGTCAATTGGAAAGAATGGTTCCTTGTGCACCGTACGCTCAAAGGCGAGAATCGCGCCGCGCTCGGCGACGCCGCGCTCTTTTCGGGGTTTCGCATTCTTGGCGGCTCAAACGAGGAAGAGCGCACGCTCTATTTCGATTCGATCTGCGTCTTTCAGGAAGACATGGCGCCGCTGAACTTTAAGCCGCGCGCACGACCTGGTATCGATCTCTTTGAAGGACAAGACTTAGGAATCAATACCGCAGAAGAGCGCCTACCCTTCCCCACGCGCGAGGAGACGATTCTGCCCAGCTCCAGCGCACGACTGCAGCGTCCCATGACGCACTTCTACGGCGACTCTTGTGATTTCGTCTACCAGGGAACCGACGGAACGCTCGTCTATCAATACGCGCCGCGTAGCGGCAATCTCACCGACGTTACGGCGACCTGGAACAACTCCCAGCGCTTCCACCCTTGCGCCAACGGCGGCGTCGTTACGCTACTGACGCCGAACGGTCAGTCGGAACCTGTTGAAAAAGCTGAACTTCTGGAATTTAAAAGCCAAAGCGAAGGCGTCGTCTCACGCTGGCGCCTCGCGAGCGCAAACGCCCAAGCGGAGGTGGAATATCGCTTCCAGATTATCGGAAAGAGCCTAATCGTCGATATTCTAGCGCCGGGCGGCAATATCGCGGACGTTCGTTGCGGTCGACTTGAAGACGTGGAAGAGCCGCGCGTGTTTACCGTGCCTTATTATCTCTACGACTACGGTCGTCGCCCGGGCGTGGCGCTCTTTCGCGTGAACGACCGCGTCAAGAGCGACGGCGCCGACTCGCAGGGGTTCTCACGTCTGTTTGCAAGCGCGCACATCGACTGGTACCGTAGCGGCGCCTCTTATCTTCGCGGAGAAAACGGCGTGCAGCGCAACCCTGACAATCGCCTCAGCGCCGTGCTCAATGGCGGCTCGGAATATCGACCGAAGACCGACGGAACGCGCAACGACGTCTACGAGCGATTTTTTTATACGATCTCTGAGGATTTCGACGAGACGTTGCCGAATATCCCGAACCCGAAATCGCCCTATCGTAGCGTCGCAGGCTCTGGCGTGTGGCGTTCTCACGGCGCCACCACGCGCGAGGCAGACAAGAAATACTGGCACAACGTTTTTCGTCATGGCATGCGTCATATCATCGTAACGGATCACGAAGTCTGCTGGCGCGACGGGGGAGAAAGCTTTACTTTTCGTACGGAACCGGCCCCGGGCAAAGGCGGAATCGAGGGATGGCAGGATTACTCCCGCTATATGCAGGACACGCTCGGATTTGTTTACGGTCCGTACAACAATTTCACCGACTTTGCGCCGGTGAATCAATACTGGTCGACGGACATGATCAATCGTCTCAGCGACGGGTCGCTACAGCATGCGTGGATGCGTTGCTACGCGCCCAAGCCCACGCGCGCGGTGGAGTATTGTGAGAAACTCACGCCGATTAATCAAGAGCGCTTTAAATTCTCCTGCGCCTACTGCGACGTACACTCCTCCGTTCCTCCCTGGACGCGCACCGATTACGACGCGCGCGTACCCGGCGCGGGAACGTTTATGAGCGTCTTCTATCCCTACGGCGAAATCTTCCTGCTGCAGAAGCAAAACTGGAAAGGTCCCACCTACTCGGAAGGTCCACACCACTGCTTCTACGCGGGTCTCACCGATGGAAACTATGCGCAAGATCAACCGTATAACCTCTACCAAAACGCGTGGTTGCTCAACTTCGACCTACTGAAGATCCACGAACAAGAGGTCGATTTCGGCATGGGCAATCTCGGCATGTTCGCGCCGGGCTATCATCCGTCCACGCCAGAAGAGCAAACGGCGTTACTGGATCGATTCATCTGTGCCACGCTCGCTTTTGGTCATTCCGGATTCTTTGCCGCAGATTACGGCATGCGTAGCGCCGCGCGCGCTTACTTTATGACGCAACAGGTTGCGGCGCGCTATACGCAGAGCAGTGCAACACAGATCAGTTACCTCGACGCACAGGGGCGTCGCTATGATATCAACGACGCGCTCGACGCCGACCTTGTGCGCGATAATCGCGTCCTGGTCGACTATGCCAATGGCGTTCACGTCCTGTGCAACGGCAATAGCGAGGCGTTGAACGTTACGATTGGCGATCGTTCCTTCGACTTGCCGCCGAACGGTTACGCAGCGTGGAGCGACGACGGCGCGTTAGAGGAACTCGCCGCCGGCTCCGCCTCCGCGCGATTCGATTACTGCGACTCGCCGGAGTATATCTACCTCGACGCACGCGGACAATTTGAACGTCTCCCACGCGCGTGCGGTCTGGGCGCGGGCGTGTGTCGCTTAGAATCAGAAGAGGGGAAACAACGTCTCTACGAGTATATTCCCTATACAGACGACGCCGACCTTGGATTTAAGCTCGCGCCATCCGGAGCGAAGTACAGCGCAGTGGCAGTGAATTTCCAGGGCGAAACGCTCGGACCGGCCGCGGTGCGCGTCAGTCGCGGGTACGTTTACGTCGATAAAGTCGAGGGCGCCTTCTCCTACCTGATTACGGTCGAGCCGACGCCAGACGCCAACGAGAATACCGACGCCGCCAACGATCCCCCGTTCTACCTCTATCCGCGCCAGCCAATGTTCGACGCGCAAACCCACGCGCCGGAATTACCCGAGGCGGAGATTAATATGACAATGGCGCCAAACCAACGCGACGGTCAAGCGTTCTTCTACCCGACGAATCTACAGGACGCCGAGCGTCATCTGTGGCAAGCGCTCAACGAAGACGACGACCCGATTGATTATCTACTGACCTCCGGCGCGCTGACCACTGTGCGCTTTCTGCCCGGGAAGAGGGACGCGTTAAACTTTGAAACGATCAGACCGCTCGCAAATGACGCACAGATTCGACTTATCGACGTCGTGCGCAATGGCGCGACCTTACATTGGCGTGAAGACGACGTCGAATACGCGCCGAACCGCGTCACGCTACGCCTACCCAATGTGGAGTCGGACGCCACGGTGGAAGATTATCGTATCAAACTTGGCGTCTACCTCCAGGGTCAAGTGGAACCGGTCGAAACGCGCGATTACGCGCTGAAATTTGAGGTCGCGCAAAAACGTAAACCATTGAAAGATTATGACTTCCTCTCCATTACGGAAAAGGGCGAAACGATCGACCCAGCGTTGCGTGAAAAATTCGCCGACGTCGACAAAAACTCTGTCCAACTCAATGCACGCGCCTATCTTCAGCGTCGTGGTCAAGCTCCCACGCTCGAATTGGGCGGTTCCGGCGCTATGGCCGCCAAAATGGTCGCCTCCTGTGGCGGCGAAAGCAAGACTGCGCTGAAATTACACCCGCCGTATATTGCCGGTCCAACCGGTCGTACCTTTGTCGTCTATGAAATTCCAAGTCTACCACAGCCCACAAGAGCGAGCCTACTGGTCGGCAAGCAAGACGGCAGCGACCTAGGGGACGGTATTAAATACCAGATCGCGCTACTAAAGCGTTTGCCGAACGGCGATTACGACTGGGACTCCGAAAATATTCTCAGCGAACTACTGGTTCAACAGCACGAATGGCGCGAAATGACCGCGACCCTACCGGCGTCACAAGAGCCGCTCTATCTCTCGTTTATCGCCGACGCAAATGAGAATCCCAACGGCGACTGGGCGTGTCTGGCACAATGCGCGCTGGAATCACAAGAGGTCCAACCGCAACGCAAACTTGTACAAACGCGCGCGTTAGCCGAATCGATCGCGCCGTGACCTGACCGTGCGCGCGCAGTTATCGCGCGCGCTGTCCTTTTACATTCACGTATTGTGTTCAAGACTATATTCAACCGGATCCGCCTAAGGAGTTAGACGTCGTAGCCTCTTTTTGTTTATATTACCGCATCAAGAAGGCGCCTTCTACCTTTTACTGCAACCTTTACGAGAAGTCGTAACAGGCGCTTTCCTTGCTCTCAAATCAGAAAGTTGCACTTCACGATTTACACTAAAAATAGAGCGTAAATAATGATGGTCATGACCTTGTGTTGCGTAATCTTGAGCCAGATCGATGAAGATATCTACCGGCATGGCTGATCCGTTTACGCCTGTGTCTCTGGTAATCGTTAATATCTGACTATTAATATTACTTCCAAAAGAACCGGCAATATACGCAAAGAACGCCAAAGGTTGCTCGGTTCGACCATAGGCTTTGTAATTCGGGATGTATACGTCCTCCATCACACGCTTATGGTCTCCGCTAATACTGTAACCATCCTTATACGCCTTATTGTCGATAATTCCACAATATTCAGCGTCTGTAGACTCCACAAATACATCCGGAGTATTACCTTGTGAACCAATATGTTCTGCTCTCATGCGGAATATTTTGCGGAACATCTCGCAGGTCGCAGCCTCAAAATCCCTGGCTCCAGTGACTCCCATATGTGCAAGTTCTTTGTAAGCCACAAAGAAATCGTCAATATTCCCATGAGGATAGTTCTGAATCAAGAACCGCTCCACGACTTTTTCATCCACACCGGTATTAAGAGAAATATACTCAACAATATCAGGAGTAATACCAATAATCGGAGTCTTTAATGCCATCAACACATACTCACGTCGTATGCGCGCTTCATCCAATTCTTTCTGCGAGAAAGAGCTTTCACGGTCAAAGTTGCGCAAATCCTTAGCAACCTTACCACGTCCGTATCTTCGCTGATAATTCTCTGTTAATTCAGGGTGAGGAATAAAGGCAGGAGTTTTCTCGATAAAAGCGTCAACGGCGGTTTCTTTACCATGACGAATACTGATTGTCTTCCAACCTCTATCGATATACTGAGTCAGGCTAATGTAGTTGAAAAACGTATTGGCAATATTACTGAATGTCTTTTTGTCTGTATCATAGACAAATTCATCAGTAACGCCCTGCCGATAACGAATAATACGAGCAACGACGTCGTCAAACACCTTTTGAGCGTCGGAAACGGCTCTATGTATCACAATGCCATACATTTCTTCCATAGACAGCGTATTATCCAGACTTGGTTCGCGAAGTAGCCTGAACATGAACTGGAACGGATGAACTTTAAAACTATGATCAACACTTCCCGTACCTGACCAGACAGCCGCGGATGGATACTGATATCGCTTGAGCTGTAGACGCATAGCGTCCACAAAGGAGAGGTTGCCTTTGACTAATTCCTCACCAATAAGAGTCATACGACACTTCCTGTTCTCGTCTTCCAAAAAGACAAGCCCAAGATCTTTCATCTGCTTGAATAGCGTCCTAGTTCCCCCGCCGCCTGCACCGGCGCGCCGAGCACGTAATGAGCCATGTTCGGTGATTTCTCTACGACCAAGCACGTCCTCTAAATCAAGCTGAAGGTCATGATTCCAAACTTTCCCAACACAAACGTCGCTATAAGCCACAAGAGCCTGTAAAATTGTGGTTAATCGTCGTTTTTGTCTGGATACAAACCAGTGTGTATACGCCATAATTATCTCCCGAACGGAATCTATTTCATACTCGGTTCGACCGAAGGATATTCAATGCCGGCAAATGTGTTCAGAATGGCTCGGAATATAATCTCTGCGCCTCTAGGAGGCACAGCCATTCCAATCTGCTTTCTGACAGAGGAATACTTCCCCACAAACTCGAAATCATCGGGGAAGGTCTGAATTCTCGCACGCTCTCTATTAGTAAGTTCCCTCTGTTCCTCCGACCAGTGATACATAAAAGTGCCTCCCCCTCCGGCTGCCGTCACGGTATAAGACGGCTTTGTCGGGTCGAGTTTCTTATATATCTGGCTGATTTTTGTCTTTGTCGTTATCATTAAGTCCGGAGGCAAATTCTCCGCCTGCCATATGTTCTGTCCGGGTTTAATGTAAGAGAGACGAAGTCTTACCTTCTCTTGTAACTTACGAATCTCATTGTTTGGGGCGTACACTGGAATGTTAGCAAGCGCTGTTCCAGCAGTGATATCACAATGTGAGTAAGGTTCAGGCGAAGGAACTTTAAACTTGACGCCCTGTGCGTCTAAATCATTACGAACGCCCACAATCACAATTCTATGTCTGGTTTGAGGTACGCCGTATTCCTCGAACTTATACATGTTCGTCACCAGTGTATAACCTGCGCTTGCAAGGTCGTCGAGAATAATCTGAAAATGACGACCGGCGCCGGCAGATCGTAAGCCCGACACATTCTCTGCTAGAAACCACTTCGGCTGATAGTATTTCAGAACTTCGACGCCGTATACATAAAGCTGACCAAATTTAGCGTTCTCTAGACCCTGATGTTCGCCGACACTGGAAAAGCTATTACAGGGAAATCCATAGGCAAAGGCGTCTATCGATCCCAAAGAGGTTATATCCAACTCGCGCACGTCGCAACAATACACAGACGAACCGTTGCCGTGACAAAAATTGTTCTTATAGGTTTCACAAGTATCAGGATCGAAATCGTTCGCCCAAGCATGGACAATCGACTTCTCTCCATCGTCGCTTACTGCATTATATGCACCCCAAGCAAGTCCTCCCGGTCCACAAAATAGCTCACCGAGTCTAAATATCTCTTTTGACATAGTTTATATTCATTGACTTATACACATTCTGTGTATTAAAAGAGGTTCGTTTTTAATACTGTAATTACCCAGTTGGATCAGGTAACACATATACCATGTTAGACGTAGACGACGCAATCATCAGAAATATTATACTCCGGTGGGAGCGGAAAAATTCTTAATCCTTGTGTCGTCTCTGTCTGACTTTCGATCGCCATTTTTACCATCCCATGCAAACATGAGATATACTTTACTGTACTGTATAACAAGCAGATTATCAAGAGGAGCGTGGTATGTACACGAGACTTTTTAACTGTCTTATCATACGCAAACGCCGTGACCTGACCGGGCGCGCGCAGTTATCGCGCGCGCTGTCCTTTTACATTCACGCGCCGCTGATATAATAAAGGCGTCGCGTCAACCTCGTTTCGGCGAGTTCGAACGCGCTTGCTCTCACATAAGCGTCTACCTCGCGCTATGCAAGGTTTACTTCAGAAATAGGGACGACAGAATGTCCGAAAAGCTTTACGATATCGGTTTAATGGGTCTGGCGGTCATGGGCCAGAATCTTGTGCTCAATATGGTCGATCACGGCTTTGACGTTGCGGTTTTCAATCGTACGACGAGCAAGGTTGACGAATTTTTGTCAAGCGCGGAGGCGCGATCCAAGGGGGATAAACTCACCGGCGCGCATTCGCTCAAGGAACTTGTGAGCAAGCTCAAGTCCCCTCGCAAAATCATGCTCATGATTAAGTCGAAAGACGCCGTGCCCGCGCCGGAACTGGCGCTGTATCCCGACTACGCCGCGGTCGACGCCGTTATTGCCGAGCTACTGCCGTTGCTCGACCAAGGGGACGTGATTATCGACGGGGGCAATACGCAATTCAAAGACACGGAACGCCGCACGAAGTACCTTGCGAGCAGGGGTATTCGCTATATCGGCACGGGCGTTTCCGGCGGCGAAGAGGGCGCGCGACGCGGTCCGAGCATGATGCCCGGCGGCGATCCGCAAGCATGGCCGCTCGTTAAACCGATCTTCCAAGCGATCAGCGCAAAAGTCGGTCCGAACAACGACGTGCCATGTTGCGATTGGATCGGCGAGCGCGGCGCCGGTCATTACGTCAAAATGGTGCACAACGGCGTGGAATACGGCGATATGCAACTGATTAGCGACGCCTACTGGGTTCTCAAAAACGCGCTGGGACTCTCCAATCAAGAGCTCTATGAGATCTTTGCTCAGTGGAATCAATCTGAACTCGACAGCTATCTGATTGAAATCACGCGCGATATCTTCACCGTTGACGACCCCGAGACGGGCGAGCCGCTCGTCGATAAGATCCTCGACGCCGCCGGAGCCAAAGGAACTGGCAAATGGATGAGCCAACTGGCGCTCGACCTCGGCGCGCCCAGCACCCTCGTGACCGAAGCGGTCTATGCGCGCGCGATCTCCTCAATGAAGGAACAACGCGTGCGCGCGAGCGAAATTCTAGACGGTCCCAAAGGCGCGCGTTACGCCGGCGATAAGACGGAATTTATCGGACAAGTCAAACAAGCGCTCTACGCCTCGAAAATCTGTAGCTACGCGCAAGGCTTCGTCCAAATGCAGGCGGCGGCGAAAGAATACGACTGGAAACTCGATTGTGGTAAGATCGCGCTACTGTGGCGCGGCGGCTGCATTATTCGCGCGGTCTTCCTCGAAAGAATCAAAGAAGCGTTCGACGCCGACCCTAACCTGGAAAACCTCTTGCTGGCGCCTTACTTTAAGAACGCGGTAGAAAGCGCGCAAGTCGCATGGCGTAACGTTGTCAAGACCGCGGTGGAACTCGGCGTTCCTACCCCGGGCTTCACGACGGCGCTCACCTACTTTGACTCATATCGTTCCGCATGCCTGCCCGCGAATCTCATTCAGGCGCAACGCGACTACTTCGGCGCGCACACATACTATCGCGTCGACAAGCCGGGCGAAGGACCCTTCCACACCGACTGGATCAACGTTAAAAAATCCTAACTTTTTTACCTCCGGAAGACTCTACGTCTGACGTCAAGATTCAAGTCGCCGCTTGTGTCGCTGACGCTCAATCGGACTCGCGCGCTCTCGCGTTAGGGGCGCGCGAGTTTTTTATTGTAACGACGATAAAACCGCTTAAAGCGTAGTCGTAGCGCTTCTAGAACCGCGCGCACGAGGCACGTCAATACCGTCGTCGCTACAAGTTGTGAAATGACAATTCAATATATGGAGTAAGCAAGTCGCCCAAAAAGAAACCGCCGAGGATTCGCGTGAATCTTCGGCGGTTAGATTTGCGTAAACGCACAGCGACTAGCGCATTGCGTTATCTGCGATAAATTTCGCAGTGTTGTGGGACTCAGTCGGCGTACCAGTTGGCGCCTTCGAACTTAACGGTCATACCGGCGAGTTTTTCGTCGACTTTCACGTTCTTTTCCAAGGCGTCCCAAGGATTAACGAGAACGCCGCCGGTGACGGACAGAACGCTACTAGAGGTCGTGCGCACGAGGGAGTCGCTATTGACCGCTTGTGGTTGAGCGTAGACCGGCATAGCAAGGTCGCCGGTGAATTCGTCAAGTTGGCAATTCGCTTTGCTCTGGAGGTTTTCGCGATAGATCAACGCGGCGACCAGGACAAGATCCATGCAATTCTTGGCGTCCCCGAAGATCGGCTCGACTTTGGCCAAATCGTTGTAACGTTTGGTCATATTGGACGCAAACTTATTCGCGGCAGGGTCGTTCTTCATGGAGCTTTGGCGTTGACCGTTGGCGTCGAAGTAATCGCGTTCGGTCAAGACGTTGACGGAAGAGCCGGAGACCTTCCAGACCAGGGAAGCGTCGTCACGATAGATCGTCTCGTATTTCGGTTCCATCCAGAAGCGTTGCGCATAGGACGAGGCGCCACGTTTGACGAGGCTGGTATAGCTCGGCAAATTCTTCACAGGCGCGGGGTCGAAGCCGAGGCTGATTCTCTTCATGCGATAGTCGGCGGCGGCGAGGACGTTGGCCATACGGCTATCGGCGGGCACGCCGGTGAGCGTCACGGTCATTTGTCCCATCGCGGCGATATTTTCTTCGACGTCGACAACCGAATCACGATGGGCCAGACGCGCGACGGCCTCTTTGGTCGGATCGATCGAGCAGGAGATGAGTTCGCGATTATCCGCGTTATTAGCGCGCATAGCGACGAGGAGGTCTTCCAGATAGAGGATCGGCTTACCGGACTTTTGACCGACGACCACGCCGGAATCGGATACGGTCCAGGGTTCCGCGGGACCAACGAGGTAGATATCGTTATTTTCCGGGTCGGCGACGACATAATCGATCGCGGTCAGCCCGCCGAGGAAACGCGCGGAATCGGGAATCGCTTCGTTATTTGCCTGGCAATCTTGGAGCAGGTCGTTGAGACGACGCAGTGAGATCTTACGCGCGACGCTGGGGGTTTCCAAGTCGGATGGAATCGCTTCCATGTGAGAGAGCATCTCTTCGCTCATGAGCTTAAGAGACTGCACGTCGGCGTTGGCAAGAATCGAATCGCTGTCAATCAAGACGCCGCCGACTGCGCTACGGTAACCGAACCCTCGATCCCAGTAACCGTTGTAATTGTTATTATTATTATTGTTGTTATTGTTATTATTCTGGGCGTAGCCTTGTGGCGAGACGTAAGCGATGAGTCCCAGCAGAAGGAGCGTGGCGAGAGTAGCCTTAATCACTCCGGACGCCAGATTGGAGATTCGATTCAATTTCATTGTAAATCCTCTATCAGGTTCTTACACGCGCCACACGCGCAATTATATGCGAGGAGGGCTCATTCTCCGAAAACAGAGAGCGCGCCTGCCACTTTTTCAGCGTCGCCGCACGGCTTAGCCACGCGTCCAGCGCGTACAATCCCCACGCTAGACTACGCTATTGTACAAGAGTAATCGAAAAGACGCTTCTTAGCAAGCTTTTTCTTGAAAAAAAGGGAAGTTTTCACAGAACTTTCCTTAATATCCCGTCCAAACAAAAAAAACCGCCAAAACCTCCGCAAGTTTTGGCGAATGGCGATATTTCTGCTCAGCATTGGAGCGCAACGATGTTTTTCAAGCGCTTTCAGTGGAAACGCTTTAGTTCCACACGACGCTTACGCGTCAGACCGTATAACCGTATTTTACCAATTCCTCATCTGACGTCCTATACTCTCAAAGCGCGTATGACAACGCGCGGCGCCAGCTTATCCTCTATCAAAGGTAAAGAGTCTCGCCAGCGTCGCCTATTTTCGTAATATGAGAAGAGTTTTTACACTAACAATGATCAAAACCTAT
>JAUNMR010000008.1:77666-126504 GCA_030537455.1 Planctomycetia bacterium | reverse complement strand
AGAAAACTCTTTCAGGGAGAGTCGCCGTTTCGTTTGTATTGACTACCTCCATTTTGAACGATATAGTCTAATAGACTAGGCAATTTAAGGAGTTGACAATATGAAAGACCGCTTGAAGACCTTGCGTAACGTTCTTGATTTAACCCTGGAAGATATGGCGCTTCGGCTTGGCGTCGGTCAGTCTACCTATAACCAATGGGAGTACGGTTATCACGCCCCAAATGCGAAAAGAATTGCGCAGATCTGCACGACGTTTGGGGTGCGTCGTGCATGGTTAGTCGACGGGGAAGGCGAGATGTTTGAGGAGCCACGCGGACCTGAGCTTTCGCAAGCGGTTCGCACGGCGGCTGAATGCATTTATTCGGCGTTGAGATCGTCGGAAAAGCAAGCGTTTCTACTTGGTTTGAGCGATTTTCTGACGCGTTCCAGGGCGTTAATGCAAGACGTCGACGTTAAACCGACCAAGAAGAACGACGCGACCATTACAATCGACGCGTTGAGCGAGGAGAAAGACGATTGAAAGACAGAGTAAAGCAGATACGCAAAATCCTGGGCTTTACGCAACGGCAGTTAGCGGAGCGCTTGGGAGTTTCCTCTAAGCTTGTCGCCGCTTGGGAGACAGGCGCCGCCGCTGTATCGGACGCTCGGCAGTATCAGATCTGTTCAGAGTTCGGGATCGACCGAGAATGGCTAAAGACAGGTCAGGGTCAACCGGTCAAACGCGTTGAGCTTGTGCCAAATCTCTACGCGTGCATTAGGTACGGTCTAGAGCAGTTCTACTGTGAGTTGTCGGAGTCTGGACGCGGCGCGATGAGACAAAAACGGAGCGCGTCGACTATGTATCGACGCGCTCCGCGTGTATCTTAGAACAAGTCGCTACAGTAATAGCAACGACGTTTATTAGATATCCCATCCGGGACGATGTTCGGTACAGATGAACTTATTGGCGTCTTCGTTATTCGTGACCTTACATAGCTCGGGATCCCATTCCAACTTGGTTTTGCCAGCGCGTAGCGAGACAGCGCCGAGTTGTACCGCTTCAGCGAGACGACCGGCGTATTGGAAATTGCACAGCGGTTCGGTTTCGCGCTTGTTGAGGATCGAGTCGATCCATTCGCGATGATGACCAGGTGAAGACGGAATCGATTTGGCGGGACGTTCGAACTTTTCGTATTTGTCTTGCGGGTAGAGTCTGATCGTACCGTAATCGGCCTCAAGAATGCCCTCGGTACCGACAAAGATGACGCCCATAGAGAGATTTTCGAGGTTCTTCTGCGCAATAACTTCGGGACGACGTTTGCCGTCATACCAGGTCAGGGGGAGAGTCTTGCCATTGACTTCGAATTCATAACGGCATTCGACGTCGAGCGGACAGCAAATGTCGCTGATTTCATGGTCGGTCGTCGCGTGAATCGTTTTGGGGTACTGCAAATCAAGCGCCCAAAACGGCAGATCCATGAGGTGGCACGCCATATCGCCGAAGGTACCGGTGCCAAACGGCCAATATCCTCTCCATCTAGCGGGCAAGTAGCAGGGATTGTAGTCGATTTCTTGTGCAGGTCCGAGCCATTGATCCCAATGGATATTTTGTGGAATATCGAACTTTTGTTTTTCCGGTTCGGGGTAGCCGCCCCAACCCTTGAAGCACCAGACGTGAACATCGGTGACTTCGCCAATAGAACCGCTCTGAATCAGTTCCACGACGCGTCGGTAGTTTTCCGTCGCGTGAATGATCGTCCCCATCTGCGTCGACAGGTTCTTTTCCTTTGCAATCTTTTGCATCTGACGGATTTCAGCCACGTCGTGCGCCAAGGGCTTTTCGCAGAAGCACGCCATGCCGCGTTTCATAGCCGCCATCGCCACAACGGAGTGAGTATGATCCGGGGTGCTCACGAGAACGCCGTCAAGGTTGGGCGCTTCGTCGAACATCGTACGATAGTCGAAAAAGCGTTTGGCGTCCGGGAATTTAGCGCCCTGGGACTCAAGATTGTTATCGTCGACGTCGCAAAGAGCGACTAATTCGACCAGATCCTTTGAACCACCGAGCAATTCGCTAATATTGCCGGCGCCACGACCAGCGATACCAACGACAGCGATTTGCAATTTACTATTGACGTTTTGAGCGCGAACGATTGCCGGCGAGGCAAAGGACGCCGCGCCTAGCGCAAGTGCGCTATATGTCGACGACTTAAGAAATTGACGACGATTTAATGTCATTGTACAACTCCTGTTACTAACAAATTTGTGCGTTAGGAAGCTCAAAAAAGCGATTAAGCGTCTATTCGTAAAATGACGTGGTTACACGCTAGGCGCCGACGTGGAGCAAAGTTAATTACCCCGAAGCCAACGCCGCTGTTTGCTCTGAGTTTAGCACACTGTTGTGTCACGATCAAGCGTATTTATGAGCTAAATCTCTTACTTGTGGAAGAAACTTCTAGCACAATTATTGAGAACAGATTGCATGGACGATATTTCTAATGTGTCGTGGTCGTTAATGATAGAGTCGTTGTTATGATAACATGATATCGGTTTGTGCACATTGGTCAGCGACGTCTGGACTATTTATTTTTATAAGTTCATGTCTTATAATGCTAACGCCAATCAATAGGATGGCTCAGATGTTAGCGGCAGTAACAAAAGGCATAAACAACCATGAAGACACAAACGCGCCAAATATGGCGAATTCTTTTTGTTGCGCTACTTGCGGTGACGTCGTACGTTGCGAATAGCGGTGGCGCAGAATTTAGCGGTCAGACACGCCCCTTGAAATGCGTGTATTTTTCCCCGGCAGATTGTACGCCAAATCCGGATCGCGCCGAGCGACTCTATCGCGTTATGGCTAACGTTCAAGAGTTTTATCGCGCTGAAATGGAGCGCAACGGGTTCGGCTCTATGACGACCTTTGGACTTGAGGAAGAAGAACCCGGTAAGTTAAAGCTGTATCATGTCCAGGCGCCGGAAGAGCAGTCGGTCTATGGACGTAATTCGGCTTGGCAAGTGCGCAACGTTGTGGCTGAAGCGCTTGCCAAAATGGGTATCGACGTCAATCAGCATGTCGTAGTGATCTTTCAGCAGGGTTTACATTGGGACGAGGAAGGTCGTGCGACCGAGGTTGCCTCCTTTGTTGGCGCGGGCTCCTCTTTCAATGGGACGGCATGGTTTTACGACGACCCCATGCTCGATCCGGAGAAGCTCTCTAGTAAGGAACCCGGCGGCTATTATCATCGACCGTGCTCCGTCGGCGAATTTAATTCGCATTATATTGGCGGAATCGCGCATGAATTAGGTCATGCGTTAACTCTTCCTCACGATTGCGAGACTTCGGTAGAGCATAGAGAACTGGGTTCCGCGCTCATGGGCGGCGGTAATCACACCTATGGTCGTGAACTGCGCGGGGAAGGCAAGGGCGCGTTTCTAACTTATTCCGAAGCGCTACGTCTGTCTGTGGTACCGGCCATTAGCGGTCTGGCGCCACAACGTCGACCCGCGGACGTTGCCTTGGAGGAATTAAAAGCCGAACGTCTTACTGAGACGTCTATTAAGTTCACCGGTAAAATAAATGCGTCTAAAGAACCACTGGCGTTAGTTTTCTACGAAGATCTAGACTCGCGCCAATCTGATTACGACGCTAAGACATGGACGACTGTGCCCGATAAAGACGGCGCTTTCGAAATCACTTTAACCGAGGCGTCGCCGGAACCGTCGGAACTACGTATTAGCGCCGTACGTGATATCGATACGATTTCGCTATTCAAGGTTGCTTATAATCCTAATGGCGCAGAGGGGGAGTTTGAACCGATTGAACGTTCGTTTAAATTCCAGGCGATTTCAAATGCGGTTCAAAGACGTGACGCAGAGACTCTCAAAGATTTGGCACAGACGCGCTTTGTGGAGGAGCCTGAATATAAGGAACTTTGCGAAGCGTTGATACAAACGATAACCAACAAAGATATTACGACGCTCTCGAGCGTGCACGATGACGTTAAATCTGTTGACCTGACTTTTATTAACTTCGATCCGACCACGGTGGGCTGGGCTCGTTTAGGTCGTGGCGTTTCCTTTGACGGCGTTATGCTTCGACTAGGCGACCATGGTTACGCCAGTGGACTGTGTGCACACGCTCCAAGCGTCTTGGGGCTTGAACTGAACGGTCAATGGTCTAAGTTACGATTTGGATATGGTTTGCAGGACAACAGTCCCGGTTCGGTGGTTTTTGTCGTTCGCGGCGACGGTCAAGAGCTATTCCGTTCGGAGTTAGTGCGCGACCACGAGCGACGTGACGCGACGATCGACGTGTCCAAGGTTAAGACGCTTGAACTCGTTACTGAGGACGGTGGAAACGGCAATACCAGCGATCATTCGATCTGGGTGGAACCGACGTTGGAACGTTGATTTTGCGTTTGACGCCGATTTGCGTAGTGGCGCATATCGTACTATCACGCGTTAAAAACGACTTGGCGGTTTGTGGTTGACATACGCACGCCGCCTTTTTTATTGTCAGAGGTAATAACAGTATTAAAGCCGCTAGTTTGCAGAGGTTGCGTACTTCCTTAATGACATACCTCGACAAGTTCCCTGCTGGATGAAAATCCTTAAGGAGCGAGGTCAGTTCGAGAAAAGACTTTGGACAGAATAACAAGCGTCTGAAATTGAACCAGACGCTTGTGTCGTCTAGGACGTCCTTAAGAACGTCATTTGTGCAACTTGTGACTGATAATGAGACGGCGTACGCGGTTTTTTCCCAGCGCTATTACAGAATCTTTTCCATTCCCACTTTTTGGGGAACCAGACCGCATTTCTCATAGAATTTCATTGCTGTCGGATTGCATGTCCAGACGTTAAGCGTGACGTTGTAACATCCGATCGATTTGGCATATTGCAACACATGTTCATAGAGTCCGCGACCGACGCCCTTTCCACGGCATTTTACATCGACGCAGATATCGTCAATGTAAAGCGTTTTGCAATCGACGAGAAGTCGGTCGTTTTCTACGACTTTAACTACGCAAAAGGCATGACCTTGAATGACGTTGTCTTCACTGACGCTGACAAAAACAGGAGTGGCGTCGTTGTTGAAGATCGCGCACAGTTCTGTCTCGGAATATTTTGTGGTCGGTCCTTTAAAGAGGTCTGGACGTCCTATGTGGTGCGTCATATTGACTTGGACGAGCAGGTTCATAATCGCAGGAACGTCGGTCTGAGTTGCTCGACGAATAACGTTCATTGAATTACTTTCTTTATACCGTGGGAATGGTTTAGGGGAGTCTGAACACGGCGATTGTTCTGGTATTATCCAATCGTCTGACATGCGATTTACGGTAAGGCGCAAAGGTTGACGAACGCTTCCGAAACGCGCGCGCGTTGTTCTGGCGTCTGGAGGAAGCATCGGGACAGACCGTCTTTATTCGGGGTAAAGAGGGTCACGCCTTGATCGTCGAATTGTACGTCGCCTGGTTCGGACAAGGTGAAGTAATCGCGTCCTTCTTCCGGTCTCAAGACGAATAGAACGCTGGTGAGATCCCAAGTGGGTCGGCGATGGTTATAGCCTTCTTTGGTGTTTTTTGCCGTCCAGAATCCGAAGGAGTCGTACAGAATCGCGGAGCGTCCTTTATAATCGCGTTTAAGATTCACGGGCGACATACGGATACGATCGCCAACTTCATACCCGCTATAGACCACCGGAGAGGGCCATTCAGCGGCGAATTTTTGCGCCGCGGGAATATCGCAAATAATATTCCATTCCTTGTGCAGACGGTAGGCTTCGGCCGTAGGATCGACGGCAAAGGCGCCGCCCATAACGCTGACAAGACGCACCTTTTTCTTCGCCAATTCCAAACCGCTCAGAGGAGAAATGTCGTCGCCCTCGGTTGCCAAAAGGTTAGCGAGATTATAACAAGCGCCGACCTGAATCACGACGACTTGTCCGTCTTGGGCGTTGGCGAGAAGTTTTCTCAGGAGTTTAACGGCGTCTTGTGGTTCAAAACCTTCCGGGACGGGATATACAAGGTTACCGTCTTCGTCGCGTTTTTCGATCGTCTTAGTGGGATAGCTATCGGTGACGCGACAGTTGGGCGAGTATCCGACGGGAAGGTCGGGACGACCATAGCGCGCGTTAAAAGCCGCGACGTAACGTGCCGCCGCGACGTTCGAGTTGGTCAAAGTGACGCCCAGGAGATTGCAAATACCGCGATCAGCGAAGACGTGTAAGAGTTCCAGCGCAAATGCGTCGTCGATATCCCCGCCGATATCAGTGTCGAAAATGATTTGAATCGGCGCGTCAATGGCGTCGCGAACGTTTAGTAGATCGGCTTCGTCCGTTTGAGCGCTAGTAGAAGCGATCAAGAACAGAACGTTCCAGGCGACAACGACCGGGAGAATAATAGTCTTTCTCAGTAGCGTCATATAAATCTCCTAATAAAGGCGGTTTTGCTAAATATTGTTAAATTGTAGCAGTTTATTTTTGAACGCGTGTAAAGATTCTCGGCGGCGTCGTCATACCGGAGGGCGCAAGTGGATCGGTATCGAGATAACCGCGATATGTCGGCATGGGAGCGCCGGTATTTTTTTCGAGCACAACGTTGGTTTTGGCAACGCGTTCCTCTGGAGGGAGACTAGCGTCGCCGATAAGGCGGTTACGCCAGGTATTAGCGACGTCAACTTCCAGAACGTTCGAGCCTGGTTTGATCGCGTGAGTGAGGTTAAGTTCAAAGGGTTCTGTCCAAGCGACGCCACAATCTTTGCCGTTAAGTCTAGCGCGTGCAATGTCGTGAACGTCTTTTAAGGCGAGAATGACTTCCTTGTTTAAATCCTTCTCTTGAACGTTGAACTTAAAGCGATAAGTTGCTGTTCCAGAATAGTATTTCACGCCAGGCAGTTTCTGGGCGTAAACTTCAGGCGTAGTTGTACTGTCACAATGCAATAGACCAGGACCTCCGTATTCTGGGTCGTAGAAAACAGTATAAGCTTCTTCTACCGGGACGTCGTCTAAAACTAGATAATCGACTGGTTTATCAGCTTGAAATTCCGTTGGAATCTTGGAAAAGACAATGAAACACGGCAGTGGAAGCGTGTCGTCGATAGTTGTATCGACGTCGTCGGCATGATAGTTTACCGAGACGACCTGCCCCGAGAGAGGATTCCAAAGGGTTGGCGTTTTACCGGTAACACGAAATGAACAATTCTCGGCCTGTTTAACTTCCGGATCGTACGACGCCAAGTAGTAGACGTCATGGTCGTCGTCAGTTCGGTGTAAAAACGAGGCGTTTGATACAGTACTAAAATCGGGGGTGACGTTCAGACGATTCAACGCGTCTTGCACGGTACATTTTGAAAAGAGATTAGGGTAATCTTGGCTTTCCCAAAGGGTTAGAGCAATCTCTTGAATCTCTTGATCTACCTGTTTCCAATTCAGCAGACTGAAGTCTCTCACCGGTTTTTTATTTCCGAAGAGAATAGGCGCGCCTTCCATTGCGAGTTTTTGTAATTTGCGCATAACCTCAACGGGCACGGCGTCTTCCATGAGGTCGACAACGAGGAGTTTATACTTAGCGCCACCGGGCAAAACGAGGCAGTTGTCCCGATATTCAAGGCGTTCAACTAGGACTTTCGTGTCGAGGAGATCATAACGGTATCCTAGCGGTAGTTCCAGATCTGACGTCGGGTTCCATTTGTCGGCCAGACCCCACATGACGTAATTACGAGCGCTGACATAAGCGCAGACGTCAGCGCGATAGACGCCTTGGCGTAAGAGTAGCTGGCAACGCGCCATATAATCCATAAAGGGGCGAACATACGATTGCCACGTGACGTTGGAGTTGATATGCGACCCGGCGAAGTATTCGTAACCCGGCTTGCCGAGTTGGGGTTCCGACGCGGTATAGGCGTGCCATATCAGGAAGTTAGCGCCGCATAAAAAGTTGACGTCTGCGTAAGGCTTAAGTAGACCGGGATAGACCGACCAATGTTTATTCATATGGGTAAAGGCTTCCAGTGAGACGTCGCGTTTACCGTAAATGTGAGCCGCCATAGCGGCGTAGGGCGCGTTTGTCTCGCTATAGCCGCGAATCCAGAATTCCCCTTGTGGCGTGTCGTTCTGCCCCCAGAAGGAGAGCATGTCGGCGTATTGGAACAGGGGCGAACGTCTGTTCCAGGGACCGCCGTCTTCGGAGCGCCAGCGTACGCCGCGTTCGTGACACATACGACCGACTGTTTCATAGCAGTTCGCGCAGAACGCGTCGGAGATAGTCTTCATGTAGTCGGCGAGAAATCGACCAGGATCAACGCCATCGTTTGGCGCTAAACCGCGTAAAATCGGCAAATACGAAATCGGATTGTATCCGCGCTTGGTTTGAAAAAACTCCGCGAAGGTATCGTTCCAATTCGGATGAACCCCTTCCCAAGAGACATTGTAAAAGTCGGTGAGCGTACGACCGACAAGTTCACCGTTTTCCTTAATCAACGTTCCCGGCATTTTATGGAAATACGCCTCAACTGCTCGGGAATTGAGGATATCCACGCAGCCGTCTTCACCGATACGCGCCTGACCAAAGCGTAGGACTTTCCAATGTCCTTCTGGAACGTGCCAGTCGAGTTTGCCGTTGTGAATTTTTTCGGTTAAATCAACGATTTGATCGTAAACGGGCGCCGCTGGAGTTGCGTCTAATTTGACCTGCTCCCAAGTGTGATTCAATTTAACGTCTTCACGATTGGCGTCGACTTGTGAGACAATGCGAACTGCCATAATGGCGACGTCACTGTAGAAGGTTCTGTCGCTCGGCGCTGGCAAGTCGAACGTGACATGTTTGGGACCGTTGAGGTTTCCTTCAGTCCAAATGAGTTCATAGGGTCCAAGTTCGCCCATATCCCACGGTCCGCGAAGTTGACCGCCGCTATCGGAAATATTGAAGCTAACTTTCAGACCAAGTCGATCGGCTTCACGAACCAGGTGCGTCATGATTTCTCGCCACTGCTGCGACATGAACTCATATCTGATATCGAGCGGGACGGGGACGTGGGTTTTAGAGTCGTAGTCGTCCCAGTATCGGCGTGAATCAAAAACCAGCAGACCTCCGACGCCGATCTGCGCCATGTTTTCCAGGTCGCGCGTGACCAGTTCCTTAGAGGTATTTCCCTTGAGATTCCAATAGTATACCCAAGGGCGCACCGACATTGGAGGTTCGGAAAAACGTTCAATCGACAGTTCCCCTGGCGCGTAGGGATCTGACGTCAGAGACGGCGCCGCGTCCTGACCGAAGAGTAGCACAGGGCTGTAAACTATGTTTAATAGTAGGATTACAGTCGTGGCTAGTCGTGTCCAAGCGAGAGACATAGCGTGGCTCCGAATTAAGTAAAGGGACTCTAATGGGATATAAGCGATTTTACAGAAACAACCTCACGATTCAAGCTTGGGTTAAGAAGCGTCGACTTTAGCATTGGGGAGTTGAGCGTCGACGCGAGAGATACAGGTAAGGAGACGGAACGCAAATTGCAGAAGCATCAATCCTCGTTCCGTCTACAAAGCGGGCAGGCGCGAATTTGTCGGCGTTAGGATTCCAGAGCGCGGAGTAACGCGACGAGCCATGAACGATTGTCGGCTGAGGCGTAGGTCATTTTTCCGCCCATACGACTGAACGTCTTGCAGTACCGTAGATAGTATGCGGGATTGTCCATGGGCGGTTCGCCATTTTGATTCCAATCCCAGGAGGAACTCGCTATGTCCACGACGTGAATCGTAAAATTTGAAATGGCACGGTTTTCTTGACGCGCAAGATTACGCGCCATCGAGAGCGCTTTCTCGAAGATCATGGGTGAGAGAACAGCGGAACCGACCGATAAATAGACGCCGCCATTGAGCTTGCCGACGTCGTTTGCAAACGCGAGGAAGTCGCGTTGCGCAGCGCGTCCAATAGCGGCGCAGTTATTTGCGGGGTGAGTGTAAATAATATCACATCCGATCATGGGACAACATCCGAATGGAACGTTGGCTTTGTGTGCGCGATATGCGATAGAGAAGTCGCGATAAGGGTGTTCAATCGCGAGGAGACCGTCTTGCAAGGCGAAGCGTCGTTTGGCGCGTAGGAGTTCGGCGGCAGCGGCGGCGCGTTCGAGCGTCTCTGCCTCAGACGCCTCGTCGGCGTCTAAGACTGGATGCGACGTCTGAGGAAAATTGGCGCAGTCAACCCCGGCTAACATGGCGTAATACAGTTCTTGGTCAGTTGGAATTACCATGCCTTGGCGTTCGATCATCTCGCCGATCGATTCGCCATAACCCAGACCGCGGTAGGCGCCCAGGACAATGGCAAGGTTGATATAGAACCCGGTCTCGTTCCATATGCCAAACTGCCCTTGGCTTGTATACCGTTGAACGTCTTCGCCGGAATAGCCCTGATAAGCGAATTCCCAGTCGTGAATCACTCCTGCGCCGTTCGTGGTCAGCCGCGTAATCCACCCCCCCTCGACTAATCTCGCGAGAACCTTGCCCAAACCGTTTTTGATAGCGTGCGCGCCGTAGGTCAGTATTCTTGCGGCGCCTGTTTCTTTTGCACGGCGAATCTCTTGCGCGGCGTTTTCCACGTCCGCTTGAGCTTCTGGGGAAAGAACAACGTCAAAGGTTTCTGGATTAACGCAATCGCGTTGAACGTCTAATTTGTTGACGCGCTGGGATAGAGGTTTGATATCCAGCGCGTCTCGATTTAAATAATTTGCCATGTACGTATCCTGCCACGAGCGCAGTAACTTGTCACAAATGTGCGTTAGCGTGGGACGATGGTTAAAACGTTAAGGGAAAAAGGGAAAATGAATTCGACGTCATGAGGAACGTCTAGTCTATTTTTTCGCCTTTGTGAGCGTGGCAACGGGCTTGGCGGTATGCTCGCTATGTTAAGCGCTCTTACCGCCCATGCTTAGAATTTGGGTGTAGTGCGCTTTCAGTTGATTGAGCAACACTTTCCCGGTTTTGCCACTGGTATTGATTCCCAAGAGTTTTAAGAAGACTTTCAAGCCTTCGATTTTGAATTGGCGCTTGACTTCTTCGCCGAATTGCAAGACATATTCGATTGCGTCTTCGGGACGTGACGACGGATACTTGTCAATGTGATCGGTCAACTCTTGTGCAAGAGGTCTTAGATCTTTCTCCAGCTGATCGTTGACGGTTTCAGGTTTCTGACCGGTGCGTAGCCAGTTTTCAAACTTTTCCGCATCATCAGGCGTGGCGAGATTGACGTCAAACTTTTTAGCCATTGACTTAATTGTCTTACGTGTTGAGCTCCTGAACTCTTGGACGAGCGTTTCCAGGGGTTCGTTTAACTCTTCGATTGACGCTTCGCGGGATTCATTGGCGTCGACGCTGAGGAGCTTTTCCATACAGGCAAGGGCGTCTCTACTAACAAAGAATTTTTCAATTCTGTCGATCAAAGCCGTTGCGGGATCGACATTGACCTTTGAGGACAACTCTTTGACGGTTGTGCAGTAAAATTTGTCGAGGAGCTTTTGAAGCGCGTCGACTTCTGACTGTATAGCTTTGGGTAACAGCGGGCGCATAATGACCAAAGCGTCGAGGAGCGTTTTAGGTTGTTGATTTTGACCGTTCTCGTTCATTGGTAAACCTTTCGTACAAATTCAGAGGCGACGTCTTTGAAGAAACTGAACTTAGGGTCTCTCGTTCCTGCAGGCAAGGGGGCGCCGGATTCGCCGATGATTGACCCTATCCCGGTTCGTTTGGGTATAAAGTTTTCGAAGAAGGGAGGAATCCCATATTCATCCAGATAGCGTTCGAGCGGCTTACTATCTCTTGATCGCCGTTTCAAGGAGCTTGGAAAGGTATTCATGATCGAACGTTCTTGGTTTGTGATTTTCCCTTCTTGTTGAGTACGATTAAGGACAATACCGCCAATTTTCAGAGGGAGCTTAAATGTGTCTTTCAACTGGCACAAGAAGTCGACGGTATGGACAATCGCGTGGAAGTCGAAGGACGACGGATTAGCGGGAATAAAGACGTAATCCGAGGCTATTAGCGCGTTAATAGTCGAAGCGGTTTGACGTGGCGGACAGTCAAAGACGACCATATCGTAGTTGTCCATAACGGTCTTATTGTGAAACCAGCATCTATAGAAGAAGCGTGCTTCGGTATGATCCATAAGTAATTTTATTAATGCGATTGTGTCCTCGTCGTCAAGAGAGGGCTTAGACGGCAGGACGTACCCGGTGCGAGCGTCAATAAAATTTCGTGTCATAGCGTGCAACTGGGCGTACACTTCGACTGACTCAGACAGTTTTGTGTAATCTGCTTGCTCCTCGGGCAACTTCGGAACTTTTAATAGGGAAGCGGAGTGGCGCGCCTCTTGTTGACCTCGTAAATCGCTTAGGTCATTGAGCGATAAACAGCGATCGGTAAGGGTTTGCTGAAAGTCCAGGTCTACAACCAGGGTTCGTAGTCGTGGCGCGCTAAAGTCGTTATTAGGAGCATAGTAGACGCCATTTGCGAGCGCAGCAGCTAGATTTGCCGTAATCGTCGTCTTACCGACGCCTCCTTTGAAGTTAATAAAGGCGACGATGCGCATACTGACGTTATTCATTCCAAGAGGTCGTTCTTCGACAGGTATGAACCGTGGCAAAGAATCGAGCTCTCGGGCGCTCGTTTGAGTCCACACCGAGCCGTGGTTTCTGATTTTCCAGGCGATAGCTTTGAGAATATCGTTTCTATAGCTTTCATTCTCAGCAGGTGAGGTAGCGCTCTGCATTTGCTCAACGAGACGTTTAACCTCTTGCGAGTTTTCTTCCAGTTGTCGAGCAGCTGCTTTAAGTTGGGTGATCTGATCGTTTAGGGAATGACTTTTTTCGGGCATGCGACTGTTTCTCGTAAGACTTGCAGGTAGAATAAGCTTATCAGCGGTTAGTATTCCTTCCGGAGCGTTTCGAGAACTTGGTCAACGCTAGCTGTTCCGGTAACGCCGAGCTGTTTAATGGTAATTGAGGAGACGACGCCTGCCAAATAGGCCGCGTCCTGCAGTGGGAAGCCGAGCGTGCGCGCAAAGGCAAATCCGGCGTTGGTCGCGTCGCCTGCGCCGCAAATATCAATTGGAGGCGCGACCGGAATGGCTGGCACGACAATGGCGTCGATCGTTTCGGCGTCGCTTGAAACTTCGTTGGAGTCGGTTGTGTCTTTCAGGAGAATAGATCCTTGGGCGCCTTTGGTTACTAGAACAGGTCGACGATTGCGTCGCGCCAGAGTCTCTGCGGCGTGTAGAACCTCGACTTGATTGACTTGCGAACACGTGAGGTTTGAGGTCTCATTACGAACGAGACCGGCGCGTTCCGCCTCGACAGCGTCTAACGCCTCTCGCTCATTACACTTGACGACAACGTTACGATAATCGTTCACGAAGAAACGCGAGTCGCAAAGAATGAATAGGTCGGGTCGCGCTTGTCCCAAATCGCTAATGAACTGTCGAAACTCAGCGGTACAGACCGCGGTGGAGCGACTCGGGAATTGATCCGATACGATGATAGCGTCCAATTGGTCGAGTTTGCATAGGAGCCGCTCTTGCATCTGTTGAATAAGCTCCGAAGGAATAGGGGCGCCATTTCGAATGTCGATACGATTTTCTTCTCGCCATAGCGTCTGTTCCGGCGCGGGCAATTGGCTTTGATCGTAATCCTCGCTAATAGGCGACGTCGGTTTAACGTAGGCGCAAGTCTGTAGCGCGTCGTCAACGACGATACCATCGTGTTTTGCTCCGATTCGATCGAGCGCACGTCTCAGGTCGTACCCCTCGCCGTCGTTACCGATCACGCCGAAGCATTCCACCTGAGCGCCTAATCGGCGGAGGTTCGATGCGATTGTCCCCCCCACGCCGGGAAACAGACGCGTGGCGCGAATCTGATAGGCAGTCAGACCGGTCTCAACGGAAGCCTCGTCGAGCGCAGGATAATGATAAAGATATTTATCCAGACAGAAGTCTCCGACAACAGCGATCCTTGGCGGATTATCAACGCGCGTGGCGTAAACGTCTTGTAACGCGCGCGCTAATTTATGTTTGTTAAAATCCGGCTGGACGTAGCGAATGCTTTGTGGTTCCTGATGTTCGTGCATGGCTTGATAGTCGACGTCGTTAAAGTTTACTGGCGCGGCGTGTTCGCACTGATAAAATCGAAGAGGGTTTGTGCCTGATTGAAGTCGGGCACGATCGCGTCGGCGCCGGCGTCAAGTAGTCGCGTACGTTTCCATTGGTCGACGCCCGCGCCGGGCTGCGCTTCGTTCGTAGCGACGCCGATGGCGTAACCGCCGACTTGACGTACGTTTTCAATTTCCACGTATCCGTCGCCAAAACCGACCAGTTCAGCTCCGTCGAGTGCGTTAACACGGATAAGTCGCTCGATGACCATGGCTTTGGAGAAGGTTTTATAGTCGTCCTGCGCGCCGTAGACGCCGCCGTCGAAAAACTCGGTGAGTTTGAGCAGCTCCGCCTCCTGTTTGACGTACATTTCATCAGTACCGCTGGCCAGATAAAGTTTGTATCCGGCATTGCGTAGCAATTGCAGAAATGCGCGTGCGCCTGGAACTACGTAGTCGTCAGGCTGCGCTTGAGCGCTCAGGAGAGCGTCGACGCGACTTTGAATACGCTCCTGAAGGCGTCGGAGATATTCTTTTTTGTATTCAAGCGGATCAAGAGCTTTGCCGTTGCGCGCCTGAACCTCTTCCGCGAGACGAATGCATTGGTAGATCGTCTGTTTACCCGTGATTTTGTCGACGAAATCGCGTACAAGGCGTTCGATCTGTTCGTCTGATTCCTTATGATCAGGGTCGACCCCGCGCAAGACCTCACAAAAATAAGGAACCATGACGTTTTGCCAGCCCTCGCGAATGAGACTGAGCGTGCCGTCAAAGTCAAAGAGAGCCGCACGAAAAGCGCGCGTGGCGTCGGGTTTACGAACGATTTCGATTTGGTAGTTGGGATTTGTGGTAGTCATTGGCATTCTCTTGAATAATGACCGTACGCGTCAAGCGTTGTTCAACGCTACTCTATTATACTTACAATTGCGGGAAACAGAAAGTTTTACTTTCAGATACTCGTGAAAGTTGGCGCGTCCTTCTTGCAAACGACGAACGGAAATATTTATGTTTTTTAATTTTTTTATTAACACGCCCAATACTTTTGAATGGCACAGTGGTATAATAGAGTAGCGCCGTTACTGACATGCAGTGTCGGTTTGACGTATTTGAAAGTCTACGTTGAACCTTTACTTTATCGGCGCGCGCACACTATAGATTTTCAACTGTGAATAAAACGAACTTAACTAGCTACCGCGCGTTGTCCTTTGTGACGCCGCGTGTTCCTTTGACTTGTACAATCACCACATAATCGCAGGCTAAGTCGACGACCTCGCGAGCTGGCGTTGTGTGCGTGGTATTTTTCGATACTCGTGCTATTTCTTTTGGCAATTAGCACGAACGTTGTGCGAAGGAGTACTACTATGAGTATCGTGGTCACCTGTGAAAATGGGCACAAATTGTCAGCGCCCGAGAAACTTGCCGGCACAGTAGGCAAATGTCCCGCTTGCGGCGTCGCCGTAAAGATTCCCGAACAACGTAAAGCGCCGAGCGATTCTTCGATTCTGCGAATTTTGGGCGTTGGTCAGGAGCTTCGTGACAACCTCGCGAAATATGACGCAGGCGTGCTCGGCGCCGACGCTTCAGAGGATCTTGGCGTGGACGCTTTCGGTTCGGCGCCGCTGAAAAGTAAGTCTAAGGAACGTGCGCGTAAGGTCTGTCCGAAGTGTGACTGGGAAATTGACGCAGCCTATAAGATTTGCCCGAAATGCCGCTACTACTTCATGGAAGTCGGCAACGACATTAAGTGAATAGCAGTTCTAGCGACCGGCGTTCTTTCCTTTAGATATCTTTTCACGCATATGTTATGCCATGAAGGGAAGAAGCTAAATTCATCCGGATACCGTTTTGTGACGACCGGTAGCTGTGGGTTTACAAGAGCGCTGTCAACTGCGATTTCTTCATTTCGAGAAGACGCAGATGACAGCGTTGAGTTGCGTTTTGTCTATGACGCGTCGTAGTTATGTTAGAAATCTTTTTGACGCGATTACGTTGGGATTCGACTCAACCCTCCACTGCCAATGCAATAATCGCAGTCAATAATTGCGCTGACTGTTTTAGAGGGAAGATAAAGACAAGGGCGCGTATCGATTAATCTTTCCGAGGCGTGGGATAGTTCGATACTATTTGCGCGCGACAACAAAATACCGTATGGGTTTGGTATGTTTGTCAAACCATTCGGTTCTTGCGATGAGCATGTCGAAGATTTTGAATCTCAAGAGCGACGGCGCTTTGTCTTTTTGACGCGGAGTCAGGTATTTTTCGATATTACCGAAGGGATCCAGGACTTCAACGATGAAACCGGCGTTTTGTAACGCTTGACGTAAACTTTTTTTAGTAATAACGTTATCGCTCTTTTTATTTCCTTGCGCCTTTACGACAAAAACGAGTTTTCCGCCTTCTTCCAGTAAATCTCTCAATCGCGCGAGGGAGACGGCGTCCCATAATGGCAATTCCTCCGTGTGATTAAAGCAGATAATCGAATCATAGGTTGAGCTGTCTTGTTCGTCCCCTTGTTCCGGAGTTGCGTCAACGAGCGGGTCGAACCGTTTGACGTCGACGTTGGAGTTGCCGTCATAGGAAGCGTGGAGAAAGCGCAATCGTGACGCGTCAGATTCTGTGACGGTGAATCGTTCTTTAAAGGGGAGGAAACGTGAGAAGTTACCAAGCCCCGCGCCGATTTCAAGAGTTTTCATTCCCAGGAAAGGCTCTGCACGTTTGATCAGACGCCTGGCGTAATTCTTGGAATATTCAAATTTCTGCGAAGAGTCTGAGTCGGGGTCGGTAAAACTGTCGTCAAGGAACCAGAACTTCAGAATGAGGTAAATGGCGCTCACGCCGTCCTTCCAACCGATCTTTTTACCCTCGGAATAGCGACGACCATTGTAACTGATTGGCACTTCATAGACAGTCCAGCCACGTTTGGCAATCTTGGCAGTAATTTCCGGTTCGATACCAAATCGATTGGAGCGCAAAGGGATCGACTTGAGCGCGTCGGCGCGGAACGCCTTATAGCAGGTCTCCATGTCGGTTAAGTCGAGACCGGTCATGAAGTTGGAGAGATGTGTCAGGAATAAATTTCCCAGCTTATGATGGTACTGCAGAGCCTTACGCGTTTCGCGTGTGGCAAATCTTGAACCGTAAACGACGTCAGCGCGACCGTCGAGCAGTGGCGCGAGGATAATGGAGTACTCGTCGGGGTTGTATTCCAGGTCGGCGTCTTGAATAATGGCGAAATCGCCCTGCATTTCCTGGATAGCACGTCGGATGGCGGCGCCTTTACCCTGATTGACGCTCTGACGAAACGCTCTAATCGTCTCAGGGTATTTTTTTACCAGTTCCTGAATGACCTGCGGCGTACGGTCGGTAGAAGCGTCGTCGACCAGAACAATTTCGCGTTTGACGCCGTGCGGAAGTTCAACGTTTAGAACACGTTCCACGACGCGCGCCAAATAAGACTGCTCATTATAGACAGGGATGAGTATGGAGAAAAGAATGACGTCGTTTGACGTTTCGTTGGCAACTTCCATCGTTTGTATCTTTCGTTCGACGGCGCGAATGGAGAACAAGGCGAACTAACTTAACGCGATATAAAGAAGCGCGCCTCCCTGTTCAATTATCTTTCAGTATTATAACGAAAGAATATATTGAAGGAAGACGCGTGTTAAAAAAGGTGGAGCAGGTGAAATGGTAATTATTCGATTACTTTCCCAATGCAGCGTCGATGAGTTCTGCCGCGCGTTTGCCGGAGCGTAACATACCGCCGAAGATCGGTCCCATACGATATCCGCCCATGACGTTGTTAGCGCTCATTCCGCTTGCGAAGACGCCAGGGTAGTATTCTCTGGTATTTTCGACCGTAGTGATTTCGCCGGTTGCGGCTTGCATTGGTTTTTCCCCGAGGATCTCACCGGTCGGGGTGTCGAGCTTAACGCGCGCCTTACGCTGAACGAGATTCAGTACTTCACAGGGATGACCCGTACCGTCGAGTACGTATTTGGAAAGAACAACGAGAGGATCGACGTGCATTTGAAGGCGTTCCACCGGCGTCCAGTTAATGACCAGACCGCCGATGCGGTCATTGGAAAAGACTACGTCTTCGACGCTGACGGAGTTGAAGAGCTTAGCGCCAGCTTGCACGGCGCCGAAGATCAGACCGCTTGCCAATTCCACGGAATCAACCGCGTAGTAGCCTTTAGCCTCTTCGATTTCACGAGAATGGACGTGGAATTCGTCGAGGATCGATTTGGCTTCCTCTTGAATCACGACTTCGTTAAAGAGCATGCCGCCTCCCCAAACGCCGCCGCCCGGGGCGAGTTTACGTTCGAAGATAGCGACTTTGCGACCCTTGTCGGCCAGTTCCTTTGCAGCGACCAGACCAGAGGGACCAGCGCCAACAATAGCGACGTCGACTTGCAGATTGTCGAGGAGTTTCCTACTGAAGGAGGAAACAATCGCGGCAGATACGATATTTTCTAACATGAGTAAAAAATCCTTTCCACGCGGTCGAAAGAAACTGCGAATACTCTCGCGAACTTCAGAGAAATAACGTTCAAAAGCGTTCCGCGTCTTTGGCGGTTAGCGCTACGTCTTACGCGCGAAAGTCGTCGTAGGTAATTTCCTTCGCCGGCATTATCCGGAGCAGGTTCAAGGGGTTCTTCTCAGCCTAGCGAAGAGCTAAGCGCCCCCATTACTATCGACAGGGAGACTACCTGTCTCCCTTTGTTTTTATTGTAAAGCGTAACTTATCTTTTGCAACTGGTCGTCTGAAGTTTTACTAAAAAGATAGGAATTAATTTCGTGAGATTACGTAGCTGAATAGGGCGTTTTGGAATAAAAAACGACGCGTTTGATAGGGACGTCCAGCTCAAACGCGTCGAGCGATTTGTATTCAATCGAGTATAGGTCGATTGGCTTTACGCTTGTTTTTTGGCTAGCAATTCCACAGCATATGCCGCGGGCGAGATCGTCTTTTTACGGTCGAGATCCCAGTTTTCCATCTCCTCGAGCGCTTCAAAGAGCGTGACGCACGCGGTTTTGTAATCGACGCCCCCGATTTCAGAGACAAGGCGAACGCTACGGTCAATGAGCTTTTTATTGGTCGCGTCGACGTGCGCCATCCAGTTGCCGTTGAGTCGACCGAACTTACCCATCGTCGCGGTTGAAATGTTGTTGAGCGTAAGTTTTAGCGCGATATGTACAAAGATATCGAGCGGGGTTTTCGGCACGGTCATTGTGAAAGCGTAAACGCGGTCAAATCCTTCAGACCCATTGAGTTGCGCGTCGGCAGATTTGAGCGTGTTGACGATCAGGAAGGCCGCTTTGGTAGCAAACGGTTCAGCACAGGCTTTAAACGCATTGAACCAAGTTTGGTTTTCCGCCTCATTAAGGAGCGCTTCGCCGTCGGCGAGTACCGCCACCGCCGCGTTGGGAACGTCTTGATAGCGCGAGACGTCCGGTTCATTTCCGATGGGGAAGCGATAAACCGTCTGTCGACCGATCTTAGGAGGATTAGCGATCTGTTCCGGGGTACCTCCCATGTCCTTGTAATCTTGCGGGGTCCATTCCAGGCAACGCGGCTCGACGCCGCCGAGTAGCGAGATCCAGGCGTCTTTTGCGGAACGCATGGGGTCTTTGACCAAAGCCCACGGCGCGGGCGCGTCGGTTTCGTCTAAGGAACGGAAGGGCGGAATCTTAAAGGTCGGCGAACGCTCGGTTGTGTCAGTGAAGATATCCAGGGAGTAGTCGCGCGCAAAATAGGTCACACGACCCGAACGACGATAGAGGTCGCATTCGAAGTCAACGTAGTCCGCGGCGGTCTGCAGGTTCTTTTCCGCGCGAATCTCTTCGAGCATAGTTTGGAAATCACACGCTTTATCTTCTGCGCTTTTGCAATTGAGTTCGAGCGTTTGCAGTTCACTTGCGTCAAGTTTCGCTTGGAGTAATTTTTCTAGCGCCGTTTCGAAAGCAAATCCTGCGACGAGTAGCTCGATCGTCGTGGCTTGCATGCGCGTGGAGCCGGCGATTGCCATCGGACCGGTTGTAAGGTTGACGACCGTAACGCGCGGATCCTCAATGACTTGACGTGAACGTTCCACGCGCGAGGCCATGAGTTCGGAAGGATTATTGAAAAGGAAGAACGCCGGTATGCCCGACTCCAGCGCGGCGTGAATTGTACCGATCACCGAGGAGGTTTCGCCCCCCTCGCTAATCGCCACAAGCGTGTCGTTAGGGCTAATACCGGTATCGAGGAACTGGCGACGACCGAAGGAGATGAAATCCTCAAAGCTCTCGACGGAACGGATGAGCGCAAAGTCGCCCCCTGTCATGACGGCATTGGTTTGAGCGGCGAGTTTATTAAAAAAGTCGGCGCGCGTCGGTAGCGCTTTTGCCGCGTTGTGGCAGAACTTCTTATTGGCGGCGTCGAGGAGAATTGCCAGACGACCGGTGGCGCCGCAACCACTGAAGGTCACGCGTGCGCCCGATTGAAGGGTTTTACCGATCGATTCCTCGAGTTTCTTGTATTCCGGCGAGCCGATAACGCGCGTGAGAACCGGCGGTAGGTCGTCGTCAACGGAGTAGAGCTGCATCATTCCGTCTTTGGTACTGGTCGCGAGAGTTTGCGAGAGAGTTCGCGTTTTGGGGTGCGACTGTTCGGTAGTGAGCGCGCCAAGGTGGAACTGCGTTTCATTTTCGATAAAATCGAGCGCTTTTTCTTCGGGCGTTGCGCAGCGGTGAAAAGACGTTTCCATTTTGTTATCTTTCTTACGTGAGTAGGGGAGATTGGAACGCGAAAAATGAGCGTTCGGTTAAACGTGTGAAGTATAACAACACAAAGGACGCGTTTCGTGGTTCGACGCGTCCTTTGTCTAGGTAGAGGAGCGTTTACATTAGGGTAAATTCACGGAGCACTTCATCGGGCGCTGGACCGTATTTTGCCAGTTCCATTGAACAGCTTGCGCGTCCCTTGGTGAGACTCAGTAGAGTGGAGGAATATCCAAAGAGATTTGCCAGAGGCGTTTGCGCCTCCACAACAGTAAATTGCCCGCGGTTATGCGTTTGCACGACAATACCGCGTCGTTGATTGATATCGCCGACCACGTCGCCGACATATTCGTCAGGCGTTTGGATTTCTTGGCGCATAATCGGCTCGTATAGAACAATCTTGGCTTCTTCTAGCGCCTTGTGATATGCGTCTGCAACAGCAAAGCGTAGCGCGACTTCGTCGGTTTCGTTGACGACGAAGCGTCCGCCGAGAATCGTAAGTTTAGCACAAATCAAGGGGAAGCCGAGTAGCCCGCCCCCTTGCGCTTCTTCCTGGAGCGCGTCGAGTACGATTTGTTGGTATTCGGGCAGGAACTCTTCGTCGTTGGTATTTAAGAGAACAACAGGTTGATTAACGTCTTCGATAGGTTCAATTTTTAAGTTGATTTCCGCGAAGTGTTTAACGCCGGCAAGGGTTCTCGCGCCACCGCCCCAGACCTCTGCAACGTTTTGGATCGTTTCACGATAGCTCACGCGCGGTTCGCGTACGCGCACGTTAAGTTTGTAATCGCGCAATAGTCGGTGTTTAACGATTTCTAAGTGCAACTCGCCCATTCCCGAAACGAGAGTCTGACCGGTTTCTTCGTTAATTGAGGCCTGGAAGGTCGGATCCTGACGACGCATCGACTCCAACGCGGCCTTAAGTTTTTTATGTTCCTCAGAAGATTCCGGCTCGATCGCCATTGAAACGACCGTGTCCGGGAACGTGATCGATTCCAACAGAATAGGGTTCTTAACGTCGCAAAGAGTGTCGCCCGTGACACTGAAACGTAAGCCAATAACGCCGCAAATATCTCCGGCGCTCACGGAGTCAACCAGGGATTTGTGGTCAGCCTGAATGCGCCAGATCTGCGGTACGTTTTCCTTTTGCTTCTCGCGGGGATTATAAACGCGCGAGTTCGCGTTCAATTTACCAGAATAGACTCGCAAGAAGAACATATCGCCATGCGCGTGCGTTTCGATCTTAAAGATAAGCGCACAGAACGGTTCGTTTTCGGATGATTTACGCGATTCTTTCTTTTCGGGATTGTTTGGATCGACTCCCTCAATCGGGGGCAAGTCGTTCGGCGCGGGCAGATAGTAGCATACCCCGTCCATGACAGGCTGAACGCCGACGCCGTCGAGCGCTGAGCCACAGAAGACCGGCACGCACATATCGGAGAGGGTGGCGTTACGCAATACCTTGCGGATCAACTCCACAGGAGGATCTTCCCCGGAAAGGAGGATCTCGGTCATTTCGTCACTAAAGAGCGTAAGATCGTCGAGGAGTTTCTCACGGTATAGCGCCGCCTGCTCCTGCATAGATTCTTCAATTTCCTCGACCGTAAACTCTTGTCCCTGAGATTTGGAATCGAATGTCAACTGCTTCATTTCGATCAAATCAATCGTTCCGCGAAACGCGCCGGGAAGATGGGGCGGACCGGCGCCGACGGGAATCGCAACGACAACCGGTTTGGCGTTCAGGCGCGATTCAATGTCGTCGACGACGGAGTAGAAGTCGGCGCCTTCGCGATCCATCTTATTAATGAAGGCGATTCGTGGCACGTGATATTTGTCCGCCTGACGCCACACGGTTTCACTTTGCGCTTCTACGCCTTCGCGAGCGGAGAAGACCACGACGCCGCCGTCCAAAATTCTCAGCGAGCGTTCGACTTCAGCAGTGAAATCGACGTGACCGGGCGTGTCGATGAGATTGATAACGTAGCCGTTCCAGTCGAAGGTGACACATGCGGCGTTGATCGTGATACCGCGCTCCCGCTCCTCCGGGTCGTAGTCCGTTACGGTTGTACCCGCGTCGACCATGCCGACTTTGTGGACGAATTGGGAGTAGTAGAGCATTTTTTCCGTTACGGTAGTCTTACCGGCGTCGATGTGTGCAATCACGCCAATATTTCGTAATTTTTCCAGGGTAGACGCAGGTTGATTTTTGGCCATAACGGCATTCCTTCATATTTAGAGTGTGACGACGACGTTATCACAAAACGAGGTCGTGGTCATTTTAACGCGAAACGTCGTTTCCTTCAAGCGCTAAAAACAGAGCTTGTTTGCAATCCCCCTGCAAGAGTTATAGAAAATAATTCGACGTACATGTAACGACAGTGTTAGTTAAAAAACGCGATTTGTACTGTTACGCCCCCCTGGACGACTATGTAAGTCGATATACAATCCAGATTGCTGGAATGTATGGTGAAAACGGTTAATGGCGGCTTGTCGCTTGACACACGTTTTAGTCGTTAAAACAAACGCTAAAACAAGTAATGATAAGGAGCGATTGAAATGCGCTTTACAAAGATGCACGGCGCGGGAAACGATTATGTTTACATCGATCTTTTCCGCGAAAAACTACCGGTTCCTCCCGAGCAACTCGCTCCTATGGTTTCCGACCGCCATTTTGGCGTCGGTAGCGACGGTTTGGTACTGATCTGTCCTTCTGATATTGCCGACGTTCAGATGCGTATGTTTAATTCCGACGGTTCGGAAAGTGAAATGTGCGGTAATGCGTTGCGCTGTGTTGCGAAATACGTCGCGGAACGTAATCTTTCTCGTCCGACGCATTTGAAGATTACCTCTGGTTCTCGTCTGCTTACTGTCAACTGTGAGTATGAGGGCGAGCGTGTTACTCGCGTTCGTGTCGACATGGGCGAGCCGATCCTTACGCCGGCTGACGTCCCTACGAATTTGCGCGCGAACGGACCAGAAGAAGCGCCGGTTGCCGACTTGCCGGTCGAATCCCTTGGCTTAGACTTTACTAAGCTCCTTGGCGCAGGTTCTGCGGAATTGGCGAGTTTCCTTAATTCACAACTGACGTGTGTGTCAATGGGCAATCCCCATTGCGTTATCTTTGTTGATAAAATTACCGACGATCTTGTGCTCGGTTGCGGTCCGATCATTGAACGTTCTCTCGAGAATTTTCCTCGTAAGATTAATGTGGAATTCATCGAACGTTTGAGCGATTCTCATCTACGTATGCGCGTCTGGGAACGCGGCACGGGCGAGACTCTTGCTTGTGGCACCGGCGCGAGCGCCACAGCGGTTGCTAGCGCGTTAACCGGTCGTACTGGTCGTAAGGTTCGTCTGAGTCTTCTCGGCGGCGAACTAGAAATCGAATGGAATGCGGAGAATAACCACGTCTTTATGACCGGTCCGGCAGTAGAATCTTTCAGTGGTGAATTGACCGACGAGTTCTTTAAAAACCGTCGACCCGAAATAGAGCATTGAGCGAGAGTTCTTTCGTTTTTTTAACGAAATTGCCACTGTCGACCCATTTTTGGCGAAACGATAAGTTCCTTTTGGCGTCTAAACGACATAGGATTGTTCCTTTGTGGCGTTGAAAGACAGCGTCTATATGTAGAATGGCAGTGGCGCTGATATTTTGCTCTTCTGCCGATTTGAGCGGTTAGCGTCTCGTGACGTTCGCAACACTGCTCGAAACGAGGACGTCTTTCCTACGACCCGATGTAATGCCAGCATTGTCAAAGACGCCTTTGGCGTCGAGCCGGTCGTAATGACAATGCGACCATACGGCGCCGTTGAGTATGTCATCAATAAATGTAATTACATGATATTTGCATTCGCTCTCTTTGCTGTATAATTGTGGGCGAATAGCATGGCGTGTTTACGGTTATTCATACTTTTTGGCGTCATGATTGGCGTGCTTTTTATGCTAAGAAATGAGCGAAAAGACCAAGAAATTGGCGCTATTTGCTTGTTTTTTTGAGACGAGAGATTAGAATAGAGAAATAGGCGAAACTAGAACGCAAATTGCCAAAAAGTATACATTGTGGCACATGTGATTCGCTTGCCCAAGGCGTTTTGTCGCAAGTTGGAGAGAAACAGTTGTGTTGCAATGTCCAAATTATTCGCTTGACCGTGGATATTGGTTTGCCCATATTTTTTCGGTCAACCGTCGTTATTAATTGATAGTACCATTCCCCCATCGTCGTACCGAGGTTCATATGTCAACCCATTTAAACCGCAATTCTTCTAAGGGTTTCACCCTCGTCGAATTGCTCGTCGTAATTGCCATTATCGGTATCCTCATTGGTCTTCTTTTGCCGGCCGTTCAGGCTGCACGTGAGGCCGCTCGTCGTATGCAATGCACGAACAATCTCAAGCAGATTGGTCTTGCTCTGCATAATCACCACGACGTTCACAACTACCTTCCTTCTCAGTTCGCATTTGGCTCTGGCGTTAAGTCTAATCGTTTTGGCGTCTTCTACCAGTTGCTTCCTTTTATTGAACAGCAGTCGTTGCGTGACGCGATCGACGGTACCGCCGCTTTGACGCAACCGTGGCTTCCTTCTGCCGATGGTTCCCAAGCCTGGGAAATCCGTACCACGAAAGTCGCCGCGTTCCTTTGCCCGTCGGACTCTTATAATGGCGAGCTCGTCAAATTGGGCGGCGCTCACAACCATGACGGTCGTCCTACGAATTACGTTTTCTCCCTGGCGGACTGTATTGCCCGCCTCGATAGTACCAACGACAGCGCTTACACGACCGCGTCCGACGGTAATAATGGCACCAAGCGCGTTAGTAAGACCGACGGTAGTGGTCCTGGCGACTGCTCTCGTCGCTCCCTCTTCCACTGGTATAATCAAAACAATCTTTCGTTCTGCACCGACGGTACGAGTAATACGATTGTTGCTAGTGAATGCTGCGCTGACAATTACACTGGCGTTAAAATTCGCGGTTCTGTGTACTTCTACGCCGATTTTGACGTTGGCACCTGGGTCTCTAAACCGAGTTTGTGCATGAACCAAAAGAGTAGTACGAAACCGACCGAATATATCGACTCCACCAAAGTTGTCCAGCATCCTCGTTGTGGCAACTGGCTCGACGGTCTACCACTGCTCATTGGGTTCAATACCGTCATGCCGCCGAATGCTCCCTCTTGCTTGAAATATAATCGGGAGCAAGGTCAAGTCGAAATGCTCGCCCCGACCAGTTACCACAGCGGCGGCGTCAATGCCGTTATGCTCGACGGTTCCGTTCGCTTCATCTCTGACACCGTTGATACCAACGGTTTGGCGGATATCAAAACCGGTATTTATCTAACTGGCGAGAGTCCGTTAGGCGTCTGGGGCGCGTTGGGTTCTCCCAATGGCGGTGAAACGATCAGCTCCCTCTAATGACTTGCGTAACTTGTGGCAGGCGTCAAGACGTCGTCACGAGTTCATGACATGAAAATCGCGGCAAAGCAACACCGTTCTTTGCCGCGTATTTTATATCGAACCCGTGTGTCTAATTATTAATATCGATAGATGACGATGGTTATGCACATATTCGCACAATACGCGGCAGACGTCGTGAACGCTTCGTCGAGGAGCACAGTCGCCACGTTTAGGCTGGCTTGAACGGTTTTCGTGAGCGCTTCGCTGAATCCCTCCTAAGACATTCGGAACTTTTTTTAACACAATGGTTGCTTCCATTTGTCGTTATGAAATAGAAAGACTATAATACATGAAAAACTATCGAATCATTCTCATGCTTCTGTGCGCAACGCTCCTTTGCGTTGGTTGCGGTAAAAAAGATAGACCTGCCGATCTGCCCGACGATATGTCGCCTTGTGAAATCACAATTACACAAGACGGAGCGCCGGTAGATGGCGCGACAGTTTCTTTTGTCTACGCCACAGACGTAAAGTATAGCACCAGTGGTACCACCGACGCCAAGGGCGTTGCCGTTATGATGACCTATGGTCAAGCTGGCGCTCAACAAGGCACAGCGAAGGTTCTGGTTTCGAAGCTTGTCACCGAGGGCGCTTCTGAATCGGAAGAATACGGTGAAACCGGCTCGCTTGGTCAGGATTTCCACGTTATCGACGCGAAATATCGTAACGAAGCGACCACAGATCTGGAAATTACCATTGGTAAATCGAGGGTCAAAGAGACCTATGAGGTTGGCGCGCCTGTTCATGAACCCGCGAAATAATTGTAATCGCTCTGTGATTTAAGACGTGCCTTCTGAACGTAACGAACGTATCAAGTTTAACCACGCGTTGCCATGAGCTGGTTCAGAAGTCATTTGTACTAAAAGAAAGGCGATCTGTGCCGCAACAGATCGCCTTTTTCGTGTTTAACAGCGGCGCCACGAGCTAATAACCGTGACGCCTATTCTTTTGACTCAGAGTTTATCACGAGTCGGAAAAGTCAAGTTTAGCTAACTGAAATACTCTTTTCCAAGTCCTGTCATTCCTCGTCATCGAAGAGGTCGTCGAGATCCTCGCCGGCGTCTTTCACTTGTTTTTCAAGGTTGATGCGAATGACGTCTCCGATGAGTTTGAAGACGTCATTTGTAATTGTCGCCTTGCAGACGAGACTGGAGTCGACCAGTTCTTGCGAGAAGACAAATTTTGCGTTTTGCGCCTTCTCTAAGGCTTCCAGGGACTTGAGCGCGTTAGGATTAACGCTTTCCTCCTCACACAATAGGGAACGTAAGAGCATTCCTAATGGCGCGAGGTTGACAGAGGAAATGGTCGGATACGGTTCTTTTGTACCGCTAGCTTCTGCAATTCGTTTGAACTCGGCGTCACAGAAGGTAGGATCCAGACCTGCGACGATCAGTACGGCGTCGTCGTTTAACCCGAAGCGGACGGCGAGGGTTTTGTCTCGTAAATATGCGAATTTCACATTGTCCAGCTCGTTCAGGGGCATGTCGAAAGTCGTGATTTGGAAGTCGGCGTATGCCTGTGCGTCAAATTTGAGCATATCTTTGGCGTCGGGCTGACTTTCGCAGAATCGTTCCCAAATTTTTTGCGCTGCCTCCTTTAGGCGAACCATTTCTTTGACGTCTATGCCAAGTTCGATTACAAAGGGCTCGGCCGCCACGACGAAGCCTGTGTCGAATTCGTTTACACTAAGATTAGCGAGCGCGACCTTTCTAAACGCTTCCAGCAGATCCTGCGCTACTGCAAAATCGTCGGGATTGTCAAGGATCGACTGCATTAGAAAGAGCTGATTGTCCGTGACGTCATTGATTGTGTTTGATTGTGTGGCGGCGTCCAAGCCAGTGACGACGCCGGCGCGTACTGATGAGAAGATCGAGTTCGGCGTTTGCAGAAGCGACGTCCAGCGCGAGGTCATTTTCGACGACGCTTCTAATTGTCCCAAAAGAACGCTGTCTGGTTTACAAGCGAGCGTGAAAGTAGAGACTAAATTATTCTCTTGGTCAAGCGTGATCGACCACGTACACTGAGCAATGGAGTCGATAAGCTCAGAATAGATTTTGAGCGTATCATTGAGTTCCTCCGGAACGATTTGGGAATTAGCCGCCGCACGCTCGGCAATGGCGTTGCGCAAAGAGGCAAAAGCCGCTTCGATAAATTCCGCGGGTATTTTCTCGACGTTGACCTTCACCTCGATGAACTTAATATCTTCGGCGTTCGAAAAAGTTAAGGTCTGTAGGTCGTCGGCGACGTTGGCGGGAATAAGATCGGCGCATTTAGGATTGACAATACACAACGTATTGCCCAAGGGAAGAAGTTCGACGTCTAAATCGAACTTGTCGTTCATTTGGTCAAAGAGCGCTTGAGTAAACACGGTCGCGGAATCCGCGCCCTTTTCATCCTCCGGCAAGGGCAGGTGACCAAATGTAAAGACATTATCGCCATTAGACGCCACGACCAGACCAAACGGTCGATTCTGTGCAAATGTAACGTTGGCGCCACGGAGCTTTAGCGCCGCACGCGCTACTTGCGTCACCTCGGAATATTTCATTTCGTCGGCGATACGATCGAGCGCGCGCCACAGATCGTCGACGCTTGCAACGGTTGCTGTCGCGTAAATGTCGCAATTTTCCGACTTAGTGTCGGCCGCATTGACGGCGCGTACGCCAAGTAACATACAAACGACGCCAATGCCAAAGAGGCAGGTGAGACGTCGTGTTCGTACGACTGTTTCTTTGATTCGTTTTAGCATGAGAGAACAGGCTCCTTTAGCGTTGCGTTATTTTATGTATGTTAACTGTCTGTTAAGGGAGGTTGCAAAGTTTTTCGTTAGTTTAGCGTATAGCGCCAACGCATGTTTTTAACGATGGTATCATTTTTATAGAGTTTTGTCAATCGTTTGTGTGACTTTAGGTCGCTTGATAAGGGCGTCGTTCAATCCACACAAACGCTGGGCTTGATAATGTGGCGTGGATTCTGTATCCTTTCCGCGTCGGTGTGCGCAACTGGGGCGTCGTCGTCTACTCATTGCACAAATCGTTAATTGCATACGAATTGAGGAATTGGTCGAATGTCGACACATAGCGCGAAAGTACGAACACAAAATGCCGAAGCGTGTTCTACCGGCGAGGAGTTTCCCAATCGTACGCTACTTTCGCCGTACCTTAAAAAGCGACTTTCCAATCGGACATTGCCGGAAAACATCGCGACTGACGCTACAAAACGATGGTTTGTTAACGCCGCTCCCTTACAGCGACAGATCTTGACGACTATTTTGTGCGAGCGTCATGTGGACGTCGTTTTTCCTCACATCGGCGTGGGAACTTCTAAAACCCTGATTCAGCGCATGACGTCAATCTTTTCCGACGCTGGAGGAACAGAGTATATCGCTTGTCGAAGCGGCGACGCCTTCCGCTTTGTTCTTCTAGCGCCACCCGCGACCCTTCGCGTCCTGTTAGACGCCTTGCTGGGCTACTCCCCTGCTGAATTATTGACGCTATCGAACTATCTGGAGCGTCTAAGCGACGCTGCGCTGACCTCTTTGGAGTATGAGCTCCTCTTAGCGTACCAGGGGCGTCTTTTGCAATTGTGTCCCGCACGTGCGGAAAGCGCCGATTCTGAGGACGTCATTGTTGATTACGGACGCGACCTTGCCGCAGGACTCGCCAAACTTTGTGATAAGGAACGGTTATATTGGGAAGAATCGACCGTTGTTATTGGCGAACATGAGTTCTCCTGGGCGATGGCTTTTGTTGCGAAGGACTTGCTTGACACGCCCCATTGCTTACTCCATTTAGGAACCTCGGCAGATCTTACAGACGGGTCGACGCCAGAACCAGAAGTAGCGCCTGGCGTGAGACGCAAGATGGGGACGCGAGTCGAGTCACGAGACGATTTCGCAGAGTTAATCGTAAAAGTGGCGACCGGCGTTATTCCCACGCAACGTTGGCGTAGTCTCAAGCCGGGCGACGTTTTGTACACTGAAATAGACGCTCAGGAACTCTTTACGATCGAGGCGGACGGCGTTCCATTCTATCGTGGCAAGCCCGGCATTAGTCACGGACAGTCGGCGATCCAGCTTAAAGAGAAGTTGTAATGAATTACAGATGATCGTTGTTTCAAACCGGTTCGGTTTCAGACGTGAAGGAGCGACTAAGTGGGGACGCAGAAAGAAAAAGGTAAAAAAGTTAAAAAAGTATCTTTACAAAAGGGTGTTCGACGTTATCATATTGGTACTAAATTGCTCCATTGGAGCGATTGTTGAGGCTGAATAGCTCAGTCGGTTAGAGCGACGGCTTCATAAGCCGTAGGTCACAGGTTCGAGTCCAGTTTCAGCCACTTGCGTTGGTTTCATTTTTGGAATCAACGCTTTTTTTATGTTAATAAGAGCGCCAAATGATTTGATTCGACGCTCTTCTATGTCTATCTACTTGTATTGAGGCGTGTTTTGAGTTTTATGGGAACCGTTTACTCTTTGTGTCTGTTCGCGTAATCGTTACGTATTCAAGATCTCAAGCATTTGGGTTGGATTGGCGGCTGCTTTAACTTTGCCGAGCGCTTCAATGATCGTGCCATTTTCGTCGATCAGGTATGTCGTACGTACGACGCCCATTGTGACTTTGCCGTAGTTTTTCTTTTCCGCCCAAACGTCGTACGCTTGTAAAACCGTGAGGTTAGGATCGGCGAGAAGAGTGAAGGGGAGCTGATTCTTTTGCGCGAACTTCTTGTGGGAGGCGACCGAATCCTTGCTTACGCCCAATACAACGGCGTTCTTCTGGCTTATTTCCGGGTATAATCTGGCAAATTCACATGCCTGTTGCGTACAGCCGGTCGTCATGTCCTTGGGATAGAAATACAGAATGACCTTGTGACCGCGATAATCGGCGAGGGATCGAGGCTGGTCGTCTTGATCACGCAGAGTGAATTCAGGCGCTTTTGTACCGACTTCTAACATAGTCCAATACTCCTTATTACAGTTGTGACGTCTTACGGATTTCCTCTCATAATACCATAACCGGCGGATTTGACAATCTTCTGCGTCAAGTGAATCACGCGCGTAACCTTCTCTGTTATGATTGTCTTGTCTTTCACCGCTTTTCCCGGTATAATTAATCCTGACGTTAATATCCTTCCACTTAACTTAGGATTTTACAGAGCATGAACTCAGCAGCCGACAAGGACGCACAAGTCACGCCAGAACAAGACGCTACGAGCGCTCCTTCTGCGTCCGCTCCAGAGGTCGAGACGTCTGCGTCCGATATCTCCGGTCAGCGGCAGGATTTAGCCAGTGGTAATGACCAGGACGAGGTCGAAGACGATTTTTTCGCCAAGAGTTTTGCGCGTAGCGTCGATTCCTCCGCTTCAACAGAACAATTTGCCGTCGGCTTGCGTTCGCTTTTTGAAACCGACGACGAGGAGGTCGAGTCGGCAGAGTCAGCGCCGGAACTGGAATTGTCGGAGTCGGAGCGTATCCAACGCGACTTAGAACTGGAACGTCGAGAAGCGCTGGACGAGGTTATCTTACAGAACGACGCAGATTTCCTTTTTCAGGCCGGGGAGAAGTACGAAGCGCCACGTATGAGCGAGGACGACTTTGCCACAGGCGTTTCCGCGAAACCCAGTCGCGCCTCCAAGGGATCGTGCGCCTCTGACGCCGACCGCTCACGGTGCGACTTCGCGCGCCCAAAAGCGCTGGTGCGACCGGAGAGTATTTTAGAGGCGATGCTCTTTGTTGGGGATAAAGACAACACGCCGTTGTCTCTCAAACGTGCGTGCGAACTTATGCGCAACGTTTCTGAACTCGAGGCGATAGAAGCGCTTGCCGACCTCAATGAACGCTATTATCGCGATGGCTCCCCCTATAAAATCGTTCGCGACGGCGACGGTTATCGACTTGTTTTGCGCGCGGAATTTAACGACGTCTTGGCTCGCTTTTCCGGCAAGACAAAAGAGTTCAAGTTGTCGCAATCTGCCATTGACGTTTTGTCGATTGTCGCGTATCGCCAGCCCGTGGCGGTGGAGGAAATCCTCGAACTGCGACCAAATGCAACTAACGTTTTGACACAACTTGTTAAACGCGATCTGATCATACAGGAGCGCGTCGTACTCGAGAAGAAAAAAACAAGCGTCTATCGTACAACGGAAAGATTTTTGCAACTTTTCAACTTAAAAAGCCTTGACGATCTGCCGACCATCGGCGACGTCGACTATCGTTGAGGCGCGAGTCATGTCAATTGGACATTATCTAACCTCTTGTCGGATATTCCATTATACACATGTTCATTCCCTAGCAACTATTGGGAGCTTGAAATGAGGATACGGTTTATTATTTGTTTGGCGGCATTTACAGCCGTAGCGTTGGTATTTCCCTTGACGTCGTTGCTTACTTTTGCAGAGGAGCCTGGCGCACAAGTTAACGAAATCGAAAGAATGAAGGCGAAGTACGGCGTCGACCATTCCATTGCCGATCTTACCCCGACGGTGTGCGCTCTGGCGCAGGTTCGTACTCCCAAAACGGCAACGGCCAATCAGATCGACTCGGTCGTTAAATCTGCGCGTGATGCGTTGGAAAAAAGACCCGTGCAGAAGCTCTTTATCTACTGTGGAGACTGCTTTGGCGACGTTCTCATGCAGAATTATCCCGATGACTTCAAGGGCTTTTTGAAAGAAGCCAATGAGAGGGTTCTATGTACGAACGTCATGACGACCGTAACCCCGGTGTGCTTTGCAACGATCTTCTGTGGCGCCGGTCCAGAAGTGCACGGGATTAAAGTCTATGAAAAGCCTGTGGTTAAAGTGGAAACTCTCTTCGACGTGCTACTGGAAGCCGGGAAGAAAATTGCTATCGTCTCCCAGAAAGGCAACAGCGTTATCACGATTTTCCGCGAGCGCGATATTGACTACTATGATTTCCCCACGGACAAAGAGGCTTATGAAAAGTCTTTAGAGCTTTTGGAGAAGAGCGATTACGACGTGATCGTCGTACACGACTGCGAATACGATACCATAATGCATAAGTATGGCGTTGTTGGTCAAGAGGCTGACGACGCGCGACACGCGGTGATTGATAGATGGCTAAATGTTGTTGATGCGACGGATACGTACTGGAACGATTACGACCGCTTGGTCGTGTTTTGTACCGACCACGGTTCTCACATGCCCCCGGGCGCAAAGGGCGGTTCGCATGGTTCTGATATTCGCGAGGACGCCGTTGTGAATCATTTCTATCGCTGGCGTGCCAAAGGTCAGGTCGCCGCGCATTAGTAGACGTTATTTCCAAGGACGTTCAAGGTTTTTCCTTGAAAACGCCGCAGGCGCCGACTATAATCGAAGTATCTTCTGGCTTTGAACGCTAGAAATGACACGTGAAGGCTTTAGTTCGAGATTAACAGCGCTTTGTCGTTTGACGCCTGGGCGTATGACGTCGAGCGCGCTACCTGAAAGGTTTTATTTATGCTCAATCAATTAACACGTCGAGATTTTATGCGCGCCTCTGCTTTTACGGTAGGCGCCGCTGCGTTAACTTCCGGCATGTCCACAATGACCGGGAAACTCCGTGCGGAAGAAGCGACTCCGTCGTATAAAACGCAACTGAAAATCGGGTTTATTGTCGGCGCAATCAACGATGACCAGATGGCTCACATTGCGGAAATTGGCGCAGACGGCGTTGAAACGACCGTGTGGGATATCGACGTCGACAAAGCGCGCGAAGCTCGCAAAATTGCCGAAGCCAATAACGTCAAGATTCACTCTGTCATGCGCGCGTGGACGAATTTTAATCAACCCGATAGCGTCGTCGCTGACATAGAATCTGTCAAACGCGCGTTACGCGCCGCTGCCGCTTACGGCGCCTCCACGATCCTTCTGGTGCCCTGTCGTACCGGCGTAGCCGCACCGGCGCCTTGGGACTTCCAAATTGAATATGATCCTGAGACCCTCTTGGTCTCTAAGGTCTGCGAGGGGGACAACGAGCCATACCAAGAGTACATCAAGCAGCAAAACATCGCCACGGAAGTGACCTATCGTTGCATGGAAGAGCTCATTCCCGTTGCGGCGTACGAAGGCGTCACGATCGGTTTGGAAAACGTGTGGAATGGTCTGTGGTGCACTCCTCAGTTCTATTCCGACTTCGTTAGATCGATCGGTAGCGTGTGGGTCAAGGAATACTTCGACCTGGGCAATCACGTGAAGTACGCTCGTACCGAAGACTGGCTTCTCGCTGGCGGCGGCGCCACGATCACTAAGTTGCATATCAAAGACTTCCTTTTTGACAAAGACAAGCCGTCCGGCGGCGAATTCGTTCCGATTGGCAAAGGTTTCATCGACTGGAAGTCCGTGCGCGATACGATTGAACAGATCGGCTATAACGGCTTCGTCACGCTCGAAAGCGGTGGATACACCGACGAACAGCACGTTCAAATCTTCAAGAACTTCTTTAATGGCGTTCCTGTGCTCAACGGCGTTGAGTAAGTTTCAACTTGCTCCCTTTGCGTAAACGAACGTAGCGCGCGTTCTGCGGTGAGCTAACGCGCGCTCTTTTTGTGATGTGAAGAAAGAAGGAAGAACCAATGTCTTCTCATAACTTTGTACTGTCAACGTCATCGAGCGCTTATGCCGATGAATCTAAAGGAAAGTACCACACTGAATTACACAACGCCGTGATCGTTGGCGAAATCAAGGCGGAAGAAATTGAAGCGCTCGCCGCCGCCGGCGTGGAAGGCGTCGAGTCGACTGCGACGCAAATTGACGTGGCACAAGCGCGTGAAGCGCGTAATATCTGTCAGGCCAATGGCATTAAGATTCACTCGGTCATGCGTAGCGCAATGTTTAATCATCCCAGCCGGGTGGAGGAGGATATTAAAGCGCTTAAACACGCGCTGAGAATCGCCAGCGCCTACGGCGCGTCGTCCTGTTTGTGCGTGCCCGGTCGTGTAGACGCGCCGGCGATTAAACCGCACGATTTCCGTATTAAATTCGACCCAACCACCTGCATGGTCTCTGAGGTGGTCGACGGCGATAACGCGCCCTTTGCCAGCTATATCGAGGCGCAAAATAACGCGACGCGTTGCGCTCAGCGTTACGTTCCGGAAGTGGCCGCGGTCGCCGCTTATGAGGGCATACGTATTGGTCTGGAGAACGTGTGGAATAATCTTTGGTGTGCACCGGAACTCTACGCGGCGTTTATTCACTCTTTCCAGACGCCGTGGGTGAAGTCCTACTTTGACCTTGGCAATCATGTGAAATACGCGCCGACCCAAGATTGGTTGCGTGCGCTCGGTAAGAATTCGATTGTCAAACTCCACTTTAAGGATTATCTCATCGATCCGAACGACCATAACTCCGGTCGATTTGTTCCCGTTGGTCTGGGCTCCAACGACTGGGCGCTAATTCGCCAAACCCTTGACGATATTGACTATAGCGGCTTTGTAACGATCGAGTTCGAAGAGGCGTTGAGTCGTAAATATACTCCGGCGCAGAATGTGCGTAAGTTCAAGAATTTCTTCAATGGCGTCGACCTTATGGACGGCGTGGAATTGATTCAAGAGTAGAAGCGACAACGTATTAGCCTGGTAGACGTTCTTCTAGACACGGACGTCGCCAGACGTTCTATATCAGAGGTTCGTTCTGCGGAACAGCATTCGAGTAAAGAAATAATCGTTCAATCTAATCGTTGGGTCAAAAAAATGGAGCGTAACTTTACTGAAGGTTACGCTCCACTTCTTATTTAACAGACCGTTGCCGTTGAGGCACAGCGAATGAACTTAGGCTTGCGCAATGACAGACAGTTGCAACGTAGTGAGGACGTCGTGACCGAGATTGATATCGATCTCGTAAGCAGCGTTCGCTTCTTTAATAGCGCCGGGCATACGCACGTTTTCAACGTCAATCTTGATACTCTGAGCGGCGAGGGCGTCGACGATCTCTTTCGGACCAATGGAGCCGTAGAGGTAGTAGACGGTCGCTTCGGGATTATCCGGGCTGGCTTCTTGGTGAGCTTTCGCTTCGATTTGAAGTTGCACGCCTTTAATTTGAGCGGCGAGCTTTTGGAGATCTTCGATCTTTTGCTGGCGTAGTTTAGCTTGTTCAGCCTGATAAGCGGCGAGTTGTTCGCGCACTTCGTTAGTGGCGATAGCGGCCAAACCTTGGGGAATCAGGTAGTTTCTGGCGTATCCGGGCTTGACTTCAACAATATCGCCAGCTTTTCCGAGGGACGGAATCGTCTGGATAAGCATGAGTTGAATACCGCCGTTGGGTCCCTTGGGGAGGCGTTTGCCCGTTCTATAAGCGTTACGGGCGCGTTTATTTCTAACTTGCATCGTTATGAACCTATTTCTATATAATCGGTGATGTACGATAGACTTGACTTATTGAGTTTTGCGTATGCGTCAGAAGGGGATATCGTCGCCGGGATCGGGTGTGAATCCGGAGTCACGCGGCGAGGCGCCCGGACCGATGTAATCGGCGTCTGTCGGTCCACTGGAGTAACCGCCGCCGAAAGATTGTTCCGAACCTTGCGAGCCGCCTTGCGATCGTCGTTGCGCATAACCGCCACGACCTTGTTCAGAGGAATTACCGCCGTCGCCACGACCTCCGAGCAGAACGATACGCTCAGCAAAAACCTTGACTTTTGAGCGTTTCTGACCGTCTTGTTCCCAGGTATCTTGGCGTAATTTACCTTCCACGAGAATGCAGGAGCCTTTTTTGCAGTATTCTTTGAGAATTTCAGCGTTCCTGTTCCAGACGTCGACGTCGAAGAAGTGCGCCTCTTCGACCCACGCTCCGTTCTGATCCTTGCGCCTTTCGTTTACGGCCAGCCCGACGACACAGACGACGGAACCGCTGGCGAAGGAGCGCAACTCGGGATCACGCGTGAGGTTGCCGACTAAAATGACTTTGTTGAAACTAGCCATACGTTCTTCCTTATAATTCTAAAGGTCTTTGGGCAACGACGCATCAATCGGTCGTGTAAATAAGCGCCAGCGCCTAAGTCGCACAGTTGCGAGCGCTCGCGATGAAAACTCAAAACGCGTGAAAGACTCGCATACGCAAAGCGTATCAGTCATTAGAAGACGTCGTCGACAGCGACCTGTGGTTTTTCAGTCGACTGTTCTTCCGCAACGGTCGGACCGACCTGCGCGTTATTAACGAGCGCTTCTTCCAGACGCGGATCGATCTTAATGACCAGGTGGCGCAGAACGTTGTTATTGAGTTGGATCTGACGGTTGAAATCCAAGAGTTGATCCGTGGGCATACGGAAGTAGACGAGCCAGTAGACGCCGGTCTTCTGTTTCTTGATCGGATAGGCGAGTTTGCCTTCTTTGTAGAGGCGAGAAACCCTAACGACGCCGTCGTGATCTTCGATCGTCTTCGCGATTTGTCCGGAAACGCCGTCCGGATTATTGGCATAAGAGGCTGAGTCAAAAATGAACAAGCCTTCGTAAACATTAATCTGTTTCAATGCTATACTCCTAATTGTACGTGACTTTAACCGAGGCTCAAAGCCACGCTCGTCGTTTGGTGACGAGTGAAGCCGATATTTTGCGCGTCCAGTGTGGCAGACGTTAATTTCGAACGCTAACCGTGGAATTACACAATCGGCAATTGTACTCTGTAATTAACGACGAATAACGCCGTCAAAGAATAACGAAATGAAGACGAATGAGTCGATCCATTGGGAATGGTACGCGTTATTTGCTCTTGTCGCTTCGGTTATATCGATCCATTACAGCGTTTGGACCGTTTTTTACCCAAAGCTCCATAGCGTCGGCCGCTTCTTGAATTGCAAAATTGATTTCCTCTTTTTCCTCAGGTCGGAACGACTGAAGAATATAGGCGCTTACGTCCTCTTTGCTTTGCGGACGATCGACGCCGATACGAAATCGAGGGAAATCTTGTGATCCAAGTTTAGCGATAATATCGCGTAGACCGTTTTGACCGCCACAAGAGCCATTAGCGCGCATACGCAATTTGGCCAGTGGGCGATCGATGTCGTCGCAAACGACACAAATGTTTTCCAGGGGCAGTTTGTAAAACCTAACGACCTCAGCCACAGCGGAACCGCTACGATTCATAAAGGTCGTGGGGCACAGTAGCATAACGTTTTGTCCAGCGATTTGCGCGTCGAGGACGTCGGCTTGGAATTGGCTTCGAGGTTTGCCGACTGCGTGTCGCGCGGCTAATTCCGCCAGAACCATATAGCCTACGTTATGTCGCGTATTGCGATATTTAGCGCCCGGATTACCCAGACCGACAATAATTTTGTCCGGCTTCATTGAACTTTTCGGGTTATTGTTGAAAACGTTTAAATAGTTAAGTAACGCTTTGAACATAGTTTACACCCGAACTGAAATGATCGAACGTTAGCGCCACAGACGCGTAGGAAAGTGAGCAAGCCGTTCGTAGAACTGGACGCAAACGCGTCGTGGCGTTAGACGCGTTATTCGGCGTCTTCTTCCTTTTTACGACCGATGACTTCCGGTTCGTTTTCGCCGGCTTCGTCTTCTTCGGTTTCGACAACCTCTTGTTGCTCGACGCATTCAACGACCACCGTATCAGGATCGGCGAGGATCTTGACGCCTTCCGGAACGGAAAGGTCGGCGATACGAATCGCTTGATTGAACGCCAAGTCGTTGATATTGACCGGAAGATTTTCCGGCGCGGAGGTTGGTTCAGTCTCGATTTCGACCATGTGCAGGTGTTGCTTGACAACGCCGCCGTCTTTGACGCCGAGCGCTTCGCCACGTAGCACGAGCGGGACGGAAAGTTGAACGTGTTCGTGTTCGCTCACGCGTGTGAAGTCAACGTGCAGAATCACGTCGCCCCAAACGTTCCATTGTACTTCCTTAATGAAGGCGCGTTCGGAGACGGCGCCACGGAGTTGGACAAAGCGACTGCCGTGACGCAGAGCGGCTTCGACCGCGTCAGTGGCAACTTGCAAATTCAAGACGTCCTGCTTGTGACCATAGAGCACAGCCGGGGTTTTGCCGCTTTCACGAAGACGACGATTTCGGCGCTTGCCGACGGTTTCGCGACTTTCGACGTTTAATGTTAAAAGTTCGACCATTAAATATTTCCTCTGACGGAAAAAGTTATGTCGCTCGCCATAGAGAGACACGGCGCCTCTCATACTCCAAGCGACTCTCTTTTGTTCATATTTTAGTACGTCATTATCGCATAAACAACCCATTCCACAAGGGGGGCGTTAGTGGGTTCTTCAACTTTTAAGGGAATTCCCTATCTTGTCGACTTTTTGTATTTTATCTACTTGCTCTAATCCTTGACGTTTAAAGATATAGTTCTGCTTGGTCTGTTGAAGAAAAACTCATTCTTTTTGGGTTTTTACAGATTTTTTATTTGACGAAAAAAATCGCTCGATTATAATGATAATGCATTTAACGGAAAGCAACGTTATGGCTTTTGTGAACTTTGTAACGGTTGGTTTCGTTGTGCGCGACGTCGAGGTTATGCGAAATATACTAGGTCAGCGCTTCCTACTTGGCTGACGCGCCTAGTCGTGATAACCTTGAAAAATCATAGCGACTCCTTGAAATCGTTGCGTAATCTGTTAAGATATAGCGTTCGATTTTCAGTTGAGACATTTGAAGTTTAAGACTGGCAAGGTTTATTATTAGCGTTGAACGTTCCTCGCGAATGCTTCGTCGTTCGTAGGTATGGACAAAATTAGGTATGGGCATAGCGACGCATGACGCGTCGTCAACGCGCGCCGCCCCGTCCTAAGCGAACCGTCGATTCCCTTATTTAATGGTCGTCACCCATTTGGAATGCAAGTGTTGTTGCAGGAATCATTTAAACGGCGCTCTAGGGCGGGGCTTTTCTTTTTTCCTTTCTTCATCGCGTCTGTTGGCGCCGCTGATAATCGCCGTGTGTTGACTTGGTTTTTCTTGGGTTCTGTCAGTCGTACTTCTTGTATTATTGAAGGACGCGGTTGCCTGCGTTATATTCTAAGAGATATGTTTGCCAGCGACGGCGCCGTCTTAGCGTGACTTCTTGCGGCGCGTCGAGTGATTTAGGAGAGTTAATATGGTCAGTAAATCACAGTCCCAAGACGCAGACGCCTGGCGTCAGGAGTATTCCGAAGAAGTTATGGCGCGCCTTTTCTATTGGGCGCGCGATCGCGTAACCTCCGTTGTGGTAAACGGTCAGGCGTCTGGGGACGACCTGGGCGATTTGGGTCGGCGCAAGGTTCTCGGCGCCTTTGTGAGCTTTAAATGGCACGGTCGTTTGCGTTCCTGTATGGGCTATGTGAGCGAAAACGTCGACCTCGGCGTCGCGTTGGCGCACGCGTCGGTGAGCGCGGCGCGTGAAGATCCGCGATTTCCTCCCATCTCGTCGCGCGAATTTTACGAGCTCGACATGGAAGTTTGGGCGCTACAAAATCTTCAGCCGGTCGCCGGACGTGGCGCGGCGCGGCGCGAGTCGATTGTTATTGGTCGCGACGGTCTTCAAATCGTCGGACGCGGTCGGCGCGGTCTGCTTCTGCCGAGCGTGCCGGTGGAGGCAGGGTGGGATCTCGACGATTACCTTGCAGGCATTTGCGATAAAGCCGGTCTTTCCCGTGACGCCTGGCGCGCCGACGACGTCCAGCTTTTCTCTTTTGCCGGGGTGAGCTATAAGAAGCCGTTTGTCTACAACGCAAGTCGCAATCCGTTGTTGTCGAAGGTCTTAGAAGAGCAGAAACGTTCACATGACGTCGACGCGACCGCCCAAAGCCAAACAAGTTATTCGATTTCGCCCTCACTGTTTCAGTGGCAAGCGCCGATAAGCTCTCTTTTTTCTAACCGTCGTAACAGCGAGACTTCCTCACGCAAGTCGGAACGTCCCTGCGCAGTTGCGGGCATGTTTTATCCCAGTTCCGCGCGTGAACAGGACGCTATGCTAGCGTCCTTTGAGCAGAGCGAACCCTTTAACGGTAAACGCGAGGAATATTACGCCGCACTGGTTCCTCACGCCGGATGGATCTATTCCGGCGCGTTGGCGTCGCTGACCTATCGCCACATTGCCGAGCCGGAAACAGTTGTCGTCTTTGCGCCGAAGCATCGACGAGAGGGAGCTAATTTCGCGCTAATGCCCGATGAAAACTGGAACTATAGCGCCGGTCAGGTTCCGAACGATTTACAGTGGCTTGAGTGCATGAAGCGCCATATTCCCGAATTTGTGGAGGATCGTCTCGCTCATCGTTCCGAACATTCGATAGAGGTTCAGATCCCCATGCTCGCTCGATATTTCCCTAACGCAAAGGTTGTCGGCGCGCTGGTTGGCTACGCCTCGCGCGAGGAACTCCTGCAGATCTCCCAGAAACTCGCCGACGCTTTGACCGATTGGATCGAGCAGGGACGTAAACGTCCGCTTTTGGTCATTTCTAGCGATATGAATCACTACGCCAGTGAAGAATCGACGCGTGCAATTGATCGCAAGGTGACCGACGCGCTCGAGACGCTCGACCCTGACTTATTTCTGAGGACGGTTCGTGACAATCAAGCGAGTATGTGCGGCGTCTTACCGGCTTATGCGGTAATCTGCGCGTTACGCATGCGTGGCGAATTAAACCGTGCGCTACGGGTCGGTTACGCCACGAGCGGCGCAACCAGCGGCGATTTCGAACGCGTTGTCGGTTATGCCGGGTATCTTTTGCGTTGATACTATATAGACGTTAATAAACGTGTAGCGTCGTCGTGGCGACTGTGGCGTTCGACGCGACTTTGAGGTTAAGATGAATTCAAGATATCGCTTATATTTACACACGTTAGTCTCTCTGTTCTTCCTGACCAGTAGCGCGTTTGCTCAGGAGTCTGCGTCGGACGTGGACGCCGATAAGACGCGCGATGGCGTCGTGCGTCTGGAAGCGTCGGGCGCGCCCTTTCTTTCACAGGAGTGGCTACGTGATTTCCAGACTCCTCCGCGCGTCTATCGACCGCTACAGATAGTTCACGGCTCCGATATGAGCAATCCGAAGACAGTCGAGTACTACCGTGACGAATGCGGTCTTGGCGGGCTGGTCGTCAATGTCGGCGGGGCGGAATATATTCGCTCCGCGGAGAATTGGGCGCGGTTCGTTAAGGGCGTTCAAAATATCGTGGACGCGCAGATGCGCGTGTGGATCTACGACGAGGACGGCTATCCGAGTCTGGGCGCGGGCGGCGTGGTCTTGGAAGGTCACCCGGAGCTGGGCGCTTTGGAGCTGGCGTACGATCCGGAACATGACCCGCCGTATTATGTGCGCGATTGCTATGAATTTACCCACTCCAGTAATAACGTCTTTAAAGCACGACGTTATCCCAACCCCTTGAATCCCGCGGCGACACAGCGTTTTATTGACGTGACACACCGACGCTATCGTGAGGAGCTTGGCGACTTATATCAAAAGGTGGAAGCTTTCTTTACCGACGAGCCCGCTATGATGGCGGCGAACCTCGGCGTGATTCAAGAGGAAGATATTCGCTCGCGCGTGCCTTACGTCGACCCGATCGACCCCGAGAAGAAAATGCTACCGGTCGTCTCATGGTGCGACGACCTGCCAGAGCGATATTTCGAAAAGTACAACGAATCCCTGGAAGACGCCTTGCCGTCCCTCTTTGCCGGCGACTCGCCCGAAGATCGTAAGGCGCGCAGGCAATTCTGGACACTCTTGGGGCAGTTAGATTGCCAGCGTTATTACGCACAGATCCAGGATTTCTGTCATGAGACGCCAAACGGACCGGTGGCGTCGGGGCATACGCTCTATGAGGAAAATATCCTCATGCAAGTACCGCTTGACGGCAATAAACTTGAGGTGTTAAAGCGCTTTGATATCCCCGGTATGGACATGCTCAACTCCGACCCGATCGCCTATTATTATGGAAATTGGGCTGCTGCCGCGTTTCCCTTGACCGCCGCTATTTTGACCGGTCAGCGACGTATGATGACCGAGATTAGCGACTTCTCCCAACTGGTTGCCGGCGAACGTAAGCCCGCGACGCTCGAACTCATGCAGGCGACCGCCGGATGGCAATCGGCCAGCGGCGCCACCGATTACATGCTCTACTACCGCGTCGACGGCGCGGACTACCGCAACGAGAAGACTCACGCCGCTTATTGCGAATATGTCGGGCGTTTGAACGCAACGCTCATGGACGCGCAACCTGTTCGTAAGGTCTTACTCTATTACCCAATTGAAGAATTACAAGAGGAATTCCGACCTGTCGCGGATAAGATCGGGGTAAATAATCAATCGCAGCGCGTGCGTGAAATTGTGGAGTCTTTTAATATCATTGGCGCAGGACTGTCTCGCGTGCAAACGTCCTTCTGTCTCGCCGATCGTTCAACCCTCGCGAATTTGACTAAGACGCCTACTGACCCAGAGGAAGCGGCGCGTATTCAGGGACTCTTTTCCGCTGTAATTTTTCCCGCCGGGTCACAGAAGATTCAGTACGATTGGGTGGATCCGGATTTCAAAGAATATTGGACGTCTTCAGAGGAACCGCTCCAACTCTGGGAAGACGTGGCGCGCGCCTTTGCAGACGTGACCGGTCCGCGCCTGACCCCAACGCCGAGCTATCCCAGTTTTGTTGAAGGCGCTTTTGAACGCGACGGTAGATTGGTCTTTGTGGTTGTAAACGTTGTTCCAGAAGAGTATGAAACCGATATGACGCTCACGGGTATTCCCTCCGACCAGAAGTTCGACGCAGCGAATTGGATTCAACTCGACCCCGAATCGGGCGCGATGACGGATTTACCCGCTAAAGACGGCGTTATTCACGTCAAAATGAAAGGACGACAGACGCTGATCTTTGTGAGTCCACAACTGCAACGTTGAAGTAAACGCCGATTTCACAATCGAAACAACGCGTTGGCGACGTTATTCGATTAATTTGCCGTCAACCCCCCCGAGACGAGCGTCTGGGCATAATGAGTCACAGAACTGCTCCTCTCGTGGTATTATTGTACGATACGGGAGATAGCGCACCCATGAGAATCGCAAGCAATTCAAGACACAAGTATAGCGCAATCGTCTTGTCATTGTTCCTTCTATGCCTAACCGCGCGTATTTGCTTTGGTCAAACCGAGTTAGACAAACAGATGACGGGCGCCTGGGACGCAACGTGGGCGCATTTCTATTCCCCTCAGACGCGACTGTTCTATGATTTTCTCCAGTCGCTGGAACCGGGCAAAACGCTCGACCATCTTCCGACACAGAATGAGGTGGAGACGCTTTCACCGAACGTTTACGGTTATGGCACAGCGATGGAGGATTGTGCTATTTCCGGCGGCGTGGCGTTAGAGGCGCTGATCTTGCGATACGGAAATGAAAAGCGTCTGGGCGCTAGCGCGTCGGAACTTGCGACGATCAAGAGCCAGGCGCAAGACGTTTTCTCAGGTCTAGAACTTTTAACGACGGTTTCGGGCTCGCCTGGGTTCGTGGCGCGCGGCGTTAGTCCCAAGGCGCCGGGTAAGTGTTATATAAACTCCTCGCGCGACCAGGTGACGCACTTGTCTGGGGCGGTGTGGGAATATAGCGTTTCGGAACTGTCGGACGTACAATCTCGCGCACGCGCCGCTGATATTTTATACGCCATAGCCGACCGCATGACGCGCAACGTCATACCAGAAAACGATTACGACTTCTTATGCGCCGACGGTTCGCGCTGTCGCAATGGGATCTGCCGCATGAAGGAGGTTGAGGATCATGAGGCGGCGCGCCTGACGATGATCTATGCCGTCGCCTACGACGTGGCAAAGCGTCAGGGCGACCAGGCGCGTGAAAAAGAATATTGGGCGCGCTGGCGCGAGCTTGCCGATGCAACCGTGGCGCAGTCGGCGCATATCCGCGAGAACACGGCGCTGTCTGGACGTATGCCCGCTTACGCGCTCTTGCAAATGCAAGAGTCACTGGCGATTCTCTACCGATTGGAGCCAGACGTGGAACTGCGCGAGAGCCTTTCCCAGACGTTGGACTATGTGGCAGATTTAGCGAAGGCGCGTCAGCATAGAGCGTTGAACGCTTTAAAGACGCGAGACCTAACGGTTCTAGCGCCGCCATGGCGTGTTGTGGGCGGTCTTACCGGGGAATATCGCGCGTGCTGGTATGCGCCTCGAGAATGTGGCGAACTAGCGCTGACAATTGCGCTGAATCCGCAGAAGGACTCTTTGGACGCCGAGTCGCTGGAGGTTCTCAAAACGGCGTTGACTACCCCAGACTATTGGAAACTCACCAGTTGCGGTATTTTGCATCTACTACAAGCCTATGAACTGGCTCGAAGTCTGGGGAAACTGTAACGACGCCAGCGTGGGGCGCAATGAGAAAAATTTGGAAAAATAGACCTTTCACGGCGATTTTTACTTGCGGACGCTTGGGCGGTTGTTATAATACGTCCAGTTTTGTCAGCGTCGGGGGCGAACTGGATTCGACCGGGCGGGCAAAGCGAGGATTGCGCGTCGAGGTTGATCGGTGGGCCTCGTTAAAAGCCGATTATAAATTTCAATTGCCAATAACCAAATGGCTATGGCCGCCTAAGAACAGGCAGCCCCGAATATGAGTCTTAGCCGAAGAGACGAAATATTCGGCCGTTAAATTCGGATCGTTCCGCGTCGCGTCGAACACGCGTGGGATTAAATCAAGCTTTCGAATCGTCCTTGCGAAACCGTCGTCGATAAGGGGTCAATGGGACTAAAACTTAAAGAATCGACTACACGCGTAGACGTTCTCGTAGAGACGTCGCGGGACGCGGGTTCAATTCCCGCCGCCTCCACTTGTATCCGACGCTTCGAATGCGTTTCACATCAGAAACGGGTTCATAAGAGCTAATGAAATTGAGGTCAGTCTGTGTGACTGACCTCTTTTCGTATGCCTGGATTGCAGTTGGCGCGTGTGTGCTTGTGACGGCGTTGACGGCGCTTGTTTGCTTCTGAGCGCCTTGTACAGAGAGGGAAAAATAAACTTCAAACGTTAGGTCGTCCACTTGAAAGGGCGTCAAGGAATTTGAAAGACAATGACAGCCGAGAAAGACGTCGATCGTGAGGATAAGCAGAAAGCCGAACGACTGGCTAGGGAGCGGACGGAACGAAGAGGAATGCCGCCAGACTTTGATCATAACACACACAATCGCCAATTATGAGACTCTGCTGAGCAAAATAAGAGATAAGTTTGGCGGGATTTGCCCTGATAATATAGTGCTGTTGCGTTATTTCCAGTTTCTTTACCGCTTCTGCTATAGTCCTTTTCTGGCTGACGATGTTAGGGCGAAGGGGATCATTTACAAGAAACCGCCGATGACGCGTGCTCGGGATAATGACATTCGATTTTACATGAACGAAAGCAGGTTTCTATTTAGCAATGGACTCTCACTGCTCCTGGAATTTAAAAATGTAATTGAAGACATTCAAAATCGTATTGTCAAGTACTTTGATGAGTTTATCGTGGATGAGGTTCAGGACATAGCAGGCAGAGATTTTGACTTCCTGGAAAAGCTAATGGAAACAGACGTGGATCATCTTTACGTCGGAGATTTTTATCAGCACACGTATGACACAAGCCGCGATGGAAATGTCAACCGCAATCTATTTGATGATAAGAGCAAATATGAGAAACGCTTTAAAGACAAGGGGTTTCAATGCGATTGCATATCTATGGTCAATAGCTGGAGATGTACCCCCACGGTCTGTCAGTTTATAACTGAGAACCTCGGAATAGAAATACATTCAAATCGCTCTGCGGATGATTCAACCGTTTTACTGATTTCCGATCCGGTAAGAATACGACAGATTGCTGGCGATTGCAGTATAGTCAAGCTCCATTATAAAGAGGGAGCGTGTTTTGGTGACAATCATTACAACTGGGGGGAAAGCAAAGGTGAAGATCATCACAATGATGTGTGTGTCTATTTGAACAAAAGCACAGCTAGTGCATATCATAAAGGAAAGTTGTCAGAGCTACGCCCGCAGACTCGCAATAAGCTTTATGTTGCTATTACAAGAGCACGTGGAAATGTTTACCTTGTGAATGAGAAAGAACTAAGAGAATAATATAACAGCGTTTGACGACTATATACTTGTCAAGCTTCAGTGATATACAGGCAAATACGGTGCCCTTGTGAATAACAGAACTGTCTCCCAGCGCCCCGCCAGGCGTCGTATTGCATGATCTCTTGATTAAACCCATAAAATAGGTTAACTTTAACGAGTTGCATTGACTTCCGTATATTCCTGGCGAAGCGTAGCCGGTATGGCGGAAGTTGTTTTATGACTCGGTTTCCAAGATGCGTAAACAAATACACAAGGCAATTGATTACATCGTCTATTTGATCGTGCGTATAGCAATATGCGTCGTACAGTCTTTGTCGCTGAGTCAATGCGAGCGCGGGTCGGAGATTTTGGCGTTTGTCTTTAACGACGTGTTACGTGTCAGGCGCAAACTGACCGATACGAACTTACGTTTTGCCTTTCCGGAGAAGAGCGAGCACGAGCGCAATTTGATCTCGCGCGGAATGTGGCGACATCTGTTTCTGCTCGCGAGTGAAGCGGCGTTGGCGCCACGGCAATTACATGTGCTCAATTGGCATCGTCATGTCATGATCGAAAATGGTCGCGCGCTCTTTAAGGCGCTACAGGCGGATCGTCCGATTATTCTCATTACCGCGCACTTTGGCAACTTCGAACTCGGCGGGTTCCTCTTGGGACTGCTCGGCTACCCGACGTTTTCCGTGGCGCGCGAGCTCGATAACGGGTATCTCAATGATTTCGTGAGCGACTTTCGCGGACAGACCGGTCAGTATATCATCGATAAAAACACGGGTTACGAAGATATTCTGTCCGTTCTGCGCAGCAACGGCGTCATGGCGTTTTTAGCCGACCAGTCCGCCGGGCGTAAGGGCGCTTGGGTAAAATTCTTCAATCGTCCCGCCTCCGCCTATAAGGCGATGGCGCTACTGAGCGTGGAGTACGACGCGCCGATTTTCGTTTGTTATGCCACTCGACGCAACGACCAGCCCCTGTCCTTTACTATGCGTCTGGTCGATTCCCTCGACCCCAGGGAATTGCCCGAGGACGTGCAATCCATTCAGCAGATCACACAGTGGCACGTTACCCGACTTGAAGAACAGATTCGTCTCGCTCCAGATCAGTACTGGTGGCTACATAATCGCTGGAAGACCTATGGCAAAAGTTTCCCGAGCGACTGGGCGCAAAAGCATTAAGCCATTGCAAACCTTGTAATTAAAAGAATTGTAACGAGCGATTACTATCCGTTCGTTGCGCGAAGAGAACCGAATCTTTTAGGAGTCGGTATAGCGCGCCGAAAAAAACAGAAATTTTTTCATGAAATAGACTTGTCAAATTCGACGACGACGGTACACTAGTAGAACAAAGATTGACTAAAATCTTTGAATGCCCTGATAGCTCAGTTGGTAGAGCAAGCGGCTGTTAACCGCTGGGTCCAAGGTTCGAGTCCTTGTTGGGGCGCTTGACAAATTATTATTGCCCTGATAGCTCAGTTGGTAGAGCAAGCGGCTGTTAACCGCTGGGTCCAAGGT